>JAGWVU010000015.1 GCA_018970725.1 Verrucomicrobiota bacterium
GATCTGGCCATCGCACTGCGCGAAGCGCACGCCGCCACCCCGGCCTCCGCACCGGAAAAGGTCGCCGCGGCTCCCTTTTCCGGTGCTCCGTCCGGGGTGGCGGCGGAATGAAGGCAAAGACCCCTTGAATCCTTGAAAAACCTAACCTACATCTACAGCCACCCGATCAACCTTCCCTCCTGAGATTTAACGGTGGTAGGGACATCCCCACTTTGCCGGTGGACTCGCGCATCGAGCCTGACACCAAAAATCCACAGCAAACAGCATAAGACTCATTAGGCTGAGTGTGAATGCGTATTTCATTATCTGGCACAACGTCAGCGGTCACGTGCACCGATCAGGTGTCGCTGTGGACCGCCTGGTTCTCTCAATGTAAGCGGGGCTGTCATGCCTTAGATCTTCGCACTCCAAATCCTGGCCGACGCGAATTGTGGCGCACAACTTGCACCCGGATTCGGTCAGTCTTAATGACATACAGAATGTTGTAAGGAAATCGCTTGAGGTTCGATCGGCGCAAACCACTCGGATCAAAGTGATGCGCCTCTGGTGCTCTTTCGATAGCCGCCAACGCTCCTTGGACTTCCCCCCAGAACTCCTCGGCCAAGCCTTCCGAAATTGCCCAGTAGTGATTCACCGCACCGTTGATGTCCTTCTGAACGCTCGGATGGAAACGTAGCGGTCTCACTTTGGAGATGGGAGCTGTAGGCCAGCTTTCAGCTCTTCGAAGGAGATATCCTCCACTTCGCCTGATTCGGTTTCTTTAACTCTCGTCGCAACTTCTTCATCTGAAATGTCATAATCTGCATGATGAAGTGTAGCCAGTAGATCTACAATCAACTGACCCCGCTCGGTTTCTGGGAGTCGGGTCGCTTCTTGCTTGAGTTCCTCAATACTCATCATTCTAGCATCCCTTGTTTGGTCGGCTTCCTCAAGTTGATTCCTCCGTCCCAGTCCCAGAATCGCCTCAGTTTTACTTCGAGAGGGAGAACGTCAAAGTGATGGCAACCCCACTAGCGGGAGCCAGCGTTGAACACGGGGTTGAGGTTGAAGTTAGGGGGAAACTGGAGAATAGAGAGGCCACTGGGGGGCATTCACGTCATTGTTAACTGAAAGGGTTTTCCTTTTGGAGCCCGCCCGCCCACGATTCACCGGTCGGCGTGGGATGGTGGGGCTTCAATCCCGATAACAAACCCACCAGCCAGAGCGACAAACAAAGTAAGACAGATACGCCGCAGTGGCCCGGGGAAACGGCCAAACCGTTGCATGCTGACGTAGAGCAAGGCCAAGGCGACAACCAGTGGAGTGAGACTGATCGGCGATTGCGAATTGAATTCATGATAGAGGAAATAATCGACCATTCGGCGCACGCCGCGATTGAAAGGTTTTTGGTGTCAGGCTCGATCCGCGCTGAACAGGCGCCTGTCATCCTGCTTGACTATGCGCTGGTCCCGCGTCCTTCAGGGCGGGGAGGGTGTCGTCGGGGACCCCGGACCTGGGGTTCGACCACACTCCTCCGCGGCCGGATCACTGACCCAACTTACGGGACGGACAGGTTGCAGGGAGATCCGACGGGCACGGCGGCGTTGACGTCCGAGGTGGTGGGCCAACCGTTTTCCCTACAGTTCATCGGCAACGACCTCCTGCTGGATCTGCCGGAGGCCTCGCTTTCGACGGAAGCCGCGGGGGGCGGGCGCGGGTGGTGATGGAACGGTGCGGGGTGCCCCTTTCCATGCTCAAGGTGATGGCCGAGCAGGGAGAGAAAGCGGTCCGGCGCTTCCTCGCGGGGCTCCACGAGATTTTCCTGCCTCGACCGGAGGGGAAGGTGCGGATCAAGTGAGGATCGGATCCCGATTCCTCACCGGATCTGGAGGGAATACCTTATTTCGGCTTGTGGGCGCTGTGGCAGCCCTTGCAATTTGCCGCTTCCTTGTAAGCCGCGACGGCTTCAGGAGATTTGTTGCCTCCGTGGATGGCATCGATGGCGCCTACCAGAGCGGCGACTTTTTTGTCGTAATTGCTTTGGTCACCGACGGGAGCCTTGGTGCCGGTCATGGTGTGAATGAGATCGGCGAGGGTTTTGACTTCATCAGCTGACGCGGTGCCGGCGGTGACCTTGGCGTGGAGGCTGGTGTCCCCTTTCATGCCCTCCTTCATCACTTTCTCGATGATTTCATGGTTGGCATCACCCGCGGCGGAAAGGGAGGCGGCGGTCAGGGTGAGGATGGCAAGGGAAGTCAGGGCAAGGTTCATGGTGAGGAAATAGGGCGGGACGGGGTGGCTTGGCAAGGCGAATCAATCGCCGGACTCGACCAGAACGCGAATTTGGTCAGCGGTTCCGTCGAATCCCCAGTCGAGGGTGAGGGTGCGGTGATCCCCGCTGATGGTCACGAGATCGTCGTTGGGAGATTTGATGCCCTTGCCCGGTCCGGCATAACGGGTGCACCATGAGCCGAGGAGATCGTCTGTCCTCGTCATCAAGGTTTCCCCGGAGATCACCGCGAGGATGGGGCGTTGGAAGCGCACGGTGCTGCGGACCCTGGATTGCTTCTCGCCGCGCCGGACATCGTAATGGACAAAATAGCTATCGACTCGTGAGCCGGGGCGGAGCGAAGGCGCGGGTCCGGCAGAGGCCAAGCTACCGCGGATCTGGTGGCAGCCGGGGCCGCTGAAACTGATGGGCAGAAGGCTTTCCAATTCCACTCCGGACTGTTCCTGGAAGAGGAGCATGTAATTGTGTTGATAGGTGCCGGGCCGCACCGTTTCCGGAGGGTTGGCGAGGACGCGGACCCCGCCGGAGACGCGTTCCACCCCGGCGAGAACCTGGGGAGGAGTGACAAACTGAGCGGGATCGAAATCGACCGCTTCAAGGCGGGACCCGCTGGGTTTGGCCCGGCGGGTGGCGCTGGAACCGAGCAATCGACGGTCGCCTCCGTCGGGCCGGTTGCGCATGGAAGCCTCGACCTCGCCCTCGAAGACGTGGACATCGGAGACGCCGTTTTCCGCGACCCGGAGCGCGAATTCCGTCCCGAGATCGACGACGGAAAGCGTCGGGGTATCGATCTTGAATCCGACACCTTGGGGAGGGACCATGGCAGCGAGGCTGCCTTGGTGGAGGATGCCGTGGGCGAGGGATTCGAGTTCGAAGCGGGCCGGGCCTTCCACGGCGAGGCGGACGCCGTTGTCGAGTTCCAATTCGACGCGGCCCTCGCAGAGTTCGAGGAGGCCCGGGCCGATGGCTGAGCCGATCATGACGGAGGCATCGCCGCCTTCCCAGAGGGCGCCATCGGCGTTGGTGACGACAGCGAGGAAACGGTCCCGGGAGGTTTCCCAGCCCCAGAGAGCGCGTCCCGCGAGGGCGAGGAGGGCGGAAGCGACGAGGCCGGCGGCGAGACCGGGAGCCCAGGCCGGGAGATGTTGGAGCAGCGGATGGAACCGGGGGCTTTTGGGGGCCAGGGTCAAGGCCGGGTCGGCGCAATCGACATCGAGACAGGCATGGGTATCGACGTAAAAAAGGTAGTCGTCCCGGAGACCGGGGTGGGTGCGGATGAGTTCGGCGAGTCGCTCCATTTCCTCATCCGAGGCGCGGCCGTCGCACGCGGCGGAGAGGAGATGATCCCAGTCGGATTGTTTTTGGATCCGTTGGAGAACCGGGACCTGGGCGAGGGAGGCTTTCATGGCGTGCTTCGCGCCTCGTTCATCATGCGGTGCGTGATGCAGTCGCAGAGACCGCGGCGGATGCGTTGCAGGGCTTTGTAGATGGCTTCGACGGTGCGGCCGGTTTCCTCGGAAAGTTCCTCGACGGTTTTTTCGCGGAAGTAGTAGCCGACGACGATGGACTTGGCGTGGTCCGGCATGCGGCCGAGACATTCCTTGAGGAAATCCCGGCGGTAGTCGAGGGCATCGGCGATCTCGACCCTGCGCACGGCGAGGTATTGCATGGTGTCCTCGGCGAAGAACTGTTGTTTGCGTTTTTCCCGGCGCCAGTGGTGACGGACTTTGTTCAGGGCAAAGCGGCAGGCCCAGGGGGCGAAGGGCTGGCTTTGGTCATAATCGGCGAAGCGTTTCCAGAGGGAGACGGCGGTTTCCTGGACGATGTCCCTGGCATCGGTGAGATTGGGGACGAGGGCGAGGACATACCGGAGAACTTCGTGTTCGTTCTCGAGGAAGAGCCGCATGAATTCTTCGTGCGCGGCGTCGGATGAGTCGGGAAGATCCATCATGGGAGATTCGCTGGGATTGGCTTGTTTTGGACAAACCACGGGGCAAACCGCTTACTTCTTCTCCAATTCCTTCTCGGCGCGGGCGATAAGGGGGAGGAGGGTGGGGCTCATGGCGGGGGCGAGGGTCACGGCGCGGCGGTAAAGTTGGAGAGCGGCGGCTTTGTCGCCTTTGAGTTCCTTGAGGCGGGCCAGGTTGGCGGTGGAGGGGGCGTGGAAGGGATTGCGCGCGATGACGCGGGTGAAGATGACCTCGGCCTTGTCATTTTCATCTTTTTGCATCAGGAGATGGCCGAGATTGTTGGCGTAGCGGATGTCCCGGGGATCGAGCCGGGCGGCATTCTCGTAGGCGGTGAAGGCTTTTTCGATGACCCCGTATCGGAGGAAGACGTTGCCGAGATTGTAGTGGGCGTCCGCTTGGTCCGGGTTGAGTTGGACGGCTTTTTCCAAGTGTTCCTGGGCGGCGAAATCCCGGTTCTGGCTGACATAAGCGGAACCGAGGGCGGCGTGGGCCTCGGCGCTTTCCGGGTTGAGGCTCACCGCCTTCAAGCCGTGGGCGACCGCGGTGGCCGGTTGGCCGAGGTCGCAATAGAGCCTGGCCAATTGCACGTGGCCGGGTAGGTCGTCGGCGTCCTTGGCCTCGGCTCCCTCGATGGCCAGGGCCAGTTGGTGGACGGAGGCCATTTTGAGGAGATCGTAAAGTTCCGGTTCGGTTTCGGTGGCGAGGATGAGATAGAGTTCGCCGCGTTCATCGTCCGCCCGGGGGCCCCAGCGGACCGGTCGGTTGCCTTCGGCGTTGGCATAGCGGATCTGGAGGTCGAGTTTTCCGCCGGGGGGAATGTCCACCGGCTTTTCGAAGCGATACCACTCCTGCAAGCCGCTCGCCCAGTCGGCGATGTCGAACAAGCGTTCCGCCTCGGGTTCGCCCGCTTCGGTGCGTGGTCCGGTGAGATCGAGGCGGATGGTCTTGGTCCAATGATTGCCGTCCGGGTAAACGGCGAGGAGTTTGGAGGCGACGGGGAGGATGAAGGTATCGCGGGCGCTGGTGTCCTCGATGCCCGGCTGGATGACGATGGCTTCGTTCGCCATCCGCAGGGTGACCACGTGGGTGGCGGGGGGACGGGCGGCGAGCCAGAGGGAGATTTGCGGCCTGACCGAGGTCTTTTTGCCGGTGGGTTTGATGGTGCAGGTGACGACGAGATCACTGTCCGGGAGAAGGCGCCAGACGCCCGGCGCGGAGGTCACCACGGGGGCCCAGGGGGTCCAGGCCGCGACGAGGGAGGTGGGGCGGCGCACGCCGGAATAGTGGGGATGGTTGGCGAACCCGGGGCCGGGGTCGGCGGCGTCCGCCTTGCGGCTCTCAAGGGAGGCATCGAGCCGGATCATGGCATGGGTGACCGGGGACCCAGCCTCGTCCGAGGGCGTGAGCCGGAGGGTTTCCACGTGGACGGCCTGGGCCAGCTTCTCCACGGGAACCACGAAGGTGCGCACCAGTTCGGGGCCGTCCGCCGGGACCGGGAAGGGTTCCGGAGCCGCGAGGATGAGATCCGCGGGACGGTCCGGAGCGGTGGCCGCTTCGGTGCTCAGGGGGCGGAGTCCGGGCGTCGGCAAATACCGGGAGACATCGCCCGCGCCCCGGCACCACCCGGCGCAAAAGACGAGGAACGAGAAAAAGGAGATCGGGATTCTCATGGTGGGCCGGTTACCCTCGCGTGCATTTTCAGCCGGGCAACGAAGAATCCCGCTCGCTTCCGGAGGGAGCCGCGGGCCCTGCGGACGCTTCCTGAGGCGGGGTCCGGGAGAAATGCCGTTTGAGGCGGAAGAAGGATTGGAGGGCGTTGAAGGTCATGGTCACGGAGAAGACCGCGAACAGGGGGAAGAACCCGTTCCAACCGGTGAAAGCCTGGACCGCAACCAGGAGATAAAGGGGGAACTTGGTGCGGATGACCGTCTGGAGGGGAACCCCGGCGTAGTTCTGGAGGACCGATAGGGCGACAACCGCGACGTAGATCACGGCGTAGTAGGCGGCCATGACGGCGTTGGACAATCCGTGGTGAATGATGAGGAGGACGGTGACAATCATGCCGATGTGATCGGCACAGACATCGGTGAGGGCACCGCCCTCGGTCGCAGTGCCGGTGACGCGGGCGTAAACGCCATCGATGCCGTCAATCAGGATGCTGGTCAGGAGGAAAGCCGCGGCGAGCTTGGGATTGGAGTGGAAGAACCAGGCGTAAGGAATGAGCAGGGCCAACCCGGCGAGCGTGACGTGGTCCGCGGTGATGCCGAGGCGTTGCAGGGGTTTGACCGCATGGCCAAGCCACCGGGTCCGCGCCCGGGCGAACGCCAGTTGGCGTTCCCGTTCCACGTCAGTGAAGTCGTTCAGGCTGCCCACCGTGCTTTCCTTTCCTGCTGTTGGGACCGGTCGCTCCCGGGGTGAGCCGGGGTGGATCAGGCAGGAGCGAGGTCCTCCAACAGCTTGGCGGCGGTTGGGGAATGGCGCAAGTTCTTCCGGATGGAGCGCTTTTCCATGGCCTCGGCGAGGGTGATCAACATCGACTTCGAGACGTGCCAGGCCCGCAGCCAGGCGGATTTCTCGCAGCCACGGGCATGGGACTCGCGGCCGAGGTGGGAGGTCATGAGTTGGAAGGCATGGCCGGGATCGAGCGGGGGAGCGGTCACGTCCATGAGGCATCCGTAGCCGAGTTCCCCGGGGAAATGGGCGTCGGATCCGTGGGCGAAGAAACCGGCTCCTGCCAGGTCGAGAAATTCCTCCGTGATGCTCTGGGTCAGGCTCATGCGGCGATGGGTTTCCGGGAGCACGCGGGAACAGAGCCTTCCGACCATCTTCAGGCAGTCGTCGTAGCAATTGTTGCTCACCTCCACGCCCCCGATCCGCCCGGCGAGGGTGGCGGCCAGCTTTTCTCCGTAAAAATCGACCGCGCCGGTGGTGCCCCGGGTAAAAGGATGGGGAAGAAAGGCGGCCATGCCGTCCCGCGAGGAAACGAAATCCACGGTCTCCTCCACGCTCATCCGGTAAGGTTGGAGCAGGCCGGAAGCGTGGCGGTCATGGTACCACGCCGGATCACTTCCGAAAACGACGATGTCGAGTCCTTCCCGGGTGAGGACTTCCGCTCCCGGCAGCAAGACGGTCCGGGCGTCCGGCGGGCGGTGTCCGGCCAGCAGTTCGAAGGATTCCCGGGGACGCTTCCAGTTGTGTTCGGAGACGACGACCACGCCCAGATCATGTTGGGTGAAGGCATTCCAGATCCGGCCCGCCCTGCGCCCTTCCCGTCGGCCGAAGCGGAAGTTCGGATGGAAATGGTAGTCGACGAAAAGCTGCTGGCCCATGAAAACGTGGCTTTAGGATCGGATTGTAACTCGATTTGCGCGATTGTCGCCCATCAGCAGCAAATTTCGGGCCGGACTCCCCGGACGCGGGAAGAACCGGCCCAAGGATTTTGACGGTTCGGGCGGGCATGACGCCAGCACTTTTGTGTTTTTTTAACTCCGGCGGTGCGTTCACTTCTGAGCGGCCGGGGAGGAATCCAAGGGGCGGAAAGATGGAAATTTTCTCGCGGGGCGACTGAAGTTCGGGCATGTTGAGAGAATCATGGAGGCGGAAAAATATACGCTGAGCACGATCGAGGACTACCTCGAAGCGGAGCAGCGTTCCGCGATCCGGCATGAGTATCTTTATGGCACGATCCATGCGATGGCGGGGGGATCCCGGCGGCATAATCAGATCTGCCTGTCGATTGCAACGATGTTGCGTCGGAAGATCCTGAAGGGGCCTTGTCAGACCTACATGAACGACGTCAAGGTCCTGATCCGGACGCGTCTGGGGGAAATCTTTTACTACCCCGATGTCATGGTAGGCTGCGACCCGGCCGACTGTCACGATTTTTACCTTGAACGGCCTTCGATCCTGTTTGAAGTCACGAGTCCATCGACCGAGTTGACGGACCGACGGGAGAAGCTGACCGCCTACCAAAGCCTTGCCTCACTGGACCACTACGTGATCGTCTCCCAGGAAGCGCGGTTGGTGGAATGGTTCCGCCGGGTGGAGGATGGCTGGGAGCGGCTGGTTCTCGACCAGCCGGAGGATCGCCTGACTTTCGGCCAAATCGAGGCCGGGATTTCCCTCGGTGAGATCTACGAGGAGATCGACTTCGGGTGAACCCGGTTTCGCGCCGGGACGCGGTCCGGGGGCATCGTTGCCAACCTTCGATCTTGAAAATGCGTTCGGCGAGTTTGCGGGCGGGCGGCGCCCGGGTCGGGTTGCAACCAAACTTCGAAGCGGGCGGCATACGGTTTCCCCCAATCGCCTTCGTAGATGGTGAATCCTGCCTTGGCACCGAATCGTTCCGACGGATCGGCGGACCATGCCATGTGGGTTTTGGAGGCCGCTTCCAGCGGGTCGTCGCCGCGGCGATGAAGCCACCGAGGAAGCCCAGGCCCACCAGGGCAGGCAGCCACCAACCGTTGAAGTAGAGGGTGAGGAATCTTTTCACAGCGGCTCGTCAGCGCCGGCGAGGTGACGGACTGCGGTGGACAAATGGAGGCGGAGCGGGAAGATCCGGATCCGGCAAGGAAAGCCTTGCCCTTTTCCCGGGAAAAACAAGAGAAGCGCGGGAAGGGGGGCGCGGTGCGGAGATCTCATTTTTTTGCGATTTTTGCCGTTTTTGTCTCTTTTCAGGCGGCGTTCGTTCCATCAGAGTGCCGGGATGGACCCCCGCTTTGTTCCGGCAGCTGCCGCGTTGATCCTTTGTCCTCTGCCGTTTCAGGCGGCCGAGGTGGTGGAAATCCATTCCGGGAATGTCTCCGAACTGCCCGCGGGCCGGGAGGCGGACGGAATTCTCGGGGATTTCGTGATGCGCAACGATCTCGTGGAGGCGGTGATTTCCCACAACGCGCCGCAACGTCGGGCGAACATGAGCACGTTTTATGGCGAGGCCGGGGTCACGCCCGGCTGTCTCTACGACCTGACCTTGCGCGGCGCGGGCAACGACCAGCTCACCATTTTCTGCCCCGGCAACCAGCAGGGGCCGGTCTCCTGGGTCCGCGTGGTTTCCCGTCCGGGGGAGGCCGAGGCGGTGATGGAAACCGCCCGCACCGCCGCGATGGGCAACGGCTTGGCGGTGCGCCATGAATACCGGATGCGCGATGGCGAGGCCGGGCTGCGGATCATCAGCCACTGGACCAATGCCTTCGGCGGCCCCAAGGAGGTGCCGGTCAGGGATGCATGGACCAAGTTTGAAAAGGAGGGCGGCACCGGAAGATACCGATGGGCGGAGTCGGTCGATCCCGCCGATCACTGCGGTTATGCCGTTGCATGGATCCAGCCGGACAAACCGGTGGACAAGGTGCTCTTGGCACCCGGTGAAACCTTCCGGGTGGAGCGTTTTTTCGCCGTTGGCACCTCCCCGGCCGAGGCGTTGGGGCGGGTCGCCGGGGCGGTGGGGGAGAGCGAGGAATGGCGGCTCAGCGTCCGGGACGAGGGCGGTCAGGGCGTGGGGGATGCGGTGGTCGGTTTTGAGGTGGGCGGGAGCCGGATGCTGGCGGCGTATCCGGCGCGGAACGGGGAACTCGTGATCCCGTTTCTCAAGGGGACGACCCGGGCGACGGTGGCCGCGCCGGGACGCCAGACGGTGAAGGAGGTGGCCAACGGAGCCAAGGTGACCCTTGGCGCGGCCTCCATTGTCCGGTTCGCGGTCACGGATGGCGGCGGGCTGTCGATCCCTTGCAAGGTCCAGTTCCACGGAATCAAGGGAACGCCGGGTCCGGATTTGGGGCCGAAGATCCGGGCCCACGGTTGTGTGGATCAATGGCACGCGGAGAGCGGGAACTTTGAGGTCCGGCTGGCACCGGGCAGTTACCGGGTGGTGGTGACGCGCGGGCCGGAGCACGGGCATCATGAGCAGGAGATCACCCTTGAGGCCGGAAAAGTGGTGGAGGTGAAAGCCCGGTTGGTGCGGCAGGTGGACAGCTCCGGCTGGATCGCGGCGGATTTCCACAACCACAGCACGCCAAGCGGCGACAACGTGTGCGGCACGCCTGACCGGATCATCAATCTGGCAGCCGAGCACATTGAGTTCGCGCCCACCACGGAGCACAACCGGATCTTCAACTGGGCTCCCGTGATCGAGAAACTCGGGCTGCAGAAGTTTCTTCACACGGTTCCCGGGATGGAGCTGACCGGGCGCGGGGCTCACATCAACTGCTTCCCGCTGGACGCGGTTCCGCATATTCAGGACAACGGCGCGCCGGTCTGGGAGGCGGATCCGCGGATCAACGCCCATCACTTGCGCAATCACGGGGGCTGGGACCCGCACCGCGCCCGATGGATCCAGATCAACCACCCTGACATGGTGGAAAACTTCATCGACCGCAATCTGGATGGCCATGCCGATGGCGGGTTCCAGCTCTTGGAAGGATTCATCGACGGGGTGGAGACGGAAAACTTCAGTGCCTCGCAAATTCTCGCGGGCAAGCCGTTCGTGATCGGGGATCCCCTGAGCGGAGGGTCCCGGGTCCAGACCGTGCGGGAATTCGTCTGGTTGCAGCTTCTCAACCAGGGCAAGCGCATCTGGGGGGTGGCGGTCGCGGATGCCCATGCCATCCACGGCAATGGCGTGGGCGGCTGGCGCACCTATCTGCCCAGCGGGACGGATGAGCCCGAAAAAATTTCTCCGACCGAAATCATCCGCCAGGCGACATCTGGGAAAATGATTCTCTCGAGCGGTCCGTTCCTCCGGGTGACCACGCCGCAGGGTGAGACCGCCGGGGCCACCGTCGCGGTTCAAGGTGGGGAGCTCACTTTGGACGTGGAGGTTCAGTGCGCGGATTGGTATGATATCGACCGGGTCCAGATACTGGTGAACGGGAGGCAGGACCCGGCGCTCAACTTCACCCGCGCTTCCCACCCGGACCTTTTCACCCGGGAGACGGTCCGCTTCCACCAGCCGCTCAAGGTCAAACTGGAACGGGACGCGCACCTCATCGTCGTGGCGATCGGTGAGCAATCGACGTTGGAGAAGGGGTTCGGCACCAGCGATCAGTCCAAAGTGAGGCCCTGCGCTTACAACAATCCGATTTACGTAGATATCGACGGCAACGGATTTCAACCCAGCGGGGACACCCTGGGGTATCCGCTCGTGACCGGCGGGATCACCGTGGATCAGGCGCGGGAAATCCTCGAAAAGGGAGGAAAATAAGGGCGGGGCCTTGCGGCCCGCACCGGTTGATCATGCCCTCCGGATCCGATCCCTCCTTCACGCCGATCCTCCCCGGGGATTTGTCCTCCGTCCTCCGGCTCTCCACCTTGGCGGGCTGGAACCAGACGGCGGACGATTGGGCGCGTCTCATGCGCTTGAATCCCGGCGGCGTCTGCGTCTGGAAGGATCGGGGCGAGGTCCGGGCAAGTTTCTCGGTGACGCCTTACGCCGGGGAACGCCGGGTCGGCTGGATCGGGATGATTCTGGTGGATCCGGCCTGGCGGGGCCGGGGAATCGGGGGCGCCGCCTTGGTGGCCGCGCTGTCCCAGATCCGGGAATGCGGTCTCGATCTGGCCGGTCTCGATGCGACGGATCTCGGCGAACCGGTTTACCGACGGCATGGTTTTCAAGGGATCCGGCCGATGACCCGATGGCGGGGACGGTTGCGGAGCGGAGCAGAGGAAGGAGCGGGGCCGGAGCCGGCCTGTTTTGCCCCACCCGACGAGGTGCTCGAGGCATTCGATCGTCGGTTTTCCGGGGTCGACCGGTCCCCGTTGTTGCGGGACCTGCGGCAGGGCGGCGCCGGGTTGTTGGCCTTGAAGGATGCGAACGGTGGGCTGGTCGCCTACGGCTTCGTTCGTCCCGGCAGGGAAGCGTGGCAACTCGGGCCGGTGATCGCCTCCGGGGAATCGTGGATTCCGGAACTTTTGCGCGGGCTGGTCCGTCGCTTGGGGGAGGGGGCGGAATGCCTTTGTGACGTTCCCGACGGGGCGATTCCTCCGGCTTTTTTGCGCGCCGTTGGGATGGAAGCCTCGCGCCATTTGCAACGAATGACCCTTCCGCTCGCGACCGGGACGTTGTGCGGTCCGGGGATCTGTTGCGCGACCGGCTTTGAAATGGGTTGAACCCGCGGGGGCGTCGTGTTTGGTGATTGGATGAGGGGGAAGCTGCTGTTTGTCGGCAACATCGTCGGTTTTGTCGTTTTCGCGTTCTTCGCCTGGCTGCAGAGGGAGGATGATAATCCCGAGATCTACAGCAACCCGAGTCTGGTCGATGTCTGGGCATGGATCGCTTTTTACGGGGTCATCTCCCTGTTGTTCCTCCTCGCGATGGCGCGCCGGTTTCCTTGGCCGCTCTATCTCGTGGCGGTGGCTTTTTGCTTGTTCGAGCTGGGAACGACCGGCCCGGGCTTGATCGAGAACCTCAGGGGTGGGGAGTTCACGATGACCAAGAAAGCGATGAATCCGGAGCACGGCGAGGTGGAGCGGAGCCGCGAGTTTTTCGGTGCGCTCATCGCCCTCACGGCGACCGGCTTTCTCTGGTGGCAGCGCGGAACCGGGGACAGGCACCGGGGCGCTGCCAGGGACTAAGCTGCCCCGCGGACGGCACCGGGGATGGTTTCAGCTGGTGGAGGGGTTGAGGACCTTCCGGACCGAGCCGGGAGACGAGCCTCCTGCCACTCCATCGTCGAACGCCATCATGGTGACCTCCTCCGGGAAAAAGGGCCCCGCTTCAGGATTCACCTACCCCCCCCGCCCTCCGGCGGCATCAATGGATGCTCCCAGCGGAACGGAGGAGGAAACTCCTCTGGTGCCTACCCGCATTCTGGTGATGGACGATCAGGCTCCCATCCGAATGGTCCCGACGCTGTTGCGGTTTATCGGGACGCGATGCGCAATGGAGCGCCCTTCCCATGGGTAGTCCTTGACATGACGGTTCCCGGGAGTTTCGCTGGTGGAGGAGATCCTTGAACCGCTGTGTGAGGTAGATCCATCGGTCTACGCGGCAATTTGCTCTATCATCACAGGGCACGTTGCTCCATGGCGGCCTGAGTCTCCGGAGGCAGACTTCCGTGAGTCCTCTCCGGCCCCCCGTTCCTGAACCATGAATCCACCACCATCCTCGTTGTCCCGCCGGAACCTGCTCCGGTTCGCGGCCGCCGCTGCACCGGTGTTCCCGACCTCGCAATCGTCCGCCCTCACCCCGGTGCCCCGGACCGGGGTGGCCTGCTTCACCCCGACGCTGAATGCCTATTCGTTTCTGGAGCTGCTCAATGCGAATATGGTGGACCCGAGCCAGGGGGTGGATCTATTCGGCGTGTGCGACTTCTGCGCCTTGCATGATATTGTGGCGGTCGATCTAACCGGTTACTTTTTCCCGGGGTATCCGAAAGGTCCTGCGGATGCCTATGTCAACCGCATCAAACGGTATGCGCACGATCGCGGGATTACCATCAGCGGCACAGGGGTGAAGAACGATTTCGCGACCGCGGATGCGGCGGTCCGGGCGGAAGGCGTGGCCTTGACCAAGGTCTGGATTGACGTCGCCGCGCGTTTGGGGGCGCCCGTGATCCGGGTGTTTGCCGGTCCGCAGACAAAACCGGCGAGCGATTGGGAAACACCGGCTCGTCACGCCAAGCGGGAGGAGGTGGAAGTCTGGATGGCGGATGCCTTGCGCGAGTGTGCCGAACATGGCGGGAAGGCCGGCGTGATTGTCGCGGTGCAGAATCACGGTGATTTCATCAAGACTGGTCCGGAGCATCTCAGCCTGCTGGAACGGGTGAATCATCCGTGGTGCGGGGCGCTGGTGGATACGGGCAAATATTTGAGCGAGGACCCTTACGCGGACATCGCCCTCATGGCACCCTATGCAGTGAACTGGCAGGTCAAGGAAACCATGGGCAGCAGCTTGAAAACGCCGCCGACGGATTTCGGGAAGCTTTGCCGGATCATCAAGGAAAGCGGATACCGCGGCTTCGTGCCCATTGAGACCTTGTCCATGGGCCGCAAGGATTACGACCCGGCGGCGGAGGTGGTCGTGGTATTGAAGGCGATGCGGGAGGCGATCGCGAGTGCCGGGTGAATTCCGGACCCGGCGTTCGGGATCTTTTTCGTTTCCGTTTTTGGTTTTTGCAGGGGGGACGGCTGTGTGAGGGGGGCGGGGAATCGACAGCCTTAGAATCGCGGAGGTCCGAACGGGCCGCGACCCCGGTCGGAAGAAGAGGGTTGGTTTTGGGCGGCAGCCTTGCGGATCTCTTCCACTTGTGGGGCGGTGAGACCGCTGCTCGCGAGCGCGGTTTCGGCGGCCGTGGGATCGCGCCGGACCCATTGGCGGTAGACGTCCCGGATCGCGTTGCTGCGCTGGCCGGCTTCGCTTACGGTTTGGGCCCAGGCGAGGGCGGACTCTGGATCCCGGCGCGCCACGGTCCGGGCGAAGCCGGCCCGGGCCCCGTCCTGGGCGGGGTTGGGGGTTTGCTGGTTCAGCCATTCCCCGGCGGCGTTGGGATCCCGTTCGCCCCACGCGTTCATGATGGTGGCATAACGTTCCGCGGTTTTCTCCGGGGGAGCGTTTTGGAGAAGGAATTCGGCTCCTTTCTTGGGATCGGACCGCATCAGGCCCCAGCCGGCGGAATCGATCAGCGGTTGGCTTTCCGCAGCCGGGAGGGAACGCAGCAGGGTGGTGGTGGCTTCGAAGTCGTTGCCCGCCCACTGGCGGATCATGGCGGCGCGCGCTTCTTTGCCGGAGGCGGCGTCCCAAGAGGAGGTGGCTTTCAGGATGCGGGACCAGGAGGCAGGGTCCTTCGCCGCGGCGGCGATGCCTGAGGCGGCGGAGTTGCGCTCGTCCAGATCGGTGAGGGCCGTGAAGCGGGACAGGGCCTGGTCCAGGCTTTTTCTGGCCAGACCGGTGAAAATCATGCCGGAGAGGCGGGTCATGTCTTCGGTCAGACCGGCGCCGTCCCGTTTGGACGTATACCATTTCCACGCTGCCTCCGGATCCTTGCCGGCCAGCGCGCCGACCACGCTGAAGTAGAGACCATCCGAGCGGGAAGGGTCGTCGCTCGACTCCACCAGCTTGTCGACTTCGGCCAAGGCTTTCTTGGGATCGGTCTCCGCCATCCGGCTGAGGAGCATGGACTGGATCATCCGTTTTTGGCGGGGGTCCTCGATGGTCCGGTCCACTTCCGCCAGAGCCGCCTCGGCCTCTTCCGCCGACAGTTCCATCAAGGGGGCGAAGGCGCGGAAGAAGCCGAAGCCACCGAACATGCCGTCGCGTCCTTGGTTCAGGGTTTTGGAGATCGAGTCAACCAGCGCCGGGATGTTCCGGCCCCCCTCGGTGAGGAGGGAGGTATCGGGACCTGCGGGCGTTTTTCCGCCGCCCGACTCCAAGGCAGAGAGGCTTCCGGCGGGCCGGTTGGACCGGGTGAGGCCCGGGGAAGGCGGGGAGGGGGCCGGAGCGAGGGCTTTCGGACGGCTCACCGGAGCCGGGCCGAGCTGGCTGCCGGCGAAGTAGGCCCCCGCGACGCTGATGAGCCACAAGAGGATGAGTCCGACGCGAAACTGGGAATTCATGGCAGCTTTCATTTTGGGAAAGAAAGGAAGAAAAGGCACGCAGGAAATTCGCGGATTCCATGGATTGACGGAAAGGGCCGTGGGCCCTGATGATTGGAGTCCTCTTATGATCCAAACCCTGACCCGACGATTGAGTCTCAAAATCCTTTCCCTCGGAGCGCTTTTTGGGGTGGCCAGAAAGGGCCGATGCGCGGTTTCTCCGGAGCCCGAGCCCGAGCCGATCCAGGACTGGGCCGCCCAACCGGACCGGGTCTGGCTCGGACCGGAGCTTTGGGCGAATCCGATGGAGGACTGGAGACTGGTGGAGGGATGGGCGGAGTGCACGACGTCCGGTTCCGGGCGGAACGTGCATTCCCTGACGCGCCAGATCACTCGTCCGTCCGGGAAATTCACTCTGTCCGTGGTCATCGCGCGGCCTGAAGGATTGGCCCCGGACGGAGGGGGCGGCTTCCGCATAGGGGTCCGGGGGGATCTCAACGAGTTCCGGAGCAATTGCTTCGCCAAGGGGGGATTGGACGCGGGGTGGCAGGGGAATGGGTTGGTGCTCGGCGGGGTCCGGGCGGATTTGGCCGGGACGCCGGGGGAGATCCGGTTGACGCTGAACGGGGACGGGGGCGGGTTGACCTTGCGGGCGCTGCGGTTGGATGGCGGGGAGTTGAGTTCCGTTCGTCTGGCGGTGCCGCCGGAGTCGCTCGCGGGAAACATCGCCTTGGTTAGTCAATTCTCCGGGCCGCCGAAGCGTGCGGCAGGCGCGGGTTATCGGTTCCGGGACTGGCGGGCTTCCGGGGACGCGCTCGAGTTGAAGCCGGAACAGGCGTTCGGCCCGATCCTTTGGTCGATGTATACCTTGAGCGAGACCCGCGGGGAGGAAGGGGTTGTTTTGAAGCTGAGCGCCTTGACCCCGCCGCTGGGGAAACGGGAGGGGAAGACGGTGGAGCTGCGCTTGGAACGCGGAGGCCAATGGGAGACCGTGGCCTCGGAGACCTTGGATCCGGACGCATGGGTGGCCACGTTCCGGATTGCGCGTTGGGAGGCAACGGAGGCGGTGCCTTTCCAGTTGAGGCTGGGGGCCGCGGAATGGACCGGCTCCATCCGGGCCATCCCCGAGGGCCGTCCCTTGCGGATGGCCGCGATGACCTGCCAGAACGACTACGCATTTCCCTATGCGCCGGTGGCGGAGAACCTGCTCCGGTTGGACCCCGACCTGCTCTACTTCTCCGGCGATCAGATCTACGAAAACCATGGTGGCTTCGGCATCGTCCGGGAACCGGCGGAACCGGCCATCCTGAACTATCTGCGCAAATTTTATCAGTTCGGCTGGGCCTTCCGCGAGGCCATGCGGGACCGGCCCACCCTGTGCATTCCGGATGATCACGATGTCTTTCAAGGAAACATCTGGGGGGAGGGCGGCGCGCCGATGCAAGGATTGGACCAGGGGGCGTCGTCCAAAGGAGGGTATCGCGAGCCGGCCCGCATGGTGAACGTGGTGCACCGGACGAATGCCGGGCATCATCCGGATCCGTTCGATGCCACGCCGTCCTTGCAAGACATCAGCGTCTACTTCGGCGAGATGCTGGTGGGCGGGGTGAGTTTCGCGGTGATCGCCGACCGGCAGTGGAAAAGCGGACCCGAGCGGGTGGAAACGGACGCGGCGCGGGCGGATCACGTCGAGGATCCGGACTTCGATACCGCGGCGTTGGACAAGCCCGGATTGGTCTTACTGGGGGAGAGGCAGGAGGAGTTTTTGCGCCAGTGGAGCGCGGATTGGCGGGGGCACTCCATGAAAGTCCTGCTCAGCCAAACGGTGTTCGCGGGGCTCGCGACCCATCACGGAGCCCGGGACGGTTATCTCAAGGCGGATCTGGATTCCGGGGGATGGCCGCAGACGGCGCGCAACCGGGCCATCGACATCATCCGCTCCTCCATGGCGCTGCATGTCAACGGGGACCAACACCTCGCGAGCCTGGCCCAATACGGCGTCGCCAAACAGCGCGACAGCAACTGGTCCTTTTGTACGCCCGCGATCGCGGCCGGATATCCCCGTTGGTGGCGCCCGGACGAGGTCGGCATGGCGCACCAAAACCGGCCCGCCCACGGGCTGGAGGGGACCGGGGAGTATCTCGACGGTTTGGGGAACAAGATTTTCGTTTACGCCGTCGGCAACCCGGAGCCCGGCACGTTGAAAAACCGATATGCTCTGGCCCACCAGAAGGGAAGCGGGTTCGGCCTGGTGGAGATCGACGTCCGGGAACGGACCTACACCCTCCATTGCTACCGCTTCCTCATCGACGCCACGGATGGCAAACCGGACAATCAGTTTCCGGGCTGGCCGGTGACCCTGCGGCAGGCGGAGAACCGGGGGGAGAATGTTTTGTCCTGAATCCGGGATGAGGGATGCCGCCGCCGGGAGTTTCTCAGCGCTCCGTGGAAACCGCGCGGCGCCCCTTCCATTCGGATTGGATGCCCCGGAGATGGCGCAAGAAGCCGGTCCACTGGATGGCCTCCATGAGAATGATCCCGAGCGGGTGCAGCAGGGCGCCGAACCATGACTGCCGGAAACGAACGGCGGCGACGAGGCGCTGGAAGTAGCCGAGTGCAGCGGCGGTGAGGAGGAGGCGGCGGGCGGTGAGGCCGATATCCGGGAGGCAGAGCAGGATCCAAGGAAGGACCTGACCCCCGATGAGAATCAGAGTCATGGGAACGATGACTCCCGGGGCGCCGAGGCCCTCGGCCGCGTTTTTGAGGAAACCGTTCCAGGTCTGCCGGGCCCCCTGATACATCCGGCAATGGGCCAGGCCGGATATGTCGACCAGATCAGTGAGGAAACCGTGTTTGCGCAGTTCCCGCGGCAGTTTCACGCCGTCGTGAAACGTGGCGCGGATGGCGGCATGACCTCCGGCGGTGAAATAGCTTTCCCGCTTCACCAGAACCAGTTGGCCCACGGCGGCGGCGAGCGATGGGCTCGGGCGGCGACGCATGATCCACAGCGGCAGGTAGCCGAGCAGGATGAAGTCGATCAGCGGAACGAGGAGGCATTCCAACCAGCTGCCCGTGATTTGCCGGGGCACGCCGCTCACCATCGCGGGGCGGTGCGGCGCGGTCCGGGCGTAATCCACGAGTCGGCGCACCGCTTCCGGAGCGAGCCGGACGTCGGCGTCGAGGAAGAGCAGCCATTCTCCGTCGGCAGCCTCGGCGAGTTGTTGGCAGGCGAACATCTTGCCGGCCCAGCCCGGCGGAAGGGCGGCCCCCCGGAGGAGACGAAGCCGCGGGTCGGTCGCGGCCATTCGTTCCACGAGGACGGGCGTTTCATCGCTGGAATGATCGTCCAGCACGAGGACTTCGAGCCCGGGCTCTCGGGAAACCAGCACGGATTCGACTACGGCGCGGATGTTCGCCGCTTCGTTGCGGGCTGGGATGAGGACGGAAACGGAGGAGGCGCTGGAGGTCGGCGTGGCTTCCGGTGCCTTGAACACGGTGAGGTTGATGAAAAAGACGACGGCGGGAAAGGCGGCCAGATAGAGGAGGACGCCCGCGGTCAGGATCCAGGGATCGAGGTTCAACGGTTGCTATGGTGCAGGTTGATCGTTTTCCCGAGGGCAAACGATTTCAGGGACCGCCAGGCGTCATAGAAACCACCGATGCCGGCGGTGCCGGTCAGGAGGTTGTCAAAGGCTTCGGAGCGGCGGGCCATGGAGGCGGTGGCCAGCTGGTCCATGGCTTTTTCCAAGGACCGCTCGAGCCGGGCCAGCGTTTCCGGACGGGAATTTCCCGGCTCATGCGAGACGGCGGCTCCGGCGCAGAGGAGCAATTCCGGTTTGCTCTCCTCCCAAAAGGCGATTTCCATGGCGAGCGGGAGAAACACCGTTTCCGGGACCCGCGCGGCGAGGTGCGCGATGCCGCGTTGGAGGCGGACGGGCCGTTCCCGGACATCTGCGAAACGTCCTTGCGGCGTGAGAAAAAGGAGGGTGTCGGGACGGCGCAGGATCGTTTCGGCCTGATCAAGAAAGGAAGCGACTCCGCGGAGGGAATCGCGCTCCACGCCGAAGAACCCGAGGGATTTGAACAATCCGTAACGCTCCAACATCGCGGCGTCGATCGGGGCGTAGGCGTCGCGACCCGGGAAAAAAACCGGTTTGACGGCGAGGGCCACGAGCGGGTCCCACCAACTGGGATGGTTGCCGTAGATGACGAGGGGCAGATGGCGGGGGACGGTGAGGGAACCCTCCTTGAGCAGGCGGACGCGATGGAAATGCTTTCTCAGGCGGTTGGCGGCATAACGGCCGAACCACCGGGAAAACCACGGGTGGGGGGCCCGGACGTTGGGGTCCGCGCGCATCGTATGCTGGGTCGGACTCCGGCTCAAGCGGCGGCCTCGGCCGGCTGATCCTTGTCGAGGGCATCCGCAGCGATCCAGCCGGACATCAGGACCATCGGCATGCCGGGACCGGGGTGGGCGGCGCCGCCACAGAGGTAGAGCCCTTGCAATTCCTTGCGCCGGTTGTTCGGTTTGAAGGCCCCGCGGAAGGTCCCGTGACTCGCCAAACCGTAGATGGCCCCGTTGAGGACATGGTAACGGTTGTGGATGTCGCGGGGCGTGAGGTGGCTCTCGCTGACGATGCGGTCTTCGATGTCGCTAAGGCCGGCGGTCGACTTGAGTTTGTCCAGAATGATCTGGCGATACCCAGGCAACATCTTGGACCAGTCCTGATTGGGACGGAGATAAGGGGTGTGGACCAGAATGTAGAGGGCCTCGCCACCGGCCGGGGCCACGGCGGGCTCGGTCACGGCGGGGGCGCAGACATAGCAGGTAGGGTCCGGCGCCGGCTCGCCGTCCTCGTAGATGGCGTGGAATTCCTCGTCGGGATCCCGGGAGAAAACGAAGTTGTGGTGCAGCAGCTCGTCGTAGCGCTTGTTCAGCCCAAGGTAAAGGACCACCCCGGAACAGGCCGGCTCGTAGGGACGCGCTTTGTCGAAGTCGATCGACAGCGGGCCACCGATCAACTCGCGGAAGGTGCGCACCGAATCGCAGTTGGAAACGACCCGTTGGAAGGCAGTGGTCCGGCCGTCGGCGGTGATCACCCCGGTGACGCGCTTGCCGTCATGGGCGATCTTTTCCACCTTGGTGCCGAGCCGGAACTCGACGCCGAGTTCCCTCGCCAGTTTTTCCAGGGCCACGGGAACCGCCCGGGTTCCTCCCATGGGATACCAGACCCCTTCGGAGGTCTGCATGTGGGCGATGCCGCAAAGGATCGCGGGCGAAGCATCCGGCGAGGAGCCGACATACTGGGTGAAGTGATCGATCATCTGGGCGGCGCGTTCGTCGCCGATGAAGGAGCGGATGGAGGAGGCCACGGTCTGGCCCATGCGCATTTTGAGCAGGTCTTGCAACAGGCTGCGGTTGACCATGCCGCTGCTCCGGAAGACGTCCATAATGCCGCCGACCGGTTTCCAGAAGAAGAAGCGGTCGGAGATGCCGTGCAAGTCGCGCGACCAATCGATGAAGCGATTGTATTCCTCGGCGGCTTGAGGGTTGCCGGTGAATTCGTTGAGAGTTTGTCCCATGGCCTCGACTCCCTTGGTAAGGTCGAGCTTGTTGCCATCAGAGAAAAAACAACGCCATTGGGGGTCCAGTTCGACCAGATCGAGATGTTCCTCCAACTTCTTGCCCGCTTCCGCGTAGATGCGGCGCAGCACGGAGGGGATGGTCAGGATGGTCGGTCCCATGTCGAAGCGGAAGCCGTCTTTCTCGAGGACCGCCGCTTTGCCCCCGGCCCATTCGTTCCGCTCGAAGAGGGTCACCGCATGGCCACGGGCGGCCAATGTGCAGGCGGCTGCCAAACCGCCCAATCCTCCACCGATCACTGCTGTCTTCTCCTTGTTCATCCGTAATTCCTTGTCTGCTGGTTTGAGCGATCGCTCCGTCTCGTCTGCTTCAGGAGATACCCTAGGCTGCCGAGGCGTCCGATCAATCCGGTTCCGTGCAAAAGATTCACGAGGTGGGCGAAACGTTCCTCGTCGCCCGCCGCCGGCGCGTCGAGGTGCGGGAGCCAACCGTTCCCGCTCCGCCGGCTGATCACCCTCGGGCTTGTCATCTCCAAAAGGCCCTCCGCTCCGCGGGTCACCCCGAACCCGCTCCGTCCCCGGCCGCCAAAGGGCAGTCGCGGATCCGCCGTGGGCACGATGAGGTCGTTCACGGTCACGGATCCAGCGGGCAACCGGGCTGCGAAGGCGGCTCCCCTCCGCGCGTTCCGGCTGAAGACGGCGGCTCCCAAGGCGTAGGGGCAGGCTCGGTCCAGCTCGATCGACTCCTCCTCATCCGCGACTTCCCGGAAACAACAGATCGGCGCGAAATGATCGTCGTGGACGAGGCGAGAGTTAGTGGGCAGGTTTTCCAGAACCAGAGGATACCGAAAAATGCCCTCCGCGTCGCCCCAGGCTCCCGCCACAAGGCGCGCCCCTTCCCCAAGCGCTGCGTTGACTTCGGCGCGCACCCAGGGAAGCAATTCGGTCAACGGGGCCCGGCGGGAGCGGAAACGGTCCTGAAGGGCCGTGCGCATTCTCTGGGACACCCCGCGTTGCACCAGAAGGCGGCGGGGGGCGATGCAGGTCCGGCCCTGGTTCAGGGAGAGACCGTAAAGGATCAGGTCCGCTGCGCGCGCCGGATCCGCGTCGTCCAGGACATGCACCGCATCGACACCCGACAATTCCACCGTGGCGGGGACGATCGCTTCGGCACAGGTTTGCAGCACGGCCCGGCCGGTGGCGGTTCCCCCGGTCAGGATCACCTTGTCGACCCCCTGGCGGATCAGGTCGTGCACGGCGGCGGGATCTTCCGGGAGCACCAGGCAGAGAGCTTCCGGCAGGCCCGCCTCGAGGAGCAGTTGGCGGAGCATCACAAGCGGCGCGGAGGCCCCCGGTGCCGGTTTGACCATGACGGCGTTCCCGGCCACCAAGGCTTGCAAAAGCTGGGATGCGGCGAGGAAGAGCGGGTAGTTGGACGGCGAAAGGATCAGGACCGTGCCGAATGGTTCCCGGCGGATTTCGGCGCGGACGCCACTCAGCCAAAGAGGGCGGTCCAGCAGCCCGGGCCGGCGCGGCGCGAGAATCTCCGCCGCCTCCTTTTCGAGGAAGCGGCACCCTTCGACCAAGGGAAGAATTTCGGTGGTGATGGCCTCGGAGGGATCGATGCCCCGGATCCGGGCGATGCCGGCGGCGAGCGGGCGGACCTGACCGACCAAGAGGGAGCGGAGCTGCACGATGACCCTCAAACGCTCGGGAACGGGAAGCTCCGCCCAGGCCCGCCGGGTTTGGGAAAGGGAGTCAGGGCCGGACATGATCGGAAGGCGGCCTCAGGCGGCCGCGGTTTGCAGCGAGGCGGTGGAAGGAAGGGGGGCCCCGTAATCGGAAGTCATGAGGTCGGCGGTGATCCGGGCGGATTCGAAGATCACCGGTAACCCGCTGCCGGGATGAGTCCCTCCTCCCACGAGATAGACGCCCTCGAGATCCTCAAACCGGTTTCTCGGCCGGAGGTGCAGCATCTGATCGAGACTGTGAGCCAGATTGAAAGTGGCGCCGCGGTGAATGTTGTATTGGGAATCCCAATCCGCCGGGGTGATGACCCTTTCATAGCGGATGCGTTCTTCCACTCCGCTGAATCCGGCCAGAGCGAGCCGCTTGATCAGCATGTCGCGGAAGGGACCGGCCTCAGTCCTCCAGTCGATCGACCCGGTGTCGTGGGTCACCGGAGCGAGAATGTAAAGGGTGGAACCACCCGGCGGGGCCAGGGTCGGGTCCGTGACGGAAGCGTTTTGAACGTAGAACGACGGTCGTTTGCTCAGCACATGCCGGTGATCGATCTCCGCGAGATTCTCCTCGTAGTTTTCCGAAATGAAAATCGAGTGGTGCGGGAGATCGTACTTTCCTTCGATCCCCAGATAGATCATGAAGGTGGAGCAGGAGAATTTCTTGGCGGCGATTTTCCGGTCGGACCACTTCCGGCGGAGGGCGTCCGGAACGAGGGAGGTCATGGCGCGCGCGAAATCCGCATTGATGACCAAGCCGTCGCAGCCGTAAGTCCCTTTCGGCGTCACCACGCCGGTTGCTTTCCGGCCTTGGAAGCGGAGCGATTCCACGGGCTCGCCGAGGTGGATCTCCACGCCCATCTCCCGCGCGATTCTCGCCAAAGCTTGGGAAATGGCGGCGCACCCCCCGATGGGATGGAACACGCCGTGTTCGTATTCGAGAAACGAGAGGATCGAGAAGAGGCTCGGGCACCGGAAGGGCGACATCCCGAGGTATTTCGATTGGAAGCAGAAGGACAACCGGATTCTCGGGTCCTTGAAGAATTTGCGGAGGTAGGTATCGACCGATTGGTGCGGGTTGAGTTGCGGCAAGGCGTCGAAGAGCCGCGGGTTCAAGAGATCCGACCAACCGCTGAACGGGCTCTCCAACACCGGGGCGAAGGTGGCCAGTTTCCGGCGGTTCTCGGACATGAACCGTTCAAAGCCGTCCGCGTCTTCCGGCGCGAGCCGGGCAATCTCCCGCTTCATCCTTTCCGGGTCGGGCGTGGCATCGACCTGACCACCTTCGCCAAACAGGATCCGGTATTGCGGGTCCAGTCTGCGCAGATCGACTTCCCGGTGCAAATCGCGACCCACCTCGGCGAGAATCTTTTGCAGGACCTGCGGGTAGAGGAAAAAGGTCGGCCCGAGATCGAATGTGTAGGGACCGGCCTGAAGGCTGGAGGTGCGCCCGCCCACCACCGGCAGTCGTTCCACCACCCGGACGCGGAATCCCCGATGGGCCAGCAGGATGGCGGAGGCCAAACCGCCGGGACCAGCTCCGATGATGACGATGGATTTTTTTTCGGGGGAACTCATGGGAGACTGCCGGGATTACGTGGCGGCGCGGATTTCAGATGGAGATACCTTCGCTTTCCAAGACCCGGGACAAGGCTTCCTCAAGCAAAGCTCGTGCCCGGGCGGTTGCGCTGTGTAGGAAAGCATGGATTCGGGCATCGTCCAGAGAACGGTTTTCACACTCCAAACTGTATTGCTCGAATGCAGTCAAGTCCGAGAGCAACTTCCCGAGATGCTGGGGACACTCGCACTGCACCGTGCTGGCAATGCGCGAGAGCCTCGCCAATTGCTCCCGGCTGTAGCGGCGGGGCGGAATCGCGGTGGCGGGCAGCCCGCCGTCCCCGGATGTCTTCGGCTCGGCCGCACCGATTGGTGACCGGACGGATTCGATCTCCGCCTTGGCAGCCAGGCGCAAGTCCGCAGGCCGGAGCGGGCCCCGGATCGCGGTGATGGCCGGTTGGGAGAGCAGCTGGCGCAACGTTTCCCGTTGGGCGAACCCGTAGACCAGAATCGCCCGACGCGCCCCGCAATCCCGGAGCAGGTCGGCGACCGCCCGGATCGTTTCCGAAAACAGCGTCGGAGTGTCCACCACCAGAAGGTCCACCGGAGAAGACACCGGCGGGTGGGGAACGGAATCAAGGGACCCGTAATGCGCCAGCGGTTCCAAGTCCTCCAAATCCCGCTCCCGGGCGTGGAACATCCCGCGCAGGGCTTCGCCCACCACCAGCACGGAACATTTCCGGCCGCCGGGCGCCTGCGGGCCGAGCGCCGGGTCACCTGTCGCGCCCACCCTGTTCTCGAGCTGGTCGGCGCTCAGACCGGCCACCAGACCGATCGGGTTGCCTTCGTCGACCAACCGCTTCAGGTAGGTAAGTTTGCGAATGTCCTCGCGGCCGTAAAGCCTGCGCCCGGTTTCCGTCCGCTCCGGAGAGATCACCTTATAGCGCTTTTCCCAAGCACGGATGGTGTGGACACTCAAACCGGTGGCGCGGGCCACTGAACTGATTTGATAACGCTCTTGCTTGATCATCTTCTCAAGAAGGCCCCGGCGGAGGGGACAGTGATTCTAGACAAAAACTCGACAACGGCAACCAGATCAGAGCTGGTGCGAAGCCGGTTGGAGAATGGTCTGCCCGAGAACCAGGTGGGAGGGCAGATCCAGGTCATCACAGATCCGGCGCGCCGCCACTTCCACCGGGATCATCTGGGTGCGGTCCACCCGCATCTCAATGGAGTCCCAGAACGGGGTATCGACCCCGCCGAAATGGTATAGAGAGAACTGGAGCTGATGCCTGCGGTATTCTTCAGCCGCCGCCTGGATCATCCCGGTCACCGCGTATTTGCTGGCGCAATACACCGTGGCCCCTTTCATCGGCCGCACGCCAAGGATCCCCGGGATGGTAACAAACCGGCCCTTTTTTGCCGGGGCCATGATCCGGCAGGCCTCCTTCAAAACGTGAAAGCAGCCGCGCACGTTGACGTTCATCACTTGGAGGAATTCCGGGCCTGCCACCTCCTCGAGGGGACGGATCAGGCCGACCCCAGCGCAGTGAATCACGGCATCGATCCCGCCGAATTCCGCTGCCGCGCCGTCGAAGAGTTCGCGCACGGCGGCAGGCTGGGTGATGTCGGCCGGTCGCGCCCAAACCCGGGAGGCCTGAACGCCGGATGCGACCCGGTCCAGCTTCTCCGGGTTCAAACCGGTCAAGGCGAGCGATTTGCCCCGCGAGGCGAGGAGTTCGGCGCAGGCCCGGCCGATCCCGCTCCCAGCCCCGGTGAGGAGGATTCTGTTGAAGTCCCGGACGTCGCTCATTCCAAGTCGCTGACAATGGTGCGGAGCCGGGTGATGCCGCGGCGGATCCGGGCCTTGACCGTTCCGAGGGGGGCTCCGAGGGCCTCCGCGGCTTGGCTTTGAGACAGCCCTTTGAAGTAGGTCATTTCGATGACCTCGCGTTGCTCGGGCTTGAGACGCAGCAAGGCATCGCGGAGCACCAGGGACTCCTCCGACCGCCGCACCTCCTCGACGACTCCTTGGTCCGGACGAACCGTCTCCGGAACGTGTTCCATCTGGAGGTCGTCCCGCAACTGGGCGCGGCGTTGCTTGGAGCGAAGGCGGTCGATGGCCCGGTTGCGTGCCATGGTGGAAAGCCAGACCTGGGGTTTGCCACGACGCGGGTCGAAGAGTCGGCTCTTGTTCCAAACCCCCGAGAAGACCTCCTGAGCCACCTCCTCGGCGTCGTGGGGGTCATTCAAAACCCGGTAGGCGGTCGCGAAGACCAGGCCGGAAAATTTGCGGTGAAGTTTTTCGAAGGCCGAGCGATCCCCGGCCGCGATCCCCTCCATGAGAGGGGTATCATCGATTTCCCCGTCCGGGGCGGTTTGGGAAGCGAATGCCAAGTCCATAATCACTTCCTCGTCTCGCGTCTAATCGTTGTCGATAAAAATTTAGACATTTATCCGATAAATAATAGACAAGAACTAGACAATGATCTCATTTGCCTTCCGCGTTCCCCGGGTTTCCTTGGGATCATCATGACCGAGCCTGTCTCCCGCATCGTGACCCATCCGGGCGGTGCCCATAAGGACGAATTCTTGGCCTGTTGCCTCGAGCTTGTTTTTTCTCCGGTGGAAATCTGCCGCCGTGAACCGTCCCGCGAGGATCTGGACGATCCGGCCGTGTGCGTGCTGGATGTGGGGGGCGAGCATGATCCCGCGCGCCGGAATTTTGATCACCACCAATTCGAGAGGGATCACCCGCCGGTCTGTGCCCTGAGTCTGCTCCTTCAGGCGCATGGATTGTATGAGGACGCCCTCTCCTTTTGCGAGTGGTTGGAAACGACCGAGTGGTTGGATGCCCGGGGTCCCGTGGCGACGGCGGATTATCTGGGAATCGGGCGCGAGGTTTTGTCCAAGTTGAATTCCACGATCGATTTGACCCTGCTGCGCCGCTTCAGCCAAGTCCCGGTGGTGCGGCCGGGAGAACCGCTCTGGGAGGTGATGCGCTGGATCGGGAGCGACCTGGTTGCCTATCTCACCTGTCTCCGGGATCGGTTGGGGGCTTTGTCCGAGACCGTCGAGTTCTGGGAATTGGAGACTTCGGACGGGGAAAGGTTCGAGGCGGTTTTCCTGCCGAGAACCGAGTCCATGCCGACAGATCCTTCGTTCGGGATCGAACGCTTTGTCGTGGAGCAGGGGGCGCAAGACCGAATTTTGGCGTTGGTCTATCCGGATCGTCGAGGAGAGGGCTATGGAATGTCGAGGTTTCGCGACACCGCCTTGCTCAATTTTGCGCCGCTGGAGCGGGAGACGGATGTGCACTTTGCGCACAAGCAGGGTTTTGTGGCCAAGACGACGTCCACGGATCCGGAGCGCTTGCGGGAATTGTTGGTTCTGGCCCGCGGATTTGCCCGTGGTTGAACCGGAAGGCTGGAAAAGGTACGGGCCGTATCCCACCCAGGATACGGCCCGTAAGCCACGCGCACAATTCAACACTCTTGAAGAACCCGATCTACACTCGGTGAGGGCAGGGGAGGGAAACCCCCAAGGCCTTCACGTTGTGGTTCACGAGAAATTGGTCGGGATTATTTTCCCCTCGATTCCGGGCCGGAGGCAGTTTCGCCGTGGGGAGGTCGAACGCAGCGACCGGTTGTCCAACCGCTGTCCTCCTTTCCAGAATGCGAGAAGAGAAGTCCACTGATGGCGAACCCATTCCGATGCCCTCCGTCTTCCTGATGGAACCGGAGGCCCGGAATCCGTTTTGGAAGCAATTTGGAGTTTGGCTTGGCATCGTGACTTTGTCCGCTTTTCACTAATGGAGCGGAGCCGCAATCCGGATTTGTGTATTCCGGGCAAAAAAAATGAAAATAAGTCCGGCGGGGGTGGCGGAATTTCCCAAACAATGCCCGGCCTCCCGGGGTCAGCGGAGCACGCGGCCCACCGCCTTGATGCGCTCCTCGTTCGCGGTGCCGTCCGGATTGAGCGTGGGAATCAACCAGCCGCCCTCGTCGTTTTCGTTCCAACCGTAAATCAGGATGAGCTGCGCCGGGTTGAGCTCCGGGTTCGCCCGCGTGAAATCGACCGCCTCCCGCAAGTGTCCCGCCAGTTGCTCCGGCTCGGCGGTGACTTCGTCGATGAGTGGCTTCTGCCGTTCCGCAGGGGTCGGGTCGGGCGCGGGCGTGATCCAGCGGCACCAACTGGGCGGGCGCTCATGCCTCGGCCGGGGATCCCATCCGGCGCTGCAGAAAGTCACGAACGGGATCCGCTCCCGCTTCCAGGTCTCCCAAAATTTGCGGCGCATCTCCCGGGTCAACTCCCCGTAGCTCCAGTGATCCGATCCATAGCCCTTGCCGGTCCCGTATTCAGAAACCGCATCGGCTCCGAATGTCACCCGGTCCAACGCCGCGTTTCCGCCCAGCATCACCACGTAGGGACGCTGCAGGCCCGTTGCGACCGTCTGTCCGGCGAGTTCTCCGAACAGCTCGTTCCCCTGCTTTGCCGGCGGTCCGAAGACGAAGAGAAGCGGGCGCCCGCCCAGAACCTTGAGGTAATGGGGGTTCTGGAAATGCCCGATCACCCGCGCCCAATCCTTGGCGCCGCGTTCGTCGAGCCGGGCCCCTTCCTCGATGAAACAGTATTGGATTCCACTCTTGTCCCCGGCCGCCAGATAACGATCCAAGGCCCGCGTCATTTCGTTTCCCGGCCCGTAGTCCAGAAACGCCCAGTAATCGAGCCCCGCCTCCGCCGCATAGGCGATCTCCCGGGCCATGATGGCCGCGGTATCCCCGTTGATCCGCACCCGGTCCGGTCCCTCGACCCTCGCGAACCAAGGGAGCCGGAAGTGGTATTTCGGTTGTCCCAGCGAACGCTCGACTTCCTTGACGGGGCCCTGATCCGAATACCAGGCGTCCCAGCGGATCGCGCCGACCACCGGTCGATCCGCCTGCGCCGCGACGAGCGCGGGCAGGGTGATCAGAAGGGCGGCCACGACCACTCTTTTCACGGTCGCAACGGACTCAGGAGGCTTCCCCCGGACCGGCTTCGGCCCCGGCTTCCGGGGTGACCTCGACGTCCGGTGCGGCCTCCACTTGGGCGGTGACCGGTTCTTCGTCGCCAAAGGCGACCACTTGGGCGATGTCCTGGATGATTTCGCCTTCGCGAAGGCTCATGAGTTTGACGCCCATGGTGTTGCGACCCGCCTGGCGCACTTGGGCGACGCTGATGCGGACGCTCTGGCCCGAGCTGGTCATGAGCATGAGTTGATCCTTTTCCTGAACTGAAAGGGCGCTGACGACCGGACCGGTTTTTTCGGAGGTCTTCATCGTGATGATGCCGCGTCCCCCGCGGTTCTGGAGGCGGTAATCCTCGAACGGCGTCTGTTTGCCGATCCCGCGTTCGGAGACGACCAGGAGCGCGGCGGTGGGATCGACCCGGGCCATCGCGACCACGTAATCGCCCTCGGCGGGGCGGATTCCGAAGACGCCTTGGGCGGTGCGGCCGAGGGCGCGGAACTGGTCCTCGTGACACCGCAGGCTCATGCCTTCATGGGTGATGAACACGATGTCGTCGTTGCCGCCGGTCAAGGTCACATCGACGAGATCGTTGCCTTCGGCGATGGTGATGGCGTTGATCCCGTCCTTCCGGATGTTGCGGAAATCGCTGAGGTTGGTTCGTTTCACCACTCCATCCCTCGTGGCGAAAATGATGTGCAGGTCCGGTGAGAACGTCTTGTCGCGGTCTCCACCGGGATCGCCCTGGATGCGCAAGGTCGCCTTGATGGCTTCCTCGGGGCGCAGGTTGAGGAGGTTCTTCACGGACCTGCCCTTGGAGGTGCGGGAGCCTTCCGGAATATAGAAGACGCGCTCCATGAAGACCCGTCCGGTGTTGGTGAAGAAGAGGAGGTAATCATGGGTCCCGGCGGCGAAGAGGTGTTCCACGAAGTCCCCTTCCTCTTCTTCGGAGGCGGACTCGGTGGTCTCCATCCCGCGCATGCCCTTGCCGCCGCGCGCCTGGAGGCGGAATTGCTCGGCGTTGGTGCGCTTGATGTAGCCGCGGTGGGAGATGGTGATGATCTGGCCTTCGTTGGCCACCAGATCTTCCAGATTCATGTCTCCCTCATCGACCGCGAAATCGGTGCGGCGCGGGGTGCCATACTTGTCCTTGATCTCGCGGAGTTCGGTCTTGATGATTTCCAGGACCCGGTGTTCCTTCGCCAGGATATCGAGGAAATCCTTGATCTCATCGAGGATGTTCCGGTAGTCGTTCTGGATCTTGTCCTGCTCCAGCGCGGTCAATTGATAGAGTCGCAGATCTAGGATGTAATTCACCTGACGATCGGTGAACACATAGAAGCCGGGACGGGATTTCAAGCTGTTCTGCTCCCGCAGGAGGATGCCGAGCGCTTCCGCAGCTTCCGCGGTGAAGACCTGGGCCTTGATCCTCTCCCGGGCTTCGTCCCGGCTCTTGGAATCACGGATCAGCCTGATGAACTCGTCCAGGTTGCCCAGGGCGAGCAGGTAAGCTTCGAGCTGTTCCGCACGTTCCTCCGCCTTCTTCAACAGGAAACGGGTGCGGCGCAGGATCACTTCCCGGCGGTGCTCAATATAGCAGACAATGGCGTCCTTCAGGTTCAGGAGGCGCGGCCGGCGGTTGTCGATCGCCAGCATGTTCACGCTGAAGGAGGTGGAGAGCGGCGTGTGCTGGTGGATCTTGTTCAGGACCACCTGCGGCGTGGCTCCCCGCTTCAAATCGACCACCAGACGGGTGTTCTCATCCGACTCATCGCGCAGCCCGCTGACTTCATCGATGATCTTCTCCTTCACCAATTCCGCGATCCGGAGGTGCAGCTTCTCGCGGTTAACGTAATAGGGGATTTCGGTGATGACGATCTGGGTCATCGTCCGTCCCTCGACGATCTCCGCGCGGCCCCGCACCTTGATGTGCCCGCGACCGGTGGAGAAATAGTCCCGGATTCCCTTCGTCCCGAGGATCGTGCATCCGGTGGGGAAGTCAGGTCCCTTGATGAAGACCCGCAGTTCGTCGATCGTGATCTTGGGATTGTCGATCGTGGCGCAAATGCCATCGACCACCTCGCCCAAATTGTGGGGAGGCAAGTTGGTCGCCATGCCCACGGCGATCCCCGTGCCCCCGTTCACCAGAAGATTGGGGAAGGCGGCAGGCAGCACGGAAGGCTCCCGGTTCGTCTCGTCATAGTTATCGACGAAATCGACCGTGTCCTTGTCCATGTCGTTCATCAAGGCCGCGCCGAGATGGGTGAGCTTGGCCTCGGTATAACGCATCGCGGCGGGGGCGTCCCCGTCCGGAGAACCGAAGTTTCCCTGACCGTGCACCAGACACTCGCGCATCGACCAAGGCTGCGCCATGTTGGTTAGTGTTGGATAGATCGCTTGGTCCCCGTGAGGGTGGTATTTCCCCATGGTCTCCCCCACGATGCGCGCGCATTTGAGAAATTTGCGGCCCGGGGTCAGGTTCAAGTCCGCAAACATCGCGTAAAGGAGGCGGCGTTGTGAGGGCTTGAGACCGTCCCGCGCGTCCGGAAGCGCCCGGGAGATGATGACCGACATCGAGTAATCGAGGAAGGAACTCTTCATCTCCTCCGCGACGTTGATCGGGGAGATGAGGCCGAACTCCTCGACAGGAGCATCGGATTCCGGGGTTGTGGGATCGTCAGACATGAATGGAAAGGAAAAAGGTTGGCGGGACGGGACGCTCAGACGTCGAGGTGGCGCACATTCAGCGCGTTGTCTTCAATGAACTGGCGTCGGGGTTCGACCACGTCACCCATCAGCACGGTGAACATCTTGTCGGCCTCGAGGGCGTTATCCTCGTTGAGTTGGACCCGGAGCAGTTTGCGGTTTTTCGGGTTCATCGTGGTCTCGAAGAGTTCCTTGGCATTCATCTCTCCCAACCCTTTGTAGCGTTGGATATCAATGCCCTTCTTGCCGATTTCCACCACCTTGCGGAAGATCTCCGGGATCGAGAAAACCGGATGGGCCTGGGCCTTCTCCCCGGAACCCTCGACGACCTCGAAAATCGGTTCGTCCTCCGAGCTGAAATGATCCACATTGAGCCCGGTGGAGCCGAGGTCCTCGAGCAGCTTTGCGATGGAACGGGACTCGTGGATCTCCACCAGTTTGGCACGCCGCTGAAGGGAGGAGGAAGCCGCCACCGCCGCGGTTTCGGGACTGTCCCCGGTCTCGGGGGCCGGGGGAGCGACCGCACCGAAAAGGGCGAGGTCAGGGTTGGCCTCGGCGAACGCCCGCAAATCCTTTTCCTCCACGAAGTAAAGAACGCTTTCCTGATTGCCCTCACGCAGCTTGACCATGAAGCCGGGGAGTTTGCCGTTCCCGCCATGGTGCAAATATTGTTCGAAGTCGCCCCCGTTGCGCTGGATCGCCTCGCTCAGACGGTTCAATTTACCCAGCTCCGCAAGAATGTTTTTGAGGTCCGAGTTGCTGAACTCCTTGCCATCCTTGCAATGCCGCAAGGTGCAATCGTCCGCCCCGAGTTCGATCAGGATCTTGTTGAGGGCGGCATCATCCTGCACATACTCCTGACGGTTCCGCCGCGTCACCTTGTAGAGCGGAGGCTGGGCGATATAGACATAACCCCGGCGGACCAGCTCCGGCATCTGACGGTAAAAGAAGGTGAGCAGCAAGGTGCGGATGTGGGAGCCGTCCACGTCGGCATCCGTCATGATGACGATTTTGTGATAACGCAGCTTGGTGATATCGAAACTGCCTTCGCCCTCGCCCTCGCCGATCCCGGTGCCGACCGCCTTGATCATGGTGCAGATCTCGCTGTTCTGCAAAACCTTGTCGATCCGGGCCTTCTCGACGTTGATGAGCTTGCCGCGGATCGGCAGGATGGCCTGGGTGCGGCGGTCCCGCCCCTGTTTGGCGGAGCCACCGGCGGAGTCACCCTCGACGATGTAGACTTCGGTGCGGCGCGGGTCGCGGTCGGAGCAGTCGGCCAATTTTCCGGGAAGACCGCCGCCGACGAGGAAATCCTTGCGGACGATTTCCCGGGCCTTGCGGGCCGCCTCCCGGGCGCGGGCGGCGTTGATGACCCGTTGGACGATGGACTTGGCGACGTCCGGGTTCTCCTCGAAAAAGGCGGAAAGCGCGTCGTAAACGACGGAATGGACAACGCCCTCGACTTCGTTGTTGACGAGTTTGTCCTTGGTCTGGGAACTGAACCTCGGGTGCGGATGTTTGATGCTGAGGACGCAGACGATGCCCTCCCTGCAGTCGTCCCCGTTGGGAACCGGATCCTTGTCCTTGAGCGCCTTGACGGCTTTGGCGTAGTTGTTCACGACGCGTGTCAGGGCGTTCTTGAATCCGGTGAGGTGCGTGCCGCCGTCCCCGTTGTGGATGGAGTTGGCGAAGCAGAGGACCTGCTCGTTGTAACTGTCGTTATATTGGATGACGCAATCGACAAGGACCTGTTCCTCGGTCTTCTTGCCTTCCAGATCCAGTTCCACCGTGCGCCGCCCGGAAAGGACGATGGGTTTGGGGTGGATCAGCTGCTTGTTCTCGCCGAGTTGCCTGACGAACTGCACCACGCCCTCCGGATAAAAGAAGGTTTCGGCGCGCCGGGATTCAGGGCGTTCGTCAGACAGGAGGATGATGACGCCCGGGTTGAGGAAAGCGAGTTCCCGCAACCGGCCGGCGAGGCGATCGAAGACGAACGTGGTCGTGATCGTGAAGATGGTCGGGTCGGGCATGAAGGTGATCATGGTGCCCGTCAGGGAGGGATCGGCCAGTGGGCCGACGACATCGAGCGGCTTGGTGGTGGTGCCGCGCTCGAACTCGATGGAATGGATTTTTCCGTCCCGGTAAACCTCGGCCCGGAACCAGTCGGACAGGGCGTTGACGCACTTGGCGCCGACGCCGTGGAGGCCTCCTGAATACTTGTAGGCGCCCTGTCCGAACTTGCCGCCTGCGTGGAGGTTGGTGAGGACCAGTTCCACGGCGGGTATCCCGAATTTGGGATGGATTTCGACCGGGATTCCCCGCCCGTCATCCTTCACCGAACAGGAACCGTCCACATGGATCGTGATCTCGATCTTCTTGCAGTATCCGGCGAGATGTTCATCGATCGAGTTGTCCAGCACTTCGAACACGCAGTGATGCAGGCCGCGTTCATCGGGGTCTCCGATATACATTCCGGGCCGTTTGCGCACGGCGGCGAGCCCTTCGAGCTTGTCAATTTGCTCGACTCCGTAGGCCTGGCTGGCATCAACCTGGGTCTGTTCGGAGGTGTTCAATTCGTTGGACGTTTCGTCTGCCATACGTTTCAGGGGATTTCCTCACACTTGTCACCAACATTCGAGCGCATATTGCGCCTCGTCCGGCGAACTATGGAGCCTATCACCCGATGCGCCTTTCCGCATGCGAAAAATAGACGTTTCACGAGGTTTTTTCCTCGGTTCGGGCCGTCTTGCAATTCACCCGCGCCGCGCCCGCCATTCCGGCGCGAAATGCGTCAAACGCAAACGGCTTTCCGCGTCGCGAACCCCGCTCTCTTTCTCCGTCAAATGCCCCTCTCCGCAGGGGCACGGAGCCGGTTCCGGCGTGCGTTCCCGCGCCTGTTCCCACCGCTCCAGTTTGGCCAAGTCCTTTCCCGGCGTTCCACCCAGCATCCGGGTAATGCGCGCCTCCAATCCTTGCCAGTCGATCGCAAGGTCCGCCAAATTGCCCTCGAGGAGCCATCGTCCCCGGAACAGTCCCTCAACCTGCCGCCGGATGTCGTCGACCGATTCCGTGTATTCCGGCCCGATCCGCTGGAGCAGGGACACGACCGAGGCCGCCGTGGAAATCAGGGTGCCGGCGTGCAGCAGGATGCGGTCGATCGCTTCCGGAGACCCTTGGCGGAGGCGGGCCGCGGCGGTCGCGAACCCTTCCGCGGATCTGGGCAGGGGCGTGCCGATGGTGTCCAGCACCGCGCGGAGGAGGAGATCGGTCCGGTTGCCGCGGGGATGACGGCCCAACTGGTCGAGAAGGAACAGCTGGTCCATGGTGAGGCGCGGGGAGTCGCCGCCCGGGGCGGAAGATTTCCCGGAAGGGGGAGGGGCGGAGCCGCCGAAGGCCATGGCGAGGGAATTGAGCGCGGGGGTGGACCCGCTCCGTGGGGTGGCGGTGGACGGTCCGGTGGCAAAAAGTTGGGCGCGCAGGCGTTTGGCGGCCTCGGGCTCAAGGGAGAGCAGGAGGGATGCGGTTCCGATCCGGTGATGCCATGCGGCGCAATCCCCGGTGGGGAAGGCGCGGAGTTCGAAGCCGCGAGGGGTCTCGGTGAGGGCCGGGTGGACCGAGTTGCCTCCGGTGGTGGGGATGGCGGGAGGGAGGGTGCCGAAATCCCAGGAGGTCACGGGGCGGGTGCGGAAGGCCCGCTCGGCGGCCCGGGCCAGGGCGCGTTCCACTTCGGCGGCCAGGTCCCGCCGCAGCAAGGCCAGGTTCCGACCGGCGGCACGGATTTCCCCGCGCTCCATGATGGCGAAGCGCATCCGGAGATAGGACGGCACGCGGGACTGGTCGAAGGAATCGGCGGCCACCTGCTGTCCGCAATGCACCCTCAGATGCTCGAGGAGTGCGGTCTCGAGGGAGCACTCCGGGAGATAGCCCGCCCAGTCGTCGAGGAAATCCTCGCAGATGCCCGCCAGAGGCGGCAAGGATTGGCGGACATGTTTGTCCAAGGCGCGGAGCAGGGACTGGACTTTCTCCGGGAGCCAGCCTGGCACGAGCCAGTCCCCGGTCCAATCCGGGACGCGGTGCAGTTCGGTGAGGGGGATTTCCAGGGTGAGGCCGTCCGCGTCCGAGGCGGGATCGTGGAGGTAGCGGAGAGGAAAGCCATCGAGTTCATCGGGGTAATCTTCCTCGTGGATCGGGGTGAGTTGCGGGACGATGCAGTCTTCGAGGGTGAGGGTGAAACGCCCGGTCCCGGGGCCGGAGACCCATTGTTCGAACTGCTTGCGGGTATGGATTTCCCGGGGCAGGCGCTCTTGGTAGAATGCGTGGATGGATTCCGGGAAGAGGAGGCCATCGCGGCGCCGGAGTTTGTGTTCGAGCCGTTTGACGCGTTCGAGCAAGTCCAGGTTGGCGGAGAGGGCGGGGAGGTTGGCGCCGATCCGCCCGTCCACCAAGGCCTCGCGGATGAAGATTTCTCTGGCCAGTGCGGGATCGATCCGTCCGTAGTGGACGCGGCGTCCCTCGATGAGGGTGAGTCCGAAGGCCATGACCCGTTCCTTGCCGTAAACCGCTCCCTGCACGGGATCCCAATGGGCGTTCCCATGGGAATACCGGCAGAGGTGGGGGACGGCCTTCTCGAACCAGGTCGGGTCGAAGGCGGCGGCATTGCGCGCGTAGAGTTTGGCGGTCTCGACCACTTCAAAGGCCATGACCCAAGCGGGGGCGGAGCCGAACACGCCGGAGCCGGGATGGAGGAAAAAGGTGCGGTCTCCGGCGCCCTTGTAACCCAGTTTCTTCCCCCGGTGAAAACCGATTTGGGAAGGGATGGCGGTGAGGGCGGCGCGGTGGAGATTCTCGGAGAAGGAGTCGGCCGGATCGGGCAGCGGCCGGTTCAATCCGGCGGGATCCCACTTGAGGTCGCGCAGGGTTTGGGTCAGTTCAGCGTGGAGGTTGCGCCATTCCTGGGTGCGGCGGTAGTTGAGAAAGTTGCGCTCGCAGAATTTGCGGAGGGCGTTGTTGGAAGCCCCGGCTTCCTGAAGCCCGTGCCACCAGCGGAGCCATCCGGTGAGGTCGGAACGCTTGTCGCGGAACCGGGCATGGGCTTGGTCCGCCTGTTCCTGTCGGTCGGGCGGGCGTTCCCGGGGATCTTGGACGGAGAGCGCGCTGGCCACGATCAGAGCTTCCCGGAGGCAACCTTCATCCCGGCCGCCGATGAGGAGCCGCCCGATCCGGGGATCGACCGGGATCCGCGCCAGGGTATGGCCGATCTCGGTGAGTTTCCGTTTCCGCGTCAGGGCGCCGATTTCCTCGAGGGTCTTATAGGCTTGGGCGACCCGTTTCGGTTGGGGGGGATTGAGGAAGGGAAATTCGAGGGGATCCCCGAGACCGAGAGCTTCCATCTGGAGGACAACCCCGGCGAGGTTGGTGCGGAGGATTTCCGGATCGGTGTAAGGTTTGCGGGCGGCGAGGTCCTCGTCGTCGTAGAGCCGGATGCAGATGCCCTCGCTGACGCGGCCACATCGTCCGCGCCGTTGCCGGGCGCTGGCTTGGGAGATCGGTTCGATCTGGAGCCGTTGGATCCCGCTGAGGGGATCGAACCGGTTGATCCGGGCCAAACCGGTGTCCACCACGGATCGGATGTCCGGAATGGTGAGGGAAGTTTCCGCGACGTTGGTGGCGAGGATGATGCGGCGGGTCCGCGGGGTGGGGTGGAAGACGGCTTGTTGCGCCTGACCCGCGAGTCGGGCGTAGAGCGGCAGGACGAGGGTGTCGCGATAGCGCCGTCCCTCAAGGAGTTCCGCGGTTTCCCGGATCTCACGCTCCCCTGGGAGAAAGACGAGGGTATCGCCAAGTGGATCGACCTCGCCCAGCCATTCGACGGCGCGCCGGATCTGGTCCGCCATCCGTTCGTGATCGTGCGCCGGAGGATGGAAATGATCTTCCACCGGGAACGTCCGCCCCTCGACCGAGATGACCGGGGCGCCTCCGAAAAACTCCGCGAAGCGTTCCGCGTCGAGCGTGGCGGAGGAGATCACGACCTTGAGATCATCCCGTGTTCCGAGGAGCCGGTGCAGGTAGCCCAGAATGAAGTCGATGTTGAGCGACCGTTCATGGGCTTCATCGATGATCAGGGTGTCGTAGGGACGGAGATGGGGATCGCCCCGGGTTTCCGCGAGGAGGATCCCGTCGGTCATGAACTTGATCCGGGTGGTTTTTTGGGTGCGATCCTCGAAGCGGATCTGGAAACCGACTTCCCCGCCGAGCACGACGCCGAGTTCCTCAGCCACCCGTTTGGCGACCGAGGTCGCGGCGAGGCGGCGGGGTTGGGTGCAGCCGATCCGTCTGCCCTCGGAGCCCCGGCCCAGTTCCAACGCGATCTTTGGCAATTGCGTGGTTTTGCCCGATCCGGTGTCACCGCACACAATGACCACCGGATGGCGGCGCATCGCTTCCCTGATTTCCTCCCGGCAGCGCGAGACGGGCAACTCTTCTGGATAGCGGATCTTCAGGCGGCAAGTTGGCGCAGGGCGGGGCGGAACTCAAGCGGGAGCGGACTTGCGCCCGGCTGCGATGCCCCGATGGTGGGTGGAGATATGCGCATCAAGTCCGCCGGTTTTGTGAAGAGTGCCCGGAGTCTGGAGGATTGTCCGGAGTGGGACGCCGCCGAGTTCTGTTTCATCGGCCGGTCGAACGTGGGGAAATCCTCGTTGGTGAACCTTTTGTGCAACCGCGATTCCCTGGCGGCGGTTTCGGGGACGCCGGGCAAGACGCGGCAGCTGAATTTCTTTTTGGTGAACGAGGAATGGAGCCTCGTCGATCTCCCGGGCTACGGTTATGCCAAGACCGCCCGGACGGAGAAGTATGATTTCAACGAGTTAGCGGCGGATTACATCGAACAGCGGCGCAATCTCCGCCAAGTGTTCGTGCTAATCGACTCCCGCTTGGAACCACAGCGGATCGATCTCGATTTCCTGACTTGGCTGGGTGGAACGCAGCTTCCCTACATGCTGATTTTCACCAAGGCGGACAAGCAGTCGCCGAGCCGGACGAGGGCGAATGCGGCGGTGTTCCTGGAAGCCCTGGCGCCGCGGGTCCCCGCCCTGCCGGAAATTCTCTTCAGTTCGGCCAAGGACCGCTCCGGACGCGAGGAAATCCTCGGGGCCATCGGACGCTATCTGGAGCCGGCGGGCTGAGAGCCTCACGATGCTTCCGAAGGCCCGGCCCGCGCGGGGGAATCCAGGCTACTTCTTGAAGCGGCGGTCGGCCGGGTTGCCGGCGGACATGAGGTAGGCCGTGAGGTCGCGCAGTTCTTCGGGGTTAAGGACGTTGAGCAGACCGGGAGGCATCTGGGAGATGGGCGATAGCTCGATTGATTTCACCTCCTGCTGACCGAGAACGCGCGGCGCGGCCTTCGGGTCGGGGGGGTAAACTTCCAATTTCTCCCCTTTTTCCACGGCCAGACCCATGAGCTGGGAGCCGTCGGTGAGGGTGACGATGGAGCTGTTGTATTGATCCGAAATCACTTTGCTCGGGTCGATGATCGATTCGAGGAGATACCGCTCGTCGAACTTGTTGGGGATGCTGGTCAGGTCCGGCCCCACGCCGCCGCCCATGCCGCCGAGGCGGTGGCAGGCGCCGCAACCGGTGGAAAAGAAGAGGCTGCGGCCGTTTTCGAAATCGGCTTTGCCGCGCTGGGCGAGGGAGAGCGCCTCATCGAGGGTCCAGGGGCGGCCCGGACCTTTCGGCGGATGAATCGGGAAATCCGGCACCGGATTGAAGTTTTCTCCGGTGAGATCGGCGAGGGCGGTCCGCTCCACATCGGAACAATTCGCGAGCGCCTCGTTCCGGATGTTCTCGAGGAAGCCGGGGAAACTGGCTCCGCCGGATCCCTTGGCCGCCTGATTGAGGAATTGGAAATAGGAGCGGCGCTGCTCCAGGGTCCAGCCGGACTTGAGGTCCCGCAGCAGCATGGCGAATCCGATTTCCCGGGATGGCGGGTAGTTCTCGATCATCGCCAGGATCCCGCGTCCGTAGCCGGGATTGCGGGCGGCCAGTTCCGACCAGTCCGGCACTTCGGGGGCGCCACGGCTCTCGATCAGCGCGAGGGTTTTCGCCACGACACCGGGGGCGCGGAGATGAGCCAGCACGCGGATCAGTTCCGTGTTCAAATCCCCGTTGCGATGGGGCAGGTGGGGATCGAGTTCCGCGATGACCCGCTCGCGCAGCGCCTTGTCCGGGTTGCCGAGGCGGAGGAACGCCAGTTGATAGGCGCGGAGGAGACCGAGGAATTGGCTCTCCGCGAGTTCCGCGGGGTTGAGTTCGATGAGGCGGTTGACGAGTGGCGCGAGATGGGCGGGCTTGCCCTGACGGGCGAGGGCGACCGAGCCGGTGATGACCGCCTGGGTGCTTTTCTCTCCGAGAACCCGGTCCGCCCAAGTGTCCACCGGTTGCGATTCGAGGGCCACGCGGGCGGCGTTGCGGAGGAAGCGGTCGGAACTGGAGAGATGGGGCCAGGCGGCGTCCAGGGCCGCCGGATCTTTCTTGCCATGGAAGGCCTCCAGTTGGCGGCGCAGGGCACGGGCGGCGACGGTTTCCGGGGTATCGCCGCCTTGGTCGGGAGCGGTCGATTCATTCCCCACGTAGCGGACACGGAACATGGCGGATTGGGTGCCGCGCCCGCCGACGAGGAAATAGAAATGGCCGTCCAGGCCGATCCCGGCGTCGGTCACCGGGAGCGGGGAGCCGTAGACGAAGGGCTCCTTGGTGCCCCGGTAGCTGGAACCTTCGGGGGTGAGGTGGATGGCGTAGATGGTGCCGAAGGTCCAGTCGAGGCCGTAAACGGCGTTCTGGTAGCGGGCCGGGAAGGCGGTTCCCTTGCCGGTCACGACACCGGTGGGGGAACCGGGGCCGATATCGACCACGGGGGGCAGGCTGTCTTCGAAGTAGGCGGGCCATTTCCCGGAACCGCTGCGCCAGCCAAAATCCCCGCCGCTGACCACGTGGCAGATGCGGGTGGGGCGATACCACGGAGCGCCCATGTCCCACTCCATGTCGGCGTCGTAGGTGAAGAGATCCCCCTTGGCGTTGAGGGCGGCATCGTATTGGTTGCGGAAGCCGATGCAGAAGACCTGCTGCTCCTTGGTCAGGGGATCGAAGCGGTTTACGAAACCTCCCGGAGCCATCCGACCGCGGGCGTGGCCCTTGGCGTCCCACATCCGGGAGAAGAGATGGTCCTCCTGCCAACCTTGGACCCGGCTGGATTGGGGCGGCACCATGTCCGTGTGGTTGCCGGAGACGAGGTAGAGTGCCTTGCCGTCTTCCGTGGGCAGGACCGCGTGGTTCCCGTGTTCCCCGCCGCCGGTGGAGGTGGGTTGGGCCTCCGCGATGTCGGGCCGGTCGTCCCCGTCCCTGTCGGAGAGCCGGTAGAGCGGACCGCCGTTGCGGTGGAACCAGAGACTGCCGAAAGCCCAGGTGAGGCCTTGGGCTCCGGAGAGCGGCACGGGCGGCTCCGCTCCGGGGGTGTTCACGGGGATTGGCTCGATCAACGGAGGCTCTTCCCCGCGGAGGGTGACGCGGAACAATCCTTTGTCGCCCTGGTCACAGACGTAGAACCGACCTTTCGGATCCATCGCGAGGGAAACCCAAGACCCCTGCTCATCCTTGGGGACGAGGTGCAGGCGATCGACCACGAAACCCGGGGCGGTGAGGATGTTGAGGGGATCGAGCGGATCGCGTCCGCCGCCACCCGCCCGGGCCGGGGTGCGGCCGGGGAAGCCCCACGGAGCGACGCCGAGGGTTCCGGCGACGCGGATCTGGTCACCGGTGGACCAAGCGGAGTCGTCGAAGCCCACGGTCTGCCAACCGGGCGTGAAGGTGGATTGAAACTTCCAAGCCGCATCGCTCAGGATGACGGTTTTCGCACCGCCCTCGCTTTCGGCCTCGAGCTTGAACACAAATGCGGCGGCGCCTCCGGCGTTTTCCGCCTCGGCCGCGATCACGTTTTTCCCGGGCTGCAGGAGCACGGTGACGTCACGGCTGACCGGCAGGGGCCAGTCGGGGCTGTCTCCGGCGGGTTTTCCGTTGAGGTGAAGTTTCAGCCGGTTGTCGCAAGTGGCGTAGACCCGGACGCTCTTGGGAAGCGGGGCGCTGAGTTCGAAGGTGCGGCGGAAGAAGAGCTTCTGGTTGCCAGTGACTTCCCGGGACCAAATCCACGACGGGAGCGGGGCTTCGAGGATCCCGGTAACGGGGGCCGGTTTGGATTTGGCGGCGGCTCCGTCCGCCGGGGGGGCGTCCTTGATTTCGGGCAGGGTCTCGAGAGAGCGGAGGCGGAGGTTGCGGAATTCCACCCGCATCGGCGGCCCGGCGTGGAGTTGGAGGGCGAGGATTCCCTTTTTCAGTGCCTCCGGGTGGTCATCGGTGATGTCCGCCGTGGTGATGCCGTTGATCTGGTGGATCAGGCGGTTGCCCACGGCGACGATCCGCAGTTCGTTCCATTCCCAATCGACGAAGGGTGTCTCGTTGCCGACCGAGCCGGTTTCGCTCTTTTCGCCGGTGCCATTGACCACCACCTTCTTGCCGCGAGGGGCGATAATGCCGCGCTTGCCGAGCCGCTCTCCGTAAAGCATGCCGAAGTTGGCCTGGGCGGAGTGAAGATCCGCCTGATACCCGCCGACGGCGAAATTCGCGGGATCGACGAGGGTGCTGCGATACTGGACGCCGGAATTGTTCCCTTGGAACCGCACCTGGCAGCGAAATTCGAAGTTCTCCACCTCGCCGCCCTGCCAAACGAGGAAGGTGTTGCCCTTGGTCGGTTTTTCCGGGGTGGTCTCGCCCACGATGGACCCGGATTGAACGGACCAGAAACCCTCCGCCCCCTTCCAGCCGGTCAGGTCTTTCCCGTTGAAGAGGATGTCGTAACCGGGGGCGGCCAGGGCGGCGGAGGCCCAGACGAACCAAAGGGCGACCGCTGGAGGAATGGAGGTTTTCATGAATCCGTGAAGGGGAGACAAAGATGAAGGCTGGGGGAACTTTGTCCACCCCCAACACGGTGGGCCGGGAGGTTTCTTGCAGCGGGTTCGGTGCGGCTGAAAAACGGAGGCAGCGTCCCGGGCGCGTGTCAGCGGAGGGGGATGGCCCGGAATCCGCCGACTGGCACGAGGATCATGGGTGGTTCCAAGCCGGTGGCGCTCCAGTTCGGGTCCCGGGCATCCAAACCGACGGGTTGGAAGTCGCCGAAGGGGCGGTCCGAACCCAGGCTGACGTCCCAGGATTCCAGGCTCCGTTCCATGCGCAGGATCAGGGAATCGATCCGGGCGAGGAGGTTGAACGGCTTATCGAGGCAGTAGGCCCGGCGCCGGCCATGGCCGATCCCATGGAGAAGGGATTCAAGGTGATGGACTCCGTGGTGGAGGTTGGCGAGGGTGCGCTCGAAACAACGGCAATCGGTTTCCCCGTCCTCCGCCATCTCCTCGATCTCGTGGGCCAGATCCTCGAGTTTCTCCGCATCGTGGAGCACGTGGTGCTGCAGCGAGGAATCTCCCAGCTCGTCGTTGAGGTCATCGGCGAGGTCATCGGCGAGGTTTTGCAGTTCGCGCGACATCCGGACGAGGTTGCGGTGGCAGGAATCGGCCGTGGCGCGGTCCGCCCAGACGAGGTTGGTGAGGAGGAACAAACCGGCCCACAAGGCGGGTTTCGAGAAGGCGTGCAGGGTGGAAATCATGGTGTTGCCCGCGACAGACGCGCCCCGGCCTGGCATTTGCACGAAAAAATTCACCGGAGACGGCGAAGCCTTCGCGGCATCCTTGCAATTTCTTGCGCCGGGGAACGCCGGTGGCTAGGCTGCGCGGCCATGGCTCTCCATCGCTGGATCGTTGCGCTCCCTTTCCTCCTGCTTCCGGGTGGGCCGGGCCTGGCCGCCGCCGCGCCCGCTCTGCGCGCCGGAGTGGCCCGGGTCGACATCACGGATCATGCCGTCGGGCCGGTCAATGATCCCTGCTTTGCCAAGGCGCTGGTCCTTGAGCGGGAAGGCGTCCGGATGGCGCTGGTCTCGGTGGACGCGGTGTCGATCGGAGAGATCGGCCGGATTGGGAACGACTTTTTGGGTGAGGTCCGGGCTGCGTTGCAGGAGAACCCGGGGATTGCGCCGGAGGCGGTGCTGGTCAACGCCAGTCATTGCCATGGCACGGTGCGCGCGGATACGGCGGAGCTGGTGATCCAAGCGGTCCGGCAGGCGGTTGCCGGTCTGGAACCGGTTCGGGCCGGGGCCGGATCAGGGACGGAGAACCGGATCAGTGAGAACCGTCGCCTCAAACTCAAGGACGGGACGGAGGCGGACATGCGGCGGGCTTACGCCATGCCGCCGGACCGTGAGATCGCCGGGGTGGGCCCGATCGATCCCGGCATCGGGCTGCTCCGGTTGGACCGGGTCTCGGACGGCCGCCCCATCGCCTTGCTCTACAATTTCGCCTGCCACCCCATCATGAATCCGCCGGGCAAGGGCAGCTCCGCCGATTACCCCGCTTACGCTTCCCGGTTGATCGAGGAAGCGCTCGGCCCGGGAGCCCTGGCTTTTTTTGTGCAAGGCTGCGGCGGAGATATCAACCCGGTCCGATACAAGGAGGTCCGGACTCCCCCGGACGCCGAGCCGTTGGGCAACCTGCTTGGCCTGAGCATTTTGCAGGCGGCTCGGGAGATCGTCACCCGGGAGGGCGCGGAACTGCGGGTGCGCCGGGAAGTCATCGATCTTCCCCGGGCCCGGGACTACGAAAAGCGCATGGCGGCCATCGAAACGCGTCGCGACGGGTTGGTGACTTCCCTGAAGCCCACGAACATCGACTTCAAATCCTTCCTTCCCCTGCTGATCGAGGAGAAACTCTTCCCGGACCATCCGTCCCATCACGCGCAGAGTTATCTGCATGACCGGCGGATGGATCGTGATGTTCTGGCGCGGTTCGACGCGGAACAGCGGGGGCAGGTGGAGCGCTATCTTGAAAACATCGAGGTCATGGAAGAATTGACCCGGCTCAACACCAATCTCGCCCTTTTGCGCCGGCACCGGGAACAGACGGAAGCGGCGGGGTCGGCGGTCCTGCCCGTGGAAATCACCGGGGTGCGGATCGGTGATTTCCGGTTGGTGACATTTCCCGGGGAGGCGACGGTGCAGGTGGGGTTGAACATCAAAAAAGGGGCGGGACTTCCGCACGCCTTTGTGGCGGCCTACACGAACGGCTACATCTATTATGCGCCCACCGCGGAGCAGCGCCGCAACGCCGGCTATGCCCAGGAAGATTGTGACACCCTCGTCGCTCCGGAGTGGCAGGAGCTTTACGAAGCCAAAGCCATCGAGATCCTGCGCGGACTCTGACCCTGCGCCCGGGGGCAGGTCAGGTTCGGGGCGAAGCGTCCGCGATTTTCGGTTCTGTCTCTTCGGCCGGCTCAGCCCGCAGTTGCGCCAGCAGTGCGTTGACCGCCCCTGTGATCTCCGGGTCCTGGTTGTCCCGCCAGATTCCCTGCACCACCGTGGCGGAGCTGACGGCGTGCAGTTTGCGGTTGTAACGGTTCTTGAGCGCTTGGTAACGGTGGGTCACCGCCTGCTCGATTTGCCGCATCAGCGCGGTTTGTTCGTTCTCCCAGGCGGCCTCGCTTTGAGCGGTCCGGGCGGGCAGCAGGGCGATCAGGTTTGCCTCCAATTCGTTGGCTTTGGCCGCGGCGGCGCGCGCCACCTCGATGTGCCACATTTCGTGCCGGGTGGCGTCGCTTTGGGATTCCGCGGTGATGGCGCCGCTCTGCGAGGTTTTTCCGAGACCCGCGGTATGGGATTCCGTGATGGCGGCCACATAGACGTAGGCGATCTTCAACTGGCGGCGGGGAACGGGCCGGGCTCGTTGGCCGGGCGGGGTCGCCCCGGCGGGGGGCGAGGGGAGTTCCTGGACGGACTGGAGCCACCGGGTCATCCCGAGTCCCGATTCACTGAGGATCTGATGCGCCGGCAGGTGCTGGATGGTGGGATAGAGTTGGACCACGATTTCCGCCGGGGCCGGTGAAGTTCCGAGGAATGCCAGAAGGATTGCGCTGGAAACGAAGGTGGTGGTGGCGTTTCGAGTGGGGTTTTTCACCTTGGCAAAAAAAGTTGTGTGACGAATTTGTCACATAGCAGAAACCGGACCTTTCCGGCAATCTTTTCCTGTGGTTCCGGGCTCTTTCCGGGGACGGGCGTGGTGGCCGCGGCATGGGGCGGCCGAGTGGGGCGCCTCGCTTCGTTTCGCGAACGCATCTTCGAAATGAAGATGGCGCCTGTATTCCTTGACTTGATCTCGCGCAACCGATCAAATAGGGGCTTCACACGAAATGAAGACCATCGCGTCCCCCCTGTTCGTCTTTTGCGCGCTCGCCTGGTTGTCTGGTGTCGCCCCCTCCCTGCAAGCCGGTGGAAAGCCGGCGGCGGTGGGTGAGGGCCGGGACACGTTGCGGGGCGCTTGGCTGGCTGCCCGGCATGCCTTCGGCGGCGGAGAGGACGGGGTTTACGAGGCGAGAAACCTCACGCAGCGTTGGTCGACCCGGTTCGATGGCCAGGGGTTCACGGCCACGCCGGACGAGGGCGGATGGCGTTGGGGGTTGGAATTGCGGAGTTACGGGTTCGCGGGGCGGGAATCGGCGGTCGTTTCCGGGGCCGGGCGGGCCGGGGACGGGCGCTTGACCTATCAACGGGGTGGGAGCCTTGAGGAATGGTTTGTGAACGATGAGCGGGGTTTGGAGCAGGGATGGACCCTGCAGCGGCGGCCCGGGGGAGGGGAGGCGTCCGGTCCCTTGCGGCTGGAACTCGCCGTGCGCGGCGGGTTGGCAGCGCGGGTTGCGGACGATGCCGTGGAATTTGCCGATGGGCAGGGGGTGGCGCGGGTGACTTATTCCGGCTTGCGGGCGTGGGATGCGGAGGGACGCCGTTTGGAAGCGCGGTTTGCGCCTTCCGGCCAGGGATTCGCGGTGGAGATCGACGAGCGCACGGCGCGCTATCCGGTGACGATTGATCCAATTGCCCAGCAAGCCTACCTCAAGGCCTCGAACACGGGTTCTCTTGATGAGTTTGGCAAGGCCGTCGCGCTGGACGGAAACGTGGCGGTGATCGGTGCGCCCGGTGAGGACAGCGTGGCCAAAGGGGTGAACGGGAATGGCAATGACGACACGGCCGCGAATTCAGGGGCCGCTTACGTTTTCGTGCGCTCGGGCAAGCTCTGGGTGCAGCAGGCCTACTTGAAGGCGTCGAACGGCGTCACGGGGGATTTGTTTGGCACCTCGGTGGCGGTCTCGGGGAGCACGGTGGTGATCGGCGCGCCGCAACAGGATGGGGCGACCGGAGCAGCCTACGTCTTTGTCCGCAACGGTTGGGTTTGGTCGCAGCAGGCGATTCTGAAGGCATCCAACGCCCAGTTGGGCGATCAGTTCGGGGCCTCGGTGGCGATCTCCGGCACGAGCATCCTGGTGGGGGCGCCGGAGGAGGACAGCGTGGCCACTTTGGTGGGGGGAAACGCGGGGGATAACACCGTATCGAATTCAGGTGCGGCCTATGTGTTCACGCGTTCGGGGACGGCTTGGACCCAGCAAGCGTATGTGAAAGCGAGCAACACCGGGGCTGGCGACCGGTTCGGCAAAGCGGTCGCCTTGTCCGGGGATCGGGCCTTGATCGGAGCCGCCGCGGAAGCGAGTGCGGCGGCTTCGGTGGACGGGAACGAGTCGGATAACTCCAAGGTCAACTCCGGGGCCGCCTACGTTTACCGGCGGGAGGGATCCGTTTGGACCAAGGAAAGTTACTTCAAAGCCTCCAACAGCGACGGCGGAGACGGGTTCGGTGGGGCGGTGTCGATTTCCGGGGATCTCGCGGTGGTTGGCGCCGCCTCCGAGGCCTCGGCCGGTTCGGATCCGACGGACAATACCGCGGCTGGGGCGGGAGCGGTCTATGTCTTTGCCCGGAAGGGAACGCAGTGGGTCCAGGATGCCTATCTGAAGGCTCCCACGCCGGCGGCTGATGCCCACTTCGGGGCTTCTGTTTCCGTTTCCGGGAGCACGGTGGCGATCGGATGCCGCCCGTCGGTCGCCCCGGATGTACCCGTCTACGTCTTCAACCGGCCCGGATCCTCGTGGACGGCGGAGACAGGACTCTTTCCGGGGACTGTCTCGGGCCTGATCCAATTTGGATACGCGGTGGCTGTTTCAGGGGACGCGGTGATCGCCGGGGCTCCGTCCGAAGACAGTTCATCCACGGGCATCAACGGGAATCCATCGCCCGCCACCCCGTTGAACGATTCAGGAGCGGGCTACGTGTTTTCCGGCGACTGGCCGTTTTACACATCGCTCGCCAAAGGGATGCAATCGGCTCCGGGAGCGGGGGATCTCGCCTTTTCGCGTCCTTCCTCTGCGGCAGTGAGTGACGCGGCCACCGTGCTCTACGGGTTTTCGTTGACCGGGGCCGGGGCCAGCTCGGGGCGCGGTTCCGCCATGTTCTCGACCCTGGCGGGGGCGGGGTTGACGGATCTTTTGGTCCAGGCGGGCGATGATTTGGCCGGCTTCGGCGACGGGTTCTCCGTCGGGAGCCGGGTGGTCTCGCTCTCCGAGCCGATCGTGCACCAGAACGTCCAGGGGGGGATCTTCCAAGCGGTGGTCTCCGGGCCAGGCATCACCTCGTCCAACAACCGGGCGATTCTCAAGGACGACGGCAGTTACCTGCGCCTGCTGCGCCGGACCGGGCGACCGATCGCGGAGTTGGGCAATGCCAGTGCCGGTTCGTTCGTGGGCGTGTTGCAAAGCCTGGATTCGGACTTGATCACGGTCTCCCACAAATTGCTGACGAGTTCGGTGACCCCGGTGGTTTCTGCGACGAACGACAGCGGGATTCTGCCCCTGAACGCGAGTGGCGGGGTGGTGGCGGCGGTGCCCCCGCGGGAGGGCGATGCAGCGTATGGGGGCGGCGGGAACTTCGGGCAGTTCAGCGGGTTGGCCTCGGCGGCGCTGGGCGGGGTGATCCGTTTCACGGCGGCCCTGCTTCCGACAGGGGGTGCTGCGGCCAAGCAGGCGGTGTTTTCCACCAACTCCGCGGCCACGACCACGAGCCGGGTTGTGTTGCAGGATGAGAACGCCTGGGAGGCGGCTCCCGCGAAGTTCGGGGTATTTCCGGCGGTGGGAGAGGCGGGGACCGGGACGGTCTTCCGGGCGACCCTGACCGGGGTGGCGTCCTCGATCAACGAGGGGGTGTGGAACTCCAACGGGAGCAAAAAACTGCTGCAGAAGGGCGTGGCGAAGGATGGATTCACGGTGACCCGGTTCATCCGCGTGTGGCCGGTGGGGAACGACCAGGCGGTGTTTCACGTGATGCTGGGGGGAACCGGGGTGACCACGACGAACAATGTCGCGATCCTGCTTCTGCAGGCGAACGGCACGATCCTGCCCCTGTTGCGAACCAACGACGTGGCTCCCGGTGTCGGACTGACCGCCGCCAAGGTGGCCTCCATCCTGTCGGTCGATGTCAACCCGGTGAACGGTCACTACGTGATTCTGGGCAGTTTGCGAGGGGTCTCGTCGGCAACCAACCAGGCGCTCTGGGCGGGACAGACCACGCTGGGCAATGACACGACCAACCGCGTGCAGCGCCTGCCCTCCTTGCGGTTGCGCAAGGGAGACCTCTACCGGACTTCGCGCACCCCGAAGGATTTGATCCGCTCGATCACGCTGCGGACCGCGCCGGAGAGCAGCGGGATCGGGGCCAGAGGACTTGGTCAGGCGATCGGCATCCAAGGCAATATCGTGGTCGGCGTGACGGCCGACCGCGGGATTGAGGAACTGATTTTGGTCGCTCCCTAACCCGCAGCTCTCAAGCTCTCGCTGCTGCGATCCGCTCGAATTCCAGGCAATGCCATTTGGCGGCGTCCTGCGGCGTGATCCTTGAGAGGTGCGGGCCGTGCGTCAGGCCAAGCCGAGGACCCGGTTGATCCCCCCGGCCACCTTCTTGAGTTGCTCCAGGTTCCCGCCGCTCACCTCGGCGGCGCACCAACCGTGGTAGTTGATCTCCAACAGGGCGGCCCTGACATCCGCCCAAGGAAGATCATCCGGTTCCTCCCCGATGGGCGCAAACTTGTCCACGGCCCGGGAAAAGCCCTTGATGTCGAGCTTGATGATCCGTTTGCCCAAGGCGCGGATCCATTCCCCCGGTTGCCCGAATTTCCAGTGGTTTCCGATGTCGAACTGCATGCCGACCCAGGGCGAGGCAAATTCGTCCACGTAACGCACGAACTTTTCGACGCTCTGTTCGGGACCGCCTTTGTGGTCGTAGAGGAAGTGGTTCCAGACGTTCTCAATGGCAATGGACACGCCGAGTTCGGCGGCCAGTGGAACGGCTTGGGCGATGTTGTCGATGGAGCGGCGCCAGATTTCCTCTTCCGGGCCATCCTCACCGTGACCGACCACGAGCAGAACGGTGTGACCGCCGATCGCCTTGGTTTCGCGGAGTGCGGTTTTGAGATGTTCGAGGGCCTTGGCCCGCATGGCGGGATCGGGGCTGGTGTGGCGGATTTGCCAGTGCGAATTGCAGACCGTGCCATCCACCGGAAGACCCGAGGATTCGATCGCGGCGAGGGTTTGGGCGATGTCGAGCCCGGGAGGATCGAGTTCGATACCCTGGAAACCGGCTTCCCTGGCGATGCGGAATTTGTCGGTGAGAGTGGCTCCTTCCTTGACCATCCCGATTTTGAGGGTGCGGTAGACCCGGCCTTGGAGGCTGGAGGCGGCCGGTGGGGCGGCGGTGAGGGGAGCCGCGAGGAGCGGCGTGGCAGCGAGGAGAAAACGGCGGCGGCTGGGGGTCATGAGGGGATTGTAAACGCAGATTCCGACTCCCCTCAAGACAAAGAACGGGAGGTTCGTGAATGACACATCCGGGTGGGGCGTGCATCGTGGGGGGATGTTGTTGAAGCTGGGCCTGCTGCTGATCGTGCTATCGGTGGTCATCGGGGAGGTGTTCCGCCAGGTGCGCGTCCGCCGGGATGTGGTGCTTCGGCAGGTGCCTTTCTCCCCGGGCTTGAGCGGGGCGGAGTTTGCGCGGCTCTTGTTGCGGCTGGCGGATTGTCAGGAAGTCAAGGTGATCGAAAGCCGGCACCTGGTGACGGACCACTATGTTCCCGGGGCGAAAATCCTCCGGCTGGCCCCGCAGAATTATCACGGAGTGAATCTTGCGGCGGTCGGCCTGGCTGCGCACGAGGTCGGGCATGCCCTGCAGGAGGCGGCGGCCTATCACCCGCTTCCGTGGCGGCAAACGGTCATCGGCCTGGCCTATTATGGCAGCTTCGGCTCGTTTCTGGTGGCCGTGCTTCCCATTCTCGTGGCCCGTCCGCTGGGCCTTTTGATTCTCGGCGCGTGCTGGTTTTTCATCCGCGCCAACAGCCTCCTCACCCTGCCGGTCGAGCGGGACGCGTCTTCCCGGGTCGTCGCCTTGATCCGCAAGTTCCGGGCCCTGCCGCCGGGCCGCGAACTCGCCCAATTCGAGCAAATGCTCCGGGTCGCCGAGTTCGACAAACTCAGCGGTTTTCTCAAGACTTTCCATTTTCTCGCCTCGCACCTCGTGTTCTGGAAGCCCCGTTGAGGGGACCGGATCCCGCGATCGGCACGGCAAAGAATCATCGAACACCAAACCATTCATGTTGGAAGCAAATTGGACTGTCCGGGAAAGCCCTTGCCCGGGCCAGGTGGAGGCCATCGTTCAGGAATTCGGGATCCGGAAACTGGTCGCGGAACTGCTTTTGCAACGGGGGTTCTCCGGGGCCGCGGAGATCGGCCGATATCTCAATCCGCGGCTCCAGGATTTGAGCGATCCCTTCCTGCTGCCGAACATGGCGGCCGCCGTGGACCGGATTTTCGAAGCGGTGGACCGGAACGAAACGGTGGTCTTGTATGGGGATTATGACGTGGACGGGGTCACTTCCCTGACGCTCCTCCACGCGTTCCTGCGCGCTTACGGACTCGAGGCGCGGACCTTCCTGCCTCATCGCATGGAAGATGGTTATGGCCTCAGCGACCACGGCCTCGAGCGTTGTCTGGCCGAGGAGGCTCCGAGCCTGATCATCGCGGTGGATTGCGGGACCTCCTCGATCCAGCAGGTAGGGAATCTCCGGGAGCAGGGGATCGATGTGATCATCGTGGATCACCATGAAAGCAACACGGGGCAGCTGCCGCCGGCGGTGGCGGTGGTGAATCCCAAGCTGGGCGACGCCTTTCATTACTTTTGCACCGCCGGCCTAATCTTCAAACTGGGGCACGCCCTGCAGAAGCGGCGGAGGAATGACCGGCTCGATCTCAAGGAGTGGCTCGACGTGGTGGCTCTCGGGACGGTGGCGGATCTGGTCCCCTTGGTGGATGAGAACCGTTTGCTGGTGCGCAAGGGCCTGCAGCAGTTGGCGCGGACGCGGCATGCCGGGCTTGTGGCGTTGAAAAAGGTGGCCGGCGTCGGCGGGGAGCTGGAGTCGAACGATATCGGCTTCAAACTCGGGCCCCGGCTCAACGCCGCCGGACGGCTCGATACCGCATCCGTCGCCCTCGATCTGTTGCGGTGCGCGAACCCGGCCGAAGCGGATCGTCTGGCGGCGGATCTGGACGGGCAGAACCGCGACCGCCAGAATCTGGAACAACGGATCCGGGATCAGGCGGTGGAAATGTTGCGGCGGCAAGGGGATCAGCTCGGCCGGGGAATCGTCCTGGCCAGTGAGGAATGGCACGCCGGCGTGGTCGGCATCGTGGCTTCCCGGGTGGTCAAGGAGTTTTACCGGCCCAGCTTCATCATCGCGTTCGACGAGGAGGGAATCGGCAAAGGGAGCGGGCGGAGTATCGCGGGGATCTCCCTGGTGGACGCATTGAAGGCTTGCGATGATCTGCTGGTCTCCGGGGGAGGTCACCAGATGGCGGCCGGGTTGACGTTGCGACGGGAAAATCTGGAGGCCTTCCGCGAGCGGTTTGCCGCCTATCTCGAAGCCAACGCCCCTGCAGAACTCTTCACCCCGCGGCTGGAGATTGATCTGGTGGCGACCCTGGCGGAGATCAATCTGGACCTGTTGGAGAGTTACGACTTGGTGCATCCCATGGGCATGGGAAATCCGGCTCCGCTCTTCATGAGCCGCGGGGTGCGGTTGGCGGAGGAGCCGAGGGTGTTGAAGGAGAAGCATCTCCGCCTCCCCCTCCAACAGAACGGAGCGCGGGTGGAGGCGATGTGGTTCAACGCAGCCCACCTGGAACTCCCCCCGGGGCCTTGGGACATGGCCTACCGGATCAGCCGGAACGTTTACAAGGGCCGGTCCAGCGTCTCGCTCACCATCGAAGCCCTGCGGACCGCACGGTCATAGCCCGCATTTCTCAAGGATCGCGTCGCAAGGCGCCGCCAAATTCGGATGCACCCTGGTGGTTTGCGTCTGTGTATTCGAAAGTCTGACTGATCTCGATGCGAGCTGCAGCATTCGCAGGCCCGTCACAACGCGCCAAATGGCCGCTTGGCGAAAGATTGGTCTCAGGGCTGACGAATGGGCAAGTGCCTTTCCTGCCACCGTCTTGGTCGTTTCCGCGTTAGGGGCTTGGTTCGGAGGACGTTGGGCTTGTGGTGCTTCCGGTGCCGGTCTTTCCGGAAGCCGGCCAGGAGAGGTAACCCCGGTGCAGGTGTTGGATGTTGGTGAACCCGAGTTCCTTGAGCCGGGTCACCGCCTTGCGGCTGCGGTAGCCTCCCGCGCAGTAGACGAGAACCGGTTTCCCGCGGTCGAGCGCGCCGGCCAACTGGTCGAAGGCCGGGTCTCCGGACGGGAGGTGGTGGGCGCCGGGCAAGGCTCCGCCGGCGAATTCCCGGGCGGAACGGACATCGAGCACCTGGGTTTCCGGATGCGTCGAGAGCCAGACCCGGGCCTGGCGGGCGTTGAGGTTGGCACAGACACGGCCGGGACCGGGTTGGAACAGGATCCAGTCCCAGACGGCTTCCGCGCCAAGCCCGAGGAGCACGAAGGCCCCGGTGAGGGCAAGCAACCAGAGGAATTGATGGAGGTGCATGGCGGGGGCGGAGGCGCCGTTTCCCCGTGGGGGCGGGCGGTCAATCCTTCTTCGGCTGCGCCTTGGCGAGACCTTGCGCAACCATTTCCTGGTTGATGCAGACTCCGTCCGCGAAGAGGACGCCGAACCAGCGCCCCCACGTCCCGTTGAGGTCGCGGGTATCGTCCCCTTTGACGGTCCGGATGCGCAGATCCCCGGCCTCGGAGGCTTCCTCCAAGCGCGTCTTAAGCCAATCGATGGCCGCCTTGCCCGCCGGCGTCGTGGGATCGGGAGCCTCGATCCCCGCGAGCCGCACGGTGGTCTTGCGGTGCCAAGTGAAGAAACCGAGGTCGACGTCCAGCATCACGCTGTGACCGTCCACGATCCGCACGAGATCGGCGCGGTAGAAGTAGAGCGACTCATCGCCCGGGAATTTCATGGGGTCGGTTTCGGCGGCCAGGGAGGTGATGGCGGTGAGGAGGAGAAGGAGCGGGGGCCGGAGTTTCATGCCTTGCAAGCTAGCAAGGTCCGGGCCCGGGATCAACCCGGCTCTTCTTCCTGCAAAATCCGCTTTTGCACGGGACCGCCTTCTCGTAGTATCGCGACCATGAAATCGTTTTGCCGCCGGACGTCGGTTCCGCTTCTCGCGTTGGCGCTCGCCTTGGGCGCGCTCCTGCCCGGACGAGCTGGAGAGAAGTTGAAGGTCCTCTTGATTGACGGGCAAAACAATCATGCCTGGACGGAGACGAGCCCGTTGTTGGTGGCCATTCTGGAGGACTCCGGGAGATTTGCGGTCACGGTTTCCACCGCTCCGGGGGCGGCTCCGAAGGCACCGAGGGCTCCCCAGCCCAACGCCGATGAGGCGGCCCGGGCCAAATTTGCCGCCGCGTTGCGGGATTGGGAGGCGGGGGTCGCCGCCCACAAGAAGGAGAGCGCGGCGGCCTGGAGCGCCTGGAAACCGGATTTCGCCGCCTACGACGTGGTGGTTTCCAACTACAACGGCGAACTTTGGCCTGAAGCGGTGCGCACCGCCTTTGAAACCTATGTCGGCAACGGGGGCGGGTTCGTCTCCGTGCATGCCGCAAACAACGCATTTCCCGAGTGGCCCGCCTACAACGAGATGATCGGAGTTGGCGGTTGGGGCGGACGCAGCGAGCTTTCCGGTCCCTATCTCCGGCTCCGGGAGGGCAAGTGGACTCTGGATCCGACCCCGGGGCGGGGCGGTTCCCATGGCAAACAGCACGAGTTCACGGTGGAAACCCAGGCCGCCGCCCATCCCATCATGAAAGGCCTGCCGACCCGCTGGAAACATGCCCAGGACGAGCTTTACGACCGCCTTCGCGGGCCGGCCAAGGGGGTCACGGTGCTGGGCGCGGCGCTCTCCGAGACTGGGACGGGCGGTTCCGGCGAGTGGGAACCGCTTTTGATGGCGATTCCGTTCGGCAAGGGCCGGGTGTTCCATACCGCCCTCGGTCACAGCGCGATTTCCATGGGCGGTCCCGGTTTCAAGGAGACCCTGAAGAGGGGAACGGAATGGGCGGCCACGGGGGCCGTGACCTTTGCCGCGCCCGCCAGCTTGGGAGAACTTTGACGGGATGAACCGGCGGAGATTTCTCACCGAGTCTTTTTGCTTCAGCGCGGCCGCGCTCGGGCCCGGGTTTGCCTCTTCCGCCTTTTCCAAGGAGACCCCGGGAAGGTATTTTCTGGCCCTCGGTGATTTCGGTTCCGACGACGGGAACCAGCAGGCCGTGGCCCGGGCCATGAAGCGTTTCGTGGACGACGTGGGAGCGCCCCCGGAAGGACTCTGGCTGTTGGGCGACAACTTTTACTCGGAGATGAAGGGCGGCCTGCGCTCGGAGCGATGGCAGACTGGTTTCGAGGAGATGTATCCGTCCAGCCATTTCCCCGGCCCCTGCCGCGTCGTCCTGGGGAACCATGACTATCACGACAACCGCGGAGGCGATCTCGTGCAACTCGGCTACGCGGAGTCGCGACCGGGAACCAGATGGACCCTGCCGGCCAAGTGGTATCGGGTGGACCACCCTTCACCGGAAGCGCCACTGGTCACCTTCCTCTGCCTCGACAGCAACCTGAGGTCGGTCTCGGGGCATCGGGACTTGGGCACGGGGATCGCCAGGGCTTCCCTGACCGGGAAGGAAGAGGCGGCGCAGATGGCTTGGCTCAAGGCGGAACTCGCCAAACCGCGCAAGGCGCCGTATATCGCGGTGGTGGCCCATCATCCGGTCTTCTCGAACGGGACCCACGGGGATTCGGCAGGAATCGTCAAGGATTGGGAACCGCTGCTCCGTGAACACGGCGTCCACTTCTACTTCTGCGGTCACGACCACGACCTCCAGCACCTCGAGTTCGGGGGGCATCCCACCAGCTTTGTCATTTCCGGAGCGGGCGGGGCCCAAGCCCGCAAGCTGAAACGGACCGGCAGGGGACCCTTCGGCCGCGGCGAGGTTTACGGTTTTTCAGAGTGGCGGATCGAACCGGACCGCTTCGTGGTGCGCCATTACGACGTCGAACGGAAGTTGCTCCACTCCTTCAGCAAATCCCCGGACGGCACCCTCACGCTCGGAGCGTAACCGGCTCAGAGGAGGCCGGCGTTCCTGGCGACGGCGAGCGCGCTGCTTCCGGCATCGATCGGCGTGAGCCAGCGCTCCCGGCGGAACCAGGTGATTTGCCGCTTCGCGTAGCGCCGGGTGGCGGTTTCGATGGCCGCGATGCAGGCCTCCCTGGAAAGAGTGCCCTGGAGGAATTCCTGGATCTCGGCCACGCCGATGGCCTTGGAACTCGTGGTCGACCACTCGCCGACGGCCCGGACTTCCTCGAGTGCGCCGCTCTGCCACATGGCGCGGACCCGATGATGAATCCGCAGGTGCAACTCCGCGCGGGGACGGACGAGGCAGACGCCGCGCAGTCCGGGGGGATCGTTCGCCCAAGCCTGGCGCAGGGAGGAGGCGGGTTGCCGCGCGATCAGGCAAACTTCGACGGCCCGCTGGACGTAGCGCCGGTTTTCCGGGGTGATGGAGGCGGCGGACACTGGGTCCAAACGGCGCAGCAAGCCCTGCAATTCGCCGGGAGTGAGCTGATCGAGCTGCCGCCGCAAGGCAGGGTCCGAGCCCGGGGCCTCGTTCAATCCGTGGGTCAGCGCCTTGACGTAAAGCCCGCTTCCGCCGGTGACAATCGGTAATTTCCCCCGGGAGACGATCCCGGCGAGAACGGGGCGGGCGAGATCGAGATACCGTCCGGCGTCGCAAATCCGCTCCGGTGGGACCACCTCGTAGAGATGATGCCGCACGGCGGCCCGGGATGCGGCGCCCGGGCAGGCAGTCAAGACCGGCAAGCCCCGGTAGATTTGGTAGGCGTCGGCGTTGACGATCTCTCCGCCGGTGATCTGGGCCAGGGCTTCCGCAAAATCACTTTTCCCACTCCCGGTGGGGCCCACGACGTAAAAGGGAGGGATGTCGGTCGTCACAGTGCCTCTTCGCTTTGCCGAGCCCCTCCAAAGTCCGCCCCGTCCTTCTTCGGGTTGCGTGGCTCATCCCGGAGAGAGGCGCCAGGGATGCACTAGACCGTTGCCTCCATGATTTCAAGAGTTTGTCTCCCGGCTCCGGGAAGGTCCCTGAAAATCGGTCGCAAGCGCAGGGATTTTTCCGTGGGGATGGACAGAAAGGGGAGTTTTTGGGAGTGAAAGGGACATGCGTAGTTTGTTCGTGCTCTTTCACTTGATGTCGTTGGCGGTGATGGCGGCTGCGGAGCCGGGTCCGACTTGGACCGATCCCGGGAAAGCCGCGGCGGAGGACCCGGACTTTGTGCTTCAGGGTGAGTATGGGAGCGCGGAGCCTGGCGGACAGTGGGGCGTGCAGGTGGTGGCCTTGGGCGGCGGGGCGTTCGACGCGTATCTGCTGGAGGGCGGTCTCCCGGGGGTTGGATGGACGCGGGGGCGGCTCCGGGTCAAGCTGAGCGGGAACCGGGAGGCGGACGGCACGGTGCCGCTGGTCTCCGGGGACGGGATTTGCAAGGGAACGATCCGGGGAGGCAAGGTGACCGTGTCCCGGGAAGGGAAGGAATTGGGGACATGGCCGAAGGTGGAACGGATGAGCCCGACCCTGGGGGCGAAACCGCCGGAAGGAGCGGTGGTGCTTTTTGACGGGAGTGGCGTGGAAGAATGGGAGCAAGGGGTGATGAAGAACGGATTGTTGGAGAACAGCGATCCCCACACGAAGCGGACGTTTGGCAGTTACCGGCTGCACGTGGAGTTTCGCACGCCATACAAGCCGTTCGCGCGGGGGCAGCAGCGGGGGAACAGCGGGGTGTATCACCAGTGGCGTTATGAGACCCAGGTGCTCGATTCCTTTGGATTGGAGGGGGAGGACAACGAGACCGGGGGAGTTTACAAGATTTCCAAGAGCTTGTTGAACATGTGCTATCCGCCGTTGGCTTGGCAGACTTATGATTTCGATTTCACGACGGCGAAGTTCGATGGTGCGGGCCAATTGACGGCGAAGGCGCGGATCACGGTGCGGTTGAACGGCGTTTTGGTCCAGGATGACCTGGAGTTGCCGACGACCACGGGCGGAGCGAAGCTGAAGCTGACGCCGGAGCCGGGCCCGATTTACCTCCAGAGCCATGGCAACCCGGTTTTTTACCGGAACCTTTGGATCGTGCCGCGTTGAAATGACGAAATCAGGTTCCGGAACGGCGGCTCCGGGTTATGGTGACCCATGGAACTGCGCGAGTTCGCGGAACGCGTCATCTTCGCCACCTCTCTGGCGGAAAAGCTGGCGGGACCGGAAACGGCCGTGACCGATGTGGCGCCCGGGCGGGCGATCGCGGTGCCGGGGCAACCCGGGCGGCCGGAGGAGTTGCGCTTCTGCGCCGGGGAAGGAGGGCCTCCGATTCCGCGCGGGGCGGAACTGGGGGATGAGCGGCAGCGGTCGGTGCTCCTGCATTTCTTTGCGAACCACGAGTTGCTGGCCATGGAGTTGATGGCGTTGATCCTGCTGCGTTTCCCGGAGGCGCCGGCGGAATTCCGGCGGGGGCTTTACGGGACGCTGCGGGAGGAGCAACGACACACCGCGTGGTATGTCCGGCGTTTGGAGGAGTGCGGGTTGCGGTTCGGGGCGTTACCGGTGAACCGTTACTTTTGGGATGCGGTGGCGGCGGTGGAATCCCCGTTGGATTACGTGTCGAGGTTGAGCCTGACCTTCGAACAGGCGAACCTCGACTATTCGCGGCATTACGCCGGGGTCTTCGCGCGGTCCGGGGACGAAAAATCGGCCCGGATCCTGCAAGCTGTCTGCCGGGATGAGATCAGTCACGTCCGTTACGGATTGCAATGGTTCCGGAAATGGCGGGACCCGGAGATGTCGGATTGGGAGGCGTTCCGGAAGGGGCTGCCCTTCCCCTTGAGTCCGAGCCGGGCCAAGGGGAACGGGGAAGCGGCGTTCAACCGTGAGGACAGGCTGGCGGCCGGATTGGAGCCGGATTTTGTGCGGCGTCTGGAGCTTTTCGAGCGTTCCAAGGGGCGGACCCCGAGGGTTTTCTGGTTTTGTCCCGGCGCGGAAGAGTCCGTGCGCGGGGAGGCGGGGGCGGGAGAAGACGAGGTGGCCCGGGCCTTGGCGGAGGGACTGGAACCGCTGATGATGTTTGCCTGCCGACGGGACGACGTGTTGTTGCTGCGCCGCTTGCCGGAGGTGGAGAGGCAGGAGCAGTGGGTTCGGGCGGGATTCATTCTCCCGGAGTTGGAAGAGTTGGGGGAGGACGGAAGGCTCCGCCCGGAGAGTGTGTTGCGGGGGCGGAAACTGGCTGGTTTGCGGCCGTGGGGTTGGTGCCCGGCGGCGGTGGAATTGTTCGGGCCGTTGGAGGCCGGCTTGCCGCCCGGAGCCCCGGGTTTGGAGCGGAGTTGGAACGACCGGGTCCGGGAGTTGTATGCCAAGACGGCGGACCAAGAATTCCTGCGTGGGTTTCTCGAGGAAGGCCCGGTGGCGGGCGTGGAGCCCGATGTGGTGGGTCGGACGGTCCGGGACGGCGGGGAGCTTTTGGAGGTGGTCGAGGAATTCCGGAGGAGGGGGTATGAGGATCTTGTCTTCAAGGCCCCGTTTGCAGCGGCGGCCCGCGGTAACCGGAAGTTCCGCGGGACCGGGGATCTGGTCTGGGCGGAACGGGTCCTGGCGCGGCAGGGAGCTCTGGTGGTGGAGCCTTGGCTCGAGCGGGTCTGGGACTTTTCGGTGCAGTTTGAAATGGAGCGGGATGGTTTGCGGCGACTCGACTGGATCGAGCTGGAGAACAACCCGAGGGGGCAGTTCCAAGCGGTCAGTTCCGGGCCGCGGCTGACCCGGGGGTTGGATTCCTGCCTGGCGCGCTTCCTTCATGAACGGGTGTTCCCGATTTACGAGGGCGGGCTGGCCGAACGGTTGGCGCGTCGGCTGGAACAAGCGGGGTTTTTGGGCGCGGTCGGGTTGGATGCGTTTGTTTACCGTGATCGTCAGGGGGAATTGCGTTGCAAGCCGGTCGTGGAAATCAATCCACGCCACACCATGGGCCGCATCGCTTTTGAGATCCGGCGTCAGGTGGCGCCGGGCTGTTCGGTCCGGTTGTCCCTGGTGCGCGAGCCCGGGAGCCCGGACGGGATTCGTTTGGATCCGGAGAGCGGGCGGATGGAGGCGGGGCGTCTGGTGCTGACACGGCCGGTGGGACCGGGGGGCGTGGTGGCGGTGTTGGAGGTCGGCCGGTGCGAGGCGGGATTTTCGTGGCGATCGAAAATCAACAATTATTGATAATATGTCTTGATTTGGTAATTAAAGAAATTACAGATTCTTGAACGGACGTGTGACGACTCTCCCCTCCATTTCCCGGTTGTGCCACGGACTCCGTGGAGTCCTCTGTTTGCTGGCGGGCGTGATGCCCGTTGGGGCGCAATTGCCGGTGGAGACTGAGGTGCCGCCGGTTGTCCGTCCCGCCGCACCGGCCGGTGGCGCCGTTACCTCCCCCGGCGCGCCGGTTGGTGCGCTCTCCGGTGAGGTGTTGGAGCGGCAGGTGTATGTGCCGTATCAGGATTTGGAGGCGCTCTTTGAGAAGGAAGGGCGGGGGATCATGGTGCCCTATCGTGATTTCCTGCAGATGTGGACCGAGTTGCAGGCGCGGCGGACGGAAGCGGTGGAAGAGGAACCGCCGTTGGGAGGAGTGGTCAAGTCCGCCGTTTACACGGCCGCGCTGAGAGGGGAGGGTGACGCCGCGAGCCTGGTGATCGAAGGGAAGATCGAGGTGGAATCGTTCCGCAAAGGCTGGGCGGAGATCGGGTTGGGGCGTGGGCCGTTGAACGTGGTGGAGGCAAAGACCGGGGAGGCGAGCCTGAGTTTGGGTGAGAATGGATATACTTTGTTGGTGCCGCGCAAGGGCGTCCACCACATCGAGCTGACCTTGCTGGCGCCGGTGAGGCGTGAGGCGGAGGGTTATGTCGCGAGACCCTCGCTGCCGCGGTCTCCGGTATCGCGCCTGGTCGCGGTGATCCCCGGGGCGGACTGGCGGTTTGCTTTGGAGGACAACCTGCCGTTTACGACGGGGCCGGATGGCAAGGAGAGCCGGATCGAGTTTTCCTTTGGGGAGAAGCAGGAGGTGGGGCTGCATTGGAGCCGGGAAAGTGCGGACAACCGGTTCACCCCGCTGTTGTTTGCGGACACGCGGTTGCAGTGCCGGATGGTGACGGGTGCGCTGCAGACGACGGTGGATGTGCACTATCGGATTTTGCGGGCCGGGGTGGATCAATTTGAGATCGAGGTGCCGTCCTCGCACGAGGTGTTGTTGGTGGAGGGGACGAACCTGAAAGAGTGGTCTCTTTCGGGCTCGGGCAGAATGCGGCGGATCCAGGTGCGTCTGCACGCGGAAGTCCGGGACACCTACGATCTGCAGGTGGTGTTGGAGAAGAGCGTGGGGGCCTTGCCGGCCGGGGTGGACGTGCCGGTGGTGCTGCTGCCGGATGTGGCGCGGCAGAGCGGGGTGGTCGAGCTTTCCGCGGAGAGCGATTTGGCGGCGGCGGTCGAGGATGTCGAGGGCTTGACGAGGCAGGCGGTGGCGTCCGGGGTGGAGAGCGGGGAGTTCAGTGCGCGCTATCGTTTTCTCAAGGCTCCGTATGCGGCGACGATGCGGATTGAACGGGCCAAGCCGGAGGTGCACGCGGACTTGATCATGGCGGTTCGGGTGCAACCGGAGAGATTGGAATGGCAGGCGGTCGTTGCGCTGGAGGTGAGCCGGGCACCGGTTTTTGAAGCGGAGATCCAGTTGCCCCCGGGGTTTGCGGATTGCCGGGTATCTGGCGATGACGTGGAGGGTTTCTCAGTGAGCGGAGACCGGGTGTCGATCCGGTTGGCCCGGCAGACGGGAAGGAGCACCCTTCGGCTGGAGGGCTCCCGGAGGCGCGAGACGGAGGAGGAGGCATTGACGACTCCGTTGTTGCAGGTGAGCGGGGCGACGAGTCAGGTGGCGCGGCTGGTGATGGAAGTGGATCCGAGCTTGGACCCGCTGACCGAGCAGCCTGGCGATCTTCTGGTGGTCGACCCGGTTGTCCTGCAGGAGGAACTGTCGGCAGCGGGGCTCTCCTGCCGGGCCGGGCTCGGGTTTCGCTACGCGGTGGGAGCGAAGCCGGCCAAGCTGGTCCTGAAGGCCCGGAGACCGCAGGTCACGGCAACGGTTTCCCAGTTGGTCCGGGTGGAAGAGGAGCGGAGCCTGCACCGGTGGTGGATCGATTATGACATCCTCTTCGCGGGGACCAACCGGTTGATCCTCCGGGTGCCCGCATCGATCGCCGGGCAGCTTCAGGTGGGAGGGGCCGGGGTGCCGGAGGTGAACCGGAATTACCGCCATCAGGTGGAGGGAAAGCCGGTGGACGGGGGCAAGGACGTTTTCTGGGCGATCACCTTCGCGGAACGGCAGCAGGGGAAATATCGTTTGGAGCTTGCCTTGGACGAGGCGCATCCGGCGATCGGCTACGAAGAGGCGGCCCGGATCACGGTGCCGGTGGTCGGCCTGGTGGACGTGTTCCGGGAGAGCGGCCAGTTGGCGGTGGCCACGGCGGCCAACCTGAATCTGGGCACGGTGGAGGCGGAGGGCTGGGAGGCGATCGATTCCCGGGAATTGAACCCGCCGTTGGGTGGGGAGGGGTTGGTGGGGGCGTTCCGTCATGGTTCCCGGCCCGGGGATTTGACCTTGCCCATCACGAAGAACCGTTACCTGGAGATTCCGCGGGCGTTGATCACCCATGCGGATGTGAACGCCGTGCTTTCCGGGGATGGGGCGTTGACGACCGAGGCGATTTACTGGTTGCGGAACGCGGCGGAGAGTTCCCTCAAAGTCAAGCTGCCACCAGGGGCCCGGATGGTTTCGGACATTGTGGTCAAGGACACGGCACAACAGCCCGTGAGCCAGGCTGGAAGCAATGGGGAGGAAGTGGTGATCCGCCTTCCGCCGGGCGCGGAGACTCCGGAAGCGCCTTACCCGGTGCGTTTTGTCTATGAATTGGCCAGCCCCGACGCCGGACAGAGCCTTCCGCCGCGGGGCGCCGTCTTGATTCCGGCCCCGGAAGTGCGTGGGTTGCAGGTTTTGGAAACCCGGAACCATCTCTATCTGCCCGGGGAATATCGGTATCTGGGATTTGGCGGGCCCTATGAACTGGCCGGGAAAGTGGCGGGATGGAGGGAGGCGAGGAAGCAGCTCGACTTCCTAATCCCGGCCTTGGGCGTGACCCATCCGGAAGGGATCGCCGTGCCCCGGAGCCAGCCACCGGTTTTCGACCCCGCGGGCACGACGGGTCTGAATGCGCCGGTCATCAAGCAGGGGCAATCCTTTGAGTTGTATCGGCTGGGGGCGCCCGCTCCGGTGACGGTCTCGTTTCTGTCCCAGGCACTCTCGACGGCACTGGAAGCGGTGTTGTGCCTCATCGCCCTGGCGGTGGGGATGTCGATGTCGCGTGCTTCGATGGAGTCGCGGTTCCTCTTCCTCATTTTCGCGGGATTGCTCCCCCTGGCCTTGGCTGGGATGGTGGCTCCGCAGATGGCGGATCTTTACCGGGCGGTTTTCCTTGGGGCCGCGGCCTCGGTGGGAGGTTGGGTTTTGGCAGCCGTTTGGTGGTTAATCCTGCCGAGGGCGGCGGCCGAGGCGGCCCCGGTTCCCGTGGTGCCGGCACTCCCGGCCCTGGGCTTCCGCGAGGAAGAAGAAGAGGAAGAGCCGGCAGAGGAGGTCCCGGCGGGAGAGCCGGAGGTGAAGGAGGAAGCCAAGGAAGAAAAGCCGGCGGAATGAAGCGTTTGGGGATCATGGCCGGCCGATGGTTGATGGTGGCCATGACGGCCGTCGGCACGGGGATGGCGCCGGCCGCCGGGCCGGTGTGGCATCGCCAGATCTGGGTTCCCGCCGCGGAGTTGGAGACGGTGCTCGGCAAACTTTCCCACCCGGTTTCGCTCACGCCCGGGGAATATGAAAGTTTGGTGGGCGAGGCGGTCCGGCGTGAATCGGAGAACGGGCCGGACGTTCCCCGGGGAGCGGTGCTGCGCCGGTTGTCCATGACCGGGGAGCTTCGTGACGGGGTGCTGGTGGTGGAAGCGGGGTATGAGTGGGAAAATCCGGGGGGGGGAACGGTGGCGACGCCTCTGCCGGCGCCGCATCGGGATCTGGGGGCTCTCCCGGCCGGGGAAAACGCCTTGGAAGTCCGGGCGGCTCCGGAGGGCGGAGGCGGGGCGCGGGTGATTCTGCGGGGCAAGGGACCGCATCGGTTGACGGCGCGTTTCCAGCTCCCGGTGACGCGGTCCGATGAAGGGTTTGAGGTGCGGATGGAGCCGTTGCGGGTGGCTGCGGCGAGTTTGCGGATTGGCTTCGAGCGGGGACTGGAGGTCTCGGCGAACGGGCCGGTGTTCGCGGAGAGCGGGGGGCTGCATTGCTTCGGGATGCCGGGGCCCGACGAAGGATTGGTGATTCGTTGGCACCGCACGGAAAACGACGCGGCGGTGCCGGTGTCGGTTCGCCAGACGAGCCGGAATCTCTATTTTCTCGATGAATCGGGGTTGCAGGCCGACCTTGGGATGCGGTTGACGTCCGAGCTGAGCGGGTTCCCGGGAACCGTAGGGTTCGTCCTGCCGGCCGGGACCCAGGTGGTGGACGTCTCGGGTTCAGCCGTGACCGATTGGCAGGCGGAGGGGGGGGACCTCAAGATCGCACTGGCTCCGGAAACGGTTTCTCCGGTGGATCTACGGGTGCTTTTGGAGCGTGCGGTGGAGGAGGAGGGGAAGGAGGCGGTGACGGTGGAACTGCCGGTGCTCCGCGCCGGGATCGCGACGCGCGTTGAGGGCCGGATGAGTCTGTTCGGCGGACCGGGGGTTCGGGTGGAGGGGATGAAACTCCCGGTTTGGTTTTTTCCGGCGTCGGCTGGTCCCGGGGTGGCGGTGGAGGGGGATCCGGCTTGCCTGGCGGTGGTGGAATTTCCGGTTTGGAGCGGGCGCGCCCCGGAAATCCGGGTGCGGCGGATTGAGCCGAGGATACAGGCCGCTCTGGAGAGCCTGGTGACGGTATCGGCGGACGCGGTGAGGATGCGTCATGACGTGGTGTTGGAGGTATCGGAAGGGGAGGTGTTCACCAGCCGGATGCATCTGGGAGCCGGAGAAGTGCTGGAAGGGGTGGAGTTCGCCGGGGGAGAATCGGGCGGCTGGCGGGAAGTCGGCAACGAGGTTCGCCTCCAGTGGGGCCGGGGGCTGACGCCGGGGCGACCGGGCCGGGTGCGCTTGTGGACGCGGTTGCATGGGGACCTCTGGAGTGCGGCCAAGGAATCCGCGCGGGTTTTGATGACCGGCGTGATGGTTGAAGGGGCTTCCCAAAGCGGGAATCTCGTGGTGGAAGCCACGCCGGACTGCCGCCTCGCGGTGGTTCGGGAAGAGGGCCTTCGGGGGCAGGATCCACGCCGGACGACGATGGCTGGTCGTTTGGCCTGGCAAGGTTTCGCCAAAAGTCTGCTCGAGCTGGAAATCTCCCGTTTGCGACCGGCTTACGACATGCATCTGACGGCCTTCGTGGTGCCGGATGCGAAGAACCTGGAAATCGAGGGGCAGATTGATCTGGCGATCCGTCGTTCCGCCCTGCGCGAGGTGGAATTCTCCTTCCCGCCGGAGGCCGCGGCGTCCGTGCGCTTTTCTTCCCCGGTCATTGCGGGCCAATGGCCGGACCTGGGCAAAGGACTGGTCAGGGTGCGCTTTCATCAGGACCTGACCGGTTTCCATCAGTTGCGCTGGAGAATGACGTTGCCGGTGGAGTCGCGACAGGAAGGGAACGAGATCCGGTTTTCGGTGCCGTTGCCGGAGGTTGGCGCGCCCGGGGCTACGCGGGTGACGGGGCAGTGGATGATCGAATCCCGGAACGACACCACCCTGAGCGTGAAGGCGGAGCAAGCCAAGGAATTCGACACGCTGAGGGTGCCCGCGATTGCGGGATATGTGCCGTCCTTCCGGGTGGTGGCGGCCCTTGAGCAGCGGGGGCCGGAGCACGGGATCATGGTGCATGGGTTGCAGCACGTGAACCGGCCGGTGTCCGGGGTCACGGTGGAGCGAATGGAGATCGACACCTACCTTTCCGCGGAAGGCCGGGAAGTGCACGAGTTGGAATTGCGGCTGGACAACCGCGCTGCCGGGGAGATCCGGGTGGGCCTTCCGGGCTATGCGGAGATGGTGTCGCTCGAGGTGGATGGGGTGGCGCGGCGGCCGGTGCTGGTGGAGAGCGGGGATGCGGGGGCCGGGCGGACGCTGCGGATTGTCCTGGAACGCGGAGGCGGGATCGGTTTGCGGTTGTCCTACCTGCACGGGGGCCAGCCTTGGGGAGGTTCGGGGGATTTGGTGGTGGCGCCGCCGCGGCTGGAGGTTGGGCTGCCGGTGAAGGAGGCGGAGTGGCGGCTTCATTTGCCGGAGGGGTACCGGTATGATCGATTCAGCGGAGGGCTGCCGGCGCGGTTTTCCGAAGAGCCGGGGGTCTTGCTGCCGCTGCTTTGGTCGCGCCTCGCCCCGCGTCTCGAAGCCATCTTCGGATGGAGCGCGGGGACGAACCGTGGCGTGGAGGCGGGGCCGGTGGCGGGAGTGAGCCACCGCACGGTCGGGGCCATGTTTTCGTTTGGTGGGCCGCGGAGGCCGGATGATCTGACGTTTCATTACCTTGGTTCCGCGGCCGCGATGCGCGCCGCCTGGTGGTGGATCCTGGGGGGAATGGCTTCGTTCTGGCTGCTCGGCGCCTTCCGACCGGTGGTGATCGGCCTGACCGGCGTGGCGCTGCTGACCTTCCTGCCGCTCTCCGGGTTGACGGATTTGGTCGCGGTGGCGAACGCCCTGTTGTCGGGCTGGCTCCTCTTCTTCGCCGCCAGCCAGATCTGGCGGGTCTTGTCCGCTTGGACCCGGACCATGGGAACCCGTGAACTGCCTGCCCGATGACTTGCCCGCGGTCCTTTTTCCCCAGTCTGCTGGCGGGTGTCCTTATTCCCTGGGGAGCCTGGGCCGACGTGGATTCTGTGGTGATTCCCTACGACCCCTCGTTGCCGTTGTCCGGGCAGACGCCGCAGAGCTATTTCCTCGATGCCGGGGCCTTTGCGCGGCTTTGGGAGCGGGCGGGACGGGAGCCGGACGGGGGCTTGCCGGGCGGGAGCGCTCCGGGAGCGGGCTACACCATGGTGGAGGGGTTGCATGACGTGGAATGGCGTGAGGAGGGAATCCACGTGCAATCCCGGTATCGCGTCTGGGTCGCCCGATCCGGCTGGGTACGCATCCCGTTTGTCTTCACCGGAGCGGTGATCCAGCGGACCATGGTGGATGGGGCTCCGGGGGCGTATGACCGTGGGGATTTGCTGGTGCAAGAGCCCGGTTGGCACCTGATCGAGTCGGGGTATCAGGTCTCCAAGGCGGAGAATGGAAGGGAAGCGCAGTGGCGGCTTCCGGCGGCCACGGCGGGGTTGTTGCGGGTGAGCGGCCTCCGGCAACCCGCGGTGATCAATGGCGGGCTTCCGGTCACGGTGGAGCGTCAAGGCGAGGGGATTTCCCTCGGCGCGGCATTGGGCAACCGGGAATCGGTCCACGTGGCCCTCGAGGGAACGGCCCGGGCGCCAGCCATGGAACGTCCGCCCTTGGCCCGGGTGGAGTCCTTGCTCACGGTCAGTCCCGGGTTGCGGAGCTTGCGGAGCGAGGTTTCATGGGAATTTCCCGGAAGCGGGTTGCGGCAGTTCGCCCTGGTTCTTGATCCCGCTTACTCTCTGGTCCGGCTTGAGATCCCGAATCTGGAGAGCTGGAAGTTGGTGCGGGAGGGGAAATCCGCGAGCCGCCTGGAGTTCGTCCTCCAGGCGGCGGTGACCGGTTCGCTATCGATCGCGCTGGATGCGGAGTCGGTCGGCGGCGGGGAAGACAAGGGGGAACTCTTCCCCCGGGTGGGGGCGGAGGCGTCCCGGCTGGAAGAGACCTTGGTGCTGGCCGGGCGCGGGGCGGTGCGGGTGGCGACTCCGGCGGGGGCGGGGGCCAAGAGGGTGGCGGTGCCGGAGCGTTTCCGGGAACGGGTGAATGAGGGGCGCTTGGTGGCGGCCTTCCGGGGAAACGGCGGGGATGAATCGCCGGGCTTCTCCGTGCGGCCGGTCGTGTCGGGGGATGTGGTGCGGGCGGATTGTGTTTACCAGTTGGAGGACGAATGGGTCGACCTCTTCGTGCGGGCCGCGCTGAAACCGGCGCAAGCGCCCGGGTTGCTGGCGATCGGCCTGCCCTCCGGTGCCGGGATTCGGGACTTCGTGGCGGAGTCCGGGGTGGCGCGGTGGTGGCGGGGCGGGGATGTTCTTTGGGTGCAGACCGCCGCGGTGGGGGAAGGGCGTCCGATCGATTGCCTGATCAACCTGCGCTTGCCGCTTCCCGGGCAGCCCGGGGAAAAGCGCAAGTTGCCGGAATTGATCTGGCCGGAGGGGACGGAGGTAAGCGGGGACTGTCTGGTCCTGACGCACGCGGGGATGGACTCGAAGCTGGGCTTCGCGCAAGCGGAGAGGATCGGGCCGATGGCGGCGGAATCGGCCTTGGAGGGATTCGTGGTGATGCCGCCTTACGAGCGGCGGCATGCCTTTTCCTACGGTGGCGTCGGGTTCGGGGCGGAGGTGGAGCTGCAGGGGGTGAAGCCGGAGTTCGAGGTGGGCTGGGTGCTTTCGGCGGTGGTCAACGAGACGTGGATCCAGCTGGCTTGGCACCTTGATCTGGAGGTCAAACGTTCGGCCTTGCGTCAAGTCGAGGTCCGGGTGGTATCGGGGTTGCCTGAGTTGCGTTGGGAAGGAGTGGGGCTGCGGGAGGTGCGGTCGGTGGCGGAGGGCAATCACCGGGTCTACACGATCGTCTTCCAGGAGGAGATCACGGATTTCACGACGCTCACGGCGGCGACCGAGATTCCGTTGGTGCAGGGAGGGGCGCGGCTGCCTCACTTGGAGGTTCCGGGGTGTTTGCGGCAGAACCAGTTCGCGGTGTTGGAGAACCGGACCCGGGGAGGGCTGGAGACCAATCTGGCCAAGGTGGCGGAGGTTCCCGGGCCGGGCGTTCCCTATCTGCCGGGGAGGATGAACAACCCGAAGTTTTATCGCTTGAGCGGGCCGGACTGGTTCTTGGGAGTGGGGTTGACGACATTGGAACGGGTCGGGGGGATGGAAATGGTGATTTTGCATTCCGAAATCGTGAGCGCGATCCGGGACAACGGGGAGGAATGGCATCATGTGGCTTACCGGATGCGCAATCAATCACTCCAGTTTTTGCCGGTCAGGTTGCGTCGGGAGATGGAGTTGATCGAGGTGAAGGTCGCCGCCCGGGAGGTGCAACCGAAGCGGGGCAGGGAAGACCACAAGACGGAGACGGTGCTCATCCCCTTGGACCCGACCCGGAACGCGGACCTGCCGTTTCTCGTCGAGTTGATTTACCGGCGGCCGGTGGAGCCGGGCACCCTGCCGGGCCCGGGATTCCGGCATGCCCTGGAAGCGCCACAACTCGATCTGGAGGGCCGGACCGAGGCGCAGACCTTCTGGCAGGTCTTCCTTCCGGCGGGGTATTCCGCCCACAAGGTGGCCGGGGTGGTCAATCAGATTCCCCAACGGCAGCGGTTGCTGGCGCTCGCGGAAGCGAATCTCCTCGAGATGGAGAGGCTCGGCCGGGCGGCGCGGTCCACGGATCAGGCGGGCATCGCCTGGAGAAACGTGCTGGGATTGTCTCAGTTGACGCGGGAATGCATCTTCCCCGGCCTGGGCGCCGAACCGCCGGCGGCGGAGTTCACCGCCAAGTTGACCGCGTTGGAGGAGGAGGCGAGGGCCTTCCGGCCGGGAACGGATTTTTCCCTGGCCGCGGCTTCCCCGCTTCCGGAGCCGTTCCCGTCCGGATTTGCCGAGAACAGCGCGGTGGTGGTGGAACGTCACCGGAAGCGTCTCGAGACCCTCCGGCAACGCGCCGCGCAGGTGCGGGATTGCCTCAAGCTCAACGATTTCGTGGCCTTGTCGTGGAAACCGGCCGGGGTGGAGACGGGGTCGGCGCCCTCCCAAAGCGTGCCCCGGGATGCGTTTCCCTTTGCCGCGGCGCAGGATGAGACGGCCCTGCGGTTCCTCGAGAGTTGGCGTTCCCCGATGATGACCGGCGGAGCGAAGGCTCCCGGTCAGGCCCCACGGTTCGGTCTGGACCCGGTGGCCCCGGCCGTCGCGGTGCCGCCGGGCGGGCAATGGATCGAGTCGATCGAACAACCCCGGGCGGCGCTGGAACTCGACCCGGCAGCGCTGCGGGCGCGGCTGTGGCCGGAGCCGGGATTCCCGGTGGAGGGTGAGCCGCTGGTGTTTTCCAAACTCAAGGGTGACGCGCGCTTGGAACTGGCCGGAGAACGGGTGGCCCGACGGGATTCGTTGCCGGTCTGGGGGTGGTTTCTGGGCGGGTTGGCCGCGATCCAGATTCTGGCCCGGATGACCGGTCGGAAACGCCCGATCCCGTCGGAAGCGCGGGGTTGAATGCAATTTTCTTCTCGAATTTCCGGGAATTGGTCTAGGATGCCGCCGTCATGACCCTCCACCGCTTCTTTTCCATCGCCCTCCGCCTCTTGCTGCCCGCCTGTCTCGCGGTCCTGACCGCCTGCCAGAAGAGTGGCGGCGGGGCGCGGCAATTCGCGTTTGTGACCAACGGAGTGGATCCCTTCTGGACGCTGGCTGAGCAGGGAGTGAAGGCGGCCGCGGCGGAAAACCAAATGGATGTGAAGGTCCTCATGCCGGCCGGCGGCGCGGTGGAGCAGAAGAGCATGTTGGAAGATCTCCTGACCCGGGGCACGACGGGGATTGCGGTGAGTCCGATCGACGCCGCCAATCAGGTGGACCTGCTGAACGAGGTGGCGGGGCGGTCCATCCTCATCACTCATGATTCTGACGCCCCGGCCTCCAACCGGGAGGTTTTCATCGGTGTGAACAACTATGATGCCGGACGGATGTGCGGGCAGCTGGTCAAGGAAGCGTTGCCCCAGGGGGGAGCCGTCATGATCTTCATCGGGCGTCTGGAGCAGGACAACTCCCGTCTGCGCCGCCAGGGAGTGATCGACGAATTGTTGGACCGCTCCCATGACCCGTCCCGGTTCGATCCTCCGGGAGGCGAGATCAAAGGGGAACGCTACACCGTGCTGGGAACCTTGACCGACAATTTCGATCGTGCCCTGGCCAAGGCCAATGTGGAAGACACGCTCTCCCGTTTTCCGGACGTGGGTTGTCTCATCGGTCTCTTCGCCTACAATCCGCCGGCCATCCTCGAGGCCCTCGAACAGGCCGGGAAAATGGGCAAGGTGAAGGTCGCGGCGTTCGACGAGGCGGAGCGTACCTTGCAGGGGATCCGGGATGGGCAGGTCCAAGGCACCGTGGTGCAGAATCCCTACATGTATGGGTTTCGCTCCGTGGAAGTGCTCAAGGCCTTGGCCGCCGGAGACCGGACCGTCGTGCCGGCGGACAAATTCATCAATGTTCCGGCCCGGCAGATCCGCAAGGACACGGTCGATGAGTTCTGGAAGGATCTGAACGCCAAACTGGGCAAGTGATGAACGACCGCGCCGCGGGTCAGTCCCCGCCCCGATTGGTGGCGAGCGGGATTTGCAAATCGTTCCCCGGGGTGCGGGCGCTGCACGACGTGCATCTCCGGGTCCATCCAGGGGAGGTTCTGGCGCTTCTCGGGGAGAACGGGGCCGGCAAAAGCACGCTCATGAAGATCCTCGCCGGCGTGCAAAAGCCCGACGCCGGGACCTTGGAGGCGGACGGCGTGCCCATCCCGCCCGGTTCGGTGCAGGAAGCGCTGCGGCAAGGCATCGCCCTGATCCATCAAGAGCTGAATCTGGCCACCAACCTCACGGTGGGGGCCAATATTTTCCTCGGCCGGGAGCCGAACCGGCATGGGTGGATCGACGAGAAAGCGATTGCCGCCGAGGCGCGCCGGGTCCTCGATCTGGTGGGGCTGGACCTTGATCCTTCGCGGGAGGTGGGGGATCTCACCTTGGGCCAGATGCAATTGGTGGAGATTGCCAAGGCCCTGAGCGTCAACGCCCGGGTCTTGATTTTGGATGAACCGACATCGAGCCTCTCCGCCCGGGAAACGGAGCGGCTCTTCGCGGTGATGAACGAGCTGCGGGACCGGGGCGTGAGCCTCATCTACATCTCGCACCGGCTCGCGGAGATCCACCGAATGGCGGACCGGGTCACAGTGTTGCGGGATGGCGTGAACGCCGGGGAACTGGCCCGGGCGGAAATTTCCCATGACGCGATGGTGCGCCTGATGGTAGGGCGGGATGTGTCCCGGGTTTACCAACGAACCTCCGGGACGCCGGGAGCGGTGGTTTTGGAAGTGAACGAGGTGCGCACCGCGGCCAATCCCGGTCATGGCGTGAGTTTGCAGGTGCGCGCCGGGGAGATCGTGGGGTTGGCGGGGTTGATCGGGGCGGGGCGGACGGAATTGTTGGAAGCCCTGTTCGGAGTGAACCCGCCTTTGTCCGGGGAGATCCGGGTCGAGGGGCGGATCCTGCGGGCGCAACATCCGCGCGATGCGGTTCTGGGCGGTCTGGCGCTGGTGCCCGAGGACCGGAAGAAACAGGGGGTGGTGCTGGCGGAGAGCGTGCGGCGGAACCTGAGCCTCGCCAGCCTGGAACGGGATCGGGTCCGGGGATTCCTCCTCAACGAGGCGGCGGAATCCGGAATCACGGAACGGATGATCCGGGAATTGCGGATCAAAACGCCCGGGGAAGAGCAACCGGTGCGGTTTCTGTCGGGCGGAAACCAGCAGAAAGTGGTCATTGGAAAATGGCTGGCCATGAGTCCGAGGGTCTTTCTTCTGGATGAACCGACGCGGGGGATCGACGTGGGAGCGAAGCAGGAGATCTACCAGTTGATGGAAAAGCTGGCCGCCTCCGGAGCGGGAATCCTCTTCGTTTCGAGTGAGCTCGAGGAGATCCTGGGATTGGCGGACCGGGTGCTGGTGATGCACGAGGGGAAGCTGGCGGGGGACTTGAGGCGGGACGAGTTGACCGAGGAACGCATCATGACGCTGGCCACCGGTGGCCAGGCCCGCGACCGATCGACTCACTGAAAGACAAGACATGAAACGGATCATTGGCATCGCCGTCCTTTTGCTGGTTGTTTATCTGGCCACTTGGATCATGGCGGACGCGTTTTCGGGGCGGGCGGTCTTCATGTCCGGCTACAACCAAGAGAACTTGCTCCGGCGCATCGCCCTGTATGGGATTCTCGGGATCGGCGTTTCCTTGGTGATCATCACCGGGGGAATCGATCTTTCGCTCGGGTCGGTGGTTTGCCTGGTGGGAGTCGGGGTTCCGTGGCTCGCCGTGGGGCATGGCTGGCCGATGCCGGTGGTGCTCCTGCTGGCCGTGGTCCTCCCGCTGGCGATCGGGCTGGGCCACGGTCTTCTCGTGACGCGGTTGCGGCTCCAGCCGTTCATTGTGACGCTTTGCGGGCTCCTCATTTACCGGGGGGCGACCCGGGGTTTCACCCAGGACCAGACCGCCGGTTTTGGCAACGGATTCAAGGGCTTGCGCTGGTTGGCCAACGGCGAGATCCCGCTCTTCGCCGGGTTTGGCATTCCCGTGCCGTTGCTCATTCTCGGTCTGGTGGCCGGGGTGGTGGCGGTGTTTCTCAACAAGACCATCTACGGCCGCTATCTGCTGGCCCTGGGCAATAGCGAGGAAGCCGCGCGTTTCAGCGGGATCCGGACCGACCGCATGGTCATCGTCGCTTATGTCATCTGTTCCTTTCTCGCCGGCCTGGCCGGGCTCCTCTTCGTGCTCGATGTGAATCTGGCCCAGCCGGTGGATTTCGGGAACTTCTATGAATTGTTCGCCATCGCGGCCGCGGTGTTGGGAGGTTGCAGCCTGCGCGGCGGCACGGGCACGGTGGTGGGCGTACTCGCCGGGACCGCCCTGATCCAGGTGTTGCGGAACATGATCAATCTGGTTTTCCCGTCCTATCAGAACATGGAATATGCGGTGATCGGTTTGGTCATTCTCGCCGGAGTCGTGGCGGATGAACTGGCCAAGCGGGCGGTGGCCCGGCAGAAGGCCGCGTCATAATTCCTGGTCGATCGCGTTCAACGGATCCGGGTCGGGATCCGGTCGCGGCACCGGAACGTGGGATCGGGGCCGGGTGAGGATCTCGTATTCCTGATCGGGGTTTTTGCTCATGGCGATGCCGACCCACCGGAAGTCGTCGCTGCCGTCCACCATGACCTTGAACATCATGGTGAGGGGAATGGCGAGGAACATGCCGGCGGCGCCCCAGAGCCAGCCCCAGAAGACCACGGAGAGGATGACGACCGTGGTGGAGATGCCGAATCCGCGTCCCATCACGGCGGGTTCGATGAAGTTGCCGACGGCGGTGTGGATGGTGAGGAAAGCGAGGGCGAGACCCACCGCCGGCCAGGCGCCGAATTTGACGAGGGCGAGGATGATGGGAGGGATGGCGGAGACGAGGGCGCCGATGGTGGGCACGTAGTTGAAAAGGAAGACCATGAGGCCCCAGACGACCGCGAATTCGAGGCCGCAGAGGGCGCAGACGCCGCCGGCGACGACTCCCTTGACGACGCTGGCCAGCGTCTTGATGACGAGGTAACGCTGCATCTGTTGGGTCGTGTCCCGGAAAAGGCGGAAGTTCGGTCCGCGGAGCGCGGCCATGTGCTCGGCCTTGGCGCTGAATTTATCGGCCTCCGCGAGGATGAAGACCATGAGAACGAAGGCAAAGAACGACTTCGTCATCCAGGAGACGAGGACATTGAGGATGCTGGTGTTCCAATTGATGAGGGACATCAGGGAGCTGACGCTCAGCATCTGTTCCGCGGCCCTGCGGAGATCGAAGATGGGGGCGGGCGGGTCGGTCTCCGCGGGATCACCGAAGTTCTGGTTGAACCAGGTTTGCAGCGGGCCGGCGGTATCGGTCAAGGTCTGCTGGAGAAGCGTGACCTTGACCATGAGGAAGCGGCGGAACTCGATGTCGTATTTGCCGATGCTGGCCTGGAAGTCCGGCATGATGGTGACGATGAGGAAGACGAGAGCACCGAGGACGAGGAGATCGACCACCACGGTGGCTAGAACGGCTATGGAGAGGGGCACCCGGCGGGATTGGAGCCAGTGCGAGATGGGGAGGCTGAGGACGGCGAGGAAGAGCCCCAGGAGAATCGGGATGATGAATCCGGCGGCCAGTTTCAGGCCTCCGATCACCACCACGAGGCATGCGGCCACGAGGAGGGCCTTGAATCCGGCGTTGCGGCGGTTTTGGGGGATGGGGGTCATCGAGGGTTTGGACGTTGCCACGGAGAGTTTTCGGTTGGAAACGAGGTGGCCACAAGCACATTCGCGGACGCGATTCCGCACTTCAGAAGTTGAAAAAACCGCATGGAGGGCGAGCGTCCGCGTCTAAACAGCGGAGTTCCTTCCGCTGACTTTTCTTTCCGGGGTGGACCCTTACTCTATGCAAACGATGCTTTTGATGCAACGGGCCGTGACCATTCTGGCCGCTCTTCCGCTCCTTCTGGGCAACACCGGTTGTGAGACCAACGCGGCCACCGGCGCGGCGGTGGGGGCGGCCGTGGGGGCCGGGATCGGCGCTCTGACGGGGGACGAGGCTCTCGGCGGAGCCCTCATCGGCGCCGCGGCCGGAGCCGTGGTCGGTCATGTCATCAAGGCCAAGCGTTACCGCGAGGGCGCGGGGCGTCCGGGTCCCGGCGGTGCGGCCTATCCCACGGGAACGCCCACCTCCAATCCGGGATACGTGAAGAGCCCCTACGCCCCTTACAACGTGATCGACGTGAATGGATTCCGTTCCGGTGAACTTGCGATCGATCCGACGACCGATCAGGTTTTCCGGGTTCCCTGAGTCGTGGAAGACAAAGAGGCATGTCCCGGATATTTCGTCGATTCCTCGTTTGCAGCCTGTCGGTCTGTTGGGCCGGCTGGGGCACGGTCCGGGGGCAGGATCCCGGTCCGATGGCCCCCGGCCCCTTCGTGCGCATGGTCCGCCACAATGACGGCAGCCGCACCGTCACGGCCAAAGACGCCGCCAAAGCGGAGCAGGAGGTCCTCACTTATGATGCCCAAGGGGATTTGAAGCTGCGGCGGGTCTACCAGTTGGACCGATACGGAAAAGCGGTCAGCTTCGTGATCCAGGAGGGGTCCGGGAAACCGTTGATCCGGGGCGAGTTCACCTACGACGTGCGGGACCGCATGACCGAGGAACGGCTCTATTCCATTCCCGGAGACCAGTTGATGCGCCGTCTCGTGCAGGAATATGATCCCAGGACGGGGAAGAAACTGATGCCGCGGGTCCAGAACCACATCGCCCTGCCATCCGAACTGCTCTACTGGATGGACCCGGATTCCGCCGGCAGCGAGGGAGCGCGGGTCAAGGCAGCGGCTGCGGCGGCGGCCAATGGACCCAAGACCGCTCCGACCGGCAAACCGGGCATCTTCCGGGGGTTGTTCAAGAAGGACAAGGGCGACTGAATCCCCTCTGGCGGGCCGCGCAACCATGGAAGTCCGGAACCCTCCCGATCCCTCCCCCCAAGCCGGGTCTCCCGCGGTTCTGGTGGAGCACTTGACCAAGGTTTTTCAAACTTCCCTCACCCGGGCCAAGGTCCCGGCGGTCGCCGATCTCAGTTTCCGGGTCGGGCGCGGGGAGGTTTACGGGTTGATCGGGCCGAACGGGTCGGGGAAGTCGACCACGATGAAGGTCATCCTCGGATTGGTGCGGGCCACTTCCGGCCGGACCGAGGTCTTCGGGATCGACAGCGGTCAGGTGGGGAGCCGGCGGGACGTGGGTTTTCTGCCGGAGAATCCGTATTTCTACAAGCACATGTCGGGCCGGGAAACGCTCGAGTTTTACGGTCGGTTGTGCGGTCTCCGGGGGGCGGAGTTGCGGGCCCGGGTTCCGGAATTGTTGGTCACGGTGGGGTTGGAGTCCGCCGCCGGGCGCCCGATCGCGGGTTACTCCAAGGGAATGTTGCAGCGACTCGGGTTGGCCCAGGCGATCGTGCACCGGCCCCGGTTGGTGGTGTTGGACGAACCCACCGCCGGGGTGGATCCCCGCGGGTCCCGGGAGATCCGGGATCTCATTCTACGGATGAAGGGGGACGGGACCTCGGTGATCCTCTGTTCCCACCTGCTGGAGCAGGTTCAGGAAGTGTGTGACCGGGTGGGCATCGTTTCCAAGGGCCGGATGGTGCGGGAAGGGCGCTTGGAAGACCTTACCCGGCTGGATCAGCAGATGGAATACGTGGTCGAGGGGGGAGGGCCCGGTCTGGCCGGGGAAATCCGGGCGCTGGTGGAACGTTCCGGGGGCAAGCTGGTCCATTCCGGGCATCCGCGGACCACGTTGGAGCGGTTGTTCCTGGAATCGACCGGCGACCACGAACCTGTTTCCGGAGGAACGCGGCATGACTGAGCGGGAAAGCGACGCGCTGCCGGAGCATGTGGTGCCGGTTTGGGAGATTTCTCCGGTCCGCCTTTGGGTTCTGGCCCGGGCTACCTTCGTACAGTTGGTGCGGATGAAGGTCTTTTACTTTCTCCTCATCTTCGTGGCCTTGGTGCTGGTGGTGGCCGGCGCGGGTCTTTTCTGGCTGCCGACGGAACATCTCATCGCGATCAAGCGCTGGAGTTTCGGCGCGATGTATTTGTTCACCATGGTTTACTCCATCTCCGCCACGGCACTCCTGCTCCCCCGGGATCTGGAGGACCGGACGCTCTACACGATCCTGTCCAAGCCGGTGCCGAGGATCGAGTATCTCCTCGGCCGGCTCTTTGGCGTTCTCCTCCTCAATGCTCTGGCGTTGGGCGTGATGTTCCTTGCGATGTGCTTGCTGGTGGCGTGGAAAATGCCCTCCGTGGAGAAACAACTCGTCCAGGAACTGTTGCAGGGCGCCGGCGGAGAGGCGGTGTCGCTCGCCGAGGTGAACCAAGCCAAGGCGGATGCGGCGCGCCACGGTTTGAGCCCGAGTCTCCTCTGGGCGGTCTGGGCGCTCTACCTCAAGGCCAGTGTCGTCTCCGCGGTGACCCTGTTCATTTCCACCATCGCCTCGAGTTCGTTGTTCACCATCGTGAGCTCGGCGATGGTCGTTTTCATCGGTCATTTTCACCAGCTGATCCTCGATTTCTGGAAGGTGAACGAGACCGGATGGTTCGGGGGGTTGATCGGCCGGTTGCTGGTGATCGTCTTTCCCAATCTGGGGTTGTTCGATGTCGTGGACGAAGTGATCACCGGGACGCCGTTGCCTTGGGGGACGGGCTTGCAACTGACCGGCATGGGGCTGTTTTACGTTGGGTTCTTCGTCCTCCTGGCCCAGCTGGTTTTCGTGGACAAGGAACTATGAGGTGGTCCTGGCGGCGGTTGACGCGGGGACCCGCGCTGGTGGTTCTGGTGCTGTTGGGCGGCGGGCTCTTGCGCGCCCCGTTGGAGTCCGGGATCTTGCGGGACCTGCGCCGGGCCGGGTTCCATCCTCCCCTGCGCGGTTCCTCGGCCCTGCAGGAGGTGGGGGTGCAGGGCATGATGGGGGCGCTCGGGGGTCTCCGTTACATGGTCTCCACCTTCCTGACCTTGCGGGCCAACTTTCACTGGGAATTCCAGGATTGGGAGAACGTCCTGCAAAACTACCGGCTCGTGCAATTGCTCGAACCGCGCAATCCGGACGCATGGATCACCGGGGCGTGGCACTGCCATTCCAACGCGTGGGCCTGGTATTTGCACGATGACCGCTCGCACTCCGAAGTGACCCGGCGCCTCCTCGCCCGGGAATGGTTGGAGCGGGGCAAGGAGATGCTCCGCCAAGGCATCGAATGGAATCCGGACAACCCTTGGATTTACCGGGACCTGGCCAATCTTTACCGGGAACGGGACGGCGACCTCTGCCAGGCGGCGGAGTATTACCGCCTCGCCAGCCTCACGCCCGGGGCACCCGATTTCCTGCACCGTATCCATGGCTATCTGCTGGCCCAATGCGGAGAGCACGACGTGGAGGCCATGGAGGTCTTGCGCGGGATCTACGATCAAGGAATGGAGGTGCTGCGCCGCCACAAGGTGCTCATTTGGAAACCATCCCTCATCGTGGAGATGCGCAAGCTGGAGGTCCGCTTGGGGATTCCGCCGGACCGACGCATTCCGGAGCGGTTCGATCCGGAGACACTCGCCATCGCCACCCCGCTGTTGCCGGTGGAATCCCTTCCGATTTACGAGAGGATCCTCGCCAGGAGTCCCGCCGGGACGGACCCGGAGCTGGAGGCCATCGTGGCCCGCTTGCGCGCACGGATTGGCGAGAAATCCGCGGATTCATAGTTCCCCTTGAAAAGTTGCCCGCCTGAATGGAGTGATTGCGGTCTGGCCGGTTGCAGCGATGGTAACCGACCGTTCCTGGGGGCTTCCTCATGAAATACGCAATCTTCGGAGACATTCACGCCAACCTCGAAGCCCTCCACACCGTTCTGGAGGACGCCGCTACCCGGGGGTGTGACCAGTATGTCTGCTTGGGGGACGTGGTCGGTTACAATGCCAACCCGCGGGAATGCCTCGAGATCGTCCGTGGCCTCGACTGTCCGGTGGTCAAGGGGAATCACGACGAGGAGGCGTGTTTGAACACTTCGCTCGAATGCCTCAACCCGTTGGCGGCCCATGCCCTGAAATGGACCAGGGACGCCTTGGAACAGAGCGACCGGGACTGGCTCTCCGCCCTCAAGCTGGTGCGTCAGGTCCGTGACTTCACCATCGTTCACGCAACGCTCGATACTCCGGGCGGCTGGGGCTACGTGACGAACAAGTTCGATGCCATGGCGAGCTTCAGTTACCAGTTCACCTCGCTCTGTTTCCACGGGCATACCCACACCCCGCGCTTCTACGTCAAGCATGGCTCGGTCGAGGCGCTCGCCGTCGATGAAATCCATCTGGAGACGGGCAAAAAGTATTTCATCAATGCCGGGAGCGTGGGGCAGCCCCGGGACGGTGACTGGCGGGCCTCTTACGCCGTTTATGATGTCGACAACCAGAGCGTGGCGATCCACCGCTTGGAATACGACATCGAGACCACCCAACAAAAAATCCGGGACGCGGGCCTTCCGGAGATGTTGGCCACCCGGCTGGCGGCTGGAAAGTGAGCGCCCCTGATTTCGCCGCGGCCCGGAGGATCCTCATCGTCAAGCCCAGTTCGCTGGGGGACATCGTCCACACCCTGCCACTGGCCGCCCTGATCCGGCGGGAAGCTCCGCAGGCCAATCTGCGCTGGTTGGTCAACGAGGCCTGGGCTCCGTTGTTGCACGGGCACCCGTTGTTGGATGGGGTGATCGAGTTTCCCCGGCAGGCTCTGCGCGGATGGCGGGCCCCGTTCGGTTTTCTCGACTGGGTCCGGCGACAATCGGATTGGCGGCCGGACCTGGCCATCGACGTGCAGGGCCTGCTGCGCAGCCTTCTCCTCGCCCGGGCCTTCCGCCCCGGGCACCTCATCGGTTATTCGGATGCCCGGGAGGGGGCCCGGTTCGGGTTCGACAGCGTTGTCGGTGTCTCTCAGGCGGCATCGGCCCATGCGGTCGACCGCTACCTCTCCCTGGCTCGCGGGGCGGGATGGGAAATCCCCGGTGCCCTTCCCTTTCCGCTTCCCCCGGGCACGCCTCCGGCTGGTGCGGAGACCTTGCCCGCGGACTTTGTCCTGTTGCATCCCTTCTCCCGCGGCCGGGGAAAATCCTTGGAGTTGCGGCAGGTGGCGGAGCTCTGTCGCCGGTTGCGGGGTGTGCCGGTGGTTTTGGCCGGCCGGGCCGGGGTGACCGGGCTGGACGATCTGCCAGTGGACAACCGGGTCAACCGGACGTCCCTCCCTGAACTGATCTGGCTCTTGCGGCGCGCCTCGTTCACCGTCAGCGTGGACAGCGGTCCGATGCACCTCGCCGCCGCCCTTTCGCCCCGGGTCCTCTCCCTTCATACTTGGTCGGATCCCGTCAAGGTCGGGCCTTACCCGGACGAGGCGTTCGTCTGGAAAGGGGGCGTCATAAGCCCGATGCGGGAATGGAGGGCGCGGGGCGTCGGGACGGAAGAGACCCGCGGGCAGGGGGGATTTCCGGATGAAGCCATGGCCGACATCGCGGATTTTGTGCGGAATTCGATGACAAAGCTGTAATTTTTCCGGTGGATCCCGCAAAAATTGGACTTTTTGGCAGGATTTTCGCCTTCCGTGCTTGCGTATCCGGGCAACAAATCGGAAGAAGGGGGATGAGCCAGAGTGAGCCACCCGATCTCCCGGCGCTCGGGTTCGCCCGGGAGTTGAGCGAGGAAGAGCGTCGCCAATTGAGCACCTACGGGGAGTTCATCGCGGCGGAAGACGGTCAGGCGATCATTGAGGAGGGGCTGCCGCAGGATTCCCTCTCCATGGTGGTTTCCGGGACGGTGCATGTGCAGACGGAGGCGGGAGGACGCCACGTGCTGTTGTCGAGCCTGCGGGCCGGGGACGTGATCGGGGAGGTCAACATCTTCGATCCGGCGGAAGCGAGCGCCACGGTGGTGGCGAACGGCTTTGCGGTGTTGTGGAGCATCTCGCGCGCCAAACTGGATGCCTTCATGCACCATCACCCCGCGGCATCGAGCAAGGTATTGCTGAGCATTGCGACCACCCTGAGCCGGAAGCTGCGCCGGACGAACGAAAAGGCGGCGCTGCAGCAGCAACTGGCCCAGCCGTAGGGCGGTGCTCGTGGGGCGACCATGCAGGCTTTGCAATCAGTTTTGCCTTCGTTGACGGACCCGGGCCGTCTCTTCTTCGCTTTGCTCATCGGCCACATGCTGGCGGATTATCCGTTGCAGACGGAGTTCATGGCGGTGGGCAAAAACCACCGCAAACCGCGCCCCCTGCCCGGAGGGTTGGCTCAGACCCGGGGCGTTTGGGTGCACTGCCTGACCGCCCATGCCCTTGTTCACGCCGGCGTGGTTTGGGTCATCACCGGCTCGGTGACGCTGGCGTTGCTCGAGACCGTGCTCCATTGGATCATCGACTTCGTGAAATCGGAGGGCTGGACCAATCTGCACGTGGATCAAATTTTGCATCTTTTGTGCAAGGCGGCCTATGTGGGGGCGATTCATCTTGGATGGGTCGTGGCCACCGGTTGACTCGGAGCGAAAGCTCGGCATTTTGGCTTCCGTTTGGAAGATCTACTCCTAAGCAAATCTTGACATTTCTTACTGAACCGCTTTCAAGTGATTCAGCTAACAATACCACTCCACGGAATTTGGAACGCCGGTCCTTCCGGGTCCCAATCCCTTGGCAGACCTGACTCAGTTTTTGGGAAGCGATGATTTACTTTGATTCAAATCTGGTATCAGACACGGGCGGAAACGGGCCGGGTTGGCGCGGGGCAAGAAGGGTCAACCTCTTGATTTCCGATACGGGCGGCGGACATCGGGCTTGCGCCAATGCGCTCCGCGCGGCCATGATTGAGCAGGAACCCGGCGTGGAAGTCGAGATCGTCGATGGGCTCCGGGAAACGGGCCGGTTTCCGATCGACCGGATGCCGGAACTTTACACCCGGTGGTCGGAGCGGAGGAACCTGTGGCGGACGACGTTCTACCTGACGAACGGGCGCCGTTGGTCCAAGATGTTGTTCTATCCGTGGCATCAGCTGACCAAGACGGAACTCTCCGCAGCGATTTTGCGGGGTCGGCCGGACGTGGTGGTGACCATGCACCCGTGCCTGACGGCGGCGGCGGAGTATGCGGTGCGCAAAACCTATTACCAGCCTTACCTGGCCACCGTCGTGACCGATCTGTTTTATGGGCACGCCAGTTGGTTCACTCATGGAGCGGATGCCTACTTCGTGCCCACCGACCTCATGAAGGAACGCGCCTTGCGGCAGCGCGTCCGCGGGGATTTGATTCATGTGAGCGGGCTTCCGTTGAATTCCCGTCTCTCCGCGCTCCGCGGCCAGCGCGCCCAGTTGCGGCGTCGCCTCGGGTTCACCAAACCCACCGTGGTGTGTGTGGGAGGAGCCGATGGCATGGGCATCCAGCGCCTCTTCCCGGCCCTGGCGGATCTTCCGGAAGGGATCGACGTTCACATCGTTTGCGGCAAGAACGAAGAATTGCGGCAGCGGCTGGAACGGAGCCGACCCCCGGCGAACATCCACCTCCACGGATTCACCGCAGAACTTCCCGAAATGCTGGCCGCGGCCGATCTCGCCCTCATCAAGGCGAGCCCCACCGTGCTGATGGAAGCCCTCACGGTCGGCGCCTATGTCTTGATTTACGATTTCGTGCCCGGTCAGGAATTCGCCAATGTCCGCTTCGTGCAGGAGAATGGGTTGGGTGACTACTCCCGGTCCCCCGAACGGATCGCGCGCAAGATCCGTGAATATTGTGGTAGGGAAGCTGCCATGCCAGTGGTGGAACGGGCCATCGATTTCGTGCCCCGTGATGGCGCGTCGAAGATCGCCAGCCAGATCCTCCAGAAAAGCGGACCGCGTCAGGGTCAGTTGACGTTTTCCTGACCCCGTCCCGGGTCACTTCGCTTGGAGAGTGCTCAGGTAGGCAACGAGGTCGCGCACTTCTCGCTTCGCCAGAATCAATCCCATCGGAGGCATCAGAGAGACCACCGGACTGCGTTCGGCAATCTGGTTGAGCGGGAGTTTCCGGCTCGTAGCTTGCGTCGGATCGCGGACTTCCAGTCCCCCGGCCGATTCTCCCCGGAGCTGACCGCTCACCACCGTGCCATCCTTCAAGGTGACGGTGATCACTCCGTAACCTGTGGCAATGGCGGCTTGGGGCAGGGCCAGGGCTTCGAGCAGGTAACGGCGGTCCCGCTGCCCGACCGACTTGAGATTGGGGCCGATCACGCTGCCGCCCTTACTGTCGTCGGCTTTGTGGCAGGCCACGCATTGGGCGCCGAGGTGGTTGAGAAAGAGATCCCTGCCGCGCGCGGGATCCCCGCCTTCAAGGCACTCGATCCATGGGCCCAAAGGATCGTTGGCGGGGCGGGGGAGGGCATCCGGAAACCCGCCGATTTTGGCGGCTGCTTCCGCCACGTCCAACTGGAGTCCGGCCGGGAGATCGCCGGCCGCGAGGCGTTCGACCCAAGGTTTGATCAAGGCGCCCGCCTTCAGGTCGCCGAGCAGCACGAAGGCGTTTTGTCGTTCAGGCAGGGAGGCGGATTCGGTGAGAACCTTGGCAAGGTGGTCGCGGGCGGCGGCGGGATCCAGCGCGGCCAGCAGGCCCGCTCCCCGGATGCGGAGCGCTTCCCCGGAAGTCGCGATCGCATAGCGGGCCGCTTCCGGCGTTTTCAGGTTTTCCAGAGCGGCCACCCGGACCCCGGCCGGAGCCTTTTCGTTGTGCAACAAGGCGGTGAGGCGCGGCGCATCGAGCGGAATTTTCAGCGTGGAGGCCAGCTGCACCGCTTTCTCCAGCACTTGGCTGTCCGAGGATTCGAGCAATCGGTTGACGTCCGGGCCCAAGGCGTTGGCCAGGGCCGGGGCATCCCGCCCGGTCAGAGGACGCCGCCAACCGTCCACCCGGTCGAGCGGCGGCGGTTGGACCCAGGCGAGCAGGGCGTCGAGAGCCTCTAACCGCAGGGCCGGGGGGGAATCGGCGCGCAGGGCGTAACGGGAGACGCGGGCCGCTTCCCCGGGGGTTCCGAGGCGGAGGTTGGCATTGATGGCGCGCCGGATGAAGCTCTCCGCATGGTCCGCCGGGTGGTCGAGGCTCCCGGCAAGGGCGGGCAGCGCGCCGGGAATGGAATCGCCGTCGTGGATGGCGTGGGCAGCCTCGGAACGAATGTCGGAAACCGGGTCCCGGAGAAATGCGGACACCTCCGGGGATTGGAGGAGGCGCAAGGCCAGGACCGCCGCCATCCGTCGCGCTGCCGAGGTTTCACGCTGCAAGGCCACGATCTCCGTCACCGGGGCCACGGCGGCCAGCGCGCGCGACTGGGCGAGGCGGAAGTAGGGATGATCCGGTTGGGAATCGATGAAGGTGAGCAGGGAACGAAGCACGCCCGGGTCCGGCTTCCCGTTGGTCCCCAACGCTTGGGCGGCTTGGAATTGGACTTGCGGGTCGGAATCCGCGAGCAGGGGTGCCAGCCGGGTCCGATCAAACGGGTCGGAGGCGGGAAGCTGACCCAGCGTTTTGGCCGCTTGGGCGCGGATCACGGGATCGGCATCGCCGAGCAGACCGAGGAGCGGCCCGGCGCTCTGCAATTGTCCGAGACCCCAGATCGCGTGGACCCGGGCCAGGCGGAGCGGGTGGGACAAGGCTTCCTGCAACGGGCCGGCTTCGTTCCGGGCTACCAGTTCGAACTGAGCCTTGAGCCGGACCCGTTGGTCGGCATGGGCCAGCTTTTGCGCCACCGCGGCGGCGGAAAGTTTTCCGAAATCCATGGCGAGGGCCTCCCGGGTCTCCCGACGCTCCGGCGCCATCTTGTTTTCGGGGACATCGAAGCGCCAGATCCCGCCCGTTTGGTCGAGCGAATAGGCGGTGGACCCCCAGTCGGCTCCGTAAAGGGCTCCGTCCGGACCGAATTTCCAACCGATGATGGCGAGACCGTTGCCGATCTGGCGGGAGTTGACCATCCGGAAGGCCGGGCCATCCGGTTCCACCTGAAAGGCCCATTGCTTGCCGCCCGGAGCTTCCGTCAGGAAAAACGTGCGTTGCCAGGAGGCGTCGAGCGCCGTGCCCGGGTTGTAGGCGAATCCACAGGGGCCGCCCACGTAGTTGCTCAGGGGCGGGATGAAATAGGCTGGTTGTCCCTTTTGACGGGGTTCCCAGAGTTTCTCGGCGGTCCAGGGATTATAACCGTTGCCCCGGTATTGGTAGGCGCAACGCCAGCCGGCATCCATGCCTTGCACGATGCAGACAAAGCGCTCCTTCTCCCCGGGCATGTCGGCGTCGTTGTCCACCCCGAAGAGGTTCCCGAATTCGTCAAAGGCGAGTTCCTGAACGTTGCGGAGGCCATGGGCGAAGACTTCGAATCCCGAACCGTCCGGGTTGGCCCGGAGGACACCACCCTCGTTCGGGTAGGAGAATTCCCGGCCGTCGGGCGTGGTCACGGCAATGCCTTTGTCCCCGATCGTCCAGTAGATTTTCCCGTCGGGCCCGACCGTGAGCCCGTGCATGTCATGCCCCGCATAAGCGATGTGATGGCCGAAGCCGTGGGCGAAGACAGTGCGCTCGTCGGAGATCCCGTCGTCATTCTGATCCCGGAGTTTCCAGACATCGGGCGCGATCGTCGCGTAAACGGCTCCCTGATGCCAAAGGATGCCCGCGGCGATCCCGGTGACCTCCGTTTGGAAGCCATCCGCGAAGAGTTGGATGGCGTCGGCCTCGCCATCGCCGTCCTTGTCCTCGACCCGGTGGATCCGTTCACTGATCACGGTCAGGTCCCGGTAGTCGTGGGAGCCGTCGCCGTTCAAATCCTGGACGCGCGCCACGTTCTCCGCGGAACGCTCCGGGGAAAGCCGTTCCCGATACAAAGCCAACTTGTCCTCGATCCGACGGAGACCGACATCATCCGGGATCCAGTCCAGATTCTTGCGGATATCGAGGTCCTGGATCTGGCGCCGTTGGGTTTGGGTCACGTAGGCCCGGCCCCGGTCATCCAACGTGATGGCCACCGGATCCGGGACGTTCAATTTGCCGGACCACTTGCGGAACGAGAGCGGGGTGGACGCCGCCGGTGCGCGGCTGGGAAACAAGACGGGGACCCGGCCTTCGACCCGCGTTCCCTCGATCCGCACCTCATCCCATTCCCCCATGTCGTCGAAGGAGCCGAGACCGATCACGCCCCAGAGGAAGGTGGTGTCCCGGGCCACCTTGCAGGGGGTTTCCATGTCGTCGAAATAGACCGCGATCTCTCCCGTGGCGGTCTGGCGAACGATCTTGACCGCGTGCCAGGCATCGTCCCGCCACGGGATGCCCCGGTCGGGCGAGGTCGTGATCTTGGTGCGGGGTGCTTCGTTGACCACAAAAATCTGGCTCGAGTGCGGGTCCGGCTGTTCACCGAGATGCACGTAGTAAAAGCGGGCCGGATCCTGAAACCCGAAGAAGAGGCACATGTCCCGGTGCCCCCGGGTCGTTTGCAAGGTTTTCACCCTGGCGGTCAGGGTGAAATCCCCCCACACATGATCCCGCAGCAGGGCGATGCTGTGCGGACTGCGGTGAGGCGGTTGGTAGTCGCTTTTGCCGAGGAGGTGGAACACCTTCCCCCCGGGCCTGTCCGCGATCTCCCATTTCGACGGATCGCTCGGCAACCAAGCTCCAGCGCCCTTCTCAAAACCGTCGGAGAAGGTAAACAACGGTTCGGCGGCGGCAGCCGATGCCGGGATGATGAGGAGGAGGGAGACGCGGAGGAGTCGGAACATGCGGGGCATTGGTGGGGATTTCCGGGTGCAAGTTTCAAGGGACTACACTAGCCTCCGGGATGCGTGCAAAGGAAAATCCGGGAGTCGTGCGAGGGGCCTCTTTTTGGGTCCGCGCCCTCGCGCATCTCGTCGATTTGACCCTGCTCACCTCCGGCTTGTGCGTGCTGAGCCTGCCCTTGGTGGTCAGGATGGCCATCGACGGAACGACCGAAATCCCGGTTTGGATGCGTTGGCTGGAGATCCCGTTCGATTTGTTTCTGCTCTTCGGAGTGGTGGTGTTGTGGCGCAAGACCCAAACCACGCCCGGTAAGAAGCTGTTCGGGTTGTCGATCGTGGATTCCCGGACCGGCGGGATGCCGTCCTGGAAACAACTCTATCTCCGTTATGTCGGCTACCTGCTGGCGATCCTGCCGATTGTCCCCTTCCGGTTTCTCCTGCGGCTTTGGCCGGCCCCCGGGCCGCTGGCCCAAGCCACCCTCGGAAGATTCGAGGGATGGGAGGGGTGGTTGCTGGGGCTGCCACTCGGCTTTGGATTCCTCTGGATTCTGATCGACCGACGCCGTCGGGGATGGCACGACCTGATCAGCGGGACGGTGACCGTTTCCGGCGACGCGGCGTTGAGCCGATGTGCTGGAGATCAGTAAGGCCAGTAACTGTTGTAACCGTAGGGATAGTAGTTCCGGTAGGGGCGGAACGGGGGCGGGTAGGAGTAAGCGGGGTGGAGATAGACCGGGCGGGTGTAGGGGCTGTAGTAGGTTCCGAAGGCCGGGTTGTAATACCGGCGGTGGTGATGCCCCCGGCGATGAGCGTGGACGCCGCCGACGATTCCGCCGGCCGCGGCTCCGATGAGGGCTCCTTTTCCGGCGTTGCCGCTGGCCGCGCCGATGAGGGCCCCCGCCCCGGCACCGATCAGGGCTCCCCGGGCGGCGGAGCGTTGCGGGTAGGTGGCACGGCAGGAGCAGAAGGTCAGGGCGATCAGAAGGCACGCCAGACCGCGGAGTTTTAGAGCATGGTTCATGGGTTCTCAGACAATCGCTCCCGGTGGAAAGTTCGAAAAACGTGGGGCGCATCGAAGAACCGGTGAGCCGCGCGCGACCAATCACGGGGAGGCGGGGCTGCGAAGACCTAACAGATCCACACTTGACTGATCGGAAGGTGTGCGCTAGGGGGCTGGTAGCTCGGCATCCAAACGCCACCTTTCCATTGCCCGGCTCCGGCCGCGCCCCGAATGAACGCTCCAGCACCCATCACCTTTTTTTGTGTTCACTGCGGAACGAAACTGATCGTGCCCTTTGAGTTGGCGGGAGAAAGCGGTCCTTGCCCGCAGTGCGCCGAAATCATCACCTCTCCGTTGGTCGCGAATCTCCCAAGGCCGATCGCTTCCGCCCCGGTTTCGCCGGTCCCGGCTCCTCCCGAAGACTGGCATCGGGACTTTGATCTCCCCCCCATGTCCGGACTGCCCGGTGGAGTGGGTCCGCTCGAGCGGGGGACTCCGGGTCTTCCCGGAACAGTAGCTCCGGAAGCCTTGCCGCGGCATCGCCCGGCCGCGGCGGGCCGGCGGCGGTCGGCCACGGCGCGCGGTGATTTTCCGCTCGAAGTCAATCCTGCGCGCTTCGACGAACCGGCTCCGGCGCGCCCCTTCCCCGTGGCATTGGTTTCCCTCCTGCTTGTGGTGCTGGGTGGATCGGGGTATTTGAGCTGGCGGATGGGATGGTGGGGCCCGGCGGAAGCCGTGCCCTTGGCCGGAGCGGAGGAGGGGCGGGACGAGCCGATGCCGATGATCGCCAAAGTGGATCCCCTGCCCGTGTTGGAGGCGTCCGGGAATCCCGTGGCTTCCTCCGGGGCCGGTCCGGCCGGGGTGGAGGTGCCTCCGGCGTTCCGCGAAGCGGAGACCCCGAAACCGGGGCCGAAGGCGGTCGGGGGGATTTCCGAAAGCGTGCTTCCTCCGGAGCCTCGTCCCTTGGATTCGGTTTCGGCGGAGGCGCCCCCGCAAAGGGAGGAGGTCCAACCGGGGATCTCCGAACCGCGCCTGGCCGTGGCGCCTCCCGAACCCGTCAAGGCACCGCCCGGAGCCGCAAGCGGTGAGGGTGCAGCCTTGGAAAAAGCGAGGTCCGTGATCCGCGAGTTTCTCGAGGCGGAGTCTTGGAAGGGGCGGGTCGGATTGGTGGAAGTGGAAGGGGATCCGACCGAGGCCCTGTCCCGCTATTACCAGCGGAATCCGGACATCGCGGTGCGCAACTACCGGCTCGACTTCTTTCACACGGAGGAGAGCGCCGCGGCGGGGGCGACCGCGCACATCTTCTTCCTGACCCTGGCCAACGAGACGGATGGGTTCCCCATCATGGTGCTGGAACGAAACGGTCGTTTCCGGGTGGATTGGGGGTTGTATGTCGAGTTTCGGCAAAAGGCCTTCCGGAAGTTTGTCGAGGACATGCCCGCCGGTTCCGCACGGTTCCGGGTGGTCCTGCAACGGGTCACCTACTCGGAGGCGGATCGGGACGAGGTGCCGGGGCTCGATCAGATGCTCTGTTACAAGGTTGATCCTCCCTACCCAGGGATGACCCGGTTCGCGTTTGTGGACAAGGAAAAACCGATCGGCAAGCAGTTGGCTCGGGAGATTTCCTGGGAATCGGATCCTCTCGCGGCCGAGGTGGAGTTGAAGTGGGAAACCTTCCCGAGCGGAAAACGCTACCTCACCATCGCTCAATTGGTCTCCGCGAGTTGGGTCCGGACCGTCTCGCCGAAGGTGGCGCAGCCTTGAACTTTACGAACCCGCACTTCTCAAGCTCCCGCTGCTGCGTTCCGCTCGAATTCCAGGGAACGCCATCTGGCGGTGCCGCGCGAAGTGGTGCTTGAGAAATGCAGGCTAAGAATTAAGCAAAGTTAAATACTTGATTTCTTCGGATGATGGAGCTTTGTGAATGAGTAAGTCTCCGTCGTGGGTCGGGCGGGGCTTGAGACGCGCAACTATCAATCACTCGGGAAAACGTCATGGCATTGCCCTTTCGCAGTATTTTTGGTTTGGCTGATGAAGCCGGGAATCCAATCGATTCAGGTTTGGAGCGAGGTGCGCGCGGTGGGGCGATGCATCCGGATGGCATTTTCACGGTGGAAGCGGAGTCGCTTTCCGAGGCGATTCCCCACGAGTTGAAGTCCGGCGTGGCCACCCATGCCGACCGAGTGGCGCTGAAGCTTGAAGGAGCCCAGTGGAACCCCGGGGATGCGGAAGTGGAGACCCGGTTGATTCAAATTTACCGGGCCTGTCCCCAATTGTTCGCGGTGGCAATCGATGACGGGTTGGACGCGACCGTAAGGTTGCGTCTGGCGGGTGTGGTCGAGACCATGGCGCCCGAGACCGTTCCGGAGGCGAGTGGTGGCGACGGGCACCGGGATCTTCCCATGGCGTCGAACCCATTCCGGGCCGCCGGGGGCGGGAATGGTTTGGCGGAACCGCCGCCGAATCCTTTTTCCAAGCCCTTGGTGCAGCCGATGAGTCTTCCTCCCGGGCCGCCCCCGCTTCCCGGTGGACAGCTTGAAAGTCCATTCAAAATCGCTCCCGCGCCGCCACTTCCCGAGTCTGCGGCGCCTCCAGTGTCGCCATTTCTGGCCGCGCTGACCGGGTCTCCGGCGGCGGAGAAGCCCAAGGCCGGGGCTCCGAAAGCTGAGGTCTCGGTGGCGCCCGAAATCCCACTTGAGGTGGAAGCCGCTCCCGCGAAGCCGGAGATCCGGCTGTCCTTTCCCTTTCACGCCCTGCTGGGGTCGTTGGATCCCGGGGTTGTTGGCATCAATGCCTCCGTTCTGCCCGTTGATTGGAAGACCCACCTGCCTTGGTCTTTGCTCAAGCCGCAGTTTGCCAGCGGTCGCGTGATGGTCACTCTTTCCCAAATGCTAGAGCATGCGGATGCTCCGGCCAGGGTGGGGCTTCAGGGAGTGAATGGTGGGATCGAGGTGGTGATCCCCCTTAAAGAGATTATCCGGCAGCTGCCCGCCAGTGAGTCTCTTTCCGATTCGGTTCCGGTCGCGGTGGAGGAGAAAGCGTCGGTCAGTCCCTTCGCGGTGCAGGCAAAAGAGGAGTCCCGGCGTGGCTTTGTGCCGTTGAAGGAAGCGCCTCCGGTCATGCTCGATCCGACCACTCCCCCGGTGAGCCCCTTCCGTGTCGCGACCGAAATGGTTCCGGCCAAGGCGTCAGCCCAACCGGCGGGTCTGACTCCGAAGAGCGGCGAATTGGATTCGTTGGATGATCTCGATGAAGAGCCGCAGGCGCCCGCAATGCCGGAAGTCAGGTTCGTTGCGGCCCCGGTTGCCGAGCCGGTGCCTGCTCCGCCTCCGGTCTTCGCGATGGCTGCGCCCGTCCCGGTGGCGCCAGTCGTCCCGGTGACCGCTCCCTCGGCGGCGCCCGCGATCTTCTCCAAGCCGGTGTCTCCGGCGGGTTCCGAGAAGGGATGGGTCCGGTTCGATGGGATCGGTTTCTCATCGCAACTTCGTGATTTGGAGCTTCGCGCGGTGTTCGGTCGTTCCGATTCTTTCACCCGTCAGTTGGCGGTGGACTTGACGGCGTCGTTGCCCGGGGTGCAGGGTTGTGTTTTGTTTGCGGATTCGGAAGGCGGCGGGGTGTTGGCCAAGTGCGTCGGGACGGCGCCGGAATCCGGGGCCATGCTGGAGAGGTTGCCGCGGATGTATCAGCGGATTCGCGGCTTGGCGGAGGATCTGGGACTCGAGAGCGGGGAGACGTCCACCGTGCGGACGAATCAAGGGATGGTCAGCTTCTTTGCGCAGGGTGGCATTTGCCTGGGCGTTTTGCAGGCTGGTGAGGGAGGCGATGCCGGATTTGTCGAGCGGTTGCTGCTGGTGGCTCGGGGAATTTCAGTGTTGCGTGAGTGAATCCGTGATTCCGGATTTGCAGGCGCCGGAAACAGTGTTAGCGGAAAGGGACATCGAACAAGCCGGGAGGCAGGTATGGCATTAGTCAATCACGATACCAGGGAAGTTCAGTTCAAGATCGTTTACTGCGGGCCAGCCTTCAGTGGAAAGACCACCAATCTGCAGCATATCCACGGAAGAATTGATCAGGACCGGCGGGGTGATCTTCTTTCGATGGCGACGTCCACCGACCGCACGGTGTTTTTCGATTATCTGCCAATGGAGGCGGTCGTGGTCAAGGGCTACCACACCAAGTTCCAGCTCTACACGGTCCCCGGGCAGCTGGCTTACAATGCGACGCGGCAGTTGGTGTTGCGTGGGGCGGACGGGTTGGTGTTCGTGGCAGACTCCAGCCCGGAGAAGTTGGAGGAGAACGCCCAAGCGTTGCGGTCGACCCGGGAGAACCTCCACCAGAACGGCGTGGTGATGGAAGAGCTGCCGGTCGTGCTGCAGTATAACAAGCGGGATTGTCCCGGTGCAGTCGGGGTTGGGGTGATGAATCTTGTATTGAACGACCGGCCTCAGCCGCTGCCCGTGGTGGAGGCGGTGGCCTCCCAGGGATACAACGTGTTCGCGACCTTGAACGCCGTGGTCGAGGAGATCTTGCTGCGCTTTCACGCCTCCCTGCCGGGCTCCGGAATCGAAGGATGGGGGGCGCGGTCCCCGAGGGGAGCCGCGGTGAGTTGAAGTATCGTTTCCATTATGACCGATCCTACCGCGGTCCCAGCTTCGTCCGGCGACTACCAGATCAATCTTACCTCGGATTCCGCCCGTCGGTTCCGGGAGGCGATGTGCCTGTTTCTGGACGAGACCGGTTGCAGCCTAGGGGCGGTCATCGAGCGGAGCGGGGCGGTAATTGTGACCGAGCAGCGGGCCCCGGGCAACGGAGTGAAGCTTCCCCGGGCGGACGCGATGGGGGCTTTGGCGGCTGGTCTCTTCGCCACGACGCAAATGCTTTCGCAGCAGATCGGCGAACCGGAGGCTCCCGAGGTGATCTGTCACGGGCGGGATTTGCATCTCTTCATGGCTCCCTTGAGCGCCGAGTTCGCGGTGCTGGCGGTCTTTCCGAACCGGGTCGCGGTCGGGTTGATCCGGTTGCAGGCGCGGAAACTGGCGGCCGGGATCGTGGCGGACCTCGGCCGGGTCATCCGGAACGTGACGGTGTTTGCCCCGGCGAGCGGAGCCCCGGCGGGGGAAGAGCGGGAGAACCTCTTTCTGAGATACAATTAGAGAAAGTTGGCAGAAAAGTTGCAGTGACGTGCTGGATCTTTTGCGAAAAACGTCGCTTTTCTTGACATAAGGCGTCCAAAATTGAAAAACAGAGCCACAGGGAGAACGAAATGACGATCGGGAGTACATTGCTTGCGGAAAGCGGCCCGTTGATTTGGCAGGGCGGCCCTCTTACATGGTTGCTGTTGGGGTGCAGCATTTTTTCGATTGGGATCTTTCTGGAGCGTTATCTCGCCTTCCACCGGGCCCGGGTCAGCGTGAGCGACTTGATGATGGGGCTGGCGAACCTTATCCGGCGGAAGAATTTCCTCGAGGCCCTGCACGAGTGCGCCGGAACGCCGGGACCGGTGGCGCGGGTGGTTCATGCGGCCATTTTGCGGCACGATGCTCCGCGTGAGGAGTTGAAGGAGATCGTCCAGGAGGCCGGCCAGCTGGAGGTGCCGGGATTGGAGAAGAATCTCGCGGTGCTGCACAATCTGGCCTACGTCACCCCGTTGATCGGTCTGCTGGGGACGTTGCTGGGATTGATGCGCACCTTCGTGCTGATCAGGCAGAACAGCGGATTCGCGACCTCCGAACAGGTCTCCGCTGGTCTTTACGAAGCCTTGATCACTTCGGCGTTGGGCATCGTCGTGGCCGTTCCCGCCTTCACCTTTTACTCCTACCTCACCTCCTTCGCGCGAACGTTGATGCATGACATGGAGCGGGCGGGGATCGAGATCGTCAACCTGATCCATGACAGCCGGGTCGACCGGAGCTTGATTCTGGAATTTCGTCAGGAGAGCGAGCTCTCCCAAGCCACGGCGCCGGGCGGGGCCCAAACTTCCAAAGGTGGGCTTTTGCGGTGATCGGGGCGTGAAGCCCCGGAAAGTGGTTGTTTCCCGGGGCATCGCCGCCATCTTGTGGCAGTCCCATGAAGTTGGAGAGCACTTTGCGCCCGAATTCGGGCCTTCTTTTCGCCGCACCCATGTTGGACATGGTGCTGCTCCTCCTCGTTTTCTTCGTTTTGTCTTCGAACTTCGTGGTGAAGTCCGGGGTGCCCGTGGATCTGCCGGTCTCCTCCTCCATCCTGCCCCCGGCGAATGGATCCCACGTGATCACGGTGTTGCCCGGGGCCTCCCCCCGCCTTTTTTTCAATGAACGCGAGATCGCCTTCGCAGATCTCGAGGCGGCGCTGGATGAAGCCACGCCGGAACATCGTCACGTCGTGATCATGGCCGATCGGACCGCGGCCTTCGGCGTGGTCATGAAGATCTCGGAACTGGTGACCAGCCGGGGCTTTGAATTGGCTTACGCGACGATGCAATACCGGTGACAGGGATGGAGGAGCCCCGTTTCATCTTCAACTGGTCCTCCGGGACGGGGCGGGAGCGCGATTGGCGGCTGCTCTTTCTGATCTTTGTCTCGCTCGTCGGCCATGTCGTCGTGTTCTACCTGTTCCAGGTCTCCTATCCGCGGACGGAACGCTGGACCCCACGGACACGCGGCGTGATGTTGTTGAGTTCGGTGGATCCGATTTCTTCCCAGGTGTTGCGGGAACTCGATGACCGCACCTACCACCTTCAAGGGGTCGGCGGGAGTGAAGTGACGGCTTACGCGTTGACAAGGATGGCGCCCAAATTCCGTCCCTCTTTTTTGGGGCATGAGGTCGGGTTGCGGGGGAAACAGGTGCCGGAGAGGGAGGATACCGTGCCGTTGTTGCTGCCGGCCGGGGAGGCGGACTTCCCCGGACTCCCGGAGGAAACGCCGGTGGCGGGCAGCGGGGCGAAGGGAGGCGAGGCCGGAGCCGCGGCGGTGACCATTCGAGGGACGTTGGACGGAGAGCGGGAGACGGCGGCGTCATGGCCGCAAATCCTCCCCGCGTTGCTGCGGGAAATCGCCAGCGCCCCGGGCCCGTGGCGCAGCCTTCGGTTGCGCGTGGCGGTCGGGGCGGATGGTGGAATTGTCCACTTGTTGACCGAGTCCGTGGATGACGGAACGGTGACCGCGCGATGGCTGGAGAAAGTGCGTCAGGGAATCCGGTTCCAACCGGGGGACGACCGGCGGTGGGGTTGGTTGGAAGTGCGGCGTTAGGCTGTGGAGCGATATGATCCATGTGACCCTGTCGGAATTGATGGTGATCTACCTGCTCCTCTTGTTGGGCAGTGTGGGGACGATGTGGGTGGTGCGCAAGATCGGCAGCGTGCAAAGCGCATGGCGGCTCCGCAAAACCTGGGTGATTTGTCAGGCTTGCGGCAACCAGTATCAGGACAAGACCTCCGCGGCGTTGCCGGTTTGTCCGATTTGTCAGAGGGCCAACGAGCGGCTGCCGATTCGCGAGATCTGATCCGGGCCCCGGTTCCGCCCGGCCGCACGCCGGGAAATGCGGGCCCGAGGAAATCCCCTTGCAAAGGCCACCCGGATGGGGGTTCTTCCTCGCCTCAAACATGGAACGCAGAGTCGTCATCACCGGGATGGGAGTCGTGTCGCCGATCGGCTGCGACCTCGAGACGTTTTGGAGCAACCTCCGGTCCGGGGTCAGTGGAGTCCGCCGGGTGGAAGCCTTCGATACCACGGAATACAAGTGCAAGATCGCCGGGGAGGTCCGGGACTTCAATCCGGAGCCCTTCTTCAACAATCCTAAGGATGCCCGGAGGGCGGATCGTTACACCCAGCTGGCGATGGCGGCGGCCAAGATGGCGGTGGCCCATTCGGGGATCGATTTCCAAGTCGGCGACCCGTTCCGGGCCGGGGTTCTGGTGGGGAGCGGAATCGGTGGGCTTGAGACCCTGACGAATGAAAACGCGGTGCTCATCCAACGGAGCCCGTCCCGGGTCTCGCCCTTTGTGATTCCGATGATGATCACGAACATCGCCAGCGGCATGATCTCGATGGAATACGGGATTCACGGTCCGAACATGTGCATTGTCACGGCGTGCACCACGGCGAACAACAGCATCGGCGAGGCGTGGCGCATCATCAAATTCGGGGACGCGGACGTGATCATTGCCGGCGGGGCCGAGGCCTCGATCCTCCCCATGGGCATGGCCGGCTTTGGCAACATGAGAGCATTGAGCTGCCGCAACGACGCACCCGAAAAAGCTTCACGCCCCTTCGACAAGGACCGGGACGGTTTCGTGATGGGCGAGGGCGCCGGCGTGGTGGTGATTGAAGAGTTGGAGCACGCCCGGAAGCGGGGGGCGAACATTCTCTGTGAACTGGCAGGGTATGGAGTGTCCGCCGATGCCTATCATTTGACCTCTCCGCATCCGGAGGGGATCGGCGCGAGCCGCTGCATGGAAAACGCCTTGCGGCATGCCAAGCTCAATCCGGATCAGGTGGACTATGTCAATGCCCACGGTACCTCGACGACCATGGGGGATGTTTGTGAGACCCGGGCCATCAAGCGAACATTCGGCAGTCATGCGAAGAATGGTTTGCTCGTCAGTTCCACCAAATCGATGACCGGGCACCTGCTGGGAGCGGCCGGCGGAGTGGAATTGGCCGCCACGGTCTTTGCCATCCGTGAGGGACTGGTGCCGCCGACGATCAATCTGGATGAGCCGGACGCGGAATGTGATCTCGACTATGTGCCGCACCAACCCCGCGAGGCCAAATTGCGGGCCGCGGTGAGCAACTCCTTCGGCTTTGGCGGTCACAACGCCTCGTTGGTGGTCACGCCGTTCCAGGGCTGAGCACCCGGTCAACACGGGGCCAACCGGTCGTCGAACGGATCCAGGTTGCGCCGCAGGTCGGGCAGGTGGAGAACCCTGAGTAGTTCCGCGGTTTCCGCCGCGCTGAAGAACGTCTGGCGAGCCTGATCCCGGTCCGGTGAACGGCTGGGGCCGACCGGTTTTTCCGGCAGATGGTCCAGTCCGCCGAACTCAAGATGATGGCGCCACGGGGCGAGGAAACGTCGTTTCACTTCCTCAAGGCTTTGCGGGTCGGCGTGATGGATGCGATACCAAGCCTCGATGAACGCCCCGAACAACCAGGAAAGGCTGGTGGCAGACTGGATCATTCCAGCTTGGGCGAAGGCATTTTCGAGGGCGTGGACGATCAGGCTGGCCTTGCCCTGATCCACGCAGACAATGGGGAGCCCGCCGACCGCGAGAACCTGATCGAGTCCCAAAGTGGAGACCCGTTCCACGGGATGGGACGGCGAGTGCAGGATGGCGTGGTCGAGGTGACCGAGTTCCTCGTTCCAGAAGGCGCGGTCGAACTCGCGGCGGGCGGTTTGATAGAGCGTCTCCCAACGGCCCTCGTTGAGTCGGTCGCCGATTCTCAGGGCGGCCAGCCAGAGGCTTTGGATGGTCACCCGTTTGATGGTGCGGGGCGGGGAGTCCGGGCCCGCGGGTTCAAGGGTTTCCGCCAGCAGGCTGTCCTCATCCATGAAGACGACCCGGTGATTGCGCAGGGAGAGACCGGTCAGGATCTCTTCCACACTCCGCTCCAACTCGGCTCGTTCCCCGGCCGGGATGACCCGGGACTGACGGTGGGCGGCGCGCAGGTATTCGTAGACGGCCACCACATACCACAGTGAAGGCTCCGGCGAAGCGAAAGAGGAGGCCAGCCGATGCTCGGAGATTTCCGATGGCATCAAGCCGGAGGCCATCCGGTCCCGCCAAGTCCGCAGAACCTGGCTCGCGACATCGAGTCTTCCCGGGCTGAGGCAGATGCCGCGGATGGCGATCATGGCCCGCGCCCCCATTTCCGTGCCGCGGGGGTAACCGGAAATCACGGTGCGGCCTTCCGGCCCGGTGACGATGTATTGATCCGCGGCCCGGTCGAGCTTGGAACGAAAGAGCTTACGCCGGGTCCGCTCCGCGTTGCGCAGTTTGCCGGCCAAATGGGCCACTTCGTTGGCGGTGCGGGGATCCTCGTTCATCTCGCTGGCCGTACCCGCAATGAGATGAGCGTCCTGAAGCGGTTCCAACGTCCAGCGAAACTCACCGGGACAGGCCAGATCCTCGCTGGTGTCGTTGTCATAAGCAAAGCCGTGGATCCATTCCGGCTGGCGGTGGAACTCGCCGTCGCTCAGGATGGAGAGGGCCGGGGCTCCGGGGCGGAGGGACCAGACGAACTGCCGGGGGGAGGGACACTCCGGCTCAAGGTTGATCCGGTGGGATTCGGCACGAGGTGAATGCATCGGCCTGCCCGAAAGCAGCGGGCGGACGCGGAGGGTGACCGGGCGGGAAGAGACTTCAAGATGCCAGCGGAAGACGAACCGGTTGGTGCCCTGGCGACAGAAACATTCCGCCATCAGAAGGCGTCCCCCGCCGAGATCGAAGGTCCATCGGGGCCAAGGCTGGGACCGGAAGCGGAGGAGGTTCTTCCGCCCGTCCGGCTCTTGTCCGGGGTGAATCAAGCCACCGGCCCCGAGCGAAAGGCTGGCGTCTTCGGTATCCACCCGGACCTCGAACCCATTGATGAGGACGTGGCGATCCATGGGAGGGTTTTTGGCGATCACCACCATGCCGTGGGACGGCCAGAGACGTGCACCGCCGATCGTGGCGCAGGTGTAGCCACCGAGTCCGTTGGTCTCGAGAAATTGATCCCGCAGCCGCAGGGAGGCGCGGCCGGTGGAGGGGATCGGGCTGCGATTCTCCGGGGTGGACATGGGTCGCGGCGCGGCCGACTCAATAGACGAGCACCGAGTGCACCCGGGATTTTTGGCAAAGCCGGCTCCGGCCGCCCAGTGCCGCCAGTTCGATGAGAAAGGAAGTCGCGACCAATTCGCCACCCACCTCTTTGATGAGGGCTTGCGCAGCCCCTGCCGTGCCCCCCGTGGCGAGCAGATCATCCACCAGCCAAACGGATTCTCCGGGGGAGATGCCGTCCTCGTGAATCTCGACCTCAGCCTCACCATATTCCAAGGTGTAGGCCAGGCGCCGCGTATGCCAGGGGAGTTTGCCGCGCTTGCGGACCGGCACCAGACCGGCCCCGACCCGCAGGGCGACGGCCGAGGCGAAAATGAAGCCCCGGGCGTCGATCCCGACCACCTTGTCCACCTTGGTGGAGCCGAGCGGCTCGATCAAGGCATCGATGGCCTGCGCGAACAGGGCGTGATCAGAGAGCACCGGAGTGATGTCCTTGAAGAGCACGCCGGGTTGCGGGAAGTCAGGGACATCCCGTATGGCCGCGAGCAGGCGGCGGGATCGTTCAGATTGCACGTTCCCCTATACGCCAGAGCCCGGGCGGGGTCAACGCCGGGGCGCGGGATGGTGTCCGGCCCGGAACCGGCTCCTTCGATGCGTTGGGCCCAATGGGGAAATGGATGGAAATGGATGAAAATGGATGAAAATGGATGGAAATGGATGGAAATGGATGGAAATGGATGGAAATGGATGGAAATGGATGGAAATGGATGGAACATCCTCCCATGCGCCTGCCGCTCCCTCCCGTCCTT
>JAGWVU010000016.1 GCA_018970725.1 Verrucomicrobiota bacterium
CACGCCCGCGTGGAACCTGACGGATCGCTGGAGGCCTTCCTCGATCTGTCCACGTCAGGCATCGGCTTTCGTGGGCATGACAAGACTGATGACCTGGGCCGGGCCGTGGTGCATGTGAAGCGGGGCGACCGGTTCCCTCTCTCGGTCACGTTCCTCAAAGGCATCGAGGTGATCGATCTGGCGGTGACGAGCCTGGCGATCGTGCTCAAGGAATTCGAGCCCGAGAGCCGCATCCTCTTGAATCCCTCCGGTCACTTGGAGAAGCAGGGCATCGAGGACACGGCTCGTTGGATCACGTTCGTCGAGTTCTCCGATCCAACGCTCGCCACCATGCTGGGGAACTACAGCGCACCGTTAAGTGGGATGATGGTTCTTTTTTGGATATTCCCCATCCAAACCCAAAAGCGTGCTCTGAATCTGCCGCGTCGTGAATTGCATCCCCCCTCCCAGGCCGACCGGTCATTCAGGCGACACGGTCCGGTTCTTCCTTGCCGGCGAGGTAGGCGGAGAGGTTGCGGTGGACGCCTTGGAGGAGGCGGATTCTGGATTCGGTGGTGGCCCAGGCGGTGTGGGGGGTGATAAGGAGATTCGGTAAATTGGCGCGGAGGAGGGGATGATCCGGGGCGGGGGGTTCAGTGGCGAGGACGTCGAGCGCGGCGCCTCCGATCCGGCCTTCTTTGAGTGCTTGGAGGAGGGCGGATTCGTCGATCAGCGGTCCCCGGGCGGTGTTGATGAGGCAGGCCGTGGGCTTCATGAGGCGGAGGGTATCCGCGTTGATGAGTTTCTCGGTCTCCGGGGTTAGGGGACAGTGGAGGGAGATGAAATCGGCCCGGGCGAAAAACTCCGGGGCGGGGAGGCGGGGGATGCCGTTGGGCATGGCCGGGGTGGCTTGGGCGGAGGGGGTGGGGCCGGGGCGTTGCAGGCCGATGAGGTTCATCCCGAGGGCTCGGCCGAGGTCCGCGACGCAAGTTCCGATGCCGCCGAGGCCGACGATGCCGAGGGTGAGACCGGAGACTTCGCGCATGGGGTGATCCAGCCGGGTGAAATGGGGGCTCCGGGCCCAGGCGTCCGCCTCGTGGGCGAAGCGGTGGATGTTGGTGGCCAGATTGAGCAGGAGGCAGAGGGTGTGTTGGGCCACGCTGGGGGTGGAATACCCGCGCACGTTGGTCACGCGGATGCCGAGGTCGCGGGCGGCGGCGAGATCCACGTTGTTGGTGCCGGTGGCGGTGATGGCGACGAGGCGCAGCCCGGGGCAAGCGGCGAGGGTGGCGCGGTTGAGCTGGGTTTTGTTGGTGAGCACGATCTCCGCGCCATGGCAACGCGGCAGGATTTGATCGGGCGGGGTGAACGGATGGAGCACCAATTCCCCGAGAGCGGCGAGGGGTTCGAAGGAGATGTCACCGGCATCGACGGTGGAGCTATCGAGGAAAACAAGGCGCGGGCGGTTCATCGGGGCCCAGTCTGGTGTGCGTCCGGCGTGGATTCAAATTCTATTCACGGGGGCGGCTTTGCTGGTGGGGGGGGCGAAAGTCCTTGCCAGGTTTAGCGGGGATGGGGCAGATGAAGGGAAGACCTGATGAAGACGTTCGTGAGACTTTGGCTTCCCGTGTGGCTGGCGCTCTCCGCCTGGTGCGGAGCGGCGACGCGCCCGAACATTCTGTTCCTTTTCAGTGACGACCAATCTTACAAGACGGTCTCCTGTTATCCCGGGGCCTTACCGGGGGCGCAAACGCCGAACCTGGATGATTTGGCGCGGCGGGGGATCCGGTTTTCCCATGCCTACATGGGATCCTGGTGCATGCCGTCGCGCGCCAGTCTCCTCACCGGACGCCATCCTCACGGGATCGAGACGATGCGGATGGAGGGGAAATATCCGGGAAGCACCTACGATCCGGCGGTGTGCCGGTTCTGGCCCGCGGTATTCCGGGAACACGGTTATGTGACGGCGCAGATCGGCAAGTGGCATACGGGCACCGACGCCGGTTACGGGCGTGATTGGGATTATCAGGCGGTGTGGAACCGCCCGGCCTTCCCCGACAACGCGGGCTCCTACTACGAGGACCAGAAGATCGTGGAAAACGGCAAGGAGCGGCAGGTGTCGGGATACTCGACGGACAACTACACGGATTGGGCCTGTGATTTTATCCGTGGCCGGCACCGGGACCCGTCCAAGCCGTGGTATCTGTGGCTCTGTTACGGGGCAATCCACGGGCCGACGACGCCGGCGGAGCGTCACAAAGGGAAACATGCGGATGATCCGGTGCAAACGCCCGCGGACATCTTGGGGCCGTGGCCGGGCAAACCGGCTTGGCTCCAGCAGACCAACGCCTGGGTGAAGGGTGAGGACGGCCGCATCTATGCGAGGAAGAGCGGCGCGGAGTTCGGAGACATCGATGAAGCCAGCCGGACTACCTTTGACGCGTTCGTCCATCAGTCGCTCGATTGTGTGGAGGCGTTGGACGAGGGGATCGGCCGGGTGCTTGCGGCCTTGCAGGAGAGCGGGCAGGTGGAGGACACCTTGGTGGTCTTCACCGCGGATCAAGGATTCGGGATGGGGGAACACGGGTTCCGGTCGAAACTGGCACCCTGGGAGGCGACCTATCGCTCGCCGCTCATCGTTTCCATGCCCTCACGGTTGCCCTCGGGGAAGGTGTGTGCGCAACCGGTGCACGGGGTGGATCTGGTGAGCACGTTTTTTGCCTGGGCGGGGATCGCGGAGCCGTGGGAGATGCACGGGCGGGACTTGAGCGGATGGCTGCGGGAGCCGGAGGCGCCGGGACCGCTGCGTCCCTGTTTCTACGAGCATACGGGAAAAGCGTTTGGTCGTGACGTGGCCCGGGTGCTCCGGGAGCGGCCGGAGGAAGCGGAGCACAGCCATGTGCCGTGGTATGTGGCGCTGAACGACGGCCGCTGGAAATACATCCGCTATCTTCACGGCGGCGGGGAGGAGCTCTACGACCTCCAGGCTGATCCGGAGGAGTTGACCAATTTACTGGGGCAATTTCCCGCCGAAGCCGGGCGGCTCCGCGGTCTCATGGCGGCGGAATTGAAGCGGACGCGCGCGGATTTTTAGGTTGGGAAGCAGGGGGAACCGCGCGCGGTGTCTCCTATCCCAGCGGATTGGTCCGGTCCGTCAGTGGCCAGGCCACCCGTTTTCCGCCGGCTTGATGGGAAGCGAATACGGCGCAGACCATTTCCACGAAGGTCCGGCCCTGGTGGTCATCGCAGCCCGGGGCGCGGTCTTTGGTGATGGCGTCGATGAGGTCCGCTCCTGCGATTTCGTGGGAGGCGAGCCGTTTTGCGAGGTCCGGGACAGGTTCGGGGCGGCCGATGCCGGTGCTGGAGACCGGTTGCCAGGGTTGCGTCGGGCCGCCGGGGTGGAAGGGGTTTCCGGCGCGGAAATGGACGAGCGGCTGGCGATCGATGCGGAAGTCGAGGACTCCCTTGGTGCCGATGACTTGGAGACCGAACCCGGCTTCCTTGGTTCCGTGGTTTTGGGTGGAGTCGAAGAAAAACGGGGTGCCGGAAGCGAGCTCGAACCGGGCGTGCACCGCATTTCCAGCCATTTTGCCGAGACCTTCGTCGCCTTCCCGGATGTCCGCCGGAGTGCAGGGGCGGTCCCCTTGATACAGCATGGCGGAGCAGGCCACCGGATCGCCGCCCAGACCGGTGGCGAGATTGCCGACGTGGGAGCCGAGAACCCAGAGATCGAGCGCGCCGCCGCGGGCGTCCTCCTTGCCGCGGCCCCGGTATTCGAGGATGGTCCCGAGGTCCCCCTGCGCGACCATTTCTTTGGCGAAGGCATAGGCCGGATCATAGCGATTGCGGTGGGCGATAGCGATTTTGGTGTTGGCCCGGGCGGCAGCGTCCACGATGGTGTCGGCCTCGGCCGGGGTGCGGCAGAACGGTTTTTCGATATAGATTCCGCGGGCTCCGGCCTGAATGGCGGCGAGGCACATGTCCAGATGCTGGTCGGCGTGACGCGGGCAGATGGCGACGAGGTCCGGCCGGATCTTTTCCAACATGGCGCGGTAATCCGGGAAGGGGGAGGGAGAACCGAGCCGGGTCACGGCGGAGGCTAAGCCGGCCGGGTCGGGATCGGCGACGGCGACGACGCTGGTTTGCGGGAGGGAGAGCCACATGGTATCGAGCCCGTGGCCATAGTTCCCGCGGCCGGTGTGGCCGATGACGGCGACGCGGAGAGGCGGGGCGGCGGCGCGGAGGTGGGTGGTGAGCAGGGCGGAAGCTCCGGAGGCGAGCAGTTGGCGTCGGTTCATTGGAAGTTTTCGGAATCGTAACCACGTTCACGCTGGGGAATCCATTGATTTTCCGGCAAGAGCGCCCAAGCTAGGCCTCCCATGTCAGCAACGCCGAAAAAAGGAGCCAGGCAAGGTGCCGCCCCGGAGGAAACCCCGGAGGTGCCGCCCGCGGTCGTGTCCGAGGTTCACGGGGAGCACAAGCTCGTCCAGGTGCGCCGCGAGAAGTTGGAGAAGTTGCAGGCGATGGGGATCGATCCTTACGGGGCGCGCTTTGCGACGACGCACCAGCCCGGGGCCTTGCGGGCGGAGTTCGCGGAGAATCTGGAGGTGAAGGTCGCGGGGCGGATCGTGGCCTGGCGGGACATGGGGAACAGCCAGTTCTTCGAGATCGCGGATGTGGACGGCAGGATCCAGTGTTTCCTCAATCCCAAGAGCGTGGGGGAGGAAGCGTTCGGCGTCTTCAAGCTGTTGGACGTGGGCGACTGGATCGGGGTGGGCGGGGAGACTTTCACGACGCGGACGGGTGAACCGACCATCAAGGTAACGACCCTGACGGTGCTCGCGAAGTCCTTGCGGCCGTTGCCGGACAAGTGGCATGGGATCGCGGACCGGGAGTTGCAGTATCGGAAGCGGTATTTGGACTTGATTGCCAGCGAGCGGAGCCGGGACATCTTCCGGAAGCGCAGTCTGATGGTGGCGGAGATCCGTTCCTTTCTCACGGCGCGCGGGTTTTTGGAAGTGGAGACGCCGATGTTGCACGGGGTGGCGGGGGGAGCGGCGGCGCAGCCGTTCCGGACGCGGCACAACGCGCTCGGCATGGATTTGAATTTGCGGATCGCGCCGGAGCTGCACTTGAAGCGGTTGTTGGTGGGCGGATTTCCCAAGGTTTTCGAGTTGAACCGGAATTTCCGCAACGAGGGGATCAGCCGCCGGCACAACCCGGAGTTCACCATGCTGGAAGCCTACTGGGCCTATTCGGATTTCGAGCAGATGGCGGAATTGGTGGAGGAGATGGTTTGCCATCTGGCGGAGAAATTTTGCGGCGGGCTGCAGATCGAGCATCGCAACGCGGAGGGCGGGTTGCTGAAGACGATTGATCTGCGTCGCCCGTGGAAGCGCCAGGACTACCGGTCGCTGATCGAGGAAGTTGATCCCGGCTGGTTCAGCCGCACGGCGGAGGACCGGCGGAGGCGGGCGGAGGAACTGGGGGTGCAGCTTGGGGAGGACCTGGTGGATCACGAGGTGACCCAGCAGATTTTCGAGAAGCTGGTGGAAGAAAAGACGGACAACCCCTGTTTCGTGACCCATGTCCCGGCCTTGCTGGTGCCGCTGGCGAAGCAAAACCGGGCGGACGCCAGTCTTGTGGATGTCTATGAACTGATCATCAACGGTCAGGAGATTTCACCCGGTTATTCGGAGTTGAACGATCCCGTGGTGCAGCGCCAGCGGCTCGAGCATCAGGCGGGGGAGGAGGTGCAGAAGGTGGATGAGGACTTTTTGGAGGCCCTGGAATACGGGATGCCGCCGGCCGGAGGGATTGGCATCGGGATCGATCGACTGGTCATGATGCTCACCGGCGCGGAGTCGATCCGGGACGTGGTCCTGTTTCCGCACATGAAGCCGCTGCCCAAAGCGGGCGGAAGTTGAAAATCCGGGAAAGCTGGTCCAGACTACGCCGTGTCCACTCCCCGACATGGTGCAGATTCCGACTTGCTCGGTTCATTCCGGGCCGCCCAGCCGTCGGCGGATCCGCTTCCGTCCCAAGCGCTCCCCGCCTTCGAGCCACCGTATCACGTGGTGTTGCATGACGATGACAAGCACACCTATGACTACGTGATGGAAATGTTGCGGGCCATTTTCGGGTATGACTTGGACAAGACTTACGCGATGGCCCGGGAGGTGGACGTGAGCGGGCGGGTCATCGTGGCCACGGTGCACAAGGAACTGGCCGAGCTGCGGGTGGAACAGATCCGGGAATATGGTCCGGACCCGCGGATTCGCCACAGCCCGGGATCGATGCGGGCCTCGATGGAACCCGCCGGCTGAGCCCTCCGGAAAATCCGTTGGCTTTCTGCGCGGCCTGTGGTTGGATGGCAGGGTTTCGAATGCTCAGGAAGCTGGACACATTGCAGAGGATCGAGATCGCGGAGGGGGTGGAGATCCAGCTTCACGTGGCCGGACCGCTGCCGAGGGGGATCGCCTTCGCGTTGGACGTGATCGTCAGGGGACTGATTTTCGGGTTGGTCATGCTGGCCGAGTCTTTCTTGGCGGATTTGATTTTTCCGGAGATTTTCGCGGACCCGAAGGTTCAGGGTGGGATGGCGCTCCTGCTGTGGTTCGTTTTGGATTTCGGCTATTTCATCTGTTTTGAAGCGTCCGACCGTGGAGCGACGCCGGGAAAACGGTGGTTGGGGCTGAAAGTGGTGCGGCCTTCGGGCGTTCCGGTGACCTGGCACCAGTCCGTGGTGCGCACGATGCTGCGCGGGGTCGATCTTTTGCCGTTCTGCGGGTTGGTCGGGTTCATTGCGAGTTTGTGCAACGACCGTTTTCAGCGGTTGGGCGATCTGGCGGCGGACACGATGGTGGTCTATGCCGAACCGGGTGACTCGAAGGATCGGTTGGAGGCGATGGATGAGGTGGCTCCGTTCCGGCCGCCGGCTTCCCTGACCCGGGAGGATCAGGCCGCGATCGTCCAATACGCGGACCGGTTCGGGGAGTGGCCGGCGCAGCGTGCCGAGGAACTGGCGGGGTATGTGCAGGAGTTGACCCGGGTGAAGGGTCGGGAGGGCGTCACCCGGCTCCTCGGGATCGCCCAATGGATCCGTGGCGCGGGCTGAGCGATCATGAAACCTTCTGCGTTTGCACGGCGGGGAGAGAACCGCTGGAGGGAGATCGAGGGGATGCTCGATGATTTGGATCGTTCCGGGGGAGTGGTTCCCGAGGCCTCACGGATCCCGGCCCTGTTCCGACAGCTTTGCGGAGACATGTCGCTGGCGCAATACCGGATGTATGGCTTGAAGCTCTGTGAGCGGCTGAATCGACTCGTCATCCGGGGTTACCGTCATTTGGGGCGGGATCGATCCAACCCCTTGGAGGCGCTCTGGTTGGGCATCTGGCGTGATTTTCCGGTCCTGATCCGGGAGGAATGGCGGCTGTTTTGCGTGGTCCTGGTCTGTTTCTGGGGGCCGTTCCTGGGGATGTATTTCTCCAGTTTTCACGACATGCAATGGACGGTCTCCTGTCTCGGGCCCGGGACGATGGAGTCTTTGGAGAAACAATACGGGATAGGTTCTGGCGCGAGGGATTACCGGGACTCGTTCGGGGAGAACTTTCAAATGTTCGGTTTCTATATTGCCAACAACGTGGGGATCGATTTCCGGACCTTCGCGGGCGGTATTTTGGGCGGGGTGGGAACGCTTTTTTCCGTAGTTTTCAATGGGCTGTATTTGGGGGCGGCCGCCGGGTTCGTGCGGCAGGAAGGGGACTTTGCCAAGTTCCTCGATTGGATTTCGGGACATTCGGCCCCGGAGTTTCTCGGCCTGGTCTTTTCGGCGATGGCCGGGTTCCGGCTCGGGATGGCCTTGATCCGGCCGGGTCGGCTGACGCGGGGTCATGCCCTGGCGCTGGCGGCGAAGCGGGCGGTGAAACTGCTTTACGCAGCGGCCGTGATGACGATGTTGGCGGCGGTGATCGAGGGATTCTGGTCTCCGTTGGTGTTGCCTTGGGAATTCAAATTCCTGTTCGGTGCGCTGGTGACATTTTTGCTCTTGGCCTGGATGCTTCTGGTGGGGAAGGAGGGGCGGCGTGCGGATTGAAGATCTCATCGCCGAGGTGCGGCCGAGGAATCGTTGGGAGGCGATGGACCTTGGTCTGCTGATGGCGCGGAAGCACCTGGGGGCCATCCTGCGGGCCTGGGTCATCTTGGTCTGGCCGGTCTGGGCCGTGATCCTTCTGGCGTTTCAAGGCAATCTTCCTTGGGGCATGATGGTGATTTGGTTGACCAAACCACTGGCCGAGCGGGTGCCCTTGCTGGTGCTGAGCCGGGAGCTTTTCGGAGAGAGCCTCACCCTCCGACAATTGGTGGGCCAATGGCGGATGATTTGGCTGAGTGATCTTTGGTATGCGTTGTCCGGCGGTCGGATTTCGACCCGGCGGCATGTGGTTCTGCCGCTCAGGCAGTTGGAGGGGCTGCGCTCCCGGCCGTTCACCCTGCGCGAGGTCCGTTTCAAAGGCCCGTGCGGAACACTGCCCCTGGCGATGCAGATCGGCCACCTGATCGTTTTGCACGGGTTGTGGATAACGGTCGCGGGGTTCATCGTATCCATGGCACCGCACGAACTTCAGGAGGAGGTGGTCTCTGTCTGGCAGGATGGGTTGTGGTTTGAGGAAATCGGGGCCCCGTTGCGATGGATCTGCGTCCTTTGCTACCTTGCGGCCCTGAGCCTGGTGACCCCGTTTTGCGTGGGGTCGGGATTCGGGCTCTATCTCAATCTGAGGACCAAGATGGAAGGTTGGGACATCGAGATCTCCTTCCGCAAGTTGGCCGCGCGGTTGGCGAGAGCGGCGCTGGGGGTCTTGTTGCTTCTCCCCTGGTTGGCGGGAGACTGTCTGGCGCAGGATGTCTGGCAGCCCGAAAAGGCTGTGAATGAGATTCTGGAGGATCCGGCGTTCACGATCCACACGAAACGCATCTGGGTGCCGGATCTCCCCGATGCCCCCGACCCACCCGATGCCCCGAAGCTTCCGGAGATCGCCCCGGTCCCGGTTTCCTGGCTCAATCCCCTGTTCCTCCAGCCCGTGCTCGTGTTGCTCGGCCTGATTTTGCTCGTGGCCGTGGTCTGGAAGTTCCGGAAGACGTGGGGCGGCTTCCAGCGGACCGACATCCGGAAGTCCGTGGTCTCGACGGTGATGGGGATGAGTGTGCGGGAGGAATCGCTGCCGAAGAACCTCATCGACCGGGTGCGCAGCCTGCTGGCCGGGGGGGATTTTGAGGGGGCCATGGGCCTGCTTTACCGGGGGGCGTTGGTCTGGCTGATCCATCGGGGGCAGGTTCCGATCCAGGAGAGCGACACGGAGTCGGATTGCCTGATGCGGGTGGAGGCGTTGCAAGGGGTTTCGGCGGACTACTTCGGGAGGCTGACGCAGGTGTGGAGTGCGGCAGCTTACGGGGCGCGCCGGGCCGGGATGGAGGAGGTGGAGCATCTGCTGCGGGCCTGGCCCTATGACCTCGCGGGAAAGGAGGCCGGGAAACCATGATCTTTTCGGGCTGGTTTTGTGGTCTTGCGATGGCCGGGGGGCTGCTTCTGGCGTTCCCGGGATTCCCGGGGTATCATGAGGTGGTCATTGAAACGGGCTACCGCGGGGAGGCGCGGCGCAAGCCGTTTTTGGCGGCGTGGCGTTTGCTGGAGAGCCGGGGCTGGGAGGTGGAAGAGCGGCACGGGTTGTCGAGCCTGCCCGGGCATGACCGGGTGATGGTGGTCACCGCGGGGAACGAGTGGCGCCGGTCCCAGCGGGATGCGGTGGCAGACTGGGTTCGGGCCGGAGGGCATCTCGTCTATTTGATGGCGGGTTTTGAGCCTTACGGATTTGAGGCTGAAGCCGGGATGGAGGATGCCGGAGGGGAACTGGAAAGGATCGGGAAAGAGGCGCATCCGGTTTTGGAGAAGTTCGGGGTGCGCCCGGTTCTTCGGCGCAACCGGACCGGGGAGTGCCGGATCCGCGGAATGCGTCTGGAAATCGGGATGCCGCCGGGGCACGGAGTGGAAGGGCCGGAGGCGATTCGGGGGGCGCCGGGCGTGGTCCGCTCGGAGGAGACCGGAGGCGCCGGGGTGCTCAGTTTCCCGGTCGACAAGGGGCGGCTCACGGTTTTGGGGGATGCCCGGGTTTGGCGCAACCTGGAGATCGGGACGATGCGGCACGCCACGCTGTTCTGGGAATTGATCCGCCTGCACGGGGAGCCGGGCGGGGTCTGGGTGGTGGAGGGGAGCGACCTTTCGTTTTCCGGGTTGCTCTGGAGCCGGGGCTGGATGCCTTTGAGTGCGTTTGGCTTGTTCGTGATTGGCTGGCTTTGGCGGAGCCTGCCGCGCTTCGGGCCGGTCGTTCCGCCTCCGGAACCGGCGGCGCGGGACTTCCTGAGCCATCTGGCTCAGGCAGGCGCGTTTCTTTGGAGCCGCGGCGGACCGGACACCTTGGTGATGCCGTTGCGCCGCTTCATCCTGCGGAATGTGCACCGGGCCACCGGCGAAGCGGTGCCCGGGACGTTGACGGGGGAACAGTGGGAATCGCTGTCCCGGCTCACCGGTCTGTCCGTCGTGACCCTGCGTCAGGCCTTGTTCGGCGAGGTGCCGAAGCAGCCGCGTGATGGTGTCGAGTTGCTTTCCACCCTGCAAAAAATCGTTCTCTCCCTTTCATGAACCCGCCCTTTCCGCCCGATTCCTCTTTTCCTCCTCCGATGCCGCCCATCCCGCCCATTCCGTCGGCAGCTCCGCCCTTGCCGGGGGTTGCTTTGCCCCCGGTGTTGGCGGGGCCGACGCTGACGGCGACCGCCATGATGCTGGACCAGATCCGGGCCCAGGTGCGGCGGGTCTTCGCGGGACAGGACGAAGTGGTTGACCAGGTGCTCGCCACGTTGATTGCCGGAGGGCACATTCTGCTGGAAGGCAAACCGGGCCTGGGCAAAACGCACCTCGTGCTCGCCCTGGCGCAGACGTTCGGCGGGGGATTCGGCCGGATCCAATTCACGCCGGACCTGATGCCCTCCGATGTCACCGGGCACTCTCTTTACGACATGGCCAGCCAGCGGTTTGAGATCCGCAGGGGACCGGTGTTCGCCAATCTTCTCCTGGCGGACGAAATCAATCGCGCCCCGGCCAAGACCCAGTCCGCGTTGCTCGAGGTGATGCAGGAGGCGCAGGTGACGATCGACGGCAAATCGATCCCCCTCGAGCTGCCGTTCATGACCATCGCCACGCAGAACCCGATTGAACAGGACGGGACCTACCCCTTGCCGGAGGCCCAACTCGACCGCTTTCTCATGAAGGTCACGTTGGACTATCCCCAGGCGGCGCATGAGGAATGGATCGTGGCGGCGGTTTCCTCCGGGGAATCCGGCCGGGGACTCCGGCCCGATCAGGTGGCCCGCGTCTGCACCCCGGCGAACATCATCCAATCACAGAGGGAGGTCGCCGCCGTGCAGGCCGTTCCGGAGGTGGTCGCCTACGCCGTGAGAATCGCACGAGCCACCCGGACGGCCCAGGGAATCGCCTTGGGGGCGGGAACGCGCGGAGCGATCGGCTTGGTGCGGGTGGCCAAAGCTTACGCCGTGATGCAGGGGAGGGACTACATCACCCCGGCGGATGTGAAACGGGCAGCGTTGCCGGTCTTGCGGCACCGGGTGCAACTGGCCCCCGAACTGGTCATCAGCGGGGATACGGTGGACAGCGTGTTGCGGTCGATCCTCGACACGGTGGAAGCGCCGCGGGGTTGAGCGGGGGCGATGATGAGACCGACGTGGATCATGCTGGGCCTGCTCCTTGGCTGGAGCGCGCTGGGGTTGGCGGCTTCGTTGGTCGAGTGGTTGCGTCCGGTCTGGGTGGTGAACGGAGTGTTCCTCGCGTTTTTCATCCTGATCGATGCGCTGCTCTTGCTGTCCGCGCGTCCTCTGACCGTGGAGCGGGTGTTGCCTTCGCGGTTCGCCCTGGGGGTTTCCCGGGAAGTATCCCTGACCATTCACAATCCGGGGAGCCGGCCCGTCCGGGTGCAAGTTTTCGATGGTCTGCCGTTCACGGCGGAGACGGAGGCGTTTCCCTGGTGGGGATGGATTCCCGCGCGAGGATGGTGCTCGGTGAATTATCCGGTGCGTTTGCTGCGGCGCGGGCGGGCGGAATTCGCGCCCACCCATTTGCTGCGTCGGTCGCCGTTCGCCTGTTGGTTGCTCGCCTCGCGTTCCGGAGATGCGGAGGCGGTGCCCGTGTTTCCGGATTACGAGCCCGTGCTCCATTACGCCTTGCTGGCCTTGGCCAACCAGGAACAGATGATGGGGATCCAGCACAAGCAACGCAAGGGAGTCAGCCGGGAGTTTCACCAGTTGCGCGATTATCAAGAGGGCGATTTGCTCTCCCAGGTCGATTGGAAGGCCACCTCGCGACGCGGCGTGCTGCTCAGCCGGGAATTTCGTGAGCAACGGGATCAGAACATCGTGTTTCTCATCGACGCCGGTCGTCGGATGCGGGCCATGGACGGGTCTCTGCCGCAGTTCGATCACTGCCTCAATGCCGTGCTCCTCCTCTGTTACATCGCGCTTCGACAAGGGGACAACGTGGGCGTCTCCGCCTTTGGAGGGGTCCAAAAATGGCTGCCGCCGGTCAAGGGGCCCCGGGCGATGGCCACGTTTTTGCAGCACCTGCACGATTATGAGACCACGCTGAATCCGAGCGATTTTTCAGAGGCGGCGGCGCAAATCCTGACCCGGCAGCGCAAACGGGCCCTCGTGGTTCTCGTGACCAACCTGCGCGGAGAGGACGCGGAAGACGTGCTTCTGGCCGTGCAGACCCTCCGGCAACGGCATGTGGTCATCGTCGCCACCCTCCGGGAACGGTCCGTCGAGGAACTCCGCGACCTGCCGTTGGAAACGTTCGACGACGCGGTGCGCTTTGGGGCGAGCCATTTGTATCTGGAGGAACGCCATGCCCTGCTGAGGGAAGTCGGCGCCGCCGGGGCCGTGGTGGTCGATACCCTGGCGTCGCAATTGCCGGTCGCCTTGGCCAACGCGTATCTTCAGGTGAAGCGCTCCGGCCGCCTTTGAACTGAAAAATGGTAATGGTTTGGCCTCTGCGCGAGATGATTCCATTTCCGCTTGCAGGGGCAGCGGCAAAGGAGCCGGCATGACGGGCCGTTACTTCTTCTTCGGCGCTTCGGGCAGGGCTTGGAGCGGCGTGGTGTCGATGGCGGACTCGAGGCCGCGGAGGATCTTGTCCGTGAACTGCTGCCCGCGGATTCTGACCTCCGGATGGCTCACGGAACCATGGCCGCCATCGGTGATCGGCACGAGCAGGGAGGGCACGCCCGCCTTTTGCAGGGCCGTGTGGATCGTCTCCGCATGACGAAACGCCACCCGCTGATCTTTCGTGCCATGGAACGTGATGAACGGTGGGTCGTCCTTCGTCACGTGCGTCACCGGCGATGCCGCTTCGGCAGTTGCCTGTTTTTCCCGGGCCTGGCCGCCGAGCAGACCGCTCACGGCGTCATCTTTCCAGATCGGCCGGCTCTCTTGGTCGAACATGAGCGGCTGCGAGAAGTCCTCCGGCCCGCACAGGTTCACCACGCACTGCACGCGGCTGCTGAAGCTGGTGTTGGGGCCGAGATCGCCCTCCAGCTCCTTCACCTCGCCACTCGTGCCGAGCAAGGACGACAAATGCCCGCCCGCCGAACTGCCCCACACGGCGATCTTGTCGCCATCGATGTTGTATTCCTTCGCGTGGGCACGGATCCAGCGGATTGCCGCCTTGCAGTCATGGATCTGCGCTGGCCACGCGGCCTCCCCGGTCAAGCGATACCCCACACCGACCGCGGCGTAGTCGCCTGAGCGCGCGAGCTGGATCGCCTGAGACGCGTAACCGATGCGGTCGCCATTCACCCAGCCGCCGCCATGGATCAGCGCGATGACAGGCAGCGGCCTGTCACTGTTGCGTTTTTTTGGGAGATACAAGTCTACCATTTGCTTCGGGTTCTCATGGCCCGCATAGGGCTGATCCAGCCGCACCTCGACCTGGCTCCTCCCGGCTGCACGGAGTGCGTTTTGCTTGGTGTCAGGGACCGTCTGGCCAACGGCCGTGGCGATGATGAGGAGTGAGGAAAGCAAGGGTTTCATGGCAGGATGAAAACTTCGATAAAGGGCCGAACCAGCGGTGTGGCGCCAGGGAAAGGATGGCTCGGTGCGGTGGCGGGATCAAGATTTGTCAGATTGGATGGCGAACTGTTGCCATACCAAGCGTGAAAATCCTTTTGCGCAACTTCCGGTCTGGAACGGGGTTACAGAGGACGGCAACGATGATGAGGCGATCGATTCCTGCATGGGTGAGCGCCGGTCTGCTCGCGACCGGCGGATGGGCAACCGCCGGTGTTTCGGCGGAAGACACGGCGTTTTTTGAATCCAAGGTGCGTCCCCTTCTGAGCAAGCATTGTGGCGAATGCCATTCCGCCAAGGCGGAGAAGGTCAAGGGCGGGCTCCTGCTGGACTCCCGGGAGGGATGGATGGCTGGTGGCGACAGCGGGGAGGTGATCGTCCCGGGACGCCCGGCGGAAAGTCTCTTGTTGCGGACGGTGCTCCATACCGATCCCGACCTCCAGATGCCCCCGAAATACAAGCTGGCGGAGGGAGAAATCGAGGTCCTCGAAACTTGGATTGCGATGGGGGCTCCAGACCCGAGATCGGGAACCGGCGTGGCCAAGGTCAGCCCGGTCGATCAGGCAAAGGCCCGCTCGCACTGGGCCTATCAGCCGATGGCGCGCCCGGAAGTGCCCAAGGTGGCGGATGCTTCGTGGCCCCGGAGTGAGACCGACCACTTCATCTTGCGCCGGATCGAGGACGCCGGCTTGCGACCCGTGGGGGACGCGGACCGTTCCAGTCTGCTGCGTCGCGTTTTCCTCGATTTGACCGGGTTGCCGCCCACCCTGGAAGAGATCCGGTCGTTCCTCGCCCACCCCGGGAGTGACGAGGAAGCCCTGGCGCAGACGGTGGATCGCCTTCTGGCCTCTCCCGCTTTCGGAGAGCGTTGGGGACGGCACTGGTTGGATGTGGCGCGTTACGCGGATTCCGTGGGCAAAACGCGCAACGTGCCGTTTCCCTTTGCGTGGCGATACCGCAACCATGTGATCGACGCCTTCAACGCAGGGCAACCCTACGATCGTTTTCTGATGGAGCAGATCGCCGGGGACTTGTTGCCTGCGGAAAATCGTCAGTCCGGATTGGTGGCGACCGGTCTTCTGGCCCTGGGGTCGATGGATCTCAATGAGCGGGATTCGGACCAATTTCTTCTGGACCGCATCGATGATCAGCTCGACACACTCGGGCGTTCCACCATGGCGCTCACCTTGGGATGCGCCCGCTGCCACGACCACAAGTTCGACCCGATCACCCAGGCGGAGTATTATGCTTTGGCCGGGATCTTCGCCAGCACGCGAACGCTGAGCGGGCAAACCTATCGCAAGGGTGGTTCCAAGGAATACACGCAAGTGCGTTTGTTGGCGAGTTTGGATGGATCCAAGCCGCAGGGGAAATCCGGGCCGGAGGAGATTGAAAGCCGCATCCGCGAGCTGCGTGAAGAAGCGGGCCGGGGGGAAACCACGGAGCAGCGGCGTCGGGCCCTCCGGGAAGAGGCGAACCAACTCCGGCAACAGTTGGCCGGGATGGAATCGGACCGGGCCGAAAAGAAATCCAAAAAGCAGAGGAGCGACGGGCAGATCGACCTGAAGGCGCCGTTGGCCATGGCGGTTTGTGAGGGCGAGGTCTGTGATCTGGAGTTGCGGGTGCGTGGCGAACCGGACATCAAGGGGGCGGTGGTGCCACGCGGTTTTCCCGGGATTCTCAGTGGACCGGGAACGCCGGAGATCCCGGCGGAAGGCAGCGGCCGGTTGGAGTTGGCCCGCTGGTTGACCTCCCCGGACCACCCGCTGACGGCCCGGGTCATGGTCAACCGGGTCTGGAGTCATCTTTTCGGGCGGGGGTTGGTCGAGACGGTGGATAACTTCGGCCTGTCCGGTGCCGAGCCGACCCATCCGGAACTGCTTGATCACCTCGCCTCCGGCTTTGTGGCGGAGGGATGGTCCGTCAAGAAACTGGTCCGGAGCCTTGTGATGAGCCGGACGTATCGGCTGGGGATTGACTATCCGGCGGCGAATGTGGCGAAGGACGAGGCCAACCGGTGGTGGTGGCGGGCGAACCTGCGTCGGCTCGAGGCGGAGGCGATCCGTGATTCCCTCCTTGCTTCGAGCGGGCTTTTGGAGCCCGACCGACCGGAGGGGGCTCCGTTCGATCGTTTCATCGGCTCGGATGTGGGCAAGGTTGCCAAACGAGGTGGCGGGATGTCTTCCGACCTGATTTTGCGTCCGGAACGAAGCGTCTATCTTCCGGTTTTCCGGTCCCGCCTGCCGGGGATGTTCACCGTGTTCGATTTCGCGGAACCGGATCAGGTGAACGGTCAGCGGGATGTCACCACGGTGCCCACCCAGGCTTTGTTCTTCCTGAACAATCCGTTGGTGCTCCAGTGCGCGGAATCGTGCGCCCGGCAGTTGTTGGCCCCGGAAGATGCCTCCTTGGCCGGCCGGATCGAAAGCGCCTACCTGCGCATCCTCGGTCGGGTTCCCGGACCCGCGGAGTCGGGAAGTGCCGAAGCCTTCGTCCGGGAAAGCGAGGCCCCACCGGAAAAGGCTTGGGCGGCGCTGGTCCAAGCGCTCTATGCATCCGCTGAATTTCGTTATGTCCGCTGAATGATGATGAACTCTCGCGCCCAAACTTCCCTCCGGCCCAGCCGCCGGGACCTCTTGCAACACGGGGCCGCCGGTTTCGGTTGGTTGGCCTTGTCCGCCCTCCTCGCGGAACAGACTTCCGCCGCCTCCTCTCCTTTGGCTCCCAAGGCCCCCCATTTCCCCGCAAGGGCGAAGCGGGTGATTTTTCTCTTCATGCAGGGAGGACCGAGTCATGTGGATACGTTTGACTGGAAGCCGGGGCTCAAAGAGCGGTCCGGCAAGACATTCGGGGCGGCCGACGGCGGTTCCCGTCCCGGTGTTTTGCTGGCTCCCCAGTTCGAGTTCTCCCGGCACGGCAAAAGCGGGTTGCCCATCAGCTCTCTGTTTCCGGAACTGGCGAAGCACGCGGATGACCTTTGTCTCCTCAACGGCATGCACACCAGCAACGCCGCCCATCCCCAGGCCAGCATTGCGCTCCACACCGGAAGCGTGAATTTCGTCCGGCCGTCTCTCGGCTCATGGGTGGTTTACGGATTGGGCAGTGAAAGTTCGGATCTCCCGGGCTTCGTGACCATCAACCCGCCCCAGGGACAGGGCGGAGCGCAGAACTACGGTTCCTCCTTCCTGCCGGCTTCCTACCAAGGCACCCGGGTGGATTTGGATCAGGGGGGCATCCCGGACATCAGGAACCGCAACCTCTCGCCGTCCCGCCAACGGACGCAGATCGATTTGATCCAGGGGATGAATCGGCAACTCGTCTCGGATCATCCGGGCCATCTCGAACTGGAGGGCGTGATTCAATCTTACGAAATGGCCTACCAAATGCAGTCGTCGATTCCCAAGGTCCTTGACTTGGCCGGGGAGAGCGCCGCCACCCGCGAACGCTACGGGATCGGTCAGGACGCCACCAACTCCTTCGGCACCCAATGTCTCGTGGCACGACGCCTCGCGGAGGCCGGAGTCCGTTTCATCCAGATCAGCAAGTCCGGTTGGGATCAGCACAAGTCCCTGAAGTCCGCCCTCAAGGAAAATTGTGAGGCCACGGACCGGCCGATCGCCGCCCTCCTTCAGGACCTCAAGGAGCGGGACATGCTCAAGGATACCTTGGTGGTTTGGGGTGGGGAATTTGGTCGCAGCCCCCAGGATCAGGCAAACTCGGGCGATGGCCGTCGGCACAACAACCGCGGTTACACCATGTGGATGGCCGGTGGCGGGGTCAAGGGCGGGCTGCGTCACGGGGCTACCGATGAGGTGGGGGATACCGCCGTGGAAGGCAAGGTCGGAACCCATGATCTCCACGCCACCCTCCTCCATTTGCTCGGGTTGGAGCACACCAAATTGACTTACCGGTATTCCGGCCGCGATTTCCGGCTTACCGACGTCTACGGAGAGGTGGTTCGGGAGATCCTCGCCTGATCGGGCTGTTGGATCGGGCCCCGGCTTCCACAGCGCCATCAGGCGCGGCGCACCGCGATCATCCAGTTTGCCAGCAGGATCACGACGGCTCCGGCGATTTGCCATGGGCCGAAGTGTTCGCCGAAGAGGAGAATCCCGCCCACGGAGGTCAGCACCGGCCAGATCATCTGGATGGACGCTCCGGTGGCCACGGCGAGGCAACGATACCCCTCGTTCATGGCGAGCTGGCCATAGCTCGCGGCAATGGCCGCCACCGTGAGATAGGCCAGGGAGGTGGGGGAAAGATCACGCAACTCCGGCAGGGTGAAGGGCAGGATGGGAAAGAAAATCCAGACGCACTGGGCGAGGTAAATGGTCCCGATGGAGTGGACCGTGCTGAGTTTGCGGATCAGGACGACCGTGACTGCGGCGGTGATCGCACCGATCAGGGCCACGATTTCAGGAAGCCCGAACAGGCCGGTGCCCTTGGCCCCGGAAAGCATCGCGATTCCGGCGAAGGCGAGGAGCATCCAAAGCAACCGGACCAAGGTCAGATGTTCCCGGAGGATCCAAGCCGCGATGAGGGCGGCAAAAACCGCATAGGTCATGGAAATGAGGGTGGCTTTGCCGGCTCCCAGAGGCGGGATGGTCCAATAGTAACAGGCCGTGCCGAGAAGGCCGGTAAGGCCTCTGGAGATGAGGCGGACCTCCGTGAACACGGGCCGGAACCGGGCCGGGCTTTTGCCCCGGAAAAAGAGCATGACGATGACGATCCCCGCCAAAGCGCGGAAGAACAGGGCCGATAAAGTGGAGACCTGTTCCGCGGAGCCGAGGTGCTTGAGGAGCAGGGTATTCACCGTGAACGCTGCCACGGAAAAAAGCATGACCGCCAGGCCCCGGCGCGCGAGAGAGGGATCGGCGCTTGGGACCGGAGAGGGGGGGAGACTCATGGACAAGGGCACCAAGCCCAGCATCGGGCCGACTGCAAGAGGATGGGAGTCCTTCAACAGACTCCGCGCATGAAAAAAGGAGCGGCCCGTGTCCACCCGGACACGGGCCGCGAGCCACGCGCACAATTCAACACACTTGAAGAAAGCCAATCAAAGGGGACCGGAGCCGGCCGCTCGCGGATCGAGCAGCGGGGAATCGGTCTGGTTTGGAAAACGGAGGCGACTGACGCTGTTGCGCAGAAGCGGTTGGATTGTCTCGGTCAAACGATAGGTCCAAGTGGTTTGCGCTCCACTCACACTGACTTGGTGAGCGATTGAGTGCAGGCGTTGCGCCTTGGTTTGGAGACCGTGCAGGGGAAGATGGGCCATGGCCGGAAAGTCAGGATCAGGGTTTTTGGGTGAGGCGGTGAGGAAGATCCTCACCCTCACTGATAAAAGCGGAGACCTCCGGGTGTTTTGTGTATGGCAGAGGAAAAAAGATTGATGCCGCGCACCAGACCCGGCCGAAGCGCCCAAATGCGGGGGAGGGCCGGAAAAGAAATGAGCCGTGCCCCACCCGGAGCACGGCTCATTTGCCACGCGCACATTCACAACACTGAAGACCCGCCCTACGCCGCAGACCCTGCCGGAGCAGGATGGATTGGGTTCGGTCGAGCCAAAACGTTCATGCCCGGTTACTTGGATTCCACCGGGCCGAGAGCCGGTTCCCAGTAGGCGCGGTCGCCATGCTGGTAGTGCCGGTAAGCCTTGCCATCGATCACGCGGATTCCCTTGTAGGAAGCCCGCTCCATGACCTGTTGGTTTGAGGAGCGCACCAATCGGCCGTTGACCACTTGATAAAGAGGACGGACTTCGCGATCGGTGGCCGGGCTTGATTCTTCCATGGCCAGAGGGGCGATGGAGGGGGGCCGGAGGGTCGACTCGAAGGCCAAGCCCATCGCCAGCACCAGAGCGGCGGCGGCGGCGGTCCAGCGCACGAAGGGGTGGAAGATGATCTTGGACGAGGCCTGCCGCTCTTCTTCGGCGAGGTGGAGGGCCATCTCCAGACGGTGGACTAGCGTCGCATCCATTTCCACGGGGCGGAGCCGGGCCAGTTTCAAGGCGAACTCATCGGGTTCCGGGCCGTCGTGCGGAGATATGTCGGAAGAATTCATCGTAAAAGTTCCCGGAGGAAGCGGAGTCGCGGGTCGTCTTTGTCTTTTTCATGTCGTTTTTTTTCCGATTTTTCTCATTCATATCGTTTGAACACTCCCGGATGCGGCGCTACTAAAGCAGCATGAAATCCCGTTTTGCCGCCGTCGGTGCCCTTTTTGTCCTTGCCTCCCCGGCCTTCGCTGAGGACCTCAAGATCGGAGAGTTTGTCTTTGATGCCAAAGAGCCTTGGGTTTCCCAACAACCGGCCAACGCGATGCGGGCCGCGGAGCTCAAATTCGATGCCGCCGGTGACGTGGATCCGGTGGCGATCTTCTTCACGTTCGGTCCCGGGCAGGGGGGCGACGCCCAAAGCAATATCGATCGTTGGAAGGGAATGTTTCAAGGTGGGGCTCCCGCGGAAGAGCGGATCGAGCTGGCCAAGGGGACCATCATGGTGGTTTTGACCGGCACCTACCTCGACGGCCCTCCGTTCGGTGGCGCCAAGACGCCCCGCGAAGGTTACCGGATGCTGGCGGCGTTTCTCCCGAGCGCCCAGGGGGCTGTTTACGTCCGCCTCACCGGCCCCCAGGCGGCGGTCGATGAAGCCCGCACGGCTTTCGATGCCCTCATCAAGAGCGCACTCGAGTAAATCTGGGTCAGCGAACGCGAATCAACACCTCGTTGCGCCGGAGGGCGGGCAGGGTGAACGGCGGGTCGTAGTAAGCGAACAGGGGACCTCCGGTGAGCCCAACCCCGTTCGCCTCAGCCCATTCCCTAAGAGTCTTCGCGGCGGTTGCTTCGGCTGGGTCGGATCGCGCTCCGGTGAAGCGGAATACGGCGAATTTTCCCCCGGAGAATTCCGTGAGGGAGACGGTAGTTCCGGAAGGGGCCGGCGCCCCGGTTCGTGCAGTGGCCGCGGGGAGCACGAAACTCATCTCCTGCTCCGTCATGAAGACCGGCGTGGTCATCGCGATTTTCGCGGACGTCTCGTTCTGGCCCGAGATGTAGCCGAAGAGGGAGCCGAAGCTCGTGTTCGCGCCGTTGTCCCGGGCAAGCGGCATTTTGGCGGTCGCGAGCTTGAGGGCAGGATATTGCCGGATCTCGACCCGGCCATCGCTTGAAAGGACTTCGTAAGGGGCGGTTTCGTATCGGTCCCGATGCGGACCGCACCAAGACCAGGCGGCGGTCGCAAAAATGATGAGAGCCACGAGGAGGGTGAAACGTAAGGTCATGATGGAGCAATGCGTGTGAAGGCGATGAAATACGCCGCTTGGATGAAACTTGGTTGCGGTCCGCTCCTGCTTTCAGGAAAATGCGGGGGCATGAACGGAATCGTCTCCGGCGCATGGTCGGTCTGGCTCGCCGCCGGCTTAGTCTCATTCGGCGCCACCCCGGACGCCGCGGTCGATTTCGAGGGACCGGAGCACGCCTACTTCGAATCCGTGCCGCGCGATCCCTTCTCGAAATTCATTCCGGACATCGAACAGAACCGGCTCGGGCTCGACCTGTCCGGTGAGTCCGCCTATCTCCGCGGGTTGCTCAAGATCTTGAACGTGCCCGAGTCTTCCCAGACGCTCGTCTATTCCGCCACCAGCCTGCAGCTGGCGAACATCTCGATTCGCAAGCCGCGCGCGATCTATTTCAACGAGGATGTCTACGTCGGTCACGTCCGGGGAGGAAGAATCGAGGTCATTTCGATCGACCCCAACCTCGGGGCCGTCTTTTTCATCTTCGATATCCCGGGCCGGGCCGGCCAATCGGTCGTGGTGGAGCGGTCCGGACGCTGCATGAACTGCCATGCAAATCTCTCCACCGGCAAGGTTCCAGGCGTGGTCATCAAATCGGTCATGCCGGGGCCGAACAACGGTTCCCTGGATGCATTCCGGCGGGATCAGTTGGGGCATCAGGTGCCCTTGGCGGAGCGGTTTGGCGGATGGCACGTGACCGGGGCGGACGCCTTCACCGGGCACCGGGGCAATCTTTTGGGCCGATACGTCCGAGGCACCATCGAAACCAGTCCGGCCAAGGTCGGCCAGTTCGCGGATCTGTCGGACTATCTGCGGGCCACGAGCGACATCCTCCCGTTGCTGGTGATGGAGCATCAGGCGGGATTTAGTAATCGGCTCACCGAGTTGGTTTACCGGTGGCGCGAGGCGCGGGGGCAGTCGGCGGGGCAGGCTTTGGAGCGGCACGTCGAGAGTTTCGTGCGCTACGCCCTCTTCGCGGAGGAGACCGGACTCCCGCCCGGCGGGGTGCAGGGGGACGCGGATTTCCGGCGAGACTTCGTGCAGGCCGGGCGCAAAGATCCCGGCGGACGGTCGCTCCGCGATTTTGATCTGAGGACGCGGCTCTTCAAATACCGCTGCAGCTACATGATCGACAGCGGGCACTTCCGCGGAATTCCCCAAGGTCTCAAGGACCTGATTTTCGCCCGGATGCGGCGGGCTCTGGATGTGGCGGTGCCCGATCCGCTGTTTGCCTACCTCCCGGCGGGGGAAAAGCAGGCCATTGTGGAAATCCTCCGCGGCACGATGTTTGCCAGGGCGTCCGGCGGTTGACCCCGTCAAATCCGTTTTTCCCGCTTGCCACCGGGCGTGACGGCTCTTAGCTTGATTCCCCCGCGTTCGGTCCGGGCCGGTTGGTGCCCCGCTTGGCTCAGACGGATCGGCGCGGTTCAATCATCCTCACAAGACAGCGCGGGGCGGCGTCGGCAGGCTGAACGAACCCAACAACCCAACTCCAACCAACATACCATGGCAGCGATTGCCTCTTCAAACCCGGAGCTTTCCAAGCTCATCTCCCAAAATTTCCGGACCTTCCGGGAAAACTCCATCGTCAACGGACGCATTCTGGAGATCAAACAGCAGGTCGTGCTGGTCGATATCGGCTACAAATCGGAGGGCGCGATCCCGATTTCCGAGTTCGAGGATGAGGAATTCAATGTGGGCGACGAGATCGAAGTGCTGCTTGAGCGTTTGGAGAACGATGAAGGGATGGTCGTCCTTTCCAAGGAGAAGGCGGCGCACAAGCAGAACTGGGACAAGATCGTCAAGGTTTACGAAGATGGCGGTCTGGTGCGAGGGAAGGTCAAGGGGGTTGTCAAGGGCGGTCTCACCGTTAACGTCGGGGTGGAAGCCTTCCTGCCCGGGTCGCAAATCGACATCATTCCGCCGAAGGATCTCAACGAATACGTCGGCAACGTTTACGAGTTCAAGATCGTCAAGGTCAACGACGACCGGAAGAACATCGTTCTCTCCCGCCGCGAGGTGATCGAGGCTGAGCGGGCGGAACAGCGCTCCCAGTTCCTCGACACGGTCCGCATCGGAGATCATGTGGAGGGCGTGGTGAAGAACCTGACCGATTTCGGCGCGTTCGTCGATCTGGCGGGCATGGACGGGTTGCTGCACATCACCGACATGAGTTGGGGCCGCATCAATCACCCGAGCGAGATGCTGACGATCGGGCAGACCATCGCGGTGCAGATCCTCGACGTCGACAAGCAGAAAGAGCGTGTCTCCCTCGGGCTCAAGCAGTTGCAGAACAATCCCTGGGAGAACATCGAGGCTCGGTTCCCGGCGGGGCATCGGGTCCGTGGAAAAATCACCAAGCTGGTTCCCTACGGTGCATTCGTGGAGATCGAGCCCGGTGTGGAAGGTTTGATTCACGTCTCGGAGTTGTCCTGGACCAAGCGCATCACCCGTCCGAGCGACGTGTTGGATCTCGATCAGGTGATCGATGCCGTGGTGCTCAGTGTGAACACCGAAGAGCAGAAGATCAGCCTCGGCGTCCGACAGCTCGAGTCCAACCCATGGGACATCATCGACGAGAAGTATCCCCGTGGCAGCCAGATCAAGGGCAAGATCCGCAACCTCACGGCTTACGGTGCCTTCGTGGAACTCGAGGACGGCATCGACGGCATGATCCACGTTTCCGACATGAGTTGGACGCGGAAGATCAATCATCCGAGCGAAGTCCTCAAGAAAGGGGACGAGGTGGAGGCCCAGGTCATCGAGATCGACAAGGCGAACCAGCGCATTTCCCTCGGGCTCAAGCAGCTTGAGACGGATCCGTGGGACAACATTGACACCCGCTTCAAGGTGGGGGATCTGGTCAAGGGGACGGTGGCGAAGATCGCCAGCTTCGGCGCGTTCGTCGAGCTTCAGGATGACATCGATGGCCTCGTGCACATCAGCCAGCTGAGCGAGGAGCATGTGGCCAAGGTGAAAGATATCATCAAGGTGGGGGACGAAGTCACGGCCCGGGTCATCAAGGTCGACAAACAGGAGCGCCGGATTGGTCTCTCCATCAAGGCGGTGGAATACAACGAGGATCAGCTGATGAAGGAGAGCCAAGCCTTCGATCAGTTGCGTCCGACCACCGACATGGTGGGGCTGGAGCACGCATTCAGTCTGGCCAGCGAGGAATGGTCTCCGAGCGCCGGTGCGATGAGTGCCTTGGATCAGCTCAAGTTCGACGAAGACGCCAAGGGCGAGTGAAGTTTGCCGGGCGTGCCCCGGGCCAGTTCGTGATCCGCCGGTTTCCAGGGCCCTCCGGGGTCAAGGGACCGGCGGTTTGCTTTCCGGGCGCATCTCTGGAGCGATTTCACAAGAGACGGAATCCGGGATTGAAATTGAGCGGATTGCGATGACGTTATGTCCCTATTTTGGAATCATTCCAGTTCCATTTGAACCTCAACCCAACAAACGCATGTCTGAAAACGTCCGCATCACCGCTTACCTGAAAACCTTTTGCGGCTGGAGCGAAGGAGTCCGTGCCATCTTCCGGAAATACGATCTGCCGTATGAAGAGAAGGACATCATCAAGAACCCTGCGTTCCGTTGGGAGATGGAACAACGCAGCGGTCAACCGCTTTCGCCCTGTGTGGAAATCAACGGCCAGATGCTGGCGGATGTGAGCGGGGAAGAAGTGGAAGCGTGGATGTTGGGCCAAGGGATCGTGAATCCGAATGAGAAAGCGCCGGACGCGCCGATTGATTCCGCTTGTTCCGACGAGCAGCACGCGGCGATGAACGCCGCCGCCCAAGCGGGACGGATCCGGATTCTGGATTGAGCCGGGGAAAGCTCCGGCGGCTTGATCGGATCCCGTGGAGGTGCGGATAATCAGGGAAATTTAGAATTCGGGCCTTTTTCTGGTGGCAATCTCCGGAAGTCTGGGTCAGAATCCTAACACGATGACGAACAAGAAGCCAGCACTGGGACGGGGCTTGGGTGCTTTGATCAAAGCTCCCCCGGCGGTGACCGGGCTTGGCGCCCCTGTCCATGGAGCCGTTCCCGCCGGGACGCCAGTGACCGCGCTGCCTCTGCCGCCTCCGCTTCCCGGGATCTCGGTCTCCGAGCCCGAGTCGAAGGATCACGTCCGCCGGGTCCCGCTCGCGGAGGTGGTTCCCAGTCGGTTCCAACCGAGGAAGCGTTTCGCGGACGAGCCGATCAATGAATTGATGGCGTCCATCCGGGAGCATGGCGTGATCCAACCGCTGATCGTCCGTCCCTCCGGGGACAAGTTTGAGTTGATCGCCGGGGAGCGTCGTTACCGGGCTTCGGTATTGCTCAAGCTGGGTGAGGTGCCCGTGGTGGTGCGCGAGGCCACCGACCGGGAAGTCCTTGAGATGTCGTTGATCGAGAACTTGCAGCGGGAGGATCTCAATCCGATGGAGGAGGCGGAGGCTTACGTCCGTCTGGCCAAAGAGTTTCATCTGCGTCAGGAGGATATTGCGCAGAAAGTGGGGAAAAGCCGGGCCACGGTGGCCAACGCAATGCGTTTGCTCGAGCTTGAGGAGTCGGTTCAGGCGCTCTTGGCGCAGGGGAGGATCACGACCGGGCATGCCAAGGCGATTCTCGGGCTGAAGACGGAGGATGACCAGCGCATGATTGCGGATCTGGTGCTGCGTCAGGCGTTGAACGTGCGCGACACGGAGAAGCTGGTGGCCCAGCATTTGCAAAGAGGTTCCGCGGAAGCGGTGGCGCAGCCGGCGCGGAACGTGGCCCAGAGGACCCCGCTGCCGTCCTATCTCCTTTCGATCCAGAGCGAGCTTTGCAGCCACTTTTCCGCGAAGGTGACGATTCGCCAGAACAGCGGGGAAACCGGCCGGATCGAGATCGAATACACCGGTGACGAGGAGCTCGACCGCATTCTCTTTGTGATTGGAGGCAAGTTCGCCAAAGACATCGAGAGTGAACCGCTGAACGCGTGAGAGCCGGGCCTGTTCGTGCGCCATTCGGCTGGTTTTATACGCCATTCGGCTTGGTAATCGCCCTTTTGTCGGGGGCGTGCCAGCCGGTCGGGGGTGGGGCGGGTGATGTGCATTTCGATCCCGGGCAGGCGGTTTGGTCGAATTTCTCCGGAGAGGCGGCCCGCCGGCATTGCGCCGCGCTGGTCGGGTTCGGCCCGCGTCCTTCGGGCTCTCCGGCGCTGGAACGGGCCCGGGTTTACTTGGAAACGCAGCTCAAGGCCGCGGGTTGGACGGTCGAGCGCCAAACATTCACCGAGCCCACGCCGCGGCGCCAGGTTGAGTTCGTGAATCTCCGCGCAAGGTTTGGAACGGTCGATTTCAAGAAGCCGGTGCGGGTGCTTATCGGGTCGCATTACGACACGAAATACTTTCCGGACATCCGCTTCACGGGGGCCAACGACGGGGGATCGAGTTCCGGAGCCTTGTTGGAGATTGCGAGGGTGGTGGCGTTGCGGCCCGTTTTGGCTCAGCGGATGGAACTCGTTTTTTTCGATGGCGAGGAGGCGGTTGAAGACTACACCGCCACGGATGGCCTGTATGGCAGCCGCCACTACGCGCGGGAGATCACCCGTCGTCAGAAACCGGGGGAGCGCCCCCGCGCTGTCGTGATTCTCGACATGATCGGGGATCCGGATTTGCACGTCCGGATTCCCTCGGACACGCCGCGGGATCTCGCGGAGGGGCTGTTTGCCGCCGCCCGGGACGCGGGAACAGCCTCGTATTTTGGTTGGTCGGCCACCCCAATCACCGATGATCATGCGCCGTTCCAACGCGAGGGCGTGCCTGCCATCGATCTCATCGACCTCGATTTCGCGCCGTGGCACACGTCCGGCGATGCGATGGAGCAGGTCAGCTCGCAAAGTTTGGAAGCGGTTGGGCGCAGCGCGTTGCTTTTTGTGGAGCAGCACTTGGTCCCGCCCTGACCGGGCCAAGCGTGGAGGGGGCGCAGATTCGGAAATTTTCCTTTGAGGGCGGGCTCCTTGACCGGCGAACCCATCCGGGCTATCGCTGAGATGATGAAATCTGCAGCGGTCCCGTTTTCGGCTTGGGGGCCCGTTTCGTGGGAACGGATGAGCGCAGGTATCGGAAAGGTCAGGGATCGATTATGCGGTGATCGGAGGAAACGCGGTAGCGGCTTGGGTATCGCGCGTCGATGAATCCGTGGTCCGCGCCACCCAACACGTGGATCTTTTGGTGCGGCGCGAGGACATGCCGGCGATCACCGAAGCGCTGGAGAGAGCGGGTTTTCGGCATCGCACGGGTTCGATTTTGGGAGGGAAGGGAACGAACGAGATGTTTCTCGATGGTCCCGGTGCGAAAGCGCGCGATGCCGTTCACCTGATTTTTGCCAGGGAGAAGGTCAACCCGGAGTCGATCGAACCATCTCCGGATGTCGTTGAGGTGGAGGAAGATGCGGGGGCGACCGGATTTCGGCTCATCGCCCTCGAAGCCTTGGTCACGATGAAGTTGACCTCGTATCGAAGAAAAGATCAGCTGCATCTGCTCGACCTGATGGAAACAGGTCAGCTCGACGCCACCTGGCTCGACCGGGTTCCGGTTTCCCTGCGTGACCGCTTGCAGGCGCTGCTCGATGATCCGGAGGGCTGAACCCGCGACAAATAGTTGACCCGCCTCAAGGGGAGGGCATGGTGCCGTTCCCCCACGGTTCATGCCTTCTTCCCTCCGGCTTCTCCCTCGTCTTGTTCTCGGAACCCGCGGCAGCGATCTTGCCCTGGCGCAGGAGCGTCTGGTGCGCGGCGCATTGGAAGGCACCGGTCTGGTGGATGAGATCGTGAAGGAGGTCATCGCCACCACGGGAGACAAGCGGCTCGATCTCCGGCTCGGGGTTCCCGGTGCGGACAAAGCGGTGTTCATCAAGGAATTGGAGGAAGCGCTCCTCGAGGGAACCATTGACGCCGCGGTGCATAGTTTGAAGGATGTTCCGGGAGAGTTGGACCCGGCCTTCGCTTTGGTTGCCACTTTGCCGCGGGCCCCGATCGAAGATGTCCTGGTGACGCGTGATCCGGCCCATGCCGCAAAAGGGCTCGCCAGCCTGCCCGACGGTGCGGTGGTCGCCACCAGCAGCGTGCGCCGCTGCCGCTTGATTCAGCAATTCCGGCCTGGCCTGCGTGTCGTGGAAATCAGGGGAAATGTGCCGACCCGACTGGGAAAAGTGGCGATCTCGAGAGAATTTGATGCCACCATCCTCGCCAGAGCGGGGCTGGAGCGTCTCGGGTTTGACTTGAGAGGGGCAACGTTGACCACTCCGGGCGGTGGCATCGCGGGATGTTCGATTCTGGATCCCCGGGAGTTCCTTCCCGCTGCCGGGCAGGGGGCGATCGTGGTTGAAATCCGTGCGGCGGACACCGGGATTGCGGACATCTTCAGACGGATCAACGACGTGCCCACTTGGAACCGGATCCAGGCGGAGCGAGCCTGGCTCCGGGTATTGGGCGCCGGTTGCCAGACGCCCGTGGGGGTGTTTTCCGAAACTTGCGACGACGGGCGCCGCTTGCGCGTATCCACGGTGGTTTTTGATGAGAACGGCGGTCAGACCCGCAAAGCCGTTGCGGAGGGCGACGCCAGTGCGCCCGAGGAGATCGCGAGGGAATTGAAACGACAAATGGATCAATGAGTGGAAACCCGTCAAGCGCACCTGCCCCCGGCACGGTCTATCTCGTTGGGGCCGGCCCCGGCGACTTGGGATTGATCACGGTGAAAGGGAAGGAGTGCCTGGAAAAAGCCGACGTGGTCATTTACGACTACCTTTCCAATCCCCGGATGCTGGAGTGGACCCGAACGGATGCGGAGTTGATTTACGTCGGCAAGAAAGCCAAGGCGCACACGCTTCCCCAGGGCGGGATCAACGAGTTGTTGGTCGAGCGCGCCATGGCCGGGAAAACGGTTTGCCGGTTGAAAGGTGGCGATCCCATGATCTTCGGCCGTGGGGGGGAGGAGGGGGCGGAGCTGCACGCCGCCGGGATTCCCTTCGAGATTGTGCCGGGGATTTCTTCGGCCATTGCCGGGCCGATGTATGCGGGGATCCCGGTGACGCACCGGGAACATTGCAGCCAATTGACGGTCTTCACCGGGCATGAAGATCCCACCAAGACGGAGTCCTCGCTCGATTTCCGGAAACTCGCCGAAGCGGATGGCACCAAAGTCATGTTGATGGGCGTCGAGCGCATGCGGTCGATCACCGACGCCCTCCTGCAGGAAGGCATGAAACCGGAGACCCCGGTCGCTCTCGTGAGGTGGGCGACCACGGGCCGTCAACAAACACTGAGTGGGACCCTGGCCGATATCGCGGGGAAGGTTGAGTCCTCGGGCTTTCAGGCTCCGGCGGTGGCCGTTTTCGGGGACGTCGTGAACCGGCGGGACGAACTGAATTGGTTCGAGAGCAAACCGTTGTTCGGGAAAAGGATCGTGGTGACCCGGACGCGCAAGCAGGCCGGCGTCCTCAGCAAGCAACTTGCGGACCTCGGGGCCGACGTCTTCGAGCTACCCACCATCCGGATTGATCCGGCCCTTGATCAATTGGGTTTCGGTGAACTCATTCTCGACGCCCACACCTACGATTGGATCCTTTTCACCAGCCCGAACGGAGTGGAGGCTTTCTTCGAACTTTTCTACAAGATTTACGAGGACGCCCGCTCGATCGGCGGAGTCAAGATCGCCGCCATGGGTCCCGGCACCGCGGCCAAGATCAAGGAATATCGCATCGGCGTGGATCTCATTCCCAAAAAATCGGTCGCGGAAGGTCTCGTGGAGGCTCTCGTTGAAGAAATCGGGGATCTCTCCAGCTTCAAAATGCTCTGGGTCAAGGCGGAGGAAACGCGGGAAGTTCTTTCCAAGGCCCTCACGGATCGGGGCGTGATCCTCGACGAGGCCATTGCTTACCGGACGGTGCCTGAAACCACCGACCGGACCGGCGCGGTGGAGCGGTTCCGGACGGAGGGAGCCGATGTGATCACCTTCACCAGTTCGTCCACCGTCGAGCATTTTCTCGATCTCCGGCTGCCTTGGCCGGATGGCATGAAGGTGGCCTCGATCGGCCCGATCACTTCCCAAACACTTGAGGAACACGGCTTGCAGGTGGACATCGAAGCCGGGGAATACGACATCCCTGGATTGGTGAAAGCGGTGGTCGAGCTCTGCCGCCGCCGTTGAGGTCCGGCGAGAAATGCGGGTTAATTGGTTGACCGTTTTTGGGTTCGCGGCAAGGATGGGCCCTCATTTTCCCACAGGCTGGAATCAATTACCCAGGAAGATATGGCAGCGAAAATCTACACGGACAAAGACGCGGATCTGGAAGTGCTCAGCGGAAAGACCTGCGCCGTCATTGGCTTCGGCTCTCAAGGCCATGCCCACGCCCTGAATCTCAAGGACAGCGGCGTCAAAGTCATCATCGGTCTTTATCCGAAAAGCAAATCGGTCGAAGTCGCCAAGGAGCGTGGCTTCGAAGTTTACGACGCGGCGGAAGCCGTGAAAAAGGCGGATGTCATTTTCATGGCGGTGCCCGATACGAAGATCCCGTCCATTTTCGCCGCGGATGTGGAACCGCACCTCCGGCCCGGGCAGACGTTGCTCTTCAGCCATGGCTTTGCCGTGCATTTCGGTTTCGTCAAGGCTCCCGACTTTGTCAATGTCATCATGGTCGCCCCCAAGGGACCAGGACACACGGTCCGCAGCCAATATCTCGAGGGCAAGGGAGTTCCGAGCCTGATTGCCATCCATCAGAATCCCGGCAAAGACGCCAAGAAGATCGCCTTGGCTTGGGCCAAGGGCATCGGAGGCACCCGGGCCGGCGTTTTCGAGACGGATTTCAAGGAGGAAACCGAGACCGATCTTTTCGGTGAGCAGACCGTTCTTTGTGGCGGTGTTACCGCTTTGATCACGGCTGGCTTCGAAGTGCTCGTGGAGGCTGGGTATCAGCCTGAAATGGCCTACTTCGAGTGTCTCCACGAGATGAAACTGATTGTCGATCTCATCAACGAGTCCGGGATCGGCGGCATGCGTTTCTCGATCTCCGAGACGGCCGAATACGGAGATCTCACCGTGGGTCCCAAGATCATCGATGCCTCGGTGAAGAAGCGCATGGAAAAGGCTCTCAAGCGAATCCAGAGTGGCGCCTTCGCCAAGGAGTGGATGGAAGAATACCAGTCGGGATGCGAAAACTTCAACGCCTTGCGCAAAGCGGGCGAGGCCCATGACATCGAGAAAGTCGGCAAGCGTCTTCGTGATCGCATGCCGTGGATCAAGAAACGCAATCTCAAGGGGGCTCAAGCCGCTTATTCGTGATCCGCAGGGATCGCCTCCGGGCCTGCCCGGGTAGGTCTCAACCCCGCTTTCCGCCCGTCGATCGATTCCCGGTCGGCGGGCGCTCGTCTTTCCAGCCCTTGACCGATCAGTCGTAAAGTCCTTCGACAAACCATTTTTCTCGTTCAAGGACCAATCGGTAGCAGGCTCCGGATTCGTGGCGGACATCCCATTCCGCCCGTTGCCAATCCGCCTCCCGCCACCAGTCGCCCGAAGTGGTCCAAGGACCGTTTTGCGCGGATAGGCTCCCCTTGAGAGGGCCGCTGAGAATGGCATCCGGCCGGCGGCAACCCTGGCCAACCGCTGTTTTCACCACGACTGGTCGGCGCGGTCGGAAGCGGCGCAACGGAGGGCCGGAGGGCACGCGGTCCCCGGGAACCGGGACTTGTCTTGGAAGATGAACGGATTCCGGGGGGGCATCCAACGAAAACGGGTGCATTTGAAAGCTGTCGGGGCGATGGGATATTCCGCTTCGAGGGGTTCCCATTCGCTCTGCGCCGAGCAAGGCTTCCACGCGGGCCAGTGTGTCCGCCAAGCGATTGGGATCTTTCCATGATCGGGTGAAGAGATTGGCTTGGCCGCTGACCACGCGGGTGGGAAATGCTTCCAGAGCCACGGCAACAACCGGCGACGGGGCGGTGAACCGTTCCAGATGGGTCTGAAGAATGCGGAGAAGAATTTCCACTTCGCGCACCGGTTCGGGAATTCGAAACATGCGGCGGTGGCTCGGGGAACTCTCCAGGGTGAGGACTAATTCCATCGATCCCGCCGCCAGATGGGCTGCCGTCAGGCGGGCGCAAATCCGATCCAGAAAGCGGCGTAGCCAGAAGAGCAGGGGCTCGGTGGAATCGGTGGGGATTTCCAAGTCGGTGGATTCCTGATACACTTCGGGAGCGCGCACCAAGCGCAGCAACCGCCGGGAACAGCCATGGGCCTGGTCCCAGCAGCGTCCGGCGCCCGGGCCGAGGCGCTCCACCAGTTCATGGCGTGGGAGAGCGCCGAGATCACCGACGGTGTGAATGCCCCAGAGCTGGAAAAGCCCGAGCCACTCCGGCAATGGTTGCAAGACGGTGACAGGAAGCGGGGCCAATCGCTCGTGAATCTGGCCCGGGGGACCGTTGAACTGCAGCACCGGATCCGCCAGCCGGGCCGCCAAAAAGGCCAGATCCGGATTCTCCGCCAATCCGGCCCGTGCCGCCAAGCCGAGCGATTTTAACCAATCGATGCGATCGATCGCCAGTTGCCGGTGGTCTTGACGCACTCCGTGCAGATCGAGGGTTACCAGTCCAGGTCCGGAAGCCTCGAAATCCCGGGACACTCCCGCCGTGCAATCCCAAAGCGCTTCCCGTGCTGATTCCTCGTCTTCCGGCTGGCGGTGGATCAGGAGAAGATGCGGACATCTGGCTTGGGCCCGGGTCGCGGTCATTCCGGGACTCACCCCGTGAAGTCTTGCCTCACGGGTCAGTTGAAAGACACGGGATTTCCCTCTCTCCCCGGCCGCACCTCCTTGAATCCCCTCCAAAAGGGCGACGGGCAACCCACGCCACTCCGGCCGGAGCCGTAGTTGCGCCTGAAGGTGGAAGTCCGGGAGGTGAAACGTCGCGAACATGATCTCGAAACCCGGGGGTGTTCAGGAGACGGCGGCCCTGCTTCGGGACCGCCCGAAGGATTTCTCCGGGGAACGCGGGCCCGGCTTGGTGGCGAGGCTGCTCATGGCGAAAGGTCCATCCGGGTTCATGACGTTCAGGTCATCCCTGCATGGCGCCGCGGAGTGACCTTTGCCGCAGCGGCACGGGGCTCAACCGTTCGGAGAAATCGTTTCGCGTGCTTTCCCAATCGGGGGCTCCTGCGAGGGGGCGCAGAGCAAAGCGGCGGTGCGCGCTGACCACGAGAGGGGAGGTGGTTATGACGAGCAGTCCGGTGCCGGCCTGTTCCGACAGCGCGCGAAAGCGGTGCCAAACATTCGGGGCGAACGAGCGGATCTCGGGGAATGGATTGAGTTGCAGGTCCAGCACGATCTCCGGAAGGTTGCCGTCCCTCAGCAGCAGATCAGTCGCTTGCATGGCCTGCTCCGCGTCCCGGCATCGGAGCCAAAGCATCCGGCGGCAGAGGCTGGGGCCGAAGGAATCGGGATCGAAACTGTCTTTTCCATCCACCAGGGTGAGTGTCCGGCCTCCGGCTTCGGCGCGGGCCAGAAGTTCGCCAAGGAGGAGGGCGCTGCCGCATCCGGGGCGTTCCGCGACCACTTCCTGAATTTCGCCCGGTGAGAACGCGACGGTCACGGGGGCCTGAACGGGCAGGCGGGATCCGGCCGTCGTGGGGGTGGAGGGAGGGAGGTCAGCGAGGCCCGGAAGGTCGGCATGAGCCGAGGGAAAACGTTCCCGAAGCAAAGCGCGTAAGGCAATGGCCCGATGGGCGGCGAGGTTCTCCATATGTTCTGTCGAACGTATGGAGATTCCGTGGGTTGTCGAGAAAGGAGTTCAAAAATCTTACGTTCAATCGAACTGATTGAGGGCGCCCGGCGGTCTGCGGCCGAGAAGGGCCGCCGCCACGTTGGTCGCCGCTTCGATGCGGGCCTGGTGTCGCGCCTCCCGCGTGGCTCCTCCGAGGTGCGGGGTCAAGACCACCTGCTTCATGCCGAGCAAAGCCGGGTGCACCTTTGGTTCCGCTTCGAACACGTCGAGCGCCGCTCCTGCGAGCCGGCCGCTTTGCAAGGCGTCGACGAGGTCCTGCTCGTTCACCACGGGGCCGCGGCTCACGTTGACAAACCGGGTCCCGGGTCTCATCAGATCGAAGGCGCGCGCGTCGATCAAATGCCGGGTCTCCGCGCTGAGCGGGACCAGAACCACCACCACGTCGGATTCCTCCAACAACCGTGCGAAATCCCGCTGCCGGGAATCTCCGGTGGCCCCCCTGCGGTGGAAGATCACCGTCATGCCGAACGCCTCCGCGCGCCGGGCCACGGCCTGGCCGATCTTGCCGAAACCGATGATGCCCAGGGTTTTTCCGCTCAAACCCATCCCGGACCATCGGTCGCCCTGAGGCCCCTCCTGTTCCCATCGACCGGTGCGGACATAGGCGTCGCCGGCGGCGATTCCCCGGGCCAGGGCCAGAATCAGCCCCAAGGTGGCATCCGCGGTGGCCGCGGTGAAGGCGTCGGGGGTATTGGTTCCCCAGATGCGCCGGCGGCTCAGCTCGGCGAGCGGCAGATTGTTGTATCCGGCCGCGGTGTTGGCAATGACCTGAAGGTCCGGAAGATCCTCCAGCAGTGCGGGAACGATGGGGAATTCACCGGGCACGATCAACCCGGACACGGGATGTTCCTTTTGAAAACGGCGGATCTGTTCCTCCCCGAATTGGGTGGAGTCCCCGGGAAAGCGGACCTCGGCGAGCCCGGCCAGAGGGGCGAACGATTCCGGGGCCGCGGGGGCGAGGGCGACGACGAATGGGAGAGACATGGTGCGCCAATCCAAGCCCTGATCCGCGACTGGTCAATGGCGGGAATTGGATGGGGCGCGCTTTGGGATCGAATTTTCCATCCTGAAGGGCCTGCCCCTCCCGGAAAGGATCAGGGCAACAAAAACACAAATTTTGCGGTTTAGCGGTTGCACGGAAGGATTCGGCCAATATACTGCCCGCCCTTTTCCAGTTCGCGATGCCGCACCCGGACCACGACTGAGAGTTGAAGAGAGGTCGCCCGAAAGCGACGCTCCAAAAGACTCTCGGCAGACGGGCGGGGGGTCGGAGGTGGGAGAGCACTCGCCGGATTCAAGACGGATTTCGATTCCAAGCCATTTTTCGTATGCCAACCATCAACCAGCTCGTCAGGAAAGGTCGTCAAGATAAGGCGGACAAGAGCAAGGCTCCCGCTCTGTCGAGTTGCCCCCAACGTCGTGGTGTCTGTTTGCAAGTGATGACCCGGACGCCGAAGAAGCCGAACTCGGCTCTGCGGAAAGTGGCCAAGGTTCGCCTCACCAACGGGTTTGAGGTGATTGCCTACATTGGGGGGGAGGGGCATAACCTTCAGGAGCACTCCATCGTTCTGGTCCGTGGCGGCCGGGTGAAGGACCTTCCGGGGGTTCGCTACCACATTGTCCGCGGGGCGCTCGACTGTCTGGGAGTCGACAAGCGTCGCAAGAGTCGTTCCAAGTATGGGGCGAAGCGACCCAAGGCAACGAAGGCGAAATAGGTTTTCCTGCGGGTCTTCCCCGGAATACCAGTTTCCTCTTCGATGATACGAAAGTTTTATTGATTGAAATTATCCTATGTCTCGAAGAAAAAGAACTTACGCTAAGCCGGATTATTCCGACGCGCGTTACGAGAGCCCTTTGGTGGCTCGGCTCATCAGCAAGGTGATGAGGGACGGCAAGAAGTCCACTGCTGAACGCATCGTGTATGCGGCGATCGATCGGGTGAACCAAGGGGCCGAGTCGGTCGATCCTCTTGAGGCGATCAACCGGGCCATCGAGAACGCCAAGCCGCGGGTCGAGGTCAAGAGTCGCCGGGTTGGTGGGGCCACCTACCAGGTTCCCCTTGAGGTGACCGGTGAGCGTCAGGAATCTCTGGCCATGCGTTGGATGGTTACCGCTGCCCGCAAGCGCAAAGGCACTCCGATGCATGTTGCCCTTTCCAACGAGCTCCGCGATGCCGCTGCCAACACCGGTAGTGTCATTCGGAAGAGGGATGAGACGCACAAGATGGCGCAGGCCAACCGTGCCTTTGCCCACTTCCGCTGGTAAACCTTGGCCCCTGTCCCGACGATTGCCGCCGACTCACCCCAATGACCGTTCTTGCGTCAGCTCCCCTGCTGGGGAATCCCAATCATCCCGCGCGGAAACGTCCGCTCGAGAGGACGCGGAATATTGGGATTGCGGCGCACATTGACGCGGGGAAGACGACGTTGACCGAGCGGATCTTGTTCTACACCGGGTTGATTCACCGGATGGGCGAAGTTCACGAAGGGGCGGCGACGACGGATTGGATGGAGCAGGAGAGGGAGCGTGGGATCACTATCACGGCTGCGGCGGTGACGTGCGAGTGGACCCAGCGGGTCGAGCCGGGCATGGTCAAGCTCCGGGATGGGCAGCCAATCCGGGTGAACATCATCGACACCCCGGGTCACGTGGATTTCACTGCCGAGGTTGAGCGCTCTTTGCGCGTGCTTGACGGGGTGATTGCCGTCTTCTGCGGGGTCGCCGGAGTGCAGCCCCAGTCTGAGACGGTGTGGCGGCAAGCGGAGAAGTATCGGGTGCCCCGGATTGCGTTCATCAACAAGATGGATCGGGTTGGAGCGGATTTCGAATTCGTCTTGGCGGATATCCGGGAAAAGCTCGGGGCGGTGGCGGTGCCGATCCTGATCCCGATCGGGGCCGAGGAGGCTTTGCAGGGTCAGTATGACGTGCTCAATCGGAAGGCGATTGTCTATACGGAAAGCGGCGATTGCGGTTCGACCTACCGGATCACGGAAATCCCCTCCGGTGATATGCGTATGGTCGAAGGAGCGTTCGAGTTTTTGAAGGAGTCCCTCATCGATCTGGATGAGGAACTGGGTCTCCGGTTTCTTGCGGAAGAGTCGATTGGGGTCGAGGATTTGAAGGAAGCGCTCCGTAGGCAGACCATTGCCGGGCGGGTGGTCCCTGTCGCCGGAGGTTCGGCGTTCAAGAACAAAGGAGTCCAAGGGCTTCTTGACGCGGTGGTGGACTATCTGCCGAGCCCTGTCGATCTGCCGCCGGCCCAGGGGCATGATGTCGAAGATCATGAGAAGCTAATCGAGGTCGTTCCCAGTGATCATGCCAAGGCTTGCTCGCTCGCCTTCAAGTTGTGGTCGGACAAGTATGTCGGCAAATTGGTCTTCTTCCGGGTTTATTCCGGAATGATCAGCCGGGGGGATCAGCTGTTGAACCCGCGGACCGGAAAGAAGGAGCGGGTCGGGCGACTCATCCAGATCCAGGCGAACGAGCATCAGGACATTGATGTCGCCTATTGCGGCGACATCGCGGCGATGGTCGGGGTCAAGAATGTGACGACCGGGGATACCCTTTGTGATGCGTCCTTCCCCATCCTGCTTGAGCCTCCGTCGTTCCCGGAGCCGGTGATTTCGATGGCGCTCGAGGTCCGGTCGACCGCTGACCAGGACAAGATGGCGACCGCTTTGCAGCGTCTCCGCGATGAGGACCCGACGTTCATGGTGCGGACCGATGACGATACCGGGCAGACCATCATTTCCGGCATGGGAGAATTGCATCTTGAGGTGATCCGGGACCGGATGCTTCGTGAATTCAAAGTGGCCACCAATGCAGGCAAGCCCCAGATCGCTTATCGGGAGACACTGACCCGGCCGGCTGATGGCGAGGGCAAGTTGATCAAGCAGAGCGGGGGTAAGGGGCAGTATGGCCACGTCATCCTGAAGGTGACGCCCTGCGAGCGGGGGCATGGGCTCACCCGCGAGAGCAAGGTGGTCGGAGGGGAGATTCCCAAGGAGTTCATCAACGCCTGTTTTTCCGGGATCCAAGAGGCCACAACGAACGGGGTCATCGCGGGATATCCGGTGGTGGATCTCCACGTCGATCTGCTCGGTGGGTCCAGCCATGACGTGGATTCCAGTGAGGCCGCCTTCAAGATGGCCGCGATTTTTGCGATGAAAGAAGCCTTCCGCCATGGGGAGCCTTCGCTTCTGGAACCGGTCATGGCTCTGGAAGTGACCACCCCGGATGAATTTCAAGGGGATATCATGGGGGACTTGAGCCGACGGAGGGGGCGCATTCTTTCCATTGAGTCCCGGGGGAACGTGAGTGCCATCCGGGCCGACGTTCCGCTTTCGGAGGTTTTCGGCTACGCGACGGATGTCCGCACGCTCTCGAGCGGACGGGCCTCCTATTCGATGCAGCCCGCCCGTTTTGAAGAGGTTCCGCCGGCGCTGGTGGAACGGATTATCGCTGAGCGCACCTGAAATTTCCAACTATCGTCCATGCAAAAACAACGCATCAGAATCCGGCTCAACGCCTACGATCACCGACTCTTGGACAAGAGTGCCGGGGATATCGTGGAAACCGCCAAACGCACCGGCGCGTTGGTTGCCGGTCCCATTCCGCTGCCCACCCGGATCGAAAAATTCAGCGTGAACCGGTCGCCCCACGTCAACAAGAAGAGCGCCGAACAGTTTGAGATGCGCACGCACAAGCGTTTGCTGGATATCGTGAACCCCACCGCGCGCACGGTGGATGAATTGAAGAAACTCAACTTGCCTGCCGGGGTCGACATCAAGATCATCATCTGAGGCAGCATCCAACCGGAGAATTTTCATGAGCTTGGGATTGATTGGCAAAAAGATCGGGATGACTCGCGTTTTCGACGACAGCGGCAAGGCTGTTGCCGTGACGGTGATCGACGTGAGTGGCAACGAGTTCGTCCAGCGCAAGAGCGCGGAGACGGATGGTTACGAAGCCGTGCAGATTGGGTTTGATGCCCAGAAGCCGCAACGGTTGACGAAGCCGGTGGCGAAACATTTCGAGAAGCATGGCGCGAACCCGAAGAAGATGGTCCGCGAATTCCGCTTCGAAGAGGGGGAATCGCTTCCCGAGGGGGAGCACCCCGGGGTGGGCGTTTTCCAGCCCGGCCAATGGGTCGATGTCATCGGCACTTCGAAGGGCAAGGGTTTCCAAGGGGTCTACAAGCGCTACAACTTCGGAGGTCTTCCGATGTCGCACGGATCGATGATGCACCGCCGGACCGGATCGGTGGGAGCGGGCACGACTCCTGGCCGGGTGTGGAAGAACATGCGGATGCCGGGACAGCACGGGAATGATCGCAAGACGGTCCAGAATCTCCGGGTGGTGCAGACCCGTCCGGACGACAACGTCATTTTGGTGAGCGGCGCGGTGCCCGGAGCGAAGGGTGGTTATGTGATCATCCGGCCGGCCATCAAGAAACCCGGCGGAGAGGCTCCCGCAGCCTGAGTTTGTCTGTAACCTGATTCAAAAGCAACCATGGCACATGTTTTTTCCATTGAGGATGCCGGCAAGGCTGGCATCGTGACCATCGCGGACGGACGGGGCGGGCAAGCCGTGCACGATCTGGTCGTCGCCTTCGCCGCGAACCGTCGTTCCGGAACCGCCTGCGCCAAGACGCGCGGAGAGGTGAAGGCCTCGGGCAAGAAGCCCTACCGGCAGAAAGGGACCGGAAACGCCCGGCGCGGAGGGAACGCCTCGCCCCTTCACCGGGGAGGCGGTGTCGTCTTCGGCCCGAGGCCGCGCGACTACTCGAAGGACGTTCCGAAGAAGGTGCGTCGTCTCGCTTTCGCCCGGGCGCTGACCGCTCGGATCGAGGCTGGCGATGTATTGTTGAGCGAGCCGCTGGCCATTGCGGATGGCAAGACCAAAAACGTAGTGGCCGCGATTTCCAAAATCACCGACGCGAGGAAGGTGCTCTTCATCGGGAACTTCGACGAAGTGACGTTCCGGGCCGCGCGCAACGTCCAACCCTTGCTGTTGATGTCGCCCGAGGAGGTGAACGTCGAGCACCTGCTGTATTACGACAAGATCGTTGTCACCGAGAATGGCCTAGGGGTTCTCGCCGGACGGACCAAGGGCGTCCTGTCCGAGCGCCCGGCCGAAGCTGCAACCGAGTGAGAATCACATGAAAGACCTGTTTCAAGTCATCAAGACCATCCGCCTCAGCGAAAAGGCGACATTGCTGGGCGAGATCAACAATGAGTTCGTTTTCCGGGTGGACCGGCGCGCGAACAAGTTGGAGATCAAGCAGGCTGTCGAACAGCTTTTCGGGAAGAAGGTCGTGGCGGTCCGCACAGCGAACTACCGCGGCAAGAAGAAGCGCGAAAGGCGTGCCGACTTCGGACGCACGGCCCATTGGAAGAAGGCGATCGTCCGGCTCGCCGAAGGTGAGACGATCGAGTTGGTGTAACCGGAAGCCCGCACTAGAGACCCAAACAGAAAGCTGTCATGGCATTGAAAGATTACCGTCCCTTCACTCCCTCGAGCCGCTACAAAGAGTTGCCGAGCTTTGAGGAGATCACCAAGAAGAAGCCCGAGAAGAGCCTTACCGCGCCTCTCAAGAAGTCCGGTGGCCGCAACAACCATGGACGGATCACTTGCCGCCACATGGGCGGGGGTCACAAACGCAAGTATCGGATCATCGATTTCAAGCGCCGTCGCCATGGCGATGTCGCCACGGTGATGTCGATCGAGTACGATCCCAACCGGAGCGCCCGGATTGCCCTGTTGCAATACGCGGATGGCGAGAAGACTTACATTCTGGCGCCCGGCAAGCTTGGGGTCGGTGACAAGGTGCAGTCGGGAGAGAACGCGCCTCCGAAAGTGGGCAATTGCCTTCCTTTGGACCGGATTCCGCCGACCACTTCGATCCATTGTGTCGAACTGACGCCTGGTCGCGGAGCCAAGGTGGCGCGCAGCGCGGGGCAAGCGGCGGTTCTCACCAATACGGACGGGCAATACGCTTTGGTTCGGCTGCCCTCCGGGGAATCCCGTCGGATCAACGCCCGTTGCTACGCCACCATCGGCGTGGTCGGAAACGCGGAGCACATGAACGAGAGTTCGGCCAAGGCGGGACGGACGCGCTGGCTGGGGGTCAGACCCACGGTCCGCGGGATGGCGATGAACCCGGTCGATCACCCGAACGGTGGTGGGGAAGGAAAGAGCAAGTCAGGTGGTGGCCGCCAGCACCTGAAGAGTCCGTGGGGACATCCGAAGGGGCTCAAGACACGCAAGCGGAAGAAGCCAGGCACCCGGTTCATCGTGGAGCGCCGGACGGCCAAAAAGTAACCATTCATCAAGCCAATCACTCTGATCCCAGATGCCTAGATCACTCAAAAAGGGTCCTTTCGTGGACATGAAGTTGCTCGACAAGGTTGACGCCATGAACGAGTCCGGCAAGAAGCGTCCCATCAAGACGTGGTCCCGCCGCTCCATGGTCATCCCGGACTTCGTCGGTCACACGTTTCTCGTTCACAACGGACGCGAGTTCATTAGCGTTTTCGTCTCGGAAAACATGGTGGGCCACAAGCTCGGTGAATTCTCCCCGACCCGGAAATTCGTCGGTCATAGTGGACACAACCCGAAGATCAAGGGCTGAACATTTCTTCCGCCGACCGTCCCATCCTCAGAATTTCATGAAACCCACCCTGCAACCTTCCGCTGCCCTGCTCGCCCGCGCTTGCGCCGGGTTGTGTGTGGTTGCCGGACTTTTGCCGGGGGCGGTCCAACTGGGGGCCGGGGAAGCAGTGACCGCACCCGGTGCGGATTTGTTGATCGAAGAGTTGCAGTTCGCCTTGGAGACGGCCCACCGCCGGATTGAGGCACTCGAGAAGCAATTGGCCAATGCGGGTCCGGGCGGGGACGCCGGGCAAGGCACCTTGGCTGCCTCGCTTGCGGCCGCCAACCAAGAGGCGGAGCAGTATCGGGTGCGGTATCGTGATCTCTTGGTCCGGGTGGAGTCGCTGGGGCTGGCCACGATCCGTTCAGACCGGGCCCTTGAAGACCGCATGATCAAGGCGGTGCGGGAGCGCCAGCATTATTTGGAGCGGACCGAAGAGTCTCAGGAGCAGATGATGCGATTGAGCGAGGCGGTGATGGATTACCTCAAGGCTTCGAGCAGCACGAGTCCTGACGTGCGCCTCCGGCTTGAGGCGGAGCTTCGCCGCGCGGATGAGGTTCTTGGGTTGGGGCAGGTGCGCCGCTCTACTTTGGACTCGGTGGTTGGGGAAACGGGTGGCAGTGCCAACCTGGGGGATGGACATGTCGTCGGTTTCAAGTCGGAGCTGAGATTGGCCGTGATCGATATCGGCAGCCGCAACGGGATCAGGGTGGGGATGCCTTTGAACATCGTCCGCAAGGATCGGGTCGTGGGCACCGCGATGGTCGTGGACGTGAGGGACACTGTTTCCGGCGCGTTGGTGGAGGAGTATTTTCGAGAAGGGGACCGGGTGGAAGTCCGGGACCGGGTCGAGCCGCGGACCATTGCGGGCTCGGACCTGTAAGGATGGCTGGATGAACTTTTGATTTGGAAACCGAGATGGAAATCAGAGCAACACACAGATACGCCCGTATTTCAGCGCTCAAGGCGCGTGACGTGGCCCGCGAGGTAACCGGCATGGCGGTATCCGACGCCTTGGATGTCATTCGTTTCACGCCGAAAAAGGCGGCGTATTTGATTGGCAAGACCTTGAAGTCGGCCATCGCGAATGCGGAAGCCAATCATGACATCAGTGCCGATCTCCTGGTGGTGAAGTCGGCCACCGTCAACGAGGGACCGGCCCTGAAGCGCTGGAGCCCCGCGGCACGGGGGGGAGCTTCCCCGATCCGGAAGCGCACCAGCCATATCTTCATCGTGCTGACCGACGAGGGCGGCGAGGCTTCTGCTCGCAGGGAGCGCACCCAGGAGGCCAGGCCGGCCAAGAAGAAGGTGGCGAAGACCGCGCCTCAGAGCGGTGGGGACGAAGCGCCGGAGGCGGGTTCGGGCGAAGCTTCCGAGTCGTCGGCGAAATGAACCGGGAATCGAAACAAATCAAAAACTCAAAGGCGTTGCGTTATGGGACAGAAGGTTAATCCAATCGGGTTTCGGCTCGCGGTCAGCAAGGACTGGCATTCGAAGTGGTATGCACCGAGGGGCGAGTATGCCTCCATGTTGCACAGCGATCTCATGGTCAGGGAATACCTGAAATCAAAGCTTCAGTTCGCTGCGGTGGCGAGGATCGTCATCGAGCGGGCTTGGAACAGCGTGCGGGTCACTCTTTACAGCGCCCGGCCGGGCTTGGTGATCGGTCGCAAAGGGGCCGAGATCGAAGGGGTCACGGCCACCGTTTCGGAAATGTGCGGGGGCAAGCAGGTCAAGATCGACATCGTGGAGATCAAACAGCCGGAGACCGATGCACAATTGGTCGCGGAAGGAGTTGCATCCCAGTTGGAAAAGCGTATTTCTTTCCGCCGCGCGATGAAGCGCGCTCTCCAGACCGCAATGGATTTCGGCGCCGACGGCATCCGGATCCGTTGTGCGGGACGGTTGGGCGGTGCTGACATTGCTCGGGCGGAGTGGTATAAGGAGGGCAAGGTGCCTCTGCAAACGCTTCGTGTGCCGATCGATTACGGATTTGCCGAGGCTTCCACGGTGTATGGAATCATTGGCGTGAAGTGTTGGATCAACCGGAACCCCGATTCCGAAAAAGCGAGGGCCGCCCGGCCCGGCGGTGGACAGCGGGAGCGAAGGGGAGGTGGTGAGCGGCGTCCGGGGCCCGATCGTCGTTCTTATGGCGGCGGCGGCGGCGGAGGCGGTGCACCGCGCGTGGAGAGCGAGGGCTAAATACTCTCGGTGAGGCGAAGGCTGAACCGGATCAATCGGAGATTTTTCAAAGGAGACGATTATGGCATTGATGCCGAGAAAAGTGAAGTATCGCAAGAGCCACCGCGGGAGCCGAGCCGGCACTCCGGAGCGTGGCACTCGCGTGTCTTACGGTGACTTCGGGCTGCAGTCGATTGGCCGGGACTGGGTGACCAACAACCAGATCGAGGCTTGCCGGATTGCGATCAACCGCTTCCTGAAGAGGAAGGGGAAGGTCTGGATCCGGGTGTTCCCGCACAAATCGGTGACCCAGCGGCCGCCGGAAACCCGGATGGGTAAGGGCAAGGGCGCCGTGGAAAAGTGGGTCGCGGTGGTTCGCCCGGGAATCATGCTGTTTGAAGTGGCCGGTGTTCCGGAGTCCCAGGCTCGCGAAGCGATGCGGCTGGCGGCCAACAAGCTCGGGATCCCCACCCGTTTCGTGGCCCGCCATTGATCGGCAACCTCAACTGATGGAGATCGAAGAGTGAAGAAAATCAAGGAACTCAAGGAATTGACCAACGAGGAACTCGGTGCGAGGCGCCGGGACCTCAAGCATGAGAGCCTGAATCTGCGGATCCAGCAGCAGAGCGGGCAACTCGAGAACACCGCCCTGCTTCGCAACAACCGCCGGGAAGTCGCGAGGATCGAGACGATCCTCACCAGCCGGCACAAGCAGGCCGGGACGCATTGAGCAACGAACCAGATACGATGAGCCAAGAAAGTCCAGAAACGGTGGCAGGTTCCGCCGAAGAGAAGCGCAACCGCAAGACCCGGGTCGGTGTCGTGGTGTCCGACAAGATGACCAAGACCATCGTGGTCAACGTGGAACGTCGGGTGCCGCACCCGCAGTTCGGCAAGATCGTCCGACGTTCCAAGAAGTTCTACGTCCATGACGAGGATGGGGCGGCCAAGCAAGGGGACAAGGTTCTCATCGAAGAAACGATTCCCCTGAGCAAGACCAAGTGCTGGAAGCTGGTTCAGGTGTTGGCTCACTGATTGAGTTGGGGCCCACGGGTATTTTTGATCAAACAATCTTAACGAACGAGAGGAAGGAGACTGCAATGGTTCAGATGGAAAGCAGCCTCGACGTGGCGGACAACACCGGAGCACGGGTTGCCAAGATGATCGGGGTGATCGGCAAACGCACCAGGCACGCCGGGGTGGGTGACATCATTACGATTCACATCCGGGAGAGCACCCCCACGGCGAACGTCAAGAAGGGTGATGTGGCCAAGGCCGTCGTCGTCCGGACTAAGTCCCCGATCCGGCGTCCGGATGGGTCTGTCCTTCGCTTCGACAGCAACGCGGTGGTGATCATCGACAACAACCGGGAGCCGAAGGGGACTCGGATTTTCGGCCCGGTGGCCCGGGAGTTGCGGGATCAGAACTTCATGAAAATCGTCTCGCTCGCTCCCGAGGTCCTCTAAGCAACATTCTTTCCCATGAAACGCAGTCGTATCAAAACCCACGTTGCCAAGAACGATGACGTTGAGGTCATTTCCGGCAACCACCGTGGCGCCACCGGCAAGGTGCTTCAGGTGTTTCCGGCGAAGCAGCAGGTCATTGTGGAGGGCGTGCGCATGATCAAGAAGCATGCACGCAAGTCTCAGGAGCATCCGGAGGGGGCCATCATCGAGCGCGAGGGGCCCATCCATATTTCCAACGTGCGGCGCCTCGACGCGAAGGGCAATTCCTGAGTCGCGGACCCCTAGCCCAACATCCTCACTGAAATGGAACCGAATTTGAAGATGCATTACCGCCAAGTGGTGGTACCGGCCCTGAAGGCGAAGTTCGCTTATGGGAACGTGATGGAGATCCCCCGGATCGAAAAGGTTGTGATCAACAGCGGCATCGGGAAGGCCGAGGATCGCAAGGCGGCCGCCGAGGAGGTGGCTCGTGAGATCGGGTTGATCACCGGCCAGCGTCCCGTGCAGACCCGGGCGAAGAACGCGATTTCCAACTTCAAGCTCCGGCAGAACGAAGTGATCGGCATCAAGGTCACCCTCCGGGGAACCCGGATGTATGAGTTCCTCGAGCGTCTCATGAGGATCGCGATTCCGACCATCCGCGACTTCCGCGGGGTTTCCCCCAAGAGTTTCGATGGACGGGGCAACTACACTCTGGGGATCCAGGACCAGACGATTTTCCCCGAGATCGAACTCGACAAGGTGAAGAGAACGACCGGGTTCGATATCTCGATCGTGACCTCCGCCAACACGGACGACGAAGCCCGTGAATTGCTCCGCCATATGGGCATGCCCTTCCGGAAGGTGGAAGGCAAGAAGGCCGAGGCAGCAGAAGCCCCAGCCGCCGCATAACCCATCCCTGATATCAAGTCTTTGAAATGAGTGCCCTGACAGACCCAATCGCCGATTTCCTCACCCGCTTCAAGAATGCGAGCCGTGCCCGCAAGGAGGAATTCACGGCGCCCTACTCCAAGATCAAGGCGGAGATCGCCCGAATTTTGAAGGAGGAAGGCTATCTTTGGAATTACGAGGTGGACACCACCGGCCATTTCCCCGAGATCCGGTGCAAGGCGAAATACGTCGACGGTGCCCCGGTGCTGACCGATCTGAAGCGGATCAGCCGTCCCGGATTGCGGCAATACGTCGGGGCCGAGGAAATTCCGAAGGTTCTCGGAGGGATGGGGATCACGATTTTGTCCACCTCCAAGGGAATCATGACCGGGCACAAGGCGCGCAAAGAGAACATCGGAGGCGAGTTGGTGGCCAAGGTTTGGTGAGGCTTTTGGTGGCCTTTGGTAAGACTTCAAACGATAAGAGAATATGTCACGGATTGGAAAATTGCCCGTTGCGGTGCCAGACAAAGTCAAGGTGGAGGTTGGGAAGGACCGCGTCGTGGTCGTCGAGGGACCGAAGGGCCGGCTCCAACTGTCCCTCCCCGAGGGCGTGAGCGTGGATCGGGAGGGGGCCAATCTGGCCGTGGTCCGGGAGAGTGAGCAGCGTCGCCACCGGGCCAATCACGGCACCGCAAGGGCCCTGCTTTCCAACATGATCACCGGGGTGACCAAGGGATTCACCAGGCAGCTGGAAATCCGTGGGGTGGGCTATCGTGCGAAGGTCGAAGGACAATTCCTCGACCTCCAGTTGGGCTATTCACACCCGGTGAAGCACCCGATCCCGACCGGCCTCGAGGTGAAGGTGGATGAGAACACCAAGATCACGATCAACGGGATCGACAAGCAGGAGGTGGGACAGTTTGCCGCCGAGGTACGCTCCTACCGTCCGCCGGAGCCCTACAAGGGCAAGGGAGTGCGTTACTCCGATGAATATGTTCGCCGCAAGGCCGGCAAGAGTGTCAAGTAAGGTTGACCCGAAGGAACCCAGGGAAGGAATCAAGACGTCATGGCTCATCAGAATCGCAAGGAAGTCAGGAACCGGGTCCACCGGAGAATCCGCCGCAAGCTTCGCGGCACGGCCGAGCGCCCCCGTCTGGCGGTGCATTTTTCGAACTCCAATATTTACGCCCAGTTGATCGACGATGACGCCGGCAGGACGCTGGTGGCCGCGAGCACGCTCGACAAGTCGTTGGAGAAGAAGGCCGCGAACATGGAGACCGCCGCGAAGATCGGCGAACTCATTGCCACCCGCGCGGCGGGCAGCAAAATCGCCGATGTCGTTTTCGACCGGGGCGGGCATCGCTATCACGGGAAGGTCAAGGCGCTGGCCGATGCAGCGCGGGAGAAGGGCCTCAAATTCTAATCAGCCGTCGGCAGACCATTATTTTACATACTATGTCAGCAGGGAACCCCAGGAGCCGTTCGATGGGCATCGATGATTCGGCCGATCAGAAGTCGGAATTGTTGGAGAAGGTCGTGCACATCAACCGGTGCGCCAAGGTCGTGAAGGGCGGTCGTCGCTTCAGCTTCAGTGCCTTGGTCGTGGTTGGGGACAAGAACGGTCGGGTCGGCTGTGGATTCGGGAAGGCCAAGGAGGTTTCCGAGTGCATCCGCAAGGCGAGCGACGCGGCCCGGAAAGCGATGCGGCCGGTGGTGGTCGGACAGAACACCATCCCGCATGAGGCGATTGGTGAGCACGGCGGTGGCCGGGTGCTGCTATTGCCTGCCTGCCCTGGAACGGGGATCATTGCCGGAGGAAGCGTCCGGGCGGTGGTCGAGGCGGCCGGGATCAAGGACGTGATGGCCAAGTCGCAGGGATCCAAGAACCATGCCAACGTGGTGAAGGCCACCTTGAAGGCGCTTCAGGGACTCCGGTCCAAAGATCAGATTTACAGCTCCCGGGGCAAGCGAACCGCCGACCAGCAGGCCCTCTGATCTGCTTTTCTCTTTTTTCCATTCCATCCGAATTCTTACACCATGAGACTCAATAACCTCAGTCCCAACAAGGGAGCCAAACACCGCCGCAAGCGTTTGGGCAAAGGAGAGAGCTCCGGCCTCGGCAAGACGTCGGGTCGGGGCAACAAGGGCCACAAGGCCCGTTCCGGCGGTGGGGTTCGTCCCGGGTTTGAAGGTGGGCAAATGCCCTTGGCCCGTCGCCTTCCCAAGAAAGGTTTCAACAACGCCCAGTTCACCACCCGGTATGCGATCGTCAACGTCGGCGATCTCCAGGAGAAGTTCGAGGGTGGACTCGTTGATGAGCAAGCGCTCCGCGCCGCCGGTTTGGTGAGCGGGGCATGGGACGGGGTGAAGATTCTCGGAGATGGAGAAATCTCCCGTAAGCTCACCGTCCAGGTCGACAAGATCAGTGCCTCTGCCCGCGAGAAGATCGTGGCTGCCGGAGGTGAGGTGGTGGAGATCAAGAAGGCGGCTCCGGTGGCGAAGCTGCCCCGGAAGGCGAAAAAGCAGGCCTGAAAAGTGGGAGTGACTGAAGGTCGGGCCCGGAGACGGGTTTGCTTTCGTTCCACGCAACATCCATGATTTCTGCATTTACAAATACCCTGAAGATTCCGGAGCTTCGGCAGCGGATTCTTTTCTCCCTGGTGATGATCGTGGTGGTGCGTTTGGGTGCCCACATCACATTGCCCGGGGTCAACGGCTATGTCTTGGGACAGGCGGCCCGGGAGATGATCAACCAGAGCAAGGACGACTCCGGGGGAGCTGCCATCCTTGCTTTGTTCAACGTCTTCAGCGGCGGCGGTTTGCAGAATGCGGCCTTGTTCGCCCTGGGCATCATGCCCTACATCAGCGCGTCGATCATGATGCAGCTGCTCACCGCCGTGGTGCCGCAACTCAGCAAACTGGCTCGCGAGGAGGGTGGAAGGGTTCGCATCAACCAGTACACAAGATTCGTCACCATCCTGCTTTGCATCTTCCAAGGCGGCATGCTGGCGCGCTCGCTCGTTTCCCCCCAGAACAACAACTTCTTGCGGCCGTTCGTCGGCTCGATGGAGAAACTCGGGCCATTGGTTCCCGATCCGAGTTGGGTCTTTTACCTGACCGCCATTTCGACGATCACCGCCGGCACCTTGCTGCTGATGTGGATCGGCGATCAGATCACCGAGCGGGGCATTGGCAATGGCACCTCCCTCATCATCACGGTCAACATCGTCTTCGGTCTGCCGGGAGCGTTGGTGCAGGTCTGGAAGACCTTCATCAATCCGGAGTCCGGGAGTCCGCTGGACCCCATCAAGCTGGTGGCTTTGATCGCCCTGCTACTTTTGGTGACCGCGGCGGTGATCGCTATTACCCAGGCGCAGCGTCGCATTCCCATCCATTATGCGAAGCGGGTCGTCGGTCGGAAGACTTACGGCGGTCAGACGCAATATCTTCCGCTGAAGATCAATTACTCCGGTGTGATGCCGATCATCTTCGCGCAGGCGATCCTGTTGTTTCCGGTGCAAATCCTGACCATGGTGCTTCCGGAGTCTGACTGGGTGCAGCGACTTGCGGCCGAGTTGAATTATGGATGGCCGCACTACGTGATCTCCGCTCTGCTGATCTTCTTTTTCAGCTACTTCTGGGTGGCCACCATGTTCCAGCCGCAGCAGATCGCCGAGGACCTCAAGAAGAACGGGGGCTACATCCCGGGGCATCGTCCCGGGAAGTCGACCGCGGATTTTCTGGATTACACCATGGGACGGCTCACCTTCGCCGGAGCCATCTTCCTTACGTTCGTGGCGGTGATGCCGACCCTGATGTCCCGGTGGATGGGCGTTCCCCCGTTGGCCGCCCAGTTCTTTGGAGGAACCAGTGTCCTCATTCTCGTCGGCGTTCTTCTCGATGTGATGCGGCAGGTGGAAACCCACCTCATCCAACGGCATTACGACGGCTTCCTGCGCAAAGGGCGGATCCGCGGGCGGTCAACCCGTCCGGGCGGTACCGGAGCCGGTGCCCCGGCCGGTGGCTCGGGCATGGTATGGCTGTATCTGGTCATCGCCTTGTTATTTATCGTCGGCATGACCTATTTCGTGCTGCAGCGGGGGCCCCGATGAGTGGTGGTCGTGAGGCCCGGGGATCGGGTCCGGCCCCCTGGACGGCCCTTGGGATTTGATTCGGCTTCCGGAGATGGGCGAAGGCAAGATTCATATCCGGCGAGGGCCGGAGGTCGAGATGGCGCGGGAGGCGGGGCATTTGGCCGCCGAGATTCTCCGCCTGACCAGCGAGTCGGTGCGGCCCGGGATCACGACCTTGGAAGTGGAGGAGGTGGCGGTCGGTCTGATGCGCGAGCGCAACTGCCGCAGTGCTTTCTATCAATATCGCAAGTTTCCCGGTCACATCTGTATTTCGATCAACGAGGAAGTCGTCCATGGAATTGCCTCCGCGAGCCGGGTGATTCAGGAGGGGGACATCGTCAAGATCGACATCGGGATCGTGAGGAACGGCTGGGTGGGGGATAACGCGGTGACGGTTCCGGTCGGGCAGGTGGACCCGGAGACCCTTCAGTTGCTTTGGGCGACGGAGGAGTCCTTGCACGTGGGAATCGCCTACGCGCGCGAAGGCAGGAGGCTCGGAGATCTTTGCTCGGCGATCGAGCGGACGGTCAAAGGGTTCCGCTACTCCGTCGTTGAGGAATTCGTCGGACACGGCGTGGGGCGTAAGCTTCATGAGCCGCCGCAAATTCCGAACCATGGAACGCCGGGAGAAGGACCGAAGCTGCGGGCGGGGATGATTCTGGCGATCGAGCCGATGGTCAACCTGGGGACGAAGCGGGTGGAAATCTTGAGCGACAACTGGACGGTCAAGACACTGGACCGGAAACCCTCGGCCCATTTTGAACACATGATTTTGGTGACCAAGGGAGATCCGGAGATCCTGACGCCGAGGGCGCGGTTGTTTCCCTCGAAGCCGGTCAAAGAAGGGGAAGGAGCCGCCGGGGAACCATGAGATCAGGAATCAGAATTTTCCCCTTGATGGGCGGCCTTTCTGTGATAAAGCTGACGACCCGGTTGGTTGTCCGAGTTGGGGGGGAGTTTCTTCGAGGCAAGGGATCTCCTGAAGGCTGGCGAAAGCAGCGGACAAGAAAGTTTTTAATATCGCGATGGCTAGATTACTTGGCGTTGAAATCCCGAATGAGAAGCGGATCGAAGCTTCTCTTCCCTACATTTACGGGATTGGTTGGAGCACCAGCAAGAAGATCCTCGATCAGGCCGGGATTGACCCCGGGACGAGGACAGGGGAGTTGAACGACGACCAGTTGGCCAAGATCGCGCATGTGGTGAACGCGGCGGGCATTGTGATCGAGGGCGACCTGCGACGGGAGATCCAAGCCAACATGAAGCGGCTTAACTCGATCAACTGTTATCGCGCGTTGCGGCACAGGCGCGGATTGCCGGTGCGTGGGCAGCGGACTTCGACGAACGCGAGAACGCGGAAGGGCAAGCGCCGGACGGTGGGTGTGATCCGCAAGAAGTAATCGACAGAGGACGTAGAACATGGCGGACAAGGCAGACGAGAAGACGAAGGCGGCAGCACCGGTGGCGAACGATCCCAAGGCTCCGGCCGAGGTGGCGGAAGTGAAAGAGGTGCGTCCCGCGCAGCCCCAGACGGCCGAGGAGGTCTTTCTGGCGCTTGAGGGGGGCGAGGAAAAGGTCCGGATCCTCCGGGCCAAAGGGAGCAAGAACGTTTTCACGGGCGTGGTTCATGTCCTCGCGACCTACAACAACACGAAGGTCACGATCACGGATCTGAACGGAAATGTGATCGGGTGGTCGAGCTCCGGGAAAATGGGTTTTCGCGGTTCGCGCAAGAGTACCGCTTACGCCGCCCAGCTGGTTTCCCAAGATGCCTGCCGTCAGGCGATGGGTCACGGGTTGCGCTCTGCCGAGGTCCGCGTCAAAGGTCCCGGAGCCGGTCGCGAGTCGGCCGTTCGTGCGGTGCAGAACATCGGGGTGGAAATCACCATGATCCGGGATGTGACCCCGGTGCCCCACAACGGTTGCCGCCCCAAAAAGGCGCGCCGCGTTTGATCAACTTCGAGTTTTGAGTCAGTAAACATTTTTCGTATTCTGTCATGGCAAGATATTGTGGCCCAACGGAGAAAATCAGCCGCCGCTTCGGTGTGCCGCTTTTCGGTTCCTCGAAGGAGTTCGAACGCAAGCCTTACGGTCCCGGCCAGCACGGAGCCCGTAATGTCAGGAAGAAGCGTTCCGACTTTGCGGTTGCGCTTGGGGAGAAGCAGAAGCTCCGGATGCAGTATGGTGTGATGGAGAAGCAGTTTCGCGGCTATTACGAGGAAGCCTCGCACCGCAAGGGCGTCACCGGCCACATTATGCTGCAGCTCCTCGAGACCCGTCTCGACAATGTTTGTTATCGCATGGGCTTGGGGAATACGCGCCGGGCTGCGCGTCAGTTTGTCAGTCACGGACACATCACGGTCAATGGCCGCCGCGTGAACATTGCTTCCTACCAGTGCAAGCCGGGCGATGTCATCAAGGTTTCCGACAACCGTCGCTCCGCGGGATTGGCCGACAAGATGTTGGATCTTACCCAGGCGGCCCCTGTGCCGGCTTGGATCAACATGGACCGCACGCACCGGAATGGGGTGGTGGTCCGCTTGCCCGAGCGGGACGAGGTCAACCCGATGGTCAACGAGCAGCTCGTCGTTGAGTTGTATTCCCGTTGAGGCCGGGCCTTCCGCACCTTGCGTTTTTCAGCGGAGGGGATGTCATTTGGCATCCTCTCCTTTTTTTTGGGGGGCCTTGAGGTGTTCGAGCGCCTTGCTGTAGCTGGCTTGGGAGAGGTAGTGATGCAGCCGGGCGTCGATGTCTGGGCGCAACTGCTCGTGAGCCGAGACAATCCCTTCCGATACCTCTTTGAGTTGGTGCAAGTGCCCCTCCGGATCGCGGTCGCGAAAGGCGTGATCCGCGATGATTTGGAGCCGGCGCTCCAAGAGGTGCTGGAGGATTTCGATCGTCATCCCGGACCATCGGAGCGGGGTCAGGGAACATCAAGGATCCGTTTTCCGGGTGCGGTCGAAAGGCTGTCCGGAGGGGCGTGGCAGGGGGGGAATTGTCGCGCCGATGCTTGCCAAGGGAGCTGAAAACCATGCCATCCGGCGGGGCCTCGCGACACGATGCTTGGGAAATGGGGGCTAACTCGGAATGAAGTGCTACTGAATTCATCGTGACGGCGAGAGTTGGGGGCAGCCATCCCGAAAGCCGTGCCTTGCTCCTGAAGGAATCTGCACGACGATCCAAAGATGGTGGCACACCGTGAAGAGGCGGTCCTATCCCGCATTTCTCAAGCCCTCGCTGCCGCGGCTTGCGTAATGGCTGTCCTGCTGCGTTCCGCTCGAATTCCAGGATTCACGGTAGAGGCCGATCCCCGGACGTTCAAAAGCACGAATAGAACCCTGCGCACCCCGTGGGCGTCGAACCGCCCGTCGCTGCCGATCACGCCGAGTCTCTCGATCAGGGGCTTGGTGATGAGCATGCGACCGAATGCAGCGTAGGCACAAACGGCTTCCAGCCGGGCCCGAACGAGTCACCGCTTCCCGTCTCTTTGCCCTGACGGGACTGGGTTTCACCCCACTTCCGGTGGGAGCCTCCTTCATGCCCAAGTGGCGCAGTCGACTTCCCCGCCGACTGTTAAATTGAAAGGACGCGTTTGCCCGGACGGGCGAGATCCTGAAAGCAAGGAGGACTTGACGATAAGTTGCAGGATCAGGGAGGCTGGCGAGCTATATAAAAACAATAATAATAATATTTTATAAACTGGCTTAGGGATCGTCATAGGGTGAGGGGATGAAATATGTAAAAACAGCGCATTTCAAAATGCGTGTGTGTAATTGGGTAATCTTGCGTGTGGCGCGAAGCGATTCTGAATCGGTTTTGAAGCGGTTTGCGGCGAAAATTGAGAAGAGGTGCCTGTCAGGAAAGTGTTCACGCGATAGGTTGGAGGGAGGGCTGTAGGGGGGGGCGGTTTTTGGCAAGCGATTTCTTTAATCCTAAAAAAATAGAAGGGTTCCGACGGGCTTGGAGGGGTTGAGAATAAAAAAACAGGTTGTTGTTAGGATACTTTTGTTTTTATTCGAACCTCACACTTGCTTTCTGAGGGCGGTCCGAGGATCGCCCCGTCCGGAGAGATCGAGTCATGCCGGGGAGAGATCCCGAAGGGCCAATGCGGTCCGGGGCATGGCGCGGTTTTGAAGGATGGGAGGCGGGTGTGGATTGACGAACCAAACCATGAAGACAGATGAACATTTCGTTGCCCGGGCGGCAGCGCAGGGCGAAGCTTTGACAGGACGCGGGCGGGCACGAGTGACGAAGCCGGCGGGAGATGGATCGGCCACCCTTTGGGCCAGCATTTGCAAAGGGTTGGGCAAGCGGGTGGGCAAGGATGTGGTGGAACGCTGGTTTTCCGAGGGCCGCATCCGGTCTCTCGATCAGGACAAGCTGCGCATCCGGTTTCCGACGAGCCTGCACGTGACGTGGGCGGAGACCTATTACCGGAAGGACTTGGAACTGGTGGTGGAAGAGCAGATCGCCTCGAAGCCGGAGATCTTGCTGGAGGCTGCGACGGAAGAGGAGGCGGCTCCCCAGATCGCGGAGGAAGAGAGAGCGGTGCCGGAAGCGGCTGCGGAAGAGGTGGAGCCGGTGAGTCTTCCGGTTTTGGGGGCGACACCGGCCTCCCGGATCACCGAGGCCCGGTTGAATCCGAAGCACACCTTTGAGAACTTTGTGGTTGGCGACAACATCGCCTACTGCCATGCGGCGGCCAAGGCGGTGGCGGAGCGGCCGGGCGGGCATTACAATCCGGTGCTGTTCTATGGAAACAGCGGCTTGGGGAAGACGCACCTGCTTTCCGCGATCGGGCTTTCGGTGCTGCAGCGGCATCCGAGGAAGCGGGTGCTGTTAGTCACGGGTGAGGAATTCACCAATGAGTTCATCGAGGCGGTGCAGCACGGGAAGTTGTCCCAATTCAGGGCGCGCTACCGGCGGGTGGACGTGCTGCTGATCGACGATGTGCAGTTTGTGGCGGGGAAGGACGCGACCCAGGAGGAGTTCTTCCACACCTTCAACGCGTTGGTGAATCATCGGAGTCAGATCGTGCTGGTGAGCGACCGGGCGCCGGCGGACATTCCGCGTTTGGAAAAGCGCCTGTTGTCGCGGTTCCAATGGGGAATCAGCGCGGAGTTGTTGGCTCCCTCGGTGGAGACGAGGATCGCCATCCTGCGGCAAAAGGCGCACGAGTGGCGGGTGGAGATCGACATGGACGTGATCGAGTTTCTGGCGGACCGGATCCGGAAGAACGTGCGGATGTTGGAAGGCGCGCTGTTGCGGGTGTCGTCCTACGTGTCGCTGTATCGGGGAGGGATCTCGCTGCAGCAGGTGGAAAGCCATTTGCAGGACATGCTTAGTCAGGAATCCCGGACCGGGATGGTGACGGTGGGAGCGATCCAGAAAGAGGTGGCCTCGTATTTCGACGTGCGTCTTGGGGATTTGAACGGGCGGAGCCGCACGCAACTGATCATCCAGCCGCGGCATATCGCGATGTATTTGAGCCGCGAGCTGACGAATGCGTCGCTGAAAGACATCGGGCACGCGTTCGGGGGGCGGGACCACGGCACGGTCATCCATGCCTGCCGGAGGGTTGACGAGGAGATGGGAGGCAGCGGGGAGACGCGCCGGGTGGTTGAGTTCCTCCGGGATAAGATCACCGGCTAGACCGCATTTCTGAAGCTGTCGTGGCCCGGCTTCCCGGGGGAGGAGGCGACTCCTTGAACGGGGGCGGGCACCCCACCGGGGATGGGTGTCGCAAGGCAGGAGAAGGGGATCAGCAAGATCCTAGGTGCAGCGGGAGGGCGGTGTTGGCGACACTGTCAGGTTCCTTCTCGTGCCGGATTTCATTAGACAGGTGGGGAAAGTCCGTTCTAGTGTGAGCGGAAGGGTTTCGGCTGGGGACCCTGCCAGGACACCAGAGTCCACGGAAGAGAAGCTAATGAAATTCAAGATCACCAAGGAGAAGTTCATCGAGGGGTTGCAACAGGTGCAGCATGTGGTCAGCACCCGGACGACTTTGCCGATTCTCTCGAACGTATTGATCCGGGCCAAAGGGGGGATGGTGGAGTTGACCACGACCGATTTGGATGTCGGGGTGCGCGGGGCGGTGAGTGCGGATGTGGACGAGGATGGCATCACGACGCTTCCGGCGCGCAAGTTGGCCTCGATTGTCAAGGAGTTGCCGACGAGTGAGATTTTGATCGAGGTCAACGGGAACAACATTGCCGCGATCAAGTCGGGGCCGAGCTTTTTCAAGATTCTCGGGTTGAGCCGGGACGAGTTTCCGGAGCTTCCGGATTTCTCCGGGGCGCAGGAGATCGTGCTCGATCAGAAGTTGGTGAAGGACGGCTTGAAGAAGACGTTTTACGCCATTTCCACGGATGAAACGCGGTATGTGCTGAACGGGGTCAACTGGTCGTTCGCCGGGGGGAAATTGACCTTGGTGGCGACGGATGGCCGTCGGTTGGCGATGGTGGATCAGGACGTGGAAATTCCCGATCTGCCGACTCGTGACGTGATCGTGCCGACGAAGGCGATCAACGAGTTGCAGCGCCTTTTGACGGATGCCGGCCAGGTCCGGATTCGGATTGGCGAGAGCCAGATTGCGTTCGAGTTGAACGGCTATCTTTTGACCAGCAAACTGATCGACGGAACGTTTCCGAACTTTCGTCAGGTGATTCCCGGGGCTCCGCGGCACCGGGTGACGATGGATCGCTCGTTGCTGCTGGAGACGGTGAAGCGGGTTTCTTTGCTGACGAGTGACCGGACGAGTTCGATCAAGCTGGTGTTCACGGAAGACAACATCGAGATCATGGCGAACGCCCCCGAGGTTGGAGAGGCGCGGGAGTCGTTGCCGGTGAGTTACAAGGGGGAGAAGATGTCGATCGCCTTCAACCCTGAATTCCTGATGGCGCCATTGCGGAATCTGGATAGTGACGAGGTCCATCTTGATCTGATTGACGAGGGCAGTCCCGGGGTCTTGCGGATCAACGAGCCGTTCCTTTACGTCATCATGCCGATGCGCGTGACCGGGCCCTGAGATTTTTGTGGTTTGCGTCGTTCGTGCGCCGGGTTTTGGCGTCAATCGTGCTTGGAGCGGGGAATCGGGTTTCTTCCGCGGATTGGCCTCGTCTTGGGTCGAATGCGGTGAGGCCGCTTCAAGACTAATGGTTTGATGCAAGAGAATCGAGCGGCATCGCGGTTTTTGCCATCTGCGTTCGACGAGGAATCCCTTCGCGAGACCGTGGAATCGGCGCGGAGAGAACTGGGTGGGGATCCCTCGGTGATTTTCGCGCACGTCAGTTCGGACTGGCTGCCCTACTTGAAGGAGGCGGTGGAGATCATCCGGGTGTTCGGCCATGCGCGGCATGTGATCGGGAGCACGGCCGAGGGGTTTGTGGGGGTGGGGGTGGACAGTGAGCGGGTATCGGGTTGTTCCCTGTTGTTCCTGCGCTTGCCCGGGACGCGGATGGAGTTCCTGAAAGTGAAAACCGGGGAGGTGGAGAGTTTTGTGGGGGACGCCGGGAGTGGTGCCGGGGTTTGGCTGGCCCTCTGCAACCCCTATCTCGCGCACGGCGAGCGTTGGATGCAACGATGGAACCTGATGGTGGGGGACGCGGCGACCTATGGTGGCTTGGCGAGCGGAATTAGCGGGGCGGAGGGGACGGCGGTTTTTCTGGATGCCGAGTGGGAGGAAATGGCCGCGGTGGCGGTCAGGTTCTCCGGGGGGATCCAGGTTCGCGGGGTGGTTAGCCAAGGGTGTCGGCCCATCGGATTGCCTTACACGGTGACGGGGGTGCGGCAGAATGTGGTGACCTCGATCGGTTCGCGGCAGGCCTTCAAGGTGCTGGAGGAGGCGTTTCAGGATTTGAACAGTGCGGAGAGGCAGTCCGCGCCGGGGAACCTGTTCGCTGGCTTGGCGTTGAGTGAGTATCGTGAGGATTTCGGGCGGGGAGACTTTTTGGTCCGCAACATCCTTGGAGCCGATCCGGAGAGGGGAGTGGCTCTGGGGGCGTTCCCGCGGAGTGGTCAGACCTTGCAGTTCCAAGTAAGGGACAAGGAGACGGCGGACGCGGATTTGCGGCGTCTCTGTCTCGCGCTGGGGCGGACGCATGAACGGCCTTTCGCCGGGATGTTGTTCAGTTGTTTGGGACGAGGCTCACGCATGTTCGGGGTTCCGAATCATGATGCGCGGGTTATCGAGGAGGTGCTCGGTAAGATTCCGTTGGGGGGATTTTTGGGGAACGGCGAGATTGGGCCGGTTGGAGGGCGGAATTATCTGCACGGTTACACTGCCTCCACGGCGTTCTTTTACGCTGGTGAGGGGGCAGAAGAGAACCATCACCCCGCTTGACGGTCCGCTTGTCTCAAGATTGACGGGCCGAAGAGGGTTGCCGTCCGGGGGGCGGGCCTGTAAGGTCAGGGCATGAGCAGGAGTTGCTTTGCAGGGTTCTGTTGTTTGATTGGGTTGATGGCCCCGGTTCGGGCGGCGTCCATGGAAGATCAATTCATGGAGCGGATGCGTGAGGCGGACTTGACCGGGACTTGGATTCCCTTGCAGGGCGGGGCGCTTGGTTCCGGCAAGCCGGATACGTATCGGGTGGTGCGGGCCACGCGGAAAGAGGGGGACCGGTGGGAGATCGTTTGGCGGGTGACGCAGCGGGGGCAGGCCCTGGAGTTACCGCTTCCCTGTGTCGTCACGTTTGCCGGGGATGTGGCGGTGCTGATTCTGGATGAATTCGGGATGGGAGAGGGGCGGCGCTATTCCGCGCGGGTGATGTTTCACGGGAAGATCTACACCGGGCATTGGTGGGGGGCGGGGGGAGAGAGCGGCTTGATCCAGGGAACGGTCGCCCCTGGGGCGGCGGACGGTTCCCGGGATGGTTCTTGATCCGGCGTGGATCCCCGGTTGGTGTGGGCTTCATGGCCGTCCTCCCGCGGGCTGGCCAGAGCCAAAACTCCGCGCAAATCATTCGCCATCTCAGGATTGACGGTCCACTGGGTTGCTGATGAACAAGGTGGATCGAGCGCCGTTTGCGGCCGGACTGGTCTTTTTGTGGGTGTGGGGAGGATTGCGTGAACTGGGCGCGGAAATGCACACCCATGGAGGATGGCGCTTGTGTGCCTGCAAGCGGGCTTTCCACGAAGAGGTTCCCTTTGAACCGGATGCCCCGCATGCCGGGAACGGACGCAAGTATGCCCGGGACCGGGAGATCGATGTGCGGCACGTCCGGTTGGAGCTGGACCCGGATTTCACGCGGCGGGGGCTGGCCGGAGTGGCCACCTTGAACTTCACTCCGATTGCGAAGCCGTTGCGGCGGTTGCGGCTGGATGCGGTGGATTTGCGGGTTGGAAAGGTGGAGGCATCGGTTCCGGTGGAGGCTTGGGACGCGGACAAGACCGCGCTCACGGTGACCTTCGCGAAGCCCTTGGAACCGGACGTGGAGGCGTGGGTCACGGTGCGCTATGAGGCCGAGCCGCGGGACGGTTGGTATTTCCGGACATCGGCCATGGGCTATCCGGAGGGAGACGACCATTTTTGGACCCAGGGGGAGCCGGAGAAACACCGGCACTGGTTTCCGGGTTACGACTATCCGAACGAGCGATTCACGAGCGAGGTGATTTGCCGCGTGCCCGCGGGAATGACCGTGGTTTCCAACGGTCGGTTGGTGGAGGAGAGGGCGGAGGGGAATCGGACACGGTTCCATTGGCATCAGGAGGCGGAGCACGTGAACTACCTGATCTCCGTGGTGGGCGGGTATTTCCGCCGTTTGGAGGGAAAACACGGGGACTTGGCCTTGGCCTTCCTGACCCCGCCATCGGAATTCGCGGTAGCGGAAAACTCGTTTCGGGACACGGCGGCGATCCTCGATTTTTTCGAAGGGGAGATCGGGATCGATTTCCCGTGGGCGAAATACTTCAGCGTGTGTGTGACCGACTTCATTGCGGGGGGGATGGAAAACACGAGTGTGACGACCCTGACGACGGGGACGCTGTTTTCCGCGGAATCCGGGAATCTGCGAACCTCGCACCGACTGGACGCGCACGAGGCGGCGCACCAATGGTTCGGGGATTTGGTGACCTGCAAGGATTGGTCGCACCTGTGGTTGAACGAGGGGTTCGCGACCTACTACACCCACCTTTACGACGGGAAGAAATCCGGCGAAGACGAGATGCGCTACCAGCTCTTCCGGGATGCCGAAGAAATTCTGAAGGGGACGGACGAGAAGCCGATCGTGTGGCGCGGTTATGCGGATCCGATGGAGCAGTTTGATTACCGGGCCTATCCGAAAGGGGCTTGGGTGTTGCACATGATCCGGAGCCAAATCGGGCCCGATCTCTTCCGGAAGACGATCCGGACCTATCTGGAGAAGCACCGCAGCGGAGCGGTGGTGACCCAGGATTTGGCGGATGTGCTCGAGACGGTGACAGGCCGTTCTTGGGATGAGTTTTTCGATCAATGGGTCTTCCACGGAGGTCAGCCAGCACTGCGGGTTGCCTATGCGTGGGACCAGACGAAAAAGCAGGCGAAGCTCACGATTGAGCAGACTCATAAGGTGAGCGAGGCGGTGCTCTTGTTCGACTTTCCCCTTCCGGTGCGTTTCGTCGACCAGAGTGGCGTGGCTCATGAGTTCACGCCCCGGGTCCATGAGGTGCGGGAGGATTTCTTTTTCGATCTGCCATCCCAGCCGGTGATGGTGCGGATCGATCCGGAACTGGCGGTGCTGGCGCGGATCGCGTTCACTCCGGCCGATGGGTTGCTTTTCGCCCAAGGTGAGGATGCGTCGGACGCGATCGGACGTCTCCTCGCCGTGCAAGCGGTGGCGGGGCGCACGGATTCGCGCAGCCTGGCGTTCTTGCAGAAGCGTGCCTCGGAAGATCCATTTTACGGGGTGCGGATCGAGGCGATCGAGGCGCTGGGCAAGGTGCCATCTCCGGAGCGGATGCGGGCATTGATGGAAAGCCTCGTCCAGCCGGACGACCGGGTGCGGCAAGCGGCGGTGCGCGGGTTGGGGCGTTTTTACGATGAGGCGGCGGCCGCCAGGCTCAAGGAGATCGTGGCGGCGGAACGGAACCCCGAAATCGTCGCGGACGCCCTGAAAGCGCTCGGTAAGTTTCCCGGGAAGGAGATCGACGTCTTGTTGCGGGCGGGTTTGCAGCGGAGTTGTCACCGGGAACGGATCGCGGTCGCGGCCGTGGAAGCGATGCGGCAACGGGGGGACGCGGGGAGCGCCGTGCCCCTCCTGTCTCATTTGCGGGCGAAGGCCGGGGCCTTTTCCTCCGCAGATCTGGGGCGGGCTTGGGACAGCCTGGCCTATTTGGCGAGGGAGGCTGACGAAGAGGTCCGGGAAGAAGTGCGGCTTCATTTGGCGGATCAGGTGGATCATCCAAAGGAAAGTTTGAGGCATCACGCGATCGCGGCTTTGGGGCGTTTGGAGGACCGGCGGTCCGAGGGGTTGCTCCGGGGGGTGGCCGAGGCCGGGGAAGCCGGTCGACCGGAGACAAAGGCGGCGGAGGAAGCCTTGAAGAAAATCCATGCGGGCCGGAGGCAGGCGGAAGAGGTGGAGGCCTTGCGCAAGGAACTCCTCGACTTGCAGCGCGAGCTGCGCGGGATGAAGGAGGGGATGGAGGAACTCCGCAAAAAGGTCAGCCCCGAAACGGCCGGGGCGAAGTGAAAGAATGGCGGGCGAGGGGGGGCTCTGTTCTTATAATTATCAAAAAATAGATGCAAAAAAACGAATCGGACCATATGGTTTTTCATCTTGATGGCGGATTTCGAGGAGCAGATTCTTTCTTTGGGCCGGGCTGCCGGGTGCCGGCAGTTGGAGCGCTTGGGCGAGGTGGTGCGGCGGGCGACGGGAGAAGGCTGGTTGAAGGAGGTGTTGGAAGCCGGGTTGGTGGAGGAGGAGGCCTTCCTGCGTGGGATTTCGGGCGCGATGGGGATGCCATGGTGGGACGGGAATTTTGGGACCGACGAGGTGGAGAGCTTGCGCCAGCCGTTTCCGGCGGAGTTGGCGAGCCGGTTTGAGTTGTTGCCGGTGGGGGTGGATGGGGGGAGCTTGGAATTGGCGACCTGGGATCCGTTTGATGTGACGCGGACCTCGGTCATTTCGCGTCTGGTGGACCGGCCTGTGGCGTGGCGGATGAGCACGCGGACCCGGATTCAGGAGGGGCTACGGCAGATTTACGGGGTGGGAGCGGAGACCTTGGACGAGATCATCCGCAAGCGGGATCCGCGGGTGGAGGAAGCGTTGTTGATCGAGGAGACGACTTCGCTGGACAGGGTGAGCGAGGAAGAGGCATCGGTGCTGAAGTTCGTGAACCATATTTTGCGGGGGGCGCTGGAGCAGCGGGCCACGGACATTCATCTCGAGCCGATGGAGGATCGGTTCCGGATTCGGTTCCGGGTGGATGGGACGCTGACGGAGGTTTCGGCGCCCGCGAACATCAAGGCGATCCAGGCCTCGGTGGTTTCCCGGTTGAAGATCATGGCGCGGCTCGATATTGCGGAGAAGCGCCTCCCTCAGGACGGCCGGATGAACCTGAGGTTGGGCGGGAAGAAGATCGACGTGAGGGTGGCGACGATTCCTTCGGTGGAAGGGGAGACAGTGAGTCTGCGGTTGTTGGGGCAGGAGAGTTTTTCGTTGGCCAAGCTCGGGTTGCCTGCGTCTTTGCAGCGCAATGTGGACGAGCTGTTGGCGATGCCGAACGGGATCATCCTGATCACGGGGCCGACCGGTTCGGGGAAATCGACTTCGCTCTACTGTTTTCTGTCGGCGATCAACACGGTGGACCGGCGGATCGTGACGATCGAGGACCCGGTGGAGAACAAACTTCCCGGGGTGGTGCAGATCGCTGTGAAGCCGGACATCGATCTGACGTTCGCCAAGGGATTGCGGAGTATTTTGCGGGGTGATCCGGATGTGGTGATGGTCGGCGAGATGCGGGATGCGGAGACGGCGGAGATCGCGATTCGCGCGGCATTGACGGGCCATCTGGTGTTCAGCACGTTGCACACCAACGATGCGGTGAGCGGGATCACGAGGTTGTTGGACATGGGCATCGAGCCGTTTTTGGTTTCGTCCGCGGTGCGGGCTTTTCTGGCGCAGCGGTTGGTGCGGCGATTGTGTCCGGAATGCCGGAAGCCGCTGGACCTGGGGCCGGAAGAGCGGGAGCGCTTGGGATTTCCGCCGGGAGCGGGCGAGGTGATTTACCGCGCGGAAGGTTGTGCCCGGTGCCGGCATACCGGGTATCATGGCCGGGTCGCTTTGTTCGAGATCGTGCGGGTGACGGCGGCCTTGGAGGACTTGATCAACCACGGGGCCTCCAGGTCCCGGTTGTTGGCGCAGGCGGAGGCGGATGGTTTTGTGCGGATGCGTCAGGATGGCTGGGAAAAAGTGATGCAGGGGTTGACCACCATCGAGGAGGTCTTGAGCGTCACGCCTGAAAGCTGAGGCGGGAGGAACGGCGGATGGCGACATTCCAATACACGGCTTATGCGGCGGACGGGCGTTTGGCGACCGGCGTGGTGGAAGCGACGGATCGTGGGGAGGCCGTGCGCCGGTTGGGGGATCGCCACTTGCAGCCGGTGCGTTTGGCGGCGGTGAAGACCGGGTTGAAAGCGGGAGGCGCGGGAGTGCGGCCGGGGAGTGCGGCGGGACAACCGTTGAAGTTGCAGGCGGCGCAGGTGAGCCTCTTCGTGGAAGAACTGGCCCATCTTCTGGCCGGTGGGATTCAGCTGGAACCGGCCTTGGGGATCATGGAGCGGCGCCGCGAACTCTCCGGTCTCAAGGATTTGGCAGGCCGGGTGCGGAGCCGCCTCCGCGACGGGGAAAGCTTCGCCGCGGCGGTGCAGGCGGTATCGCCATCCTTCGGGGAAATGTTCTGCAATCTGGCGGTGGCCGGGGAGATGAGCGGTTCGCTGGGCGCGGTCCTCAAGCGGCAGGCGGGGTATCTCAAATCGATCGAGGAATTGAAAGGGCGGGTGCTCTCGGCCCTGATTTATCCGGCGTTCCTCCTCTTTGCCGCGGTGGCGGTATCGGTCCTTTTCATCGTCTTCCTGATCCCGAAGCTCATGGAGTTGCTGGACTCCACCGGGGGGAGTTTGCCTGTGGGAGCCCGCTTGATTTTGGACTTCAGCCGTTTCGTCCAAGCCACCTGGTGGGTTTGGACGGGGGTGGGGGCTTTGGTCACGGTGTCGGTCCGTTGGTGGGCGGCCCGGGAAGAAAACCGGCCGAAGTGGGATCGCTTCGTTTTGCGGATCCCGCTGTTCGGAGGTTTGGTCCGGGAGCGGTTTTATGTGCAATTTCTGGAAACGCTTTGCAATTTGGTCTGCAACGGGCTGCCCTTGAACCGGGCGATGGAGTTGACGCGGTCGGCCACTCCGGACCGCTACCTCCGGGGGCATCTGGACGCGGCGATTGCTCGTTTGGCGGATGGGGTTCCGCTGTCAGCCGCGCTCGAGCGGACGGGGGAATTCCCCTCGTTGTTGATCGACATGGTGGCCGTGGGGGAAGAGACCGGGGACCTGGGCGGGGCGTTGGCCCGGACGGCGGAGCGCTACGATGGCGAGTTGAAAAAGCGGGCGGAGCGGCTGAGTGCGTTGATCCAGCCCTTGGTGGTGGTGCTGATGGCCTCGCTGGTGGGAGCCATGGCTTATCTCATGATCACGGCGATTTTCCAAACCATTGCCGGACTAAACGGCTGAAACAGATTCATTTCGCAAGACATCATGCAAACAAACCTCCTGTCGAAATCCGCGCGGTCCGGGTTTTCCCTGATCGAGATGGTCCTGGTCCTCGGGATCATCGCTTTGTTGGTCGGCTCCGGGATCGTCTATCTGGTGGGTGTTCTCGGGGTGGGAAAAGAGACGAGGGTGAAAGCGGATATCAACACGATTTCAGCCGCTCTGCGGACCTATGAATCGCAGAATCTGGCGCTGCCGACGACCCAGCAGGGCTTGCGGGCTTTGGTGGAGATGCCGAAAACCAAGCCGGTGCCGAAAAGTTGGAGGCCCCTGTTGAAGAAGACGTTGCTCGATCCCTGGGGCAACGAATACCAGTATCTGAACCCGGGCAAAAAGGATGCGGGCGGGTTTGACCTGTCCTCGGCGGGTCCTGATGGAAAATCCGGGACGGAAGACGATATCGGGAATTGGAATCTCTGAGGATGGACTTTCGTGGCGTTCATCGAGGCGAGGGGGCCTTCACCCTTCTGGAAGTCAGCCTCTCGCTGCTCATCGCCGTGTTGATTCTGGGGGCGGGGGCCGTCAGTCTCAAGGGGATCGATCGGGAGACCCAAATCCGCCGGGTGGCGGGCGAACTGGCAGCCAGTGCGCGGGGGGCGATGCGCCAGTCCCTGTGGCGTCGGGAGCCGGTCTCGATCGAATTCTCCGGAGACGGCTTCAAGGCGGGCGGTCTGGCGGGGGGCGCACGGTGGAGGCGGTTGCCCGAGGGCGGGCGACTGGAGATCCGGAGGTGGGGCGAGGTCCGATGGCGTGAGCCCCGGGATGGTGAGAGCTGGTGGTTTCGGCCCGGGCAGCCCTGTGAGCCGCTCTCTGTAAGGCTGATTCTCGCGGAGGGGCGGCACGAGATGGTCTTTGATCCGCTGACGGCGTCGGTTCTCGAGGAGGGGCTGACCGTGAACCAGTGACCGGGATGCAAGGGAGATTTCATTCGGCCCGGCCGGGCTTCGTTCTATTGGAAGTGATCCTGGCGGTCGCGCTGTTCACCAGCGTGGCCACGGCCATGACGGTGGCGTTGAACCAGCTGTCGGCGAGCACGACGTCGGTGCGCCGGGAATCGTTTCTGATGCGCCGCCTGCAAAGCGAGCTGACCGAGACCGCGCATTCGTCCCGGTTGAGCATCGGCCGGACGGAGTCGCCCCGTGACGAATGGGGGATCGTCGTCACGCGGGAGGTGAAGCCGCTCGATCTCAAGAACCGGGAAGGCCGGGGGCTGGACGGTCTTTATCAGGTGAAAGTGCGGGCGGCGATGGAGATGGCGGGAGGGGAGTTGAGCCGGGAGATGGAAACCTGGGTGATTCGCTTGGAGGAAATCGAGGCGCAACCGGTGGCGCCGGCGCGGCCATGAAAACTGGGAAAGTTCTCCGCGCCGCCGGGTTCACGTTGCTTGAGGTGGTCTGCGCACTCGCGATCCTAATCGGTCTCTTCGGAGGAGTTTACGGGATTGCGAGCGGGGCGCTCCAGTTGAGCCGGGCATCCGGGGAAACCCTGTTGCGGGAACTGCAACTCAACCACCTCGATGCCATGCTGCGTTCCGCGCTCGAAGAGTTGCCGGGTTCAACCCAATTCGAGCTGGAAAGCGGTGAAGCGGGGGAGCAATTGACCCTGATCACGGAAAAGGGGAGCGCGCCCCTCCGCTGGCAGAACGAGGCCGCTTTGGCCGAGCGGGTGGTGTTTCGTTTGGAGCCGGATCCGGACCGGGAAGGCCGGGAAAGGCTTGCGCTCGAGCATTGGACGACGTCGGGAGCCGGTCGGCTCGAAAGGATCGGGAATCTCCGGTTGCCGTGCGATTGGAAGTCCGCGCGATGGCGTTTGTTCGATCCCCGGGCGGACCGATGGGTGGAATCGTGGGCGATGCAGGACGGGCGTCCCCTGTTCGTTGAATTGACGCACGAGCTGGCCGGGCAACCGGGGGTGCGGCGCTCGGTTTTCTGGTTGCCCCCGTATGCGACGCCGGTCCCGGTTTCCGCGCCCAACCCGCCCGCCCGATGAATTCCCCGGCGCACTCTTCCCGGTCTGGTTCCGCGTTGGTGGTCACGTTTTGGCTGATTGCCATCATGGGCCTGGTGGTGATCGGCGCGCTGCAATTTGCGGTGATCGATACCCGGACGGTCACGGCGCAGCGGAGTCTGATGCAGGCCCGGCAGCTGGCGGAGCGGGCTCTGGCCGTGGGATCCCATCCGGAAGTGCGGCGGGGAGAGCCGTTGTTGGAATGGAACGGGGATGAGGAATCCTATGAGGCGCGCCTGACCATGGACGAGGGACGGATCAATCCGAACGCCTTGATCGCGGGGGGGCGGAGCCAGGTTTTGAACCGGTTGTTTCTGCTTTGGGGATTGAAGCCGGTCGAGGCGAACGGGTTGACCGGGGCCATGATGGACTGGATCGATCCGGATGATCTCGTTTCGCTCAACGGGGCGGAAGCCAAAGCTTACCTCGGATCGGGACGGCCCGGGCTGCCGCTCAACCGGCCCTTTCAATCGTTTGACGAGATGCGTCTGGTGGCCGGAATGGAGGGTTTGGAGGCGAAGCAACCGGGATGGAGAAACTTTTTCACGCTTTGGTCGGATGGGAAGATCGCTTTGAACGAGGCCCCGCCCGAGGTGATGGCTGCCGCCACCGGGGTCCGTCTGCAGACCGCGCTGCGGGTCTCGCGGAATCTGGCGGGCCGGGACGGGAAGCGGTTCACCGGGGACGACCTGCGTTTCGGGAGTGTGCCGGAAGCCTTGCAACGACTCGGAGTTTATGGGCCGCCGCCTCCGCATTTGTCGGTTGACGGAAACACGCGGCGAATCGAGGCGGTCGGCCGGGCCGGAGAATTTCAATGCCAGCTGGTTGTGATCACGAGGGGGAAGGAAGCGGTGTGGCGAGGTGTGCTTGACGTTCCGCGGGAAAGAAACGAGGTGAAGAAGTGAAGTCGAGCGTGAAGGCCGCCCCCGTGCAGATTCTCTTTCCCGGTGCGGAAGCATGGGAGTTGTGGATTTTTGACCCCGCGGAGGGAGGGGCTGGATCATGCCAAGCGGGATTGGAGACCCCGGCGTTCCGCAGTGGCGGGGAGCGTCGTGTGCTGGCACTCCCGGTGGCCTCGACCTATGCCATCCCGCTTTGGGTGATGGCCAGCCACCCGGACGAGCTACGGGGAGCGGCGGACTTGCATCTCGAAAAAGACGGGCTGAAAAGGGAGGAAGAGCCCGAGGGGTTCGATTTCGAGCAGATTCTCGCCAGAGAAGGCCGCAGCCTGATCCGGGTGGACGGTCTGGCTCCCTTGGTGCTCCCGTTTGACGGGGCCTCGGCGGCCCCGGATTCGGTTTGCCTCGCCCCGAACCTGCTGCGTCATGCCGACGACCACATCGTGATCTGGAGGGAGCTGGGGAGGCTCGTGACGGCGATGTCGCGGGGAGGGAAACTGGTGTATCACAATGTGCTCGCCTCCTCCTTGCTCGATGCGCGGGCGGTGGAGGAAGTGGTGCGCTGGGCGAAACAATTCCAGTTTCAAGGCATGGTCAATCCCTGCCAGGGCATCATCGTTTGGGGGGACGACGTGGAAACCGATCCTTCCCTGGTGGAACAGGGGACCGGGTTGCCGGTGATTCGCCAAGCCCGGCCGGCTCCTTTCTTCAACCCGGAGAAGGTCAGCGCCATCCGGCCCCGTTTTGTCGCGGAGATCCAAGCCCGGGCGGCCCGGAAGCGACGGATCAGCCGATGGCTTGGCGCGGCAGCGGTTTTGGCCGGTGGTGCCGTGGTGGCTTACGTCGTCGCTATGGCGCTCGCCCTGCAAAATCAGAAGCAATGGCGGGACCGGATCGCGGTCCTGTCCCCGGCGGCGGCGGACATCGAGCAGGTGCAACAGCGGTGGGAGGAAGTCGCGGCTGCCGTGGATCCGGACCAGTCCCCGCTCGAAATCATGTTGCGCATCCGCCAAATTCCGGACTCCGGTGGCATCACGTTGGTCCGTTTCGAGCGGAACGCGGAACGGATTGCGATCAAGGGCCGGGCGGCATCCCCGCCGGAAGCACTCAAGTTCCTCGGGGCCATCTCCAAAAGCGAGGGCTTGTCCGGACTCGATTGGACTTACACGCAACCCGTGATCGCCGAAGACGGAACCGCCACCTTCGAGATCGAGGGAATCACAAAATCGTTCGACCCATGAAGCTATCCCGACGGGAATCCATCCTTGTCGCGTTGTTCGCCGCGCTCTTTCTGGGCCTTGTCGGAGGCGGTCTGGTCCTCGCGGGCCTCCGTTCCCTTTCCGGCTTGATGCGCGAAAACGAGGCCCTTGCGGAGCGCGCCGAGGCGCTGCAACGAGCGGTCGACGACCGGGCGATCTGGGAGGCGCGGGATGCCTGGCTGAACGAGCATACGGAAACGTTCCGCAGCCGGGAGGATGCCTCCGCCGCCTTGCTCGGCCATCTCGAGACCCTGGCCAATGAGGCGGGCATGCAACTCACCGGTCGGGAAATCCTTGGAGCGGAGCCCGAAACCTCCGAGCCCGGGATGGAGGGGGAGACCGCGAGCTATTTCCGCAAAGCCACCATCCGCGTCCGGATAGAAGGGGAGCCGGAGAAGGTGCTCACGTGGTTGCACGGTTTGCAGGATCCCGACCGGCTGATCGGTGTGACCGGGGAAACGATCGATGCGGAGGACCGGCTGGTCGCGGAAATCGAAGTCACCAAGAGTTACTTCGAAGGGGAGGAGTGAGGGGGCGGAGCCGGGCGGCATTTCTCGCGAGGGAAGGAAAAGGCGACGCCGGATCCTGACAGTTTGTTTAGCAAGATTAGAGATTTGTTGTTGCATCTTGTCAGGAAACCGTACTTATTCGATTGTGTGATTAAGTGCTTTCCTCTCTCTTTTATCCGAGCCGTTCTTCATGCCATCCTTTTCGGCATTTGTTCAGCCGCGGGAGTCGCGGAGGCCCAGGTGGCTCCGGTTGGGGATGAGCCAGTTCGGATCGAGTTTCCCAATTCTCCGGTGGCGGCGATCCTGCCATTCTACGAGAAGTTGACGGGCAAGCGCATCATCCGGGACGCAAAGTTGGAGGGTAACGAGTTGTCGATCAATGCCCCGGAGGCGATGACGAGGGCCGAGGCGGTGAGTTTCATCGAGAGCAATCTGCTGCTCAACGGATATGTGGTGATTCCGCTGGATGAAACTACCTTGAAGGTGGTTAACTATGAAGCGGGCAAAAGTCCGCGGAGCCAGGGGCTGCCGGTCTTGGTCGATGCGGAGGATTTGCCGGAGGGCGAGGCGGTGGTGAACTATGTAATGACATTGGATCACATTTCGGCGGATGAGGCTGCGATGGCGTTTTCGCAGGTGGTGGTCTTGAATCCTTACGGTGCGATTACTCCTCTAAATGCGTCTTCCGCAGTCATCATCACGGAAAACACTTCGGTGGTGCGGTCCTTGATCGAGCTGAAAGCGCATCTTGACATTCCTTCCTCACAGGTTGCCAATGAGTTCATTGACTTGAAGCGGGCGGATGCGGAGAAAATCGCCGAGATCCTGACGGAACTCTATGCGTCGTCCGGGGCCGCGCCGGTGGTGGCACCCGCTCCGCCCCAGGGGGAAGGGGCCATGTCAGCCCCCTTGCCGGACGGCAGGGCTCCGGTCAAGGTGGTGGCCTACCGCCGCACGAATAGTTTGCTGGTGATCGGGCGTCCGGTTGACCTCGCTTACATCCGGGGCTTGGTCGCTTCCTTCGACAAACCGAGTGATGCTTCGAATTTCCTGCGGCGGAAGCTGCGTTATGTATCGATTATAGATTACCTCCCGGCTTTCTTCAATGCGATTGCCCGCAACACGGATGTGGAGAAGCGGGATGATCTGTTGAAGGCCGAGGAACTGGGGGAAGGGGCGGGTCAGGTGGATATCCTCGAGGGCGGGGCGGCAGGCATGGGTGGTGGCGGGAGCGGGGGAGGTTTTGGTGGTGGTATTTATCCTGACCGGTTGTCCGAACCCGAGCCCTTCACGGCGCCCCAGTCCTTCGTGGTGGGCAACACCCTCATGATTGCGGACCCTCAGGCGAACAGCCTGATCGTTTCCGGGTCTCCGGAACACATCGAGGTGATCGAGAAGTTGATCGAGGAAGTCGATGTGCAACCCAAGCAGGTTTACCTCTCGACGATCATCGGGCAGATGACGCTTGGTGATGAGTTGCAGTATAGCCTCAATGCCTTCAAGCGGTTGGATAATTTCACGCCCTCCGCGGACGACGGGAACAACATCCTTGGTGCCGGGTCGTTCGATACCCGTGGAGGCTCGGTGGTTGGCGCGCTCAATCCCTATCGTGGGGTGGGCGCGGCCACCGGCCGGGGGTTGACCCTGTTGGGTTCGATCATAGAGGGGGGTAACGCACCGATCGATCTTGTACTTCGTGTCCTGACGCGGGATCAGAACTTCCGTCTTCTGTCCCGCCCCAGTGTCTATGCCCAGAACAATTCCAAGGCCATCATCCTGAGCGGGCAACGGATCGCGGTGCCGACTTCGACCCTGACATCGGTCGGTGGCGGGTTCGGGGGGAGCGACTTTCCGGGGTCGATCGCGTCCAATATCGAATATCTTGACGTGGTGTTGAAGTTGGAGGTGGTCCCGCTGATTAACTCGGAGAATGAGGTGACCTTGCGGATAGCCCAGGTGAACGATACGGTGGTGGGGCAGCAGATCATCTCCGGGAATTCCGTGCCCACGCTGAATACCCAGGAACTGGTCACGACCATCACGGTGCCGAACGCGCAGACCATCGTGCTGGGCGGTCTCATCACCGAGCGGGCGGAGAATGATCGTTTCGGGGTCCCGGTGATCCGGCGGATCCCGGTGCTCGGCAGTGTCTTTGGCAGTACCGACCGGGTCTTGCGGAGGGAGGAGTTGTTGATCTTTATCCAGCCCTTTATCATTGAAGGGAAGGAGGTTCCTTCGACGCCGAACGAGGTCGAGGTGGGGCGCAGCCAGTCGACGATTGACACGATGGAGTTCGGGGACCCGAAGTTCGACCAGCAGCTCACCCCGGTTTCCGGCCTCAGTGCCAAGCCCGCCGTCATGGCCCCGCCGGCGCCCGGCGGTTCCCCGGTCCGGGGGCGGCATGAAGTGATTTCCGTTTCCGGACCGCCGGACAGGTCATCCGCACAACCTGATTCCGGCAAGGTCAGGGGGGCGGGGGACTCCCGGCGCGGATTGTTCGGCCCCCGGGGCGCGCGGCGCTAGGGCTCTCGTCGGGGAGGAACCGAAAGAAACGGATTGCCACGCGGACGGGATTCCGGCAGAATCCGGTTCCGGGTTGGTTCGGGCCTCCGCATGACGGTTCTGCTTCGTCTCCTCATTGTCCTGTGGCTCCCTTTGGGGATCGGAGTGGCTCAAGTGGCCGCGCCGAATGACTTGGAGGGGGCTTACAACGCGGCGATGCGTGCATTCGGCGAGGCCAAGTGGAACGAGGCTGCCGCGGGATTGGAGAAGGTGATCGGGGCGGTCACCGACGCCGAGGGGATGACGAAGTTGGCCCCATTGATCTACACCCAGGGCGCCGCGTATTTCAACGCGGGGAATTACGCCAAGGCGATCGATGCGTTCCGGGTCTATCTGGGTCGTTATCCGCAGGCGGAGCGGGTCGCGGAAGTGCGGATGGCGGCGGCGCGGGCCATGCTGATGAACAAGGATGAGGCGGGGGCGGCCAGCCTGTTCGCGCAGATCGAGGGGGACCCGGCATTGCGTGACGACGCTCTCTTGGCGAGAGCGGAGTGCCATCGTCTATTGGGGCAACCGGAGCGGCAGCTGGAGTGGTTGGAAAAATTGATCGCGCCGCGGATTCAAACCCGGGCTCAGGCGGGAGGCGCGTTGTTTTTGGCGGAGCTTTATTTGGAGAGGAAGGCACCGGGCAAGGCGCTGGCGGTGCTGGATGCTTTGAACGGGAAGACCGGGCTGGTGGAAAACGTGATCACCCTCAACGGGTTGATGGTCCGGCTCGGGGACGAGTTCGCGGGGAAGAAAAGTTATCCGGAAGCCCTGAGCGCCTATCGCCGGGTGCGTTCCCGCGGGGAGTTGATCTCCTTCCAAAAGGACCGGATTGCCACCATGGAACGGCGCCAGCAGGCCGCGGCGGCACCGCCCGGCACCGGCCAAGCGGCGGTCACGGGGGCCTTGGAAACGGATCTGGCTTCCGCGAGGAAATTGCTGGCGGATTTCGAGAAGGTGCCGGATTACTGGCCGGCGCTGCTTTTCCGGATGGGGAGCGCCTATTATGAGGCGGGATTGAAGTGGGAGGCGCTGGTGGTGTTCGATCGTCTGCTCACGGATTTTCCCGAGGGTGTGGATGGGGAGCCGGCGCTTTACGCGAGTTTGGTCTGTGCCTCCGAATTGTTTTTGGGGGCGCGGACCCAGCGGCTTTGCGAGACCTATCTCCGCAAATATCCCGGCGGTGCGAACGCGGAGACGGTGGGGTATCTGGGCGGGGTGAGCGCGCTTCAGGCCAACGATGCGGCGGGGGCGGAGGCGCGGTTCCGGGAGACCTTGGAGCGGCAGCCGAAAAGCAAGTTCCGCGAGGAGATCCGGTTTCTCCTCGGAAATGCTCTTTTCCTGAAGGGCTCCTTTGCGGAGGCGCGGGAGCAATACCGGATCTATCTCCGGGAATACGCCAAGGGGAACTTCCGCGAGGAGGTTGTTTACCGGGAGGCGCTTGCCGCCATTTACGCGGGAAAATACGAGGAGGCTCTGGCCGCTTTTGCCATCTATCTCAAGGAATTTCCGGACGGGGCCTTTGCGGCCGATGCGGAATACCGCCGCCTGCTCTGTCTTTACGCCGGTTCCAGTTACAACGAAATCGTCAGCGAGGTGGGCCTGTGGGAGAAGCGATTTCCCAACAACCCGATTCTGGGCGAAGTCCTCTCCTTGTTGGGGGACGCGCACGCGGAGCTGAATCGCCCGGTCCAAGCGGCCATGGCCTATGGCCGGGCCTTGCGCGCCGCCACCAGTGACGAGGTCTTGAATTACGCTTTGCTGCAGGCGGGCGCACAGTGGCGCAAGCAGGGGAACTGGGCGGAGGTGTCCCGGCTGTTCGAGAATTTCGTGCGCGAGCGGCCCGGGCATCCGACGGTGGTGACCGCCATGTATTGGATCGGCAGGGCCAAGGCCCGGGAGGGCAAGGTCGGCGAGGCGAAGGCTTTTCTCGTGCAGAGCCTGCAGCCGTATCTGAACGATCCCCGGCGGGAGCAGGTGGAACAACTTTTGCAGCAACTGGCCCAGCTTTGCGTCCGGCCGGAAGCCTCCGCGGGGGGCGGGTCCGGGGCGGTGCCCTACGATGCCTTGGAAGCACTGCGCGGGGAACTAGAACCGTTGCGCGGGGCGGCCAACGCGACCGGCAAAGCGCGTCTGCTGTATGCCGAGGCCGAACTCCTGCCGCTGATCAAACGTGCGGACGAGGTGGTCAAGGTGTGGAAGGAAATCGGGATCCAGTTCGCTCCGGAGGACCTCAGCGCCCCGATTCTCGCCGGGGTGGGCGATTCGTTGCTGGCCGGGGGCGATCGTGAGGCTGCGGGGAAAGTCTATGGGATCCTGCGGGACAAGCATCCCCGGAGCGCGCATCTCGACTCATCCTACGTGGGGTTGGGAGAGATCGCGCTTCAGGAGGGGGATGCCGCGCGGGCGTTGCGCTTGTTTGAAACGGCGGTCAATGAGGTTCCCGGGGCCAAGTTGCGCGAGGCGATGATTGGCCAGTCCCGGGCCCAGTTTGAGCTGGCCCGGTATGAGGAAGCCAAAAAGGGATTCCAAACCATCGCGGCTTACCGGGAATGGCGGGGGGAAGCCACGGCCTTGGCGATCTTTTATCTGGGGGAGATTGAATTCAAACAACGCCGTTATCCCGAGTCCGTTGCCCACTACCAGAGGGTCTTCGTGGCCTACCAGAAATACCCGGTGTGGACGGCGCGGGCCTATGTCCGCTGCGCCGAGGCCTTTGATCACCTCAACCGGCGGCAGGACGCGATCAATCACTTGCGGGAGCTGCTGCGCAATCAAAAGTTACGGGAGGCCCCGGAACGGGCCAAGGCGGAGAAGTTGTTGGCGGAGTGGAATGCGTTGTGAAATGAAGGAGATCTTGGTTTTGCTGCTTGCCAGTGTCGTCGCGGCCCCGGGCCAGACGGTGGCGCTCAAGGATGGGCGGGTCCTCGCGGCCGCGAGCGTAAAGCGGACCGGAGACCGGGTCACGTTGGAGTCGGCTTCGGGAGCCCGGTTCGAGGTCGCCGCCGGAGAGATCGCGCGGATCGACTTTGTGGAGCCGCCGGAGCTTGGTGAGGCGACCGGGAAGCTGCTCGGAGGGAAGGGGGAGGACGCGGTGGCCTTGCTCGAACGCCTCGTGGCGGCGCAGGCCGATTTCCGGGAAATCCCGGGGAACTGGTGGGCCCTGACGGCGTTGCGTTTGGCGCAGGCTTTGGAAAGTCAGGGGCGGGGACTGGAGGCGCAAGGGGTGGCGGAGAAGATCGCCACCCAGTCGATCGACCCCGAACTCGCGGGGGCGGCGCAAGTGCAGACCGCGGCCGTCCTTCTGCGGCGGGGAGACCGTGCGGGGGCGATGCGGCGGGTCGATGCGGTGCTGCGCGAGGCGCGGGGCGACACGGCACGGGCCCTTGCCTGCCTGGTGAGGGGGCAATGCTTGCTGGCGGAGGAGAAGTGGGAGGAAGCGATGATCGCCTTCGTCCAGGTGCCGGTGTTTCACGCCGGGGAGACGATCCTTTTGCCTGCGGTGATGCTGGGGCGCGGGCGGGCGTTGTCAGGGTTGGGGGATGCCGCGGGGGCCCGGTTGGTCTGGGAAGAGCTGCGGGCCGTTTATCCGGCGGCATCCGAGTCCAAACTGGCCTTGACTGAGCTGCAGCGTCTGGCGGATCGGGAACAGGCGGTGAAGGGGAGCCGATGACGCCAATCGACCCAACCACAACCATGGGGAGACGGAGATGAGTTCCAAGCGCAAGGTCGGCCGCAAAACGTCTTCCTCCGGGGCGCCGCGCCCGGCTTCCCGGGATCGGTTCCGGGTGAGTCTGTTCTTTGTGGTGAGTGTGGCGGTGCACGTCGGGTTTGCGGTGGGGGCGGCGTTTCTGGTGGTGCAAAACATCCAGACCAAGCGGAAGATGGCCTTCCTTGAGGGCCCCCCGGTGGTGGATCCGACGCACCGGGCCGTCGAACACAAGGTCTCCATGGTGCAAAAGATGAAAACCGGAGGGGCGCCACCACAGGCCCGCCGGATCGTTTCCACCGGGATTGGATCGATCACGCTCCCGGAAATGCCCCGGATGCCGTCCGCCGGGTTGATGAGCCCGTCGGCTTTGCCGGGGATGTCGGGAACCGGGTTCGGACCGGGAACCGGTGTTGGGCTGGCCATGTCGCCGGGCATGGGGATGGGTCAGGGGACGGGAGCGGCCGGGGGCGGCTTCAGCTTTTTTGGGTTCCGCGGGGCCACCGGGAGCATCGTCTACGTGGTGGACATTTCCGGGAGCATGATCCAGGGAACCAAGGACCGGACCTCGTATGAAAAGCTGGAAGAAGAGGTGGTCAAATCGATCAACGCGCTGAGCCCGGCGATGAAATTCAACCTCATCACCTTCGGGTCGGAGGCATTCGTCTACCAGCGCACCATGGTGGGCGCGACGCCGATGGAGAAGGAAAAAGCGGTGAAGTGGCTGAAGTCCTACAGTCCCTGCCTCCTGTTGGCGTCCGGTCAGTCCCAGGGGACCGACGCGATTTGGGTGAGCATGAAAGGGCGGCGTCATAACCAGACCAGCAGCAAGCTGGCCCTGAACAAGGCTTTCGAACAGGGGCCGGACACGATCGTTTTTGTTTCCGACGGGGAACCGACCGATGACCAGCGGGACAAGGTGCTATGGAGCGTGCGGGAGCATCAGGAGACCCGGGCGAAGCGGGCGGTCGTCAACGTGTTTGCCTACAAAGCGGACAGCGGTCAGTTCTTCATGGAAAAACTGGCCAAGGACAACGGCGGGAAGTATACGGATATCCGTTAAGGTTCACGGGAACCGGACTGCGCTTTCCCGGCGGCTCCGTTGCGTTGCCCTCATGGCCGAGGCCGCGGGGGCTCCCGATGAATCCTATGTCTTTCACCGGGAGAAAGACCGCCCGGACTTGGTCATCGAGGTGGCTCTCACCAGTGGCGGGCTGAACAAACGATCGTTTTTCAAGCGTTTCGGCGTTCCGGAACTTTGGATTTGGCACCAGGATGACCTCGAAGTCCACCAGTTGAACTCAGGGAGCGGGGAATGCGAGTCCGCCACCGCCACCGCCGTGCTGCCCGGTTTGCCGCTGCGCGACCTCATCGAATGCGCCCGCATGGAAGTGGCCAGCCAAGCCATCCGTGAGTTCCGGCGGCGCATCGGCACCTGACCCGGGCCGATCGTTTCCGGTTTTTCCCTCACATCGTTCCGTTCCCCAGTTTGGCGGCGAGGTATTTGCCGGTCAGGCTTTCCGGGCAGCTCGCGATGACTTCCGGAGGGCCCTGGGCCATGAGGCGCCCGCCGTGTTCGCCACCGCCCGGACCGAGATCGAGGATCCAATCGGCGCACTTGATCACGTCCAAATTGTGTTCGATCACGATCAACGTGTTCCCGGCGTTGCGGAGTTGGAAGAAGACCTCCAGAAGCGTGCGGATATCCTCAAAGTGCAGGCCGGTGGTGGGTTCGTCGAAGAGATAGACGGTCTTGCCGGTCGCCTTTTTGGAGAGTTCCGTCGCCAACTTGATGCGCTGGGCTTCGCCGCCTGACAAGGTGTTGGCGGGTTGCCCCAGTTTCAAGTATCCCAGCCCCACGTCGCGGAGCGCTCGCAGTTTGGCGTGGATCAAGGGGATTTTTTGGAAGAAGAGCAGGGCTTCGTCCACCCCCATCTCGAGAACCTCTGCGATGTTTTTGCCCCGGAAAGCGACCTGCAGGGTTTCCTCATTGTAGCGGCGTCCGCGGCAGGTCTCGCAAGTGACATAGACATCGGAGAGGAAATGCATGTCGATCCGGATCACCCCGTCGCCCTTGCAAGCCTCGCAACGGCCGCCGTTCACGTTGAAGCTGAACCGGCCGGCGTCGTAACCGCGTTGGCGGCTGAGGGGGAGCTGGCTGAAAAGATCACGGATCGGCCCGAAGGCCCCGACGTAGGTCGCGGGGTTGGAACGAGGTCCACGGCCGATGGGCGACTGGTCGACCACGATCGCTTTGTCGACTTGTTCCAGGCCGGTGACCCGGTCGTGTGCCCCGGGCGCATCCTTGGCCTGATAAAAGTGCCGGAAAAGAACGCGCCGGAGAATGTCGTCGACCAAGGTGGATTTTCCGCTGCCGGAGGCGCCGGTGACGCAGGTGAGGCAGCCGAGCGGAAAGGCGGCGTCGATGCCGCGGAGATTGTGTTCGGTGGCGTTTCCGATGACGATCCAGCCGGAGTCGAGGCCTTGGCGGGTTTGGGGCGCCGGGGGCGGGGTGATTCTCGGGCCCGGCGCCGAGAGGTGCTTTTTTCCGGAGAGATAGGCGCCGGTGAGGGACCCGGGGTGGGCGGCGACCTCGGACGGGGAACCCTGGGCCAGGATGCGGCCGCCGAGCGGTCCGGCTCCGGGCCCCATGTCGATGAGGTGATCCGCCCGGGACATGGTGTCCTCGTCATGTTCCACGACGATGATCGAGTTTCCCAAATCGCGAAGTCGGAGCAGGGTTTGGATCAACTTCTCGTTGTCGGCTTGGTGGAGACCGATGCTGGGTTCGTCGAGCACGTAAAGGACGCCGGCCAGACCGGCGCCGAGTTGGGTGGCGAGGCGGATGCGCTGGCCCTCCCCGCCGGACAAGGTGGCGCTTTCGCGGTCGAGCGTGAGATAGCCGAGACCGACTTCCTGGAGGAAGGCGAGGCGCTGGGTGATTTCCCGGACCAGATCGGCCGCGAAGAGTGCCTGGGTTTCGGTGAGGGGCAGGGCGGCCAACCAAGTCCGGGCATGTTCGATCGGCAGGGCGCAGAAATCCTGGATGGAGGCGGGGCGTTCGGGGTGTGGCAGGGTGACGGCAAGGATTTCAGGTTTGAGCCTGAGACCTTGGCAGGTCTTGCATGGGCGCGGGGTGAGGAAGCGGCGGACGTTGCGCCGGGTGACCTCGCTTTCGCTCTCCTCGTGGAGGCGGAGCGCTTGGATTTCCAAGCCCTCGAACGGGCGGCCCGGCCCGGGATCCATCCAGTCGGTGGGGACGGATTGTTGGCCAGTCCCTTTCAACAAGGCGCGCTTGAACTCCACGGGCAGGGAGCGGATCGGCGCATCCGGATCCGCGCCGAAGTGTCTGGCCAAACCGAGGATCGAGCGCTGGTGCATTCCCTTGCGTTTTTGGGATTGCCCCCACCAGGTGCGGATCCCGCCGCCGTGGATCGAGAGATCGGGGTCGGGCACGAAGAGGGCCGGGTCGGGATGGAGTTGGGAGCCGGTCCCCTGACAAGCCGGACAGGCGCCGAGGTGGCTGTTGAAAGAGAAGTGCTTCGGTGTGATCTCCGGCAGGCGGAAGCCGGTTTCCGGATTCGTATAAGAGGTAACGAAGGTGAGGGGCTCCCACTCACCCTGCTCACCCTGGGTCAACACAAGGATCCGGTCCCCGGACCAGCGCAGGGCTGTTTCCAGGGAATCCGCGAGGCGGGAGCGGATGTCCTCGCGGATCACCAGGCGGTCGATCACGATCTCGATGGCGCCGGGCATGCCACCGGGAAGTTCGGAGCGGTCGAGCTCCAGCATTTCACCATCAGCCCTGGCCCGGACAAATCCTTGTTGTTGCAGCCGGCGCGCGAATTCCGCGAAGGTTTCGTTCTCCTGCGCTTGGACCGGAGCGAGGACCATGAGCCGGGTGCGCCCGGGGAGGGCGAGCAGTTCGCGCAAGATGTCGGGCAGGGTGCTCCGGGTCAGCAAGGCTCCGGTGGCGGGATCGTGCGGGCGACCGAGCGCGGCGAAGAGGATGCGGAGGTAGTCATAGATTTCCGTCGTCGTGGCCACGGTGGAACGCGGGTTCGGAGCCGTGGCCCGCTGTTCGATGGCGATCGCGGGAGAGAGACCGTGGATGAAATCGACATCGGGTTTCTCGAGTTGATCGAGAAACTGGCGGGCGTAAGCGGACAAGCTCTCCACGTAACGGCGTTGGCCCTCCGCGTAGAGGGTATCGAAGGCGAGCGACGATTTGCCCGAGCCGCTCACCCCGGTGATCACCACCAGTTGGTTCCGCGGGATGCGGACATCAATGTTTTTGAGGTTGTGTTGGCGGGCCCCGTGGATGGAGATGACTTCGGTGGACATCGGCCCCTCAGCCTAGCGCAGTTCCGGCCGGATCGAAACGGATTGCTCGGGAGCCCGGAGAAATCCTCCGCGGATTCCTGTGAGCCCATACTCTGCCTGCATCCAGGCTTGGAACTTGCGGCATTCCATGCCCCAGCGTCTCCGCGTCTCCGTGAAAGCCCAAGACAATCCTCGCAGACGTTTGTTGGGGACTCCCTCCCCATCATTCCCGAATCGAGGCTCATCGCAGTTGCCTGAAAAGGAATTCCATCGGGAGCAGGCCGGCCCGGCCGAGATCAGTCAGGAGAGGCAGGGTCACCGGATGAAAGAGGGCGCGGTGGAGGACGGCGGAGAGGAGGAGGCGACGCGAAAAGCGGCGTCGCTGGGCCCTGGCCACCGCGTCCACGGTCGCTTCCCACTCCAAAAGCCCATGGGCGTAATCCGCGAGCAAGGGCGCGGCGAGGGCGGCGCTCTCGAGGGCCATCGACATGCCGTTTCCCGTGAATGGACCGATCATTCCGAAACGGTCCCCGATCGCGCAGATCTCCCGATGCGCCGGCAGCCGCCGGGGCAGGCGACCTTGCGGGATGGAGGTGACGGCGGCGCAGGAATCCGGATCGGGTGTGGCCTGGTCCATGCGCCCGACGAGTTCATCGAAGCCGCAGGCGAGGAGGTAGCGGCGCTGCAGATCTTCCCTGGGTCCCTTGATTTCCGGGCGAAGCCGGAACAGGGCGGAGGCATTGACGCGATGGTCCTCCACAGGGCAGAGCCCGATGTAGCCACCGGGGGAACAATGCATTTCAAGCCCGGCTTCGAGCGGGAGATCGCGCAGATGCCGTTTCAATCCCAGCAGATCGCTCGAGGGATCGGGTTCCCGGCCGATGGCTAGAACGGTTCCTGGCCTGGCCCAGTGCTCCGGGAGGAGTCGCTGCTGCTCGTGAAGAACGCCGCCCAATGCGCGGAAGCGGACCGCCAGTTCATGATCCAAATGGTATCGGCTGAGGCCGCGGCCCGGAATCGGCAGGGCGTGGCGGATCATCTGTTTCCCGTTGCGGAACCAGACGGCTTCGGTGAGTTCGGTCGCGGAATCGAGGAGGTCGGCAAGGCCGAGCGCGGTCAGAGTTTCCGGACGGACGCCGCAGAGGAATTCTCCGCAGACGCGGTGTCTGGGGTAGCTCCCGGCCTCGTGGAGAACGACGGGAATCCGGCGCTGCCGGAGAGCGATTCCGAGGGCGAGGCCCGCCAAGCCGCCGCCACCGATGGTGATTTCGCGTTTAACCGGCATGGGGCGGGTCAGTGGCGCACGAGGCGGGCGCTGTGGCAGGAAAATCCCGCGCCGAAGGCGGTCAACCAGATCCGGTCGGCGGGTTGCTCCCCTTCGAGGTGTTTCTCCAGGGCCAGCATGACCGAGGGGCTGCTCAGATTCCCAAAGTCCCGCAAAACTTCCCGGCTTTCCGTGAGCGGGGGGCAGGCGAGTTCCCGTTCGATGGCCTCGATCACGTCCCGGCCTCCGGGATGCGCGAGAATGCGGCCGGGATCCTCCGGCGAGGAGCGGTGGAGCGCCCCCACGGCCTTGGCGGCGAGCCCGGGGACGGAGCGGTGGAGCTTGTTGCGGAGTTTCCCTCCGTCGTTGACGAACCGGATGAGTTCCCGTTCTTCCGGGTAATGGGCGGTGCGGAAGTCGAGGGCCCGGTAGGCGGGGCCATGGGACGGAGCTTGGGCGGACCAAATCGAGGCACTGGCGCCATCGCCGAAAAGGCAGAGGCTGATGAGAACGCCGGGATCATCGTCCATGAAAAAGGCGGCGGAGCAGACTTCCACGGCAATGACGGCGACCGTGGCCGCAGGATGGGCGGCAAGGAAATGGCTGGCGCTGCGGAGGGTGGGCAGGGCCGCGCCGCAGCCGAGTCCGGCGAGATCCTGGAGGAAGGCATCGCGCCGCAGACCGCTCTTTTCGGCCACATGGCTGGAAAGTCCTGGGCAGAGGTAACCGGTGCACGTGGCGATGAAGAGGGCATCGACATCCGCAGGGCGTTGGCCCGCTTTGCCGAGGGCAGCGGTGAGGGCCTGGCAGGAAAGGACCGGGGCGTTTCGCTCGAACTCATGGTTGAGCGACCCGGCGTCCCGGGAGAAGACGTCCCGGGGGCTGGACAGGCAGAAGTGGCGACGCTCGATCCCCGAGTTTCCGAGGAGGATTTTTTGGAGCAGGCCGCGGGAGGATTCCTTGAGGGCGAGGGTCCGGGGGGCGTCCTGAAATGCTTCCCAGCATTCCCGCTGGGTGAACGAGTGGCGGGGAACGGCGCTGGCAAGGGAATGGAGAAACATGGGAGACGGGGGCCCCGGCGCCGTGACCGTCGGGTTCACGGCTCCGGAACCGCGGGAGGCTGCTCGGGCAAAGGCTCGCGGACGATGATGAATTTGAGCAGGTCCGGCCGGTTCTGGCGGCGGATGAAGATCTGGACCGGGGCCCCTGGTTCCCCGCGCAAGTGGGAAATTGCGTTGGCGGTGGACATGCCACTGATCCAGTCCTTCTCGATCTGCACGATTTCGTCCATGGGCAGGACGCCCGCCTTGTCGGCCGGGCCTCCCGGAATCACCCGTTGGACGATGAGCTTGGGACCGAGGGTGGCGATGAGTACGGAGATCCCGCCCTTTTTGGGTGGAGGGGCCTTCACATCGTCCGCCGGGGCGGCCGAAGCCGTGCCGCCGAGCAGCACGAGACTGACCGCGAGCGCTTGGGAAATGCGGGCCAGGGCAGGCATCAGGCGGTTTTCTGTTCGAGCAGTTGCCGGATCAACTTGGGGTCGCCCTTGCCGCCGGAGAGTTTCATGACTTGGCCGAGCAGGGAGTTGATGGCCTTGGCGTTCCCGGCCTTGATCTCCGCGACCGGCCCGGGGTTGGCGGCGACGACCTGATCCACGAAACCTTCGAGTTCTCCGGCGTTGGCGGGTTCAAAGCCCATGGAGACGGCGAGCGCCGCGAGATCCTCGTGGGACGGTTCCGCGAAGAGGCGGGCGAAGACTTCCTTGGCCTGATTGTTGGTGATCTTGCCGTCCTCAATCAATTCAACGAGGGCCCGGAGCTGGGTCGGACGGACCGGGGATTGACCGAGGGGGAGGTCGGCTTCCTTCAGGGCGCTGAGCAGGTTGTTGATCACCCAGTTGGCCAGTTTCTTGCCATGGGTCGTACCCGTGGCGGCTGCCTCGAAGTAGTCGGCCAGGGCGCGGTCGGCGGAGAGAACTCCGCCGTCATACGAGGTCACGCCGAAGTCCCGGACGAAGCGGACCTGTTTCTGGTGCGGGAGTTCCGGAACGCCGAGCGCCGCCAGCATCCCGGCAGTGCGGACCGGCAAGAGATCCGGATCGGGAAAGTAGCGGTAGTCCTGGGAATCCTCCTTGTTGCGCATCCACTCCGTCTGGCCGGCGTCATCGTTCCAACGCCAGGTCGCCTGGACGATGCGGTTTCCCTCCTCCAATTCGCCGATCTGGCGCTCGATCTCATAATGGAGCGCACGCCGCACCGCGCTGACCGAGTTGAGGTTTTTCAATTCAATCTTGGTCCCGAGCTTTTTCTGATCCTTGGGGCGCACGGAGACATTCACGTCGCAACGCATCTGTCCCTTTTCCATATCCGCATCGCTCACTTCCCCGTAGAGAAGGATCTGACGGAGGGAGTTGAGGTAGGCAACCGCCTCTTCCGGGGACTCGATTTCCGGTTCGGAGACGATTTCCATCAAGGGCGTGCCCGCCCGGTTGAAGTCGATCAGGGTTGCCTTGGGGAGGTGGGTGCTCTTGGCGACGTCCTCCTCGAGATGGATGCGGGTGAGAGCGACGACCTTGTCCGGATGGGCGATGGATTTCTGATGATCCTTGGGGTAAGCCAGCTCATAGAGGGGGACCCCGCCGCCGAGGCAGAGAGGGAGGTCGAACTGGGAGATCTGGTAATTTTTGGGCATGTCCGGGTAGAAGTAGTTCTTCCGGTCCCATTTGGAGATTTCGGGGGTGGAACAACCGAGCATCCGGCCGGTGAGCAAAGTCATCTCGATGGCTCTCTTGTTGAGCACCGGGAGTGCGCCGGGCAAGCCGAGGCAGACCGGGCAACAGAGCGTGTTCGGTTCTTCGCCGAAGGCCACCGCGCAGGCGCAGAACATCTTGGTCCGCGTCTTCAGCTGCACGTGAACTTCCAATCCGATGGTTACGAGAAAATCTTTTCGAGCCATTTTTTGCGTGGGGGCAACAATTTGCCTGAGACCAATGCCCTGATTTCGTCCGCGACGTCCACTTGTGCCAGTGAATTCCGCAACTCGGCATCGGCGAGGGCTTGGTTGATCTTTGGATGGCGCAAAAGCCGGTAGTATTTGAATTCTCCATCCGTACCGGCGACTAGGGCGGCGAGATCGGGCGAGTGCTCGGTCAGTTCCACGGTCAGGGGATGCTTGGCCGCGGCTTCAGTGATGGGGGACCGGCGCAGTTGGAGGCGCAGCCCCTCGTGATAGCCGGCCAGGACGAGGGCGGCGAGATTGCGCCTCGCCGGTGAGGAGAGCGGATCGAAGGTGTCGAGAATTGCCGCCACGTGCGGCAGGCCCTCCATTCCGTTCCGCCAGCGCGTCGGGCCCGGGATGACCGCGTGCCGGGCTCGTTCCTCAAGGGTTCCGGCGGCGGACATGCGATCGACGGATTCCAGTTCAAACATGGTCCCGGTGCCCCGGATGAGCAGGGAAACGAGCACGAGGAACGCCAGACTGGGGAGGACGCTGATGATGGAGCCGGTGCCGCCATACATCCAGCCGCCCAGCTTGCTTTCCGGACCGAAGGCACGCCGGATCGTCCAGACGATGAGCCCGCGGGTCACGGCGAAGGCGACCACCGAAAAAACCACGGAGGCCACCATCCGCTGGCCTTCGTCGAGCGGGATTCCTCCCTGGGACGCGAGCAGATTGGGCCCGTGGCGGAAGGCGAGGGCGGAGACCGCGCCTCCGCCGCTCCAGGAAAGAACCGTCCAGAGCATTTCGAGGGCGCCATGGTGCCAGGCACGGACCGCCATGAAAACCACGAAGAGGCCCGCCAGAAGGACGAGGAGGGAGTCTTCACCCAGATACGTTTCCATGGCCCGGGATCGCTCTTCTCAAAGGCCCGGAAGCCGGAGCGCTTCCTGACGCAACGCATGATCACAGAGCACGAGGGCGGTCATCGCCTCCACCATGGGGACCGCGCGCGGCAGGACGCAGGGGTCGTGCCGGCCCCGTGCCGCCAGTTCCGTCTCTTTTTTCTCGCTGGAGACGGTGGCTTGGGAGCGCAAAAGGGTCGCCGTCGGCTTGAAGGCCACCCGGAAAAAGATCGTCTCCCCGTTCGAGATGCCGCCCTGAATACCGCCCGAGCGGTTGGTGCGGGTGCGGACCCGGTCCCCCTCCATGTAGAACTCGTCGTTGTGTTCCAGACCGGTCAGGCTGGTCCCGGCAAAGCCCGAACCGATTTCGAAGCCCTTCGTCGCCGGAAGGCTCATCATCGCCTTGGCGAGGTCCGCCTCAAGCTTGTCGAAGACCGGTTCCCCCCAGCCGGGCGGCACGCCTCTGGCCACGCATTCGACGACGCCCCCGACCGAATTTCCCTCGGCGCGGACGCTCTGGATCAGATCGATCATGGCATCGACGACCGAAGGATCCCCGCTGCGGACGATATTGGCTTCCACGGTGGCGAAACGGATGGTCTCGGGATCCACCGTGCCGCTGATGTCCTTGATGCTCTTGACGTAGGCCACGATTTCCAAGGATGGGGCGAGGTGCCCGAGAACTTTTTTGGCGACGGCGGCGGCGGCTACCCTTCCGATCGTCTCACGGGCGGAAGCGCGACCTCCGCCTTGCCAGTTGCGCAGGCCGTATTTCGCGTCATAGGTGTAATCGGCATGAGACGGACGGTAGGCCGTGGCCATTTCGGTGTAGGCCTCCGGGCGCTGGTCTTCGTTGCGCACGAGGATGGCGATGGGCGTTCCCAGAGTTTTGCCTTGGAACACCCCGGAGAGGATTTCACAGCGGTCCGCTTCCTTGCGGGGAGTGACGATCTTGCTTTGGCCGGGGCGACGGCGGTCGAGGTCGCATTGGATGTCCGTCTCCGAGAGATCGAGGTTGGGCGGACAGCCGTCGATGACGACGCCGATGCCTCCCCCGTGGGACTCGCCCCAGGTTGCGATGCGGAACAGATGACCGAAGGAGCTTGCCATAAGAATCGTCTCAACCAAACGGAGGACCGGGCGGTTGTGCAAGGTGGAAATCTGCGGGATGGCATCGGTCGTAATGAACCGCCACGAGATGGAGGCCTTCCGCCGGGGCGGTGAGCGGGGATTTCCGGCCGGGGGAGGGCGCGGCGAGCCATTGGCGGATCAAATCCGGGGAGAGATCTCCTTCGGCGGCGCGGACGATGGACCCGGTCATCATCCGGACCATTTTGTAGAGGAAGCCGTCCCCGGTGAATTCGAGGTGGATTTCCTCCGGCCCGCGGGTGGCCCGGGCCCGGAAGATGGTGCGGCGGGGGTCCGTCGGCTCGAGGACCGGGTCCCCGCGGTTGGCGGCGAAGGCGGTGAAGTTGTGACAGCCTTCGAAACAGCTGATCGCCTCCTCCAACCGGCCGAAGTCGAGGGGACGCCGGAGATGCCAGGCGCGCCGCCACCTCCAGGGGGGAAGCACGGGGCCGACGAAGATTTCATACCGGTAGGTTTTTCCGGTGGCGCTGAACCGGGCATGAAAATCGGGGGGAACGATTTCCGCCTCCATCACCCGCAAAGTCCGAGGCAGCCGGTTGTTCAGGGCCTCCCGCCAAGCGCGTCCGTCCATCCGGGTTTCCACCGCCTCGTCGAAATGGGCCACTTGGGCCATGGCGTGCACGCCGGCGTCGGTCCGCCCCGCGCCCTGAACCGTATGGATGCGCGGCTGAATCTCGCGGAGCGCCCGGAGCAGGTGATCCTGAACCGCGTTTCCCGAGGGCTGGCTTTGCCAACCGTCGAAGTCCTGCCCGCCATACGCCACGGTCAAGCGGTATCGGCTCATGGCTCTTCCTCCGGCCACGGTTCGGGCGGTCTCCGGGCGTCGAGGTAATCCTGAAGGATCACCGCCGCGGCCACTTGATCGATCGGAGGAGGTTCTCCCTTGCCCCGGCGTTTCCCGGCGGACTCGGCCCGCTTTTCCCGGGCGGTGACGGTGCTGAGCCGTTCATCGCTCTCCATGATGCTCACGCCTTCCGGGAGGACGGGAGCCAATTCCCGGGCAAAGGTGCGTACCTTGCGCGTTGCAGTCCCTTCGGAGCCATCGAGCCGCAGCGGCAAGCCGAGCACCACGATGCGGATGTCGTGCGCCCGGACGACGGCGGCGATGCGGGCCAGCGGTTCGGTTTCGGTCACGTGGATGGTCTCGAGCGGCCGGGCGAAGAGACCGAGGCCGTCACTGATCGCGAGTCCGATGCGGACCTCCCCGAAATCGATGCCGAGGGCGCGTTCCATGGGGCTCAGTGCAGGGCGGGAGGCACTTGGGCGACCAGTTTTTTGATGTCGTCCGCGGCATCTTTCCGGGCGATGAGGAGGGCGTCGCCGGTTTGCACGATGATGAGATCCTTGACGCCGAGCAGGGCGATATGTTGACCGGTGGTCGAAAAGACGACGTTGTCCGCAGCCCCGTAATGGGAGGCGGCGGCGCGGCTGCGGTTGCCCTGGTCATCGACCGGCAGGTGGTTGGCCACGGAAAGCCAGCCGCCGACATCGTCCCAGTCGAACCCGGCCTCGATGTTGCTGACGCGGGCGGAGGCTTCCATGAGGGCATAATCGATCGAGACCGGGGTCAGGGAACCGAAGGACCGGTGCATCGCGGAGGCGAGGTCCGGGGCCTCGGCAATGTCGGTCACGAACCGGGCGAGTTCGGGGCAATGGGCTCCCAATTCGGCGCGAACGGCGGGCAGGTGCCAGATGAACATGCCGGCGTTCCAGGCGAAATGGCCTTGGGCGAGATACTCGCGGGCCAGTTCCATGCCGGGTTTTTCTTTGAAGCGGACGACCCGGTGAGGCGTGATTCCCGAGCGACTGGCCGCTTCCGGCAGGGCGTCTCCCCGTTCGATGTATCCGTAACCGGGGCAGGGCCAGGTCGGCTTGATGCCGATGGTGACCAGGTTCCCCGAGTGCAAGGCCACGTCCATGGCCGCATCGAGCGTTTCGCGGAACCTGGCCTCGTCCTGGATCAGGTGGTCGGACGGCAGCACGGCCATGACGGCTTCCGGATCCCGGCGGGCGATCCACCCGATTCCCAGGGCCACGGCAGGGCCGGTGTCCCGTTTCTCCGGTTCCGCGAGGATGTTCTCCGGCGGCAGCATCGAGGCGACGCGGCGGACGGCCGGTTCCTGCAAGGTGCTGGTGAGGATCAGGATGTGATCGAGGGGCAGCAACCCTTCCAGACGTTTGATGGTCTTTTCAAGGAGCGTCTCGTCATCGAACAAGCGGAGGAGTTGCTTGGGGGTGGCGTTGCGGCTCAACGGCCAGAAGCGGGTGCCACTTCCACCGGCGAGGATCAGGACATAGCGGTGCGGGGAAAAATCCATCGGAAGAAGATTACCGCATTCTTTCGGGAGAAATCATTGGCGAAATTCCATTTTCCAGAAATTTTAAGGGACCATGTCCACCCCCGAAACCTCTCCTGTTCCGGAAGTTCCCCAAAGCCTCACCGTGACGGCGCTGGCTCTCGCGCCGGCCGCCATCGGCTGCGCGGCGGGAATCCTCATCGGCCAACGGCTTCGCAGTCGCAGCGGGAATGCCGCCGCGGGCACGCTTTTGGCCTTGGCCGCAGCCGCATCCCTGCCGTTGGTGTTGGAAGCGACCCTGCGGATCATGAACCGGCCGGAGTCCCGCCGCCGCATCCAGGGAATCCAGCGCGGCTTGCGGGATGCATCGGACCACCTCTTCGCGGACGAACTGGCGGGAAACGCCGAGGATCCGTCGGAAGCGCGGAACACCGTGAGTTTTCCCGGTCTTTGAGGGAAGGCTCGGGGCGTGGAACGGGATCACTTGGCGGCTGATTCGTCGTAGCCGCCGATCGGCCGGATCCAGATGTTGCGGAAACGCATCGGGTTCCCGTGGTCCTGCAGGGTGATCGGGCCGCGGGGATCGTGCGGCGTGTATTTGGGCACGTTGCGGTGGGCCACGGCCCCGAGGATTTCCTGTTTGTGATGGAGGAGCACGCCGTTGTGGATGACGGTGACGTTGCCACGCTTCACCAACTCACCTTTTTCCCAGCGCGGCGTTTCGAAAATGATGTCGTAAGTCTGCCAGCGGCCGGGTGCCTTGGCCGCGTTGCGGAGGGGCGGGTATTGTCCGTAGATGGCCCCGGCCTGGCCGTCGGCGTAGGTGGGGTTTTCAAAGGAATCGAGGACCTGGATTTCATAGCGGCCGTAAATGATGACCCCGCTGTTCCCGCGGCCCTGGCTGTTGCCGGAGACCACCTCGGGAGTGGCGAATTCAAGGTGCAGTTGGAAGTCGCCAAACTCGTCCTTGGTGCGGATGGCACCGCTCTTTGGCACCACCTCCATGTGGCCGTTTTCCACTTTCCACGGGGCCGGGGCATCGGTCTCGCCTCCGGCGCGCCACTTGGAGAGGTCGGTCCCGTTGAAAAGAACCACCGCATCCGCCGGGGCGGCGGCCCCATGGCTGAAGGTCTCCGCCGGGGTCACCACGGCGGGGCGGGGGCGGGCGTCATCGTGAACCCGCCATTTCTGGCCGGGAATGAAAGGGGTGTCCGTGTAGCCGGTGGGGCTGGCCTTGGGGGCGGCGGGAGTCCCGGCCGGTTTGGGGTCGGCGGCGGAAGCAACGGTCACGAGCAGGGCCTGGGCGGCCAGCACGCGGAAGAGCGGGGATTGGAACATGGGGCATCATGAATGGGGCCGGGGGGATTGCAAGGGCGGTTGGCAACGAGGTGAATGATTCTTCGCTTGCTGAATCGTGAGGGTCTGCGATGGTCCACCCTTCCACCAATTTCCCGGCGCGGTGCCCATGAGTTACCCCATCCAGGATCTGCAGGACAAGATCGCCAAAGCGGCGGTGTTGGTCGAGGCGTTGCCATATCTGCAGCGTTTTCGCGGCCAGACCTTCGTGATCAAGATGGGCGGGAGTGCCATGGAGGACGAGGAGTTGGTCCGCTCCGTGATGCGTGACGTGGTGACGCTGGAGATTTGTGGAATCAACCCGGTCGTGGTCCACGGGGGAGGCAAGGCGATCACGGCGGCAATGGCCCGTTCCGGTCTCCGCGCGGAATTCATCGACGGCCAGCGGGTGACGGATGAGGCGTCGATCCATCTCGTGGAGAAGACCTTGAACGAGGAAATCAATCCGGGGCTGGCGGCGATGATCCGGGAAATGGGGGGGCGGTCCGTGGGCATCAGGGGCCAGGAGGTTTTTTCCGCGGTGCGGGCTCCGGGGCGCGATGCCGCCGGGCGTGAGATCGACCTCGGCTACGTCGGCCGGGTGAGCGACGTGCGCGCGGCGGTGGTGCGGGAGGCGTGTCGCGAGGAGTTGGTTCCGGTGGTTTCGCCGTTGGCGGCGGATGCGTCGGGTGGAATCGTGCCTTACAATGTGAATGCCGACATCGCCGCCAGCGCCCTGGCCCGTGAATTGCGCGCCGCCAAACTGGTGTATCTCAGTGACGTGCTGGGCGTGATGCGGGATGCCAGGGATCCTTCCACCCTGATCCCCTCGTTGACGCCCCAGGAGGTGGACGCGTTGATCGGTGAAGGGGTCATCCACGGGGGCATGATCCCAAAAGTTCGCTCTTCCATCGAGGCTCTCCATGCCGGCGTCGGCAAGGTGCACATGATCGACGGCCGGATTCCCCATTCCGTGCTCCTCGAAGTGTTTACCGATCGCGGGATCGGCACCGAGTTGGTCTCCCGACGCGCCTAATCATTTCCAAGGATGCATCCGTTGACCCAGCCTTTGGCCGGTGTGGCCACTTCCGAATTATTCGCCCGCCACGTGGTTCCGAATTACGGGCGGTTTCCCCTTACCATCGCGCGGGGCGAGGGATCCTGGGTTTGGGATGAAGAGGGGAAGCGGTATCTCGATTTCGCGACCGGGATCGCGGTGAGCCCGTTGGGACACCGGGATCCCGCGGTGATGCGAACCATTCGGGAGCAGTCGGAGACCCTGCTGCACTGTTCCAACCTTTATTGGAACCGACCGCAAGGGCTGCTCGCCCGGTTCATCTCCGAGCGCATGATGGCCGCGCCCGGGAAAGTGTTTTTCTGCAACAGCGGGGCGGAGGCGAATGAGACCTTGATCAAGCTGGCCCGGAAATTCGGTTCGCTGCGTCCGGGGCCGGAAGGGCCGCGCTACGAAGTGCTCACGTTCGAGGGATCTTTTCACGGGCGGACCATGGCCGGGATCTCCGCGACCGGTCAGACCAAGGTCAAGACCGGGTTCGCCCCTTTGCTGGAGGGATTCCGGCATCTGCCGTGGAACGATCTCGCGGCGGTCCAAGAGGCGATCCGCCCGCAAACGGCGGCGATCCTTCTCGAACCGTTGCAGGGGGAAGGGGGCATCCGTCCGGCCGACGGGGATTTTCTCCAGGGATTGGCACGGGTTTGCCGGGAGCATGACTTGCTCCTGATGTTCGATGAAGTGCAGTGCGGGATCGGTCGTTTGGGACATTTTGCGGGTTGGAAAGCCATTCCCGGCGCGGAAGCGGTCCTGCCCGACGCCGTCAGTTGGGCCAAGGGGATGGGAGGGGGGCTGCCGATCGGTTCCGCTTGGATCGCCTCGCGTCCGATCAGCGGGGAACCGGGCGCCACCCTGTTGAGTGATGTCCTCGGCCCGGGAAGCCATGGGTCCACGTTCGGGGGAGGGCCGCTGGTCGCCGCCGTTTCCCTCACCGTTCTCGAGGAGATCGAGGCGCGCGGTTTGATTCCCCGGGCGGCGCAATTGGGGCGGGAAATCCGGGAGGCGGTTCTCTCCTGGAACCTGCCCATGGTCCGCGAGGTTCGGGGCATGGGGTTGATGCTGGGGATCGTTTTGCCACCCGGGGATCCGGGGGCCTCGCCCACTCCCGCCGCGCGCCTCACGCAGGCCGCGATGGAACGGGGATTGCTGTTGGTTCCCGCCGGGACCGATGTGGTCCGCCTCTTGCCGCCTTTGACCGTGTCCTCCGAAGAGATCGCCCTCGCCCTTGATATCCTGAAGACTTCGCTAGCCAGCCTTTGAACTTCCGATCCGAATCCTTCCGCCGCCCATCGGCCATGCAACATTTCCTTTCCATCGAATCCCTCGACGCGGCGACCCTCCTGAGATTGCTCGACGATGCCGCCTGGCTCAAGGCGCATCGCAGGGACGCAACGGTCAAGCCTTTGGCGGGCCGAACGTGGGCCCTGATTTTCACCAAGTCATCCACCCGCACCCGGGTGAGTTTCGAGGTCGGGGTCCATGAATTGGGCGGGCATGCCATGTTTTTCAGTGGCAACGATCTCCAACTGGGCAGGGGAGAGCCGATCCGGGACACCGCCCGGGTCATGGGCCGGATGGTGGACGGAGCCATCATCCGCAATGATTCCCAAGCCGATCTCGAGGAATTCGCCGCGTTCAGCGGGATTCCGACGATCAACGCCCTGACGGAGTTGGAGCATCCCTGCCAGGTCTTGGCGGATTTGCTCACGATCAAGGAGCGGCTGCCCGACTGGCGCCGGTCCAGGGTCTGCTTCCTCGGGGATGGGGACTGCAACATGGCGAGAAGTTGGATTTGGGCGGCGGCGCATCTGGGGTTTGAGCTGGTCATCGCCGCGCCCGGGGATTTTCAACCGCCCGCGGAACTCGTCCGCTCGGCCGGGTCCGGAGGCATCACGGTGACGGAGGATGCGAGAGCCGCGGTGGCGGGTTGTGACGTCCTCTACACGGATGTTTGGGTGAGCATGGGCCGTGAGGCGGAAAGTGCCCGCCGGCTGGAGATTCTCCAACCCTATCAGATCAACCGGGGACTCGTGGAGGCCTCGGGGAAAACGCCTTTGGTGATGCACTGTCTTCCCGCTTACCGGGAAAAAGAGATCACCGGAGACGTGCTGGAGGCGAACGCCGGCCTGATTTTCGAACAGGCGGAAAACCGTCTTCACGCCCAAAAAGCCGTCCTCCGCGCCGTGGTCGGAGGTTGATCCGCCGATTGTCCCGCGCTTCCCACGCTCCGAAAGGTTCGGGTAGAGAGCAACCCTCCTCCTGAGTTGCTGCGCGCCAGTCCGGGCTGCGCGGAATGAGAGATTCCGGGCTGAAGTCCGGACCACCGTTGGAAGCGCGCAGTCAAGACACGGTGATGCGCGTCAAGGAAGCAGGTCAGGAAAAACGAGCTTTCGGTTGTAATTGGGGCCTCAGCATCTATCTCAAGATTTTAACGGTGTCAGGGACGCTTCCAATTCCGTTTCATCGTCCGTCAGCAGCGCCGTGGCCGGAGGAGGAATTCCCGGCCCATGCGGACGACCTTGAAGACGGGTTCGGATTCCGGAGCCAGATCCGCGAGGCGGCGTTCGATCTCTTCGAGGCTGCCCACCGGGTGACCGTCCACGCCGATCAGGAGGTCGCCGTGACGTAGTCCCGCCCGTCCGGCGTGACCATCGGGGTCGACCGAGAGAATCAGGGCGGCCGCAGGCGTGGCCAGGGTGAAGCGCGCGCGGGTCTCGTCGCGGAGCGGCACGATTTGTGCGCTCAGGCCGGGACGAAGGGAGGGAGGGCCTTCGGTTTGGAGCGGAGGCCCTGCATCCGGCCCGCAAGGCGGGACTGGGTTGGGCTCATTGAGATACATGGAAGCGGGGTTCTTTTGATAAGACGGCGCGGGGAGGCGGGTTTGCTGAAGAATCTGCCGCCCTTGCGTCCGGAGAGGGAACATCCGCTGCCGTAGGCAAGGTTCACTCCTCCCGGTGGAAGAAGATCTTGACGTAACTCATGTGCTTGTCCTCGTCGAACCCGCGTTCCAGAAGTTGCTCGGATTTGTCGATGAAGCCCGAGGCAAATTTCAGATCGACGCCGACGTCGAGCTTGATGCGGCTCTTGAGCCGTTTTTTTGCTTTTTTGGCTTCCTTTTTCGAGACCGGGAACTGTTCCTCCAGTTCGGCTCCGGTCTCCTCCTCATACTGGGTCTTGAAGGTGGCGAACTGCTCCTGCAGGGAGGGACCGGGGAGGGCGGCCTCCTGGAAGTCGGCCAGATCGAAGTCCTCGGTCTCCTGGAGATATTCGATGGCCCGGCGAGCGACCTCGACCCGCTCCTCGGACTTGCTTTCCTCCGGCAAGCCCTTCTCCGCGAAGGCCACGGCGAGTTGGGAATAACGCTTGGTCAGGTAAGTGGCATCCTTGACCGGGACCGCTCCGACGAAATCCCGCTTCCAGAAGTGGGTTCCGGATCCCGCCTTGTCGAAGAGATAGACCGTGAAACCGAGTTCCGGTTCATGGTCGAGGATGAGGCAGCCCTTGTCGATTTTCTCCGGATAAATTCCTTGTTCGGTAGTCAGGCGGAGATCGCCGTCGCGCATCGAGATCTGGAGAAAGGGGACCTGGCTCTCGGACTTGATGATGCACAAGGCTTGAACCGGTTCGCCGTCGAGGGTGATTCCGTTGACCGAGGCCACGCAGAGGTCGCCGGGCTTGATGTTCGGGTGATTGGATTGGGAATGAAGATGACCGGCGATATGGCTCCCCGCTTCCAGAAGGCTCTCCGGAGAGTTGAAGACCTGTTGGGTGTAAGTGTAGAGTTCGTTGCCGGAGAGATGGGAGTGATGGTGGAGCCGGTGCGGATCCAGGGCGCGGAACGGGCGCAGGAAGATGGCGGCGAGTTTCTCGGATTCGTCCTCGCGGAAGTGGCAAAGGGCCTTGGAGGCTTGATAGGGGATTCCTCCTCCGGGAGCGAAAACCTTGGCAAGGGTCATGGCTCCGATGGAGGCCTCCTTGAAGTTGAGAGCGGCTGGCATGGGCAGCCCTCTCCAAAAAGCAAAACGGAGCGCTCCGCAACTGCCGGAGGGAGGAAAGTGAGGGTCGTGGACCCCGGAGGCCATTGTCAGGCCTTGTCAAGGCGCGCAAACTGGAGAAATTCCACCAGCCGCGCCGGGCGCGGGTTGCTTGCTGATGCGTCTTTTCCACAGTCCTGATTACACCGGGGCCGCGCACGCCTTTGAGACCACCCGCAAGGCGGGCTGGGTGGCCGGGTCGCTCGCGCTCGAGCCGATCGAAGGTGTGGTCACGGTGAGTCCTGCTCCGGCGACGGTCGAGGAGATTCTCGAGGTCCACGACCCGGCCTATGTGGAAGCGGTGCGCACCGGGGAGCCGTCGGGGCTGGCGCAATCCCAAGGGTTCCCCTGGGATCCCGGCCTCTGGCGGATGGTGTTGTCATCGAATGGTGGGATGGTGGCGGCAGCGCTGGCGGCGCTCGAGGACGGGGTGGCGGGAACGCTCTCGAGCGGTTTGCATCACGCGCGGCGGCATCGGGGGCACGGATGGTGCACCTTCAACGGGTTGGTGCTGGCCGCGAAGGCCGCCTTGCGGGCGGGGGCCGCCCCGGTGCTGGTTCTCGATCTCGACGCCCATTGCGGGGGAGGCACGGCCCGGCTCATCAAGGAGGAGCCGTTGGTTTCGCAGATCGATGTTTCGGTGTGCCGTTATGACCCCTATCCAGCGACCGACCGGTGCCGTTCCGCCATGGTCTCCGAGGCGTCGCGCTATCTTCCGGTGATCGAAACGATGTTGTCCGAGGTGTCGGGGCCGGTCGGTCTCTGCCTTTACAATGCAGGCATGGATCCGCATCAGCACAGTGGTGACGGGTTGCGCGGGATCAACGAATCGGTTCTCTCCGAAAGGGAGGATCTGGTGTTTTCCTGGTGCCGGGCGCGGGGGATTCCGGTGGCGTTCTGCCTCGCCGGCGGGTATCTGAGCCGTCGGCTGGACCGGGACCGCCTCGTGGCCTTGCATCGCCTGACCATCGCGACGGCGGTCAGCGGGCGAACGAGTTGAGGAACCTTCCGAAACATGCGGCTCCCGCCTCGAGGTCCGCGACCCGGAGCCACTCGTCCTTGGTATGTGCCTGGTCGATCGAGCCGGGACCGATGGCGACCCCGGGAATGCCGGCCTGGGCCAGCCATCCGGCATCACAGAACCACGGCGCGGTGACGGGCCGCGAACCGAGCCGATGGAGCCGCTGCACGAGCGGGTGATCCGTCGGCGTGTGGAGGACCGGGCTTTCGCCAAGGATCCGGATCCCCGCTTCACCGAGCCCGCGGGCCTCCAGCCAGTCGCGCAGCAAGGCGGGAATCCCGCTGGTGTGAAGGGCCGGGGTCGCCCGGAGATCGACCTCGAGGACGGCGCGGTCGGGGACGATGTTGGTGCGGGTTCCGCCCAGGCAACGGTTGATGCTCAGGGTGGAACGGCCCAGCACCGGGTCGTCGTAACGGGGCAGGCATTCCCGCCCAAAGGCTTCGAGGGCTTCGATCAAGGGGACCAATTTGAGGATCGCGTTGTCGCCCAATTCGGGCCTTGCGCCATGGGCGGCCCGCCCCTTGGTGGAGAACTCGAGCCACCAAGAGGCCTTGTGGGCGTGGACCGCGTCCATGCCGGTCGGTTCTCCGACAAGGGCGAACGCCACTTCGTCCGCATGAAACCTGGCGAAGTGTTTCGATCCGTCCTGGCCGCTCTCCTCGCTCATAAAACCGGCAAAGAGGATTCGGGCGTCCAGTTTGGGAATCCGGTCCCGGTTCTCATGGAGCGCCCAAAGCATCGCGGCCATCGAGCCCTTGGTATCACTGGCCCCGCGTCCCCAGACCCGGTCCTCCCTCAGTTCCGCTCCGAACGGCGGGATCGTCATGCCTCCGACGCCGACCGTATCCAGATGCGGGCCGAAGAGAAGGCGGTCCGGTGGATCGGGATGTTCGCAGGGGAACCGGGCGATGACATTCGGGCGGCCGGGAAGGACTTCCTCCAGCACGGTTTCAGCGCCACACCGGCGAGTCAGGAAATCCGCCACGTATTCCGCGCAGGCGAGTTCTCCGGTTTGGTCCGTGCCGGGCTCCCCATCAGGGTTGACGCTGGGGATGGCGATGAGGTCGCGGAGGAGATCGACGGGGCCGGAAGGGAGCGAGGACATGGCGGACGGAATATAGCGCGGAGAAGGGGGCGAGGGAAAGGTCGGTCGACGTGGAAAATTGGCGGGCCCGGCTTCCTCCTGCGCGACACCGCGGTGGAATGGGCCGGGCGCCTTGGGGGAATTAGTTTGCGAATCCTAAAAGTCTGGCTACCTTAAGTTCATTCATGCTCCCCCGCCAACCGGATATCTATCGTCGGACCAAGCCGGTCGCGAGGCGGTCGCGGGCGCGTTGGATTGGGCGCTTGAGGATGTTGCTGCCCGTGGTTGCGGCGGTTCCCCTGGGCATCACGTTGGTTCGTCACTGGCCGGATCGGAGGTTGGCGCCCGGGGAGGTGGAGGTGGTGGATTCGCGGGAACCGGAGATCCGGGCGGAGGTTCCGCCGCCGGTTCCCGAGGTGCCGCCCACCACGCACCTGGTGGTCGCGGGGGATACGTTGTCGGAAATCGCTGAATTCCATGGCTGCAGCGTGGCTGCCTTGGCGGCCGCGAACGGGATCAAGGTTCGGGATCCGCTGTTGATCGGCACGCGCCTGCGGTTGCCGCGTGCCGGCGAGGAGACCGGCACGGTGGCGAAGGCGGGCGATACGGAAGAGGTTCGCGAGCCGGTCCTCACCCCGGTTCCGGTTGGATCGGTCCCCGGAGCCCGGGTGGCGGTGCAATCGCCGGGGGCCCAGGTCCTTTCTCCGCATTACCCTCATGTGGTCCGGGCGGTGGAGCCGGTGGCGGAGGCCGCGCCCCCCGGTCCGGTGGTTCCGGAAGAGAGCGGCGCGGAGCCGGGGCGGGTCCAGCCGGTCTCGGGACTGGCGGTGATGGCGGGCGCGGAGACGACCATTCACTATTTGGTGCAGCCCGGCGACGATTTTGAGCGGGTGGCGGCGGCGCACTTCACCTCCGTGGAACGGCTCCGGCGGCTCAATCGTCTGGATTCGTTGGTGGGCGGGCAGGTGATCGAGATCCCGGTGGATCAGTGCTTGAGCCGGCGGTAATCCCGGACGACCGGGGAGGCGGGATCGTCCACCGGACGTTCCGAGGGCTTGGTGCCGAACTTCATGAATCGCACACTTTTGCTTCTTGGCGCCCTGCTGCTCGGGGCCGTGCTGCCGCAGGCCTCGGTAGCCTCCGGTCTCATCCGCTGGCTGGTGGCCTGGATGCTCTTTGCGGTGTTCCTGAGGACGCCGTTGTCACGCGAGACCCTGCACCGATCCCATTTTCTCCTGCTCGCGGCCAACTTCGGCATCGGTTTCGCGGCCTGGAGATTGGGAGGTTGGTGGGGAGGGCGGGACGTGGCTCTGGCCGCGTTCTTTTGCGGGATCACGCCGACCGCCATCGCGGCGCCGGTGATCGTCAGTTTTCTCCGGGGCCGGGTTTCCTATGTCACGGGGGCTTTCCTCTTGTCCAATCTGGCGGTTGCGGCAGCCCTTCCGGTGATTCTCCCCTTCGTTCTGGGACGGCCGACGCCCGGCGTGTTCGCGGAAGTGTCCCGGAGCATGGGGGGCGTGGTCTTCGGGCCGTTCGCTTTGGCTTGGGGCCTGCGTCGCGGGTGGAGCGGAGCGGTGGAATGGGCAGTCTCGTTGGGTAACCTCAATTTCGGGTTGTGGGTGGTGACGATCTTTTTGATTGCCGCCAATGCTTCCCACTTTCTGCGGAGCCAGAGTGATCTGGCGATGGATGTGGTCGTGAAGATCGCGGGGGCGACGCTTTTGATTTGCGCCGGGAATTTTTTGCTCGGGCGCTGGATCGGGGGGCGTGAATTTCCGGCGGAAGCGAGTCAGTCGCTGGGGCAAAAGAACACGACATTCACCATCTATCTGGCGATGACCTACGCGAGTCCGCTGGTGGCGCTGGGGCCGACCTTTTACGTGATCTGGCACAATTTATGGAACTC
>JAGWVU010000049.1 GCA_018970725.1 Verrucomicrobiota bacterium
AGAAAAGAGTAAGAGAACCTAGCCGCCACTCCCAACCTCCAACACCACACGGAAGCCGTAGTTGCCGCGCCGACCCGCAGGCGTGCCGTAGGCTGCGGCCCGACGACAACAGAAGCGCCGAATCGCCGTAGCGCCACGAACCACCACGCAACACACGGTATTTGTTCCCTCCCCCGTCATTCCACCCGTGGTCCCGGTAAATTTTTTGTATTTCCGGGTCATTCATGGACATCCGGAACCAGTCTTCGCACCATTCCAAGACATTCCCGCCCAAGTCGTAAAACCCAAAGCGATTGGCGGCGTAGGAGGCCACGGGGGCGGTGCGTTCCGCGCCGTCGTCGTAATCCGGAATGACGGGGTAGTTGTTTGCTTTGAAGGCGCCGGTGTTCGCTTCCACGCCCGCATAGTTCCCCACGCCGCGCGGCGGCGGGTACTCATTCCCCCACGGGTATTTCCCCAGGCCGACGGCCAGGGACCATTCCTCATCCGTAGGGAGGCGGTAGCGCACGCCTTCTTCCGCGTAGAGCCAGGCGCAAAACGCTTGAGCATCCTCCCAACTCACGCAGGTGACCGGATGATCCGGCGTCTGCGCCGCGCTGGCCGGGAAACGGGGATCTTTCCAAGTGCCACCCGCCTGTTTCCAGCCGCCGGTTTCCAAGGTGTAAGCACCTCCTGTCGCGTCGTGGGAGGTGGCCTTGACAAACCTTTCGAAATCCCGGACCCGCGTCTCCGTCCGGCACATCAGGACGCCCGCTTTCCCGGGCAGCGGGATGAATTCAAGGCCCAGGGAATTCACGAAAGGTGCGTCTTTGGTGGCACCTTGCGCACGGTCCGCTAGAGCGGGCAGTTTCGGCGCGGCGGGGACAGCCATTGGAGCGGGGGCCGGTGGCGTTTTCCCGGTGGACACGAAGTAAAACGGCTCCAAGAAGCTGCCGTTCTCCCAAGTCCGCTGCAGGCCGCCGGTGGTTTCGTTGACTTCCTGGCGCACTTTTTCAAAGACATCTCCATGCTTGAACCCGCTGGGGATCCATTTGGCCAGGGCGGTGGCATACGGGCTGTTCGATCCCGGTTCCGCCGGTTCCAAGGCGGAGGCGCCGGGTTTGGCGGCGTAGCCGATGATGATGTCACCATCCGCATCGATCTGGGCCAGGCCCGCTTTGCGGGTGGCGCCTCGAGTGAGCCAGTCTGAATCCGTGGGGGCATTGCGGCAGCAGTCCAGGAGGAGGAAGCTGCTCTTGGCCCCGGCCAGGAGCATGGCGCTGGCAAAGGTCTCCGCATTCATGGCTTCCTCCGTGAGGCGGCTGCGGGCTTGGAGCTTGGCGTTGGTCCCCAGGAGATAGTTCTTTCCATCGAACTCGATGGCATGCCCGGCAAAATACACCACCGCCGTGCCGCCTTTGGGGATGGTGCTTTCAAAGCGGGTGAGGAGATCATCCATCCCGGCCCGGTCCTGGTCTTCCCCCAGGATCACGGTGAACCCGACGGCCTCCAACGTGCGCCGGATGAGCTGGGCATCCAAGCGGCAGGCACGGAGATCCGTGAGCTTCCCGGAATCGTCGTAATCGTTGTTCCCGATAACCAGGGCAACCCGATCCGCCGCGCTGAGGCTGGCGGCGGTGAGGAGAAGGGCGAGGAAGATCGATTTCATGGCCGTGTCCAACATGAATCGAAAGCGGGGGGATGTCGATTTCACAGTGGTGGGATTTTTGAGTCCGTGGCGGGGGCTTCTAGCCGACTTCTAACCGCCGGGTCAAATCGAATGGGTTTCACGCGGCCCCCGCTACTTCCGAGGCAAAAGCCCCTTGCGCTTGCCGTCCGGCTCAGGCTTCGGAGGAGTGGCGGTCACGTCCAAGAGGGAGCCGCCCGTCGCCGCCGGAACCGGAGCCGCGGTTCCGATCAGCTCCTTAACTTTCGCGGAGGCCAACGCCGCCGTCACCGCTCCAGCGATCCGTTGCTGATACTCCTTGGTCTGCCCGAGAAGTTCATCGTCCCGGTTCACGATGACCCCGCACTCCAGGAGCACGGAGGGAAGTTTGCCGGACTTGGCGACCACGAGATCGGTGTATTCATAGACCCCGGTAGGTTGATCAATCCAGGGACGGTTTTCGCCTGGGATGGCTTCGTGGTAATGCGTCGTGGGTTTGAAGCCAGCCTTGAGCATCGCGGAGCCCAGTTCGATGGCCACGGCCCGACTCTCTGCGGCCCGTGGGTTCTTTTCGGAGCAAAGCACACTGTATCCGTTGAACCGGTCGCCATACTGATGGGACTTTCCCTCAAACTCCCAGGTCTCCAGGTACTTGTTGAACCCCCACCATCCCACGCCGACCGGTGACTCGTGGGCGGGCGGGCTCGAAAAGGAAAACCCTTTCAGTAGTAGTTATGCGGGGCACCTTGGCGAACTCGCAGGGGTCGAGGTGTCTCCAGCGCCGTTACCACCAGCCGTGGACCGTGGCGCGCGCTCCGGTGTCCGGATCGATCCAAAGCGTGCCTTCGTCGCACTCCAGCCGGACCTCAACCGTCTTGGATGCCTCGAGGATGATGACCTCAAAGACACTCCGGGGCGGGCGGATTCCGAGGGACTGCGCGTAGAACTCCTTGATCTCTACACGCGACCATGGCACGATCCGGAACGCCTGACAAGCCCACCATCTTTATGCAAGAGCCAGAAAATCCTGCTGGGATGGCGGGCTGCGCTCATCGGAATTTAAAGAAGCAAAGCATCCCTACGGCCAAGACAACTGCGCCAACTGCAGCAAACAGAATTTGACGGCGCTGCGCTTCGGTTGCCCTCCGAAACTGGATAAAGAAGACGGGGACTGCCAACGTAGCGACAAGAGACAGGAGGATCGGAAAGAAGTCATTCATGGGATTTGGTTTGGTGTAGGTCTTCTTGGAGAGTGAAGTCTTTACGAATCTGAAGGTGCAAGCGAAGCCTACCCCAAGCTCAGCGACGGCGGGGATGTCACGTTGCCGTTCGAGGTATTGGACCTCTTTGCGCAGGCGGCGATTCTGTTCGAGGATCTCCTCCGGCGGACGTCCTGCGGCGCCGATCCCACCGGGGCCCGAGCTACCTGACTCAAGGGCTTGCGGCTGGAGTAGAGGAGATCGACGGCGTTGCGGTGGAACTCCTCGTCGTGGTGCTTGATTGTCGCCATGTCAGGGTTCAACTGCTTCTCCTCTCAGGCGATGCGTGTCCACTGAAACGAGGGGGCTTCATTTACGAGAGAATGGAATCGACGTCAATCACGGACGAGCGCGGCGCGGGCTGCAGGAAGGGAAAATCCGCTCGTCCGAACCGGACTTTGCCGGAGAACGAGTGGTCGTCAGCCGGCGGACCTTGACCGGCCCCGGGGCGGCGCAGGGCGTCCTCTTGAACACTTTTTCCTGTTGTCAGGGACGGAAACCGGGGCGTAGGTGAGGGACCAGACTCATGGCCCGCGATTACACCCTTGCCCGTCCGCCCGCGACCTCTTCCGCCCGGGCCATCGATTATGCCGCCGAGCTGAATCCGCAGCAACTGGCGGCGGCCACCTGCCCGCCGGGCCCGGCGCTGGTGATCGCGGGGGCGGGGAGCGGAAAGACGCGGACCTTGACCTACCGGGTGGCCTATCTTCTGGAAAACGGGGTGGAACCGCGGAACATCCTGTTGCTGACCTTCACCAACAAGGCCGCCCGGGAGATGATCCAACGGGTCGAGGAATTGGTCGGTCTGGACCCGAGACAGCTTTGGGGGGGCACCTTTCACTCGATCGGGAACCGGCTCCTGCGCCGCCACGCGGCGGAGATCGGGTTCGAGCCGAGCTTCACGATCATGGATCGCGAGGACCAGAAGGACCTGTTGCAAACGGTGATTGCGGAATGTGACATCGACACCAAGGGCTTGCGCTTTCCCAAACCGGAAGTTCTCGGAGATCTCTACAGCCTCTCGGTGAACACCGGAAAACCGCTCAAGGACGTGGTCCTGAGGCGCTATCCCTATTTCGACCGGCTTCTCGATCCGATCCTCGACGTGCACAAGGCCTACGAGGAAAAGAAGAAAGCGACGAACAACATGGACTTCGACGATCTCCTGAGCAAGACGGCCCGCTTGCTCCGGGAGAACCCCGGCATCCTCGAATTCTACCAGCGTCAGTTTCAATTCCTGTTGGTCGACGAGTATCAGGACACCAACTCGCTCCAAGGGGAATTCATCGACCTTTTGGCACGGGACCACCGCAACCTGATGGTCGTGGGGGACGACGCGCAATCGATCTATTCCTGGCGGGGCGCGAACTTCCAGAACATCCTCAAGTTCCCCGACCGATACCCGGGAGCCGCGGTTTACAAGATTGAGACCAATTACCGCAGCGTTCCGGAGATCCTGCGGTTGGCGAACGAGACGATCTCGGTGAACCGGAACCAGTTCGCCAAGCAGCTGCAGCCGGCGCGACCGGAAAAGGAGAACCTTCCGGCGTTGGTCTCGCTGGGAACGCCGACCGAGCAGGCGCGGTTCGTGGGGCAACGGATTCTCGAATTGCGTGAGGAGGGCATTGAGCTGGAGGAGATGGCGGTGATTTACCGGGCGCACTTCCACTCCATGGAGGTGCAGATGGAACTCACGGCGCGGGGCATTCCCTTTCAAGTCACCAGCGGACTGCGGTTCTTCGAGCAGGCGCACATCAAGGACGTGGCGGCCTTCATGAAGGTGATCGTGAACCGGCGCGACGAAATCTCCTTCAAACGCCTCGTGCGCATGTTGCCGGGGATCGGGCCGACCCATGCCGAGGGGCTTTGGCGCAAATGGATGGACAGCCCGGTATCGGACCCCGCCTCGGGCCGGCCATCCCCCGCCCTCCTGGAATTCAAGGTTCCGTCAAAGGGACGCAAGGCGTGGGAACAACTGGCCTACACCTTGGACGAGTTGTTGGATGAGGAGGGAAAACCGATGCCGCCGGCGGAAATGATTCCCTCCATCCTGGGCGGAGTCTACGATGATTATCTGCGCGGCAAATATCCGAACTATGATTCCCGCAAACAGGACCTGAACCAGTTGCAGAGCTACAGCCGGGGCTTCGAGGAGATCGGCGAGTTTCTCTCCCAATTGTCCTTGCTCACCGGAGTGGATAACGGAAACACCCCGAGCCAGGAGCCGGATCGCGAAGCGGTTTGCCTGACCTCGGTCCATCAGGCCAAGGGATTGGAATGGCGTGTGGTCTTCTTGATCTGGCTGGCCGACGGGATGTTTCCGAACGCCCGCGTCCTGGAGGAAGAGGATGCGGACGGAGGCTTGGAAGAGGAGCGCCGGCTCTTCTATGTGGCGGTGACCAGGGCCAAGGATGAACTTTATCTCACCTACCCCAGCCTCTGGCCCGGGTCCCACAACGGCGATGTCCTGCAACGTCCCTCGCGCTTTCTCAAGGATTTCCCGAAGGAACTGGTGGAGGAATGGCGTGTCGGCAAGGGGCCGTTTTGAACCTTCTCCGACCATGTTCCCGCCCGTCTCCCTCCTCCGGATTTGCCTGACGTTCTTCCTGCTCGGGGCGGAAAGCGCGCTGGCCTGGGGAGAACCGCACCACGCGATCACCCGGGCGGCCGTCGGGGTCCTCCCGTTGTGGGAACGCGAGGTGCTGGGGGAGGAAGCAAAGGCCCTGGGCGACCGCTATTGCCTGATCCCGGATCAGGTCTTCACGGACCGGGAGAATGCGAAGTTCGCCGCCATGGAGTCCGCCCCCGGGGAGGTTTACCTGCAGATTCTGCACCTGCCCGGCCCACAAACGGAAACTCTCGAGGTGGTGCGTTCGTTCATGGAAAGGGCGGTGCAAGCCTTGCGCGAGGGCAGGACAAGCGACGCCGCAAAATACATGGGGACGATCTGTCACCAGATCGAGGACTACGGAAGCCCCTCCCACACGCTTCCCGGGGACAACCAGTTCACCCTGCTCCAGCAATTCCTTCCGCCCGGCGAAGCGATGCGGGACCAGCTGGTGCACGGCCCGATCGAGAACGGGGTTTTCGAGGTCGATCTGGCAGGCTATCATCCGGTCCTGCTGGGCGCGAGCGTGGCCGAAGCGTCCTGGCGCTTGCTGCACCGGATGCACGAAGCCATTCTCAACGCCCGCAGCACGACGATCCCGATCCTGCAGGCGCTCTACGCGGAAGACGGGGAAGGGGTGGTGAAACACCAGCTCCGCGCCGCCGTGGTGGACGGGCAAGTGTTGGCGGACGCGCTCCACACCATCATCTGTCTCGGCACCGGAAAGGTCGCGCCTCCGGAGAGCCTTGCGCTGGACCGGGTCGGCATCGCCGGTTTTTTCCCCTTGGAAGCCCCCGCGCTGCACTACCCCCAGACCGAGTTTTTCAGCTTGCCGCATTGGGGATATCCGCGCAGCGGCGTGATCCTGGCCGGAGGAAAGCGGGCGATGCCCCTCACCCTGCGCACGGAGGGCGGCCCGAAGGAGTTCAGACAGGGACTCAGTGCGGGGATGGGCAAAACCCTGACCTACCTGCTACCGCGGGGAGTTTGGCGAAGCTTCGGGGTGCTGGCCGGGCTGCATCCGGAACTCGGTGCCAAGGGGCGGGTTGAATTTACAATCTCGGGTGATGGCAGGGTGCTGGCCTCGGTCACCGTGGGAGGGGAAGAGGCGGCGCGGAAAATGGAATGTGCGGTGAACGACATCACCCGCCTGCAATTGAGCCTGACCTCGCGCGGAATCGACGGCAAAAGCGCCTACGCGATCTGGGGCGAGCCGATGTTGGCCAAGTAAAGAATCCCGCCCGGACTCTGTGCTCGCCGGGTCCCCGGTGGTGCCCCCACTCTTCACACCACCCCTCCAACCCGCACCTTCCCCTGCGGTGGACGGGCGCGCAGTGAGGCGGGCAGAAGATGGTTTGGCAGGCGGGACGCCCGCATAACCTCACAGCCGGGACGGCTGTGCCCCGACCAGCTGGTCAAGCCTGGCCAGCCGGTTTGGGACGGATGAGCAGGGTCAGGAGGGCACCGACGAACAACAAGACCGCCGCGACCTGGAACGAGGAGTCGAAACTCCCGCTGCTGGCCTTGAGCCGCTGGGCCACGGAACTGAGGAGACTCCCTACTCCCCAGGCGGTGAAGAGGATTCCATAGTTCATCCCGAAATTTTTCAGCCCCCAGAGATCCTTCGCGAAGGAAGGAAAGATCGCGAGATTGGCCCCGTAGTTGAGGCCGATCAAGGTGGCGAGGAGGACGATGACGCCCTTGGGGCCATCGGTGGCGTTGGTGACCGGGATCGCGGCCAGCATGAGCCCGGCTTGGATCACCAGGACGAGGAGCAGCGTCCAGCGGCGGCCGATTTTGTCCGAGAGCAACCCGGCCCCGATGCGTCCCCCGGCGTTGCCGACGGCCATGACGGCGACGGCGATGAAGGCGGACTCTTTCATGGTGCTTTTGGCCATGCCACTGATGCTCCCGATGACCATCAACCCGGCTCCGGCCCCCGCGAAGTAAATCAGCCAGAGCAGCCAGAAATTCCCCGTGCGGATGATCTCACCGGGCCCCAGACCAGTGGCTGCGGGCTTGGCGCCGGAGCGGGGATCGGCCACGTAACCGGCGGGAGGATTTTGCAGGAACTGGGCCAGGCCGACGATGATCACCAAAAAGGCGCCCCCCAGAATCAGCATCGATTTCTGCAGTTGATAGTGCGTCACCAGCACCTGTGAGAGGGGGGCCAGATAGACCGGTGCCAAACCGAATCCGGCGACCACCAGCCCGGCGATCAGACCGGTCTTGGCCGGGGGAAACCATTTCAGGGCGGGCGGGGTGGCTGAGGAATATCCGAACCCCATGCCCAGCCCGGCGAGCACGCCGAAGCCGAGCAACCAGAGCCCGTAGCTGCTGGTGGTGGAGATGAGGATCAGGCCGCTCCCGATGAGCAAGCCTCCCAACGAAGCCGTGACTCTCGGCCCGACCTTGTCCTGGCATCGCCCGGCCAGGATCATGGCCCCCGCGAAGACGAGGCAGCAGAGGGCATAGGGATCGTTGAGTTGGGCCCCTTTCCAACCGAACTCCTTGGCAATCGCGTCCTTGAACAGGCTCCAGGCATAGAGAACGCCGAGGGCGAGATTGATCCCGAGACCGGCGCCGGTCACGACCCAGCCGCGGTTCGGGATCGCGTTGGAACCGGAAAGGACGGGGTCGGGTGCGTTCTGGATTGGGTCGGGCATCCCCTGAGACTACAGACGGACCGGGCCGGAACGCAAGCCGGTTCCGGGAAAGGTTGCTCCCCCGCGCCGCAGCCTCCAGAATGAAGCGCGATGGTTTTGCCTCCCTTTGGTTCGCGCAACTTGGTTTCCGGCGCCGTTTGGATGAACCTTCTGGCCACGGGTCCGCTCCCGGCCGCCCTGCCCGGGCCTCCGGAGTTGCCCGCCTCCTGTCTCCAGGCCGTGGTGGTGACCGCGGCCGACCGGGACGATTCCGCGGCAGGGTTGCAACGTTGGGAACGGAGCGATCCGGCAGCTCTCTGGAAACCCGCGGGCCGGGCCTGGCCGGTCCGTCTTGGTCGGAACGGACTGGCGTGGGGATGGGGCTTGCACGAGGTCCCGGCGGATGCCGCGACGAAACGCGAGGGGGACGGAAAGTCGCCTTCAGGCATTTTCCCCCTCGGCCCCGCCTTCGGCTCCGCCCCGGAGGGTCCCCCGGGCCTGCGGTTCCCCTGGAAGCAGACCACCGAGCGGGATTTCTTCGTCGATGATCCCGGCTCGGCGCTCTATAACCAGTGGGTTCGCCTCGGGCCGGGCGTGACCGGGTCGTGGAAATCGGCGGAGCGGATGCGACGGGACGATCTTCTCTACGAGTTCGGGATGGTGGTGCGGCACAACGCGGTCGCGGTGCGCCCCGGGGCAGGCAGCGCGATTTTTTTGCATGTCTGGAAGAGTCCGGAGAGCGGGACGTCCGGCTGCACCGCCATGGAGCGGGCGGATCTGGTGGATCTGCTGCTCTGGCTGGACCCGGCCCGGGATCCGCTTCTGGTGCAAGCGCCGATGGACGATTGGTCGAACCTGCGTTTGAGTCTCCGATCAACATCCCCATGAAACTCGCCAAAATGTCATACATCTCGCAGATCGTGGCCACGGTCGGGGTCATCCCCGCGGTCTGGGGAATTTTCGATCAAACCGAGAAAGCCCGGATGGAGGAACAAAAGACCCAGGCCCTCCTGCGCCTCACCGCATTCCCGGCCTTGGACGGGGTCATCCAACGGGACCGGGCCGAGCGGGAGAACGTGGAACGGGCGGTGGCCGAACTCAAACGTCTCCGGGCCAACGGCGGAGTCAAGGCGGCCTACCCGACCGGCAAAACCGCCTACCTCGGCATCCCCGGACTGGCCAGCGCGGGCCGGCATTACGAATATCTCGGGGTGATGGTCCGGCTCGGTTATGTCGAGTTCGAGCCCATTTTCGAGGTCATCGCTTTTCCGGACGAGTTGTGGAACGAGATGGAAGCCTCCGGATTGACGCCCCTGATCCGCACCGAAAGCTGGAGCACGCCGCAGGATCCGTTGCCCGATTTCTGGAGCAATTTCCAGCACCTTCGCTCCCGCTATATTTCGGCCCGCGACGGGCAATCCCCTCCCCCACCCGGAAAGGCCCCGGCGGCCTTGGAGGCCGGATCCCAAATCGGCCACTGGTTCCGCGAACTCACCCAACGTCCCTGACCGGCCGTTTTCCCCCGCAAAATCGACCGGACCGGGAGTTTGCGGAAAGAAATCGCGCTCCGGAACGGTTGGAACAAGGAACCATCGATGCCCTGCCTCAGGTCCCTCCTCCTTTTGTTCATCGCCCTGCCGCAAACCCCCGCGGCCAATCCAGTGCGCTTTTCCCGTGAAGTGCTTCCCCTGCTTTCGGAGAACTGCCTCTCCTGCCATGGCCAGGATGAATCTCATCGCAAGGCGGATCTGCGCCTCGACACGCGCGAGGGAGCGATCCGGGCGATCGAGTCCGGGGAATTCCTCGCTAGAATCGTCAGTGAAGACCCTGACGAGGTCATGCCTCCTCCGAAATCACACAAAGCGCCCCTCTCACCGGATCAGGCGGCCCTCCTCAAACGATGGATCGACGAAGGGGCTGTCTGGGGAAAACACTGGTCCCTCGAAAAGCCGGTGAAATTGCCGGTCCAAGGGCATCCGGTCGATTTCTTCGTCAAGGCCCGCCTCGCCCGGGAGGGGCTCGGTCTTTCCCCGCGCGCCCCGGAATCCACGTTGCGGCGTCGCTTGTCCTTCGATCTCACCGGTCTTCCCCCGGTCGGTCCGCCGCGGACCACGGAGGAACTCTTCGCCTCTCCCCATTTCGGGGAACGGATGGCGATGTGGTGGCTCGACGCCGCGCGCTATGCGGACACCGACGGCTTCCAATCCGACGCCGGGCGCACCAACTGGCCATGGCGTGATTATGTGGTCGACTCCTTCAACGCAAACAAACCGTTCGATCAGTTCACCTTGGAACAATTCGCCGGAGATCTTCTCCCCGGCGCCACACCGGAGCAGAAAATCGCCACCTGTTTCCACCGCAATCATATGACCAACGGGGAAGGCGGGCGCGACAAGGAGGAATCGCGCATCGACTATGTCATCGACCGCGTCAACACTTTGGGCACCACCTGGCTCGGTCTGACCTTGGGTTGTTGCCAATGCCACTCCCACAAATTCGATCCCATCACCCAGGCCGATTATTATCGTCTCAACGCCTTCTTCAACAGCATCGACGAAGACGGGGCCGCCGGCACCGCGGCGAAACCCTATCTTGCCTATCAATCCCCCCGGGCTCCCCGCGCGGTGGAAGAAGCCCGGGAACTGGTCAACCGCCGGGCCCCTCTCGAGGCCGGGGCGCGTCGCGAGGCGGAGGCTCCCTTCACCATTTGGCTCGCCGGGCGCCGGGCATCGGTGAGGAACGGTTTTGCCGCCTGGCACGTCCTCCGCGGCAAGGTCGAGTCCCAGGAGGGGACCCTCCTCTCCCAAAGCGCGGATGGAGTCGTCACCGCGGGCGGTCCCCATCCCAAACAAGATGATTACCGCCTCATCAGCCCGGTCCCGCTGTCCCGTGTCACCGGGCTCAAGCTGGAGATCCTGCCCGACAACGGCGCGCTCTCCCGGGGGAAAGACGGCGAGTTCATCCTGACCGACATCAAGGTCCAGGTGCGCGCCCGAACCGGCACCCAGATTCGCGATATCCCGGTGAAGAGCGCGGTGGCGGATACCAAGATCCAAGGCAAGGCCCGGGAATACGGGGATGTCAAAGGGACCCTTGACGACGATCCGCGCAACGGCTGGACCACGCGGGGATTTCCCAAAGATCAACCTCACACTGCCCTCTATGCCCTCGCGGAACCACTGGTCCTGACCGAGGACGAGAACCTCATCGTCGAACTGCGCCAGCGCTCCACCAACGGGGACGCCAACATCGCCAGGTTCCGCCTCCTCGCCACCGATCAACCGGGCCCCGCGGTGCGGGAGCTGGCCCCCGCGCCGCTCGAGCAACTGGCCCGGGGCGTCGAGGAACGGGACCGGTTGTTCGATCAATTTCTCGAGGATCACGCCCCCTACCGGGAGGCCCGCGCCGCACTGGAACTCGCCCAAGCCCAGTTGCAGGAAACCCAGGCCGCCGCCGGGTCCCTCAACGTCATGGTTCTGGCCGAGCGCTCCGAACCGCGCCCCACCCACGTCCTCGTCCGCGGCGTCTGGGACAAGAAAGGGGACGTCGTCCGGCCCGGGGCGCCACCGTCCATTGCCCCGTGGCCCGCGGACCTGCCCCGCGACCGTCTCGGGCTGGCCCGATGGATCACCTCGAAAGACAACCCCCTCACCGCGCGCGTTTTCGTGAATCACGTCTGGCAGATGTTCTTCGGCCAGGGACTGGTGCGCACACCGGACGACTTCGGACTCCAGGGCCAAGCCCCCACCCACCCGGAACTGCTCGACTGGCTGGCGGTGGATTTCATGGAGCATGGTTGGGACGTGCGCCATCTCATCCGGACCATCGTCACCAGCGAAACCTATCAGCAAAGCGCGGATCAGTCCGGCACCGCGGATCCCGCCAACCTGCTCTTGGGGCGTGGTCCGCGCTTCCGGCTCCCGGCGTGGATGATCCGGGATGCGGCGCTGGCCACTTCCGGGCTGCTCAACCCGGCGCTCGGCGGCCCGCCGGTGCGTCCGCATCAGCCTGCGGGAGTCTGGGAGGAAATCTTCATGGGACGATTCACCTATGTCCCCAGCCAGGGCGCGGCCCAATACCGCCGCACCCTTTATGCCTTCTGGCGGCGCAGCATTGCCCCGACGTTTCTCTTCGACAGCGCGCAACGCCGGTCTTGCGAGGTCGGTGTGTCGCGGACCAACACCCCGTTGCAAGCCCTGACCCTCCTCAACGACCAAACCATCCAGGAAGCGTCCCTCGCCCTGGCCAAGCTCGCCAGCCCGCATCCGGACCCGGTCGCGGAGATCTTCCGGCGCGTCCTCACGCGGGAGCCGGATCCCGCCGAACGCAAGATCCTCACGGCCCGCTGGCACCAGGCGCTCGCCCACTATCAATCCCATCCCGGAGACGCCGCCCTTTTCGCGGAACGCGAGGCTCCGCCCGCTCTGGCCGCCCTCAAACTGGTCGCCACCCTGATCCTCAATCTGGACGAAACCATCACCCACCCATGACCCCGGCACGCCCCCTCATCGTTCCCACCCGCCGCGCGCTTCTCGCCGCCGCCGTGGCCGCCCCGTTCCTGCGCTTGCAAGCCAAAACCGCGCCCGCCTTCCATGGCTCGGTCATCGGTCAGGGAACCCACCGCTACCGGGTCGACAAACTCTGGAGCCGCGCCGATCCAACGACGACGCCGGTCAAGGACTGTCACGAGATGGTGCAAGTCCCGGACGGCCGTCTTTTCCTCCTCACCAATCACCCGCAGAACAACATCCTGATCCACGATGCCGACGGCGCGCTGCTCGGGACCTGGACCCTCAAGATGAGCGGCGCCCACGGCCTGACCTTTGCCGGGGATCATCTCTATATTTGCGACACCTCCGGCCGCGTGATCAAAACCACTCTGGAGGGAAACATCGTCCTTGAACTGCCCCACCCGGTCAAGGAAGGCATCTACAAGCCGAACGAGTCTTACAGCCCCACCGAATCCGCCGTGGCCCCCAACGGCGAGATTTTCGTGGCCGATGGCTACGGCTCGCAATATATCTTGCGTTACGACAAGGACGGAAAGTTCATCGGCAAGTTCGGCGGTCGCAGCACCCAACCGGTCAATCCCGGCAAATTCATGCAGGCGCACGGGGTGGCGATCGACTCCCGCTCCGGGGAACCCCTGTTGGTGGTCACGGAACGCATCCGCAATGAGTTCAACTGGTTCCGCCCCGACGGCACCCACGTGCGCGGAGTCTATCTTCCCGGCGCCTATGTGAGCCGCCCGGTGATTCACGGGGATCATCTCTTCTCTGGCGTCTGCTTCGGTGCCAGGCCGAACGATTATCGCATGTGGCAGGGACAGGGCTTCATCACCATTCTGGATGCCCGGGATCAAGTCGTCTCCGCACCCGGAGGCCGGCCCCCGGAATATGAAGACGGCCGTCTCAAGGTCCTGCTTCAGGCGGACCCGGTCTTCCACAATTGCCACGACGTCTGCGTCGACCGCACCGGTGATCTTTACGTCTGTCAGTGGAACAGCCAGAACGTCTATCCTTACAAGCTCCGTCGTGAAGCCTGACATGCACGATCCCCTCCATCCCGCGCGCCGGTATTTCCTGGGCCGCTGCACCGGAATCTCCCTCGGCGCAATGGCCTTGGGGGCCTTGGGGGCGGAAGAAGGCATCGGCCTGCCAAACCTCCCCAACCTGGCGCCCAAGGCCAAGCGCGTCATTTTCCTGACCCAATCCGGCGGCCCCTCCCAGCTCGAGCTTTACGACCACAAACCCGGCCTCATGAAGTGGGCCGGTCAGGAGCTTCCGGAATCGGTCCGGCAGGGCCAGCGCCTGACCACGATGACTGCCAGTCAGAAGCAGTTGATCCTGCCGGGGATCACCAGCTTCACCCGGTGCGGCCAGAGCGGCGCCACCATCAGCGAGTGGCTCCCCCATCTCCGGACCGTGGCGGATGATCTCTGCTTCATCAAATCGATGACCACGGATCAGATCAACCACGCGCCGGCCATGACCCAATTCCTCACCGGACATCAACTGCCCGGCCGTCCCAGCATCGGCGCATGGATCAGTTATGGCCTCGGCAGTGTCAATCGCGATCTGCCGGACTATCTTGTCCTCATCTCCAAAATGCAGCGCCCCAGTGACCAACCACTCTATGATCACTATTGGGGCAGCGGGTTCCTCCCCTCACGCTATCAGGGCGTGAAGCTGCGGAACTCGAGGGATCCCGTCCTCTATCTCAACGATCCCGAGGGCCTGCCCCGCCCTTTGCGACGTCAAATGCTCGACGGCCTCGCCGAACTAAACCAAATCGGTTATGAGAAAACCCGGGACCCGGAAATCACCACCCGCATCCGCCAATACGAAATGGCTTACCGGATGCAGGCCAGCGTGCCGGAGCTGACGGATCTGAGGGATGAACCGGACCACGTCTTCGAGCTCTACGGTCCGGATTCCCGTCGCCCCGGCAGTTATGCGGCGAATTGCATCCTCGCCCGGCGCCTTGCGGAACGCGGGGTCCGCTTCATCCAACTTTTCCACCCGGACTGGGATCACCACAGCCGTCTCCCCAGCTGGTGCACCGCCCGCTGCCGGGACACCGACCAACCCAGCGCCGCCTTGATCAAGGATCTCAAGTTGCGCGGGTTGCTCGACGACACCCTCGTGATCTGGGGCGGCGAATTCGGGCGCGGCGTGGCCGGTCAGGGAAAATGGGATAGCCCCGAAGCGGGGCGCGACCATCACCCGCGCTGCTTCACGATGTGGCTCGCCGGCGGCGGGGTGCGCCCGGGCATAACCCACGGCCGCACGGACGACTTCAGCTACAACGTCGCCGAAAACCCGGTCCACGTCCGCGACCTCCACGCCACGGTGATGCATCTGCTCGGGATCGATCACGAACGGTTCACCTTCCGGGCCCAGGGCCTCGACTTCCGTCTCACCGGAGTGGAAACCGCGCACGTCGTTTCCCAGGTCCTCGCCTCCTCCCCATCGTGACACCGCCGACCCCATCCCTCCCGAAATGACCATCATCGACAACCCGAAAGCGAAGACACTGTCGATCTTGCCGGGCGCGCACGTCCGGAAGGGAACCATCAACCGGAATGGCGGTTGATTTTTCCATCATTTTGGCTCCCGATGTTCACCGGGCGTCTTGCCGGTGTATTTGCGGAAGACCTGACAGCAATACTGGGCGGAGGAAAATCCGGTGGCCGTGGCAATGTCTGCAAGCTTGCGGTTGGTGGTGCGGAGCAGCTCGGCGGCGGTTCTGACCCGGCGGCGTTGCAGCCAGTCGTTGGGGCTCATGCCGGTTTCCCGTTTGAAGACGAGGAAAAGATGCGCCCGGCTGCACCCGGCTTTTTGGGCCAGTTCGTTCATGGTCAGGGGTCGGGTGAAATGGGTCTCCATGTGCTCCCTGGCCAGCGCCACGGCATCGGCGCCACGCCTCGGAGGGATGCCGCTGGTATGCCGGGCCGCCTCGACGAGGATGGAGGCGACCAGCAGGCGCATGGAAGCGATGCCGTCGGGTGCGGGGCGTGATTTGCAAGACTGCACGAGCATCTGGTGCAGCGCTTGCGCCATGCGCCGGAGGGCGGGGGTCATGGCAAAGAGTCCGGGGTCGCTGCTCTGGAAGCGGGCGGCGATCCACTGCGCTTCTTTTCTCGTGAAGGGACTGTGCCGGGCGGAATCGGGCGTGGTGTGGAAGTTCACCGCACAGATGATGGAGGGCGTACGGATGTCGCGTGAGGCGCGGTGCAAACGGCGGGGCGGGACGATGAGCATGCGCCCGCCGGTGAGTTCGATTTCCGGGCCGTTTTTGAACTCATAGGTGGCGGCGCCGCCCCTGACTTCCCCCTTTCTGGACACAGACGTCCCGCCTGTGAGGACTTGGGACGTGGAGCGGGTCCGCCCCCTGGGGTCATGAGACATACGTTTCCTGGCCCATACTCATTTCCATTAGGGCTACTTCCTTGAAAACCTACCATCCAGTCGGTTCCGAGACCTATTGAGAAAGAATGGCGCCGGCTCCATGATGAGACCATGAAAATAAACCTGAAACCAATCGCAATCTGTATCGCATCCGGACTGCTCGTCTTCGCGCCCTTTGGGACACGGGCCGCAGAGGGGATTGCCACGGCAGTGGAGGAATCGCACCGCGAGGCGAAGCCGCCGGCGGCCGGTGAGATTGTGAAACTCACGGAGCACTCCATCGAGATCAAGGATCACGCCGGGAACACGCACTCCTTCGCGATCACCGAACATACGAAATTTGGAACCAAACACAAGGCCGAGAAGCTGGAGGACTTCAAGGTAGGGCACCACGTCCTCGTGAGCTACGCCGAGGTGGAGGGAAAGAAGACCGCCCACGTGATCCGCGAGCTGCCACCGCACCACCATGGCCTGCCGGGAGCAAAGGTTGAAGCTCCCTGACAGCCCGCAAGTCCCAAGCGCCCCCTGCTGCAGCTTGCCTTGGCAAAACTTGCAGGGAATGCGCTTTGGCCGCACTTGGAGATAAAAATCAGCCCCAGGAGGAGAGGTCGAAATTCAGACCTCTCCTCTTTTTTCAGGATCGTCTTATCAGACCTCAGAGGTTCCCCATGCGCAGAAGCCACTTCTTTACGAACTGCGTCAGTATGACATACCCAAGGAGCGTTACAAAGAGGATCGGCCAATACAAAGCGGGCAATGCGACCAATCCGAGGGCATGGGCGAACGGCGAAACCGGAAACCAGGCAGCGACGCCCACGACAGGCACGGCAGTCATGGACAATTCCCAACTTGCGCGGCTCTGCAAAAAATCCTGACTGTGTCCGACCGCCTTGCGCCCAACGGGTGATTCGTGCGCTGAAAGCGGCGATGGTGCCGATGATTTTGCAAGCCCTGACGAGCGGAAGAGCCTATCAAAGACACCTCGCGGATTCCTCACAAACTCAAATCACCTCACAGCCGGCGAATCATACGGTGCGGTCAGGAAATGATTCCAGTCCACGCCGATGGGCCTCTCGGGCGAAGCCTGTCACGATCCCCGAAAATCCCCCGGCCACGCCAGCGCGAGCACCGGGACCAACAGGCACAGGTCCGCGAAAAGCCGCACCCGTTCCGCACTGAGCCGGCGTGCCCGGAGATGGAGGCCCACGAGGCCCAACGCCGCCAGGATTTCCGCCAGGAACACCCCGGAAAGCTCCCCCCGCCCGCCCCGCAGGGTCAGGCCCCACGCCACCGCGCCCGATGCGGCCAGCACCAGTCCGATCCATGGAACGTCCCGTTGCAGCGCCGGCCACCAACGGGTCGCCGCCCCCGGATCGACGCCTTGGTCCAGCTCCCGTTCCCGGGACGCGATCACGAGGCAGTTGCAGCTCACGAGGCCCGCATACACCGGGAGCACGCGGGCGAATTCATCATACCAACCAAACGCCACCCAGACGGGGAAGGTGCAGAAAAGGCCGATGGCGAATTCCTTGCCCGGCAGTTTGGTGCCGGAGACCGGCTTCACGAAGAGCGCGAAGTAAATCAAGACGCCCGGCACCGTCATGAGAGCCCGCCGCAAGATTTCCCAGGATACTCCGCAAGCCAGCCAGAGGGTGACGCCAAGACACGCGAGCAGGGCTCCAAACAGCCATCTCCGGTGACGGCGCCCGAACCGGAGGCGTTCCGGAACCGAACGCCAATCCGGGCATCCGGCCACATCGAGCAAACGGTCCGCCAGATAGATGCTCCAGACGAAAAGAAAGAATCCCCAGGCCACGCGCGGCGGCAAGTCCTGACCGACGGCACGCCCCACCGCCCCGGTCCAGGCCAGGGCGACCGCCGGCGAGTCCAAGCCGAGCCAGTTCGGCAGGCACCACCAATCCGGCCGCTCAGGAAACCGGGGGCGTTCGGGCCGGGGCACCGCGTGGAACCGGGTTCGGGGTGGTGATGTAAGGAGCCCGCAGATAAAGCGGCTCCAAGGGGATCGAGGCCAGAGCGCTCCATTCTTGCGCCGTCAGTCCCGCCGCCAAGCGGGCCAAGTCGACGGCGCGCGGGATGACCACCCGGGCTCCGCTTCCCGCCGGGGCGGCCGTATCCGAGGTCAAAACCGGCCACTCCGTGCTCGCGATCCGCGCGGAAAACGCCTCCGCCGACCAGAGCTCGGGCTCTCCTTTCAAGCGATGCCCGCGCACTTCCGCGGTGTAGAAACTCTGCCGCCGGGCGTCGCCCACCACGAGCGCATCCCGCGCCAGAACGGCGATGGACGGGAGACCGACCACGGGGCAGGCCCGCGCCAGGCCGAGGGCGGACGCCACCGCGATGCCGACACGGACGCCGCTGTAGGAGCCCGGACCGGTTCCTTGCACGATGCCGGACAACGGACGGTCCCCCAGCGTCGCGAGCATTTCCCGCAGCGGTTCGAAGATGACCGAGTTGTGCGCCCGGTCCGAGGAGAAAGTGCGCTCCAGCACCATCTCCCCGGAAGACTCGTCCAGCAAGGCGAGGCTGGCATGCGGTGTCGAGGACTCGATGGCCAGAATCATGACACCTCCTCCCAGCGCACCAAACGCCGCGTGCTTCCGTCCACGGCCAGGTGAATCCATTGCGTCCCCGCGGAAAACAGCTCCGGAAACTTGTCCGCCCATTCCACCAGAATGACGTCGCCGCGGTCCAAATAGTCGTCCCACCCCAAGGCCACGATCTCGTCCCGCCGCGCCGCCCGGTAAAAATCAAAGTGGGAGACGGGAATCCGCCCGGAGGGATACTCGTGCACCAGGGTGAACGTGGGGCTGGTGACGACCTCCCGGCTTCCGAGACCGCGGACGATCGCCTTGCAGAGATGGGTTTTCCCCGCGCCGAGTTCCCCGGTCAACGCCACCACGTCCCCCGGTTGCAAGCGCGAGGCGATTTCCCCGCCCAAAGCTTCCATTTCCGCGATCGATTCAATGCTCCGCTCCATGACTCTGAAAAGGATCCCATCCACCCGGTCTCATCGGGTCGCCCCCGCCCTGTGGCAAAAACTCACCGATCCGCGTCAACGCAACTCCTGGGAAGGCCCGGGCCCAATGTTCCAGACACTCTTCCCCGATCCCGCCCCGGACCGCGAGAAGCAATTCATAGTCTTCCCCATCCCCCAACGCCTCGTCAAGGGTCGCGCCCGGACTCCGGGGAACGGCGGCCCCATCCAAACGGAACCCGACCCCGCTGCGCAGGGCCATCCGCGGCAAATCGCGGCCCATGCCGTCGCTCAAATCCATCATCGCCGTCACCTCGACCCGCTCCACCAACCAGCGCGCCTCCGCCAGTCTCGGCTGGAAATCGAGATGCTTGCCCGAGGCGAACGATCCACCCAACCGCCCCGTCACCCAAATCCCATCCCCGGGTTGGGCCCCGCGTCGGAAGCGGCAGCCCGGCTCCGCGATGATCCCGGAAAGCGCCACCGAGATCACCGCGCCCTCGCAGCCCGCCGGAGGCCGCGAGGTCTCGCCCCCGACAATCGCGAACCCAAAGGCTTCCGCGCATTTCCGCAGCCCGGCGTAGAGCCCCTCCACCCAGACCATGGATCGTTCCGGGGGCGCGATCAGCGTGATCATGGCTTCCGACGGTTGTCCGCCTCCCATCGCCGCGAAATCACTCACGGCCCGCGCCGCCGCCTTCCATCCCACCCGGCAGGGTTCCGTCCCGGACACAAAATGCACGCCTTCCACTACGCAATCCGTCTTCAGCAAACGCCAGACTCCCGGCACCGCCGTCCGCAAGACCGCGCAATCGTCCCCCGGTCCCTCCAAAACATCCGGCCCGCCGGGCAACCCGGCGCACAACCGGGCAATCACGGCGTCCTCTCCCCAATCTCGCAAGGTGCCGGGTGTCGCTTCCTCCATCTCAGGAACACAGGGTGATCACGATGTTCGTCAAATTGAAGCCCGCGTGGACGGCGATCGGCACCCAGAGGGACCCCGACCATTCATACGCCACGGTCAGCAGCAGGGCCATGACGAAGAGCGGCAGGAGCGCACCCAAGCTCAGGTGGATCACCGCAAAAGCCCCGGCCACCGCCGTCGCGGCCACCATCGGCCGGGAAAATCGTTTCAAGGCCGGATACAAAAATCCCCGGAAGACCATCTCCTCGCTCACCGGAGCGAGAACGCAGGCACTGAAGAGAAACGAGGCCCGCCCCGCTCCCCCCTTGGTCTGCAGGAGCTCTTTGACCTTGTCCTGCAACTCCGGACGACCCACTAAATTCGTCAGCCAGTGCATCCAGCCCTGATGAACCGCCATCGTCACCACCGTGATCCCCGCCCACGCCACCAGACACTGCCAGCCCACCCGGCGCCAGTCTCCCGGAACAAGTCCGAACATCTCCACCAGATCGCACTGCCGTGAGATGAAGTAACTCGACAGCCCCAGCCCGAGGAACACGGAGTTGCTCATCGGCCGCAGCGGCGCCGGGTGCCGCACCACGAGGTAAAGGAAAAACATCAGCCCCACCGCGATCGCCAATTCGGCCCGGCCGAATTCCGTCACCGCGACGCGCCCCGGGGCCGGAGACGGGACGAGGTGCGGATGAAGGCGCAGAATCCTCCCCGCTAAAAGCCCCAACCCCAGGAAGATCAGGGTCAGGTTCGCTCCATCGACGAGCAACTGTTCCTCGGCCAGCGTCATGTTCCCACCTTGGGTGCGGTTGCCCCGGTGCGCGAGTGGTTTGTGAGCGAAGCGAGACCCGTGATTGATCCGGCCCGCGAATTCCGTGATACTGGACAACAAGCCGCCTCATGTCTCCGATCCGCCTCACCGTTCTCGCCGCGATCCTGCTCTGGCAGGGTTTGGGCCAAGCCCGGGCCGCCACCGCGGAGTCCCCCCGGACCCAGATCGACGTCCTCGCCCTCGTCAAGGCCGGGTCGGTCCGTTACCATCTCAACCCTTCCATGCCCCTCCACGATCCTCCGGAGAAAATCTGGAGCTTCACCCCGGATGGCCAGCTCAAAATCAGCGGCAGGGGTTTCGGCTATGTCCGGACCCGTGAGGACTATCGCGACTATCACCTCGTCGTCGAATTCAAATTCACCGGGCCTACCATGGGCTCGCGCGAGGGCAAGGCCCGCGACAACGGCCTCCTCCTCCATGCCCATGGTCCCGACGGTGCCTACACCGATACTTGGATGGCCAGCATCGAGGCCCAAATGATCGAGGGCGGCACCGGGGACATTCTCGTCCTCTCCCCCAAACTTCCGAACGGCACCGCCCTCCAAACCAGCCTCCGCAGCGCGTTCACTCTGGATCGGGACCAGGAGAAAATCTGGACGCCCGGCACCGCCCTGCAGACCGTCACCGCCGGCCGGATCAACTGGGAAAAACGCGATGTCGATTGGAAGGATCTGGCCGGTTTCCGCGGCCGTCAGGACGTCGAGTCCCGGCTCAACGAGTGGACCCGGATGGAGGTCATCGCCAAGGGCGACACCCTGAGGTATCTCGTGAACGGGGTCGTGGTCAACGAAGCGTCCGACTGCCGGCCCGCCCAAGGCAAGATCTGCCTGCAAACCGAGGGCGCCGAAATGCTGGTCCGTCGGTTCGAACTTCATCCGTTGGGGACCTTCAAGGAAACATGGAACCCGGTCTCCGCCAGCGGGGGCACGGAGGTGCCGGTGAAGCCGAGCCGGGAAACGGCCTGGACTCCCGCGGAATCGCGCGCCGCGATCGAACTCGACGGCCCCTACGAAGTGCAGCTGGTGGCCTCCGAACCGCTCGTGCGCGATCCCGTGGAAATGACCTGGGACGCCAGGGGCCACTGCTATGTGGCCGACATGATCGATTATCCCTTGGGCGCCGGCCCCGGCAAAGCCCCTCTTTCCCGGATCCAGCGTCTCCTCGATGAGGATCAGGACGGCCGGTTCGACCGCGCCCTCACCTTTGCCTCGGAGATGGATCATGTCCAAGGCCTGCTCCCCTACCGGGACGGCCTGATCGCCACCACCCGCACGGACATCCTCTTCCTCCGGGATACGACCGGCGATGGCGTGGCCGACGAACGCAAGCCCCTCGTCCAGGGTTTCAACCCGACGCACTCCCAGCTGCAGGTCTCCGCCCCGCGCTGGGGTCCGGACCACCGCGTCTATTTCAACAACGGACTGGACACCAAGGAGATCTACCCGGCAGACTCACCTTCCCAGAAACGGGATTTCGCCCGCAGCAATCTGCGCTGGGACCCGCTCACCGGAACCCTCGAGCCCGCCACCGGGTTTGGCCAGTATGGTGGATGTTTCGACGACTTTGGCCGGCATTTCTTCTGCTCCAACCGCAACCCCGTCATGTTCGCCGTGATGCCGCAGGCCGCCGTCACCCGCAACCCGCTGGCCGGCATAACCCAGGGCTGGGAAGACATCGCTCCGAGCGGACCGGAAGCCCGGGTCCATCCCCGCCAACTCACCCACACCACGGCCGACGCCCACGCCGGCAGCAACACCGCCGCCTGCGGGCTCGGCGTTTACCGGGGCGATCTGATGCCCGAACTGCGCAACCAGATCTTCGTCTGCGATCCCACCGGCCAACTCATCACCCGCTACCGGATCGAGCCCAAGGGCGCCAGCCTCAAGGCCTCCCGCGTCGGCGATCACACCGAATTCTTCCGCAGCCGCGACGAATGGTGCCGCCCGGTCAACGTGACCACCGGGCCCGACGGCGCCCTCTACGTTTGCGACATCTACCGTCGTTACATCGACCACGCCCGCTACTTCCCCGAGGCCTTCGCCAAGACCCACGATTTGCGGGCCGGGGAAAACGAGGGGCGCATCTGGCGCATCGTCCCCAAGGGTTCCGTTCCCCGCCCCATCCAAGGTCTTCCAAAAAGCCGCGGGGAGATTGAAGCCTGGCTCCGCCACCCCAACGGCTGGCAGGTGGAGACCGCCCGCCGCGTCCTCTTCGAATCCGGTGACCTGGAACCAACCGGCCCCGACCTTGCGACGAACGAGTTCAACCTGCTGAACTGGGAGGGACTCAGCACCATGGGCATGGTCGATGCCATTCGCGAGGCCGCCGGAAGCAAGAATGCCCGGCTCCGCTTCGCCGCCGTGGTCCAGCTCGGCCGTTTCGGTTACCCGGGGAACGTGGTGTTCGAAGCCTGCCTCAAAGCCCTCGAGCCCGATTACGACGACGTTTGGATCCACCGCGCGGTCCTTAGCTCCACGGGAAACCAGAGCGGCCGGATTCTGGCCGCCCTGCTGAACCGGGCGGGCTTCGCGGAACACCACTCGGAGCCCAAGGCCTCCTTTGTCCGCGCCTTGGCCCGCTCCGCCGCAGCCCCGGAATCACCGGAGGAATTGGCCACCGTGCTCGATACCCTGAGCTTCCGGGAAAACGAATTGCTCTGGTGGAAGGCCGCCCTCCTTCAGGCTTTGGACGCCAAGACCCTCAAAGCCCACCCCGCCGCAGCCCGGCAAGCCGCCCTCCTTCTGGCCAAGGCCGAGTCGCTGATGACCGACCCCAAGGCCCCGCTCGACCAACGCCTGGCCTGTATCCCCCTGCTCGGTCAACGCCCTTGGGATCAGGCGGAACCGCTTCTGCGTTCCTTGCTGGCAAATGGACAGCCCAAGGAGATCGGCGACGCCGCCCTCGATCTTCTCAAGAAGTTCCCGACCGAGCGGACCGCTCCACTTCTCTACGAACTCCTCCCGCGACAAGGCCCGGCGGCCCGCGCGGAGATCGTCAAACTCCTCACCGCCAGCGCCGCCTCCGCCCGTGGCTTCTTCGAGCGCATCGCCCGCGGAGCGATCCCCAAGGCGTTCGTCGATGCCGAAACCCGCTGGCGGTATCTGCGGCCCAATCAACCCTTGCATGACCTCGCGGTCGAATTGTTCGGCAGCCCGAGCGCGGATCGGGCCGGCGTCATTGCTCAGTACGCCTCCGCGGTCACCACCAAGGGCGATGCTACCCGCGGCCGGACTCTCTTTTCCACGGTTTGCGTGGCCTGTCACCGTTTGCAAAACAGCGGCGCGGAGGTCGGCCCCTCGCTCGCCGACGTTCGCATCAAGGAAAAAGAAGCGCTGTTGAGCGATATCCTCGACCCCAACCGGATGGTGGAGGCCCGCTGGATGGCCTATCAACTCGATACCCGGGATGGCCGGACCCTGACCGGTCTGATTGCCTCGGAAACCGCCGCCGAGGTTACGCTGAAGACCGCCGGGGGCTTTTCGGAAGTCATCCCGCGCCCGAACATCAAGGAGCTGAAATCCCTCGATCTCTCGCTCATGCCGGTCGGTCTCGAGGGGGCCATGACGCCGGCCCAGATGGCGGACCTGCTGGCTTTCCTGAAACAAGAATGACCCCCACCCTGCCCATCGTTCTCCTCCTCGCGGGAATCGTCCAGGGTCTCGCCGCGGATGCCACTTACGCCCCGTGGACGGAGCCTGATTTCCCTTTCACTTCCACCTCCCTGGACTTGCGCGATCTGGAACCCGGGGCCGTGCCGATGAATGTCACCCCCCGTGGTCTGCTCCTGAATCTCGGGCAGGATCACTGGGTCTGCTTCGATACCGAATTGTTGCGCGTAGCCGCCGTTTGGCAGGGCAGAGGCGTCACCCCGGAGGCGCTGGCTCCCCTCTCGTATCAAGAATTGGAGAACCTCAAAACCCGCGGCGGTCAGGATCTTCTGCCCGAACCGGATGGCAAGGTGATCCTCTGGAACGGCGTCTATCCCGGCTGGCAACCCGGCAACACCACCGATTTCGCGGACCCCAGAAAGCCGCAGCCCAGCCCGGAGGAACCGGGTCGGGGTCCTTTGCCGGGCACTCACGCCAGATTCCGGGCCATCCATCTCGAACCGGATGGAACCGCCTTGCACTACCACGTGGCCGGCTCGCTCATCCAGGACCGGTTCCGGCTCGTCGACGGCACCGTCCGTCGCTTCCTCCATCTCGCCCCGAACGCCCGACCCCTCACCCTCGTCCTGGCGCGGGATTGGACCGTGACCGTTCCGGCTCATCCGGCCCCGTTGGATCTGGCGTTTGATCTCTCCGGGCGCAAAGCCCTTTCCAATCCCGGACCGACCCGCTCCGAAAAACCGCCCGCAAAGCGCTGGAGCGCGGAAGTGATCACGGAAGCGACCCTTTCCTCATCCCGGGAAGCTCTCGCCGTCGATTCCATCCCCCTGCCTTCGCCCAACCCGTGGCGGCGCAATGTGCGGGCCTGTGACATCGCTTTCTTCCGGGAAGACTCCGCCGCCCTGACCACTTTCGACGGAGATGTCTGGATCGGCCGCGGCTTCCGGACGAATCTCGGAAAAATCCACTGGACGCGCTTCACTTCCGGTCTCCACGAACCCATGTCCCTCGTGATCCGGGACGGAGAAATCTTTGTCTTCGATCGCAACGGAATCTGGCGCTTGCACGATACCGACGGCAATGGCGAGTGCGATGTCCACGAACTGTTCTCCAACGTCTTCCCGCAGTCGGCGGAAACCCGCGAGTTTCCCAACTCCCTGAAGCTCGCTCCGGACGGTTCCTTCGTGATCGCCAAGGGCGGGCAGCAAGATTCCACCATCAGCGAACTCAATGGCAGCGTCCTCCGCGTCGCGGCGGACGGGGAAAGTTTCACGGTGCTCGGCCACGGGTTCCGCCAGCCGTTTGCCGGAGTGCACCCGGTCTCGGGCTTGGTCACCGCCTCGGACCAGGAGGGGCACTACACGCCGACCACTCCCCTTTACATCCTCACGCGCAACGAGTTCCACGGATTTCTCAGCGGCTTGCTTCCCAAGGAACGGTATCCCGCCCCGATCGCGGAACCGCTGACCTGGATTCCCCATCAGGTGAACGCTTCCGCCGTGGCCCAGGTCTGGCTGGCCGGTCCCCGGGCCAACATGGGGCCGCTCAACGGGTCCCTGATCCACGTCGGATTCAATCGGCCCGAACTTTTCCGCGTCCTCGTCAACGACCGCACTTCCCCCCCTCAAGGCGCCGTAACCAGCCTCCTGCGGGACTTCGACGTCCCGGCCCTCAACGCCACCCTCAATCCGGCGGATGGTTTCCTTTACGTGACCGGCTTTCAAGTGGTCGGCTGGGGCACCACCGCCCGGCGTCTCTCCGCGCTCGCCCGCATCCGCCCCACCGGCGCGCCGATCCTCGCGCCCAAGGAACTCATTCCCATGGACAAGGGGGTCCTGTTGCGGTTCGACATCGAAATCGACCCGAAAACCGCCGCCGAGCGGACCAGTTATTCGCTGGAGAGCTGGCACTACCGTCGCACCGCCAGCTACGGTTCCCCTCACCTCAAGGCCGATGGCACCCCCGGTCAGGATTGGCTCACCCCGAGCAGCGCCTACCGGTCCACGGACGGGCGTTCCATCTTCGTGGCCTTGCCGGAAATGAAACCGGTCCAGCAAATGCGGATCGGATGGGGATTGACCACCCCGGACGGCACGCCGGTCCAGGGAAACGCCTACTTCACCCCGCGGATGCTCTCCCGCTTCGATCCGGTTGCCGAGGGATTCGGTCCCATTGAGGTCGATCTCTCCCCCAAACCCTCCATGGCCCAAGCCCAACAGACGGTCTCCGCGGAGGAAGGGAAACGTCTTTACCAGCTGATGGGCTGCATGGCCTGCCACACCAGCAGCGACAAGGATCAGGCCAAAATCGGCCCTTCCTGGAAGGGGCTTTACGGCAAAAAAAGGGAGATCTTCAAAGGCGGAAGCCTCGAAGCCACGGAGGATTACCTCCGCGAGTCCATCCTAGACCCCGCTGCCAAGATTGTGAAAGGCTTCGAGAAAATCGAGGCAGGCATGCCCATCTACGCGGGGATCTTGAACGAATCCCAAATCGATTCCCTGATTCTTTTCATCAAAACCCTGTGAGCGATCGCCCGGGTTCAAGCGGAAAAAACAAGGTGAGGAAGGGTTCGCAAGTTCAGGGGTTGGTCAGGTTGGGGGACCATGGGTTCGGACTGATCGCCGGAATCTTCCCATCGCTTGGCGAGACGTTCGCCACGGCTTCGCGCAACCGGACGGACAAATCTTCCACCACCCCGGCTTGGGCCGGTTGATCCGCCAGATTGGTCAACTCACGGGGATCGGCCTCGTGATCGTATAACTCTTTTCCTCCCCTCCCCTCATCCCACTCGGTGTAGCGCCAACGCGGGGTCCGCAACGAGTAGCCGAAGATCCGCTGGCCATTGTCCCCCACCGCGGGAGCCGCCCCCATGCGGTTGAACCCGCCTCCCCGGACCACCTGGCTGAGGGCCCATCCGCGGCCCGGAGCCGTCGGTTCCCGGAGAACCGGTTCCAAATTCTGACCTTGCAGATTGTCCGGACGCTTCACTCCGGCCAACGCCGCCAGGGTCGGATACACATCCACCAGGCCCACCGGTGTCCCGGCCACGCCACCCGCCTTGGCGATTCCCGGGGCTGCGATGATCAGGGGGACCCGGGCGCTCTCTTCGAAGAGACTTTGCTTCTGCCACAAGCCGTGCTCGCCGAGGTGGTAACCGTGGTCACTCGTGAAGACAACGATGGTGTTTTCCTCCAAGCCCAAGCGCTTGAGGGCATCCAAAACCTGACCGACCTGGGCATCGAGGAACGTGATGCTCGCGAAGTAGGCTTGGACCGCCTGGCGGCGAAGCGCATCCGTGAGTTTGTCCTGCTCTTTCTTGTAGCTCCCCAGCGCGGCCTTCGGCAGGTCCTTCTGATCCTCGGCCACCCCGCTCACCACCGGCATGTCCGCCTCCGGATAGAGATCGAAATAGGCTTTGGGCGCCACGTAAGGGGTGTGCGGTCGGAAAAAGCCGAGGGCCAGAAAAAAGGGCCGGTCCTTTTTCGCCGCGCATCTTTCCAGCACCCAGACGGCGTTCTCCGCTTGCAAACCATCCGTGTGGAGCGCGTCCGGCTTCGGAGAGGCATACCAACTGAGCGTCCCTCCGAATTGACCGGGTGTCAGGGTGAAGATCTTCGGCTCTTCCTCAAGCCGGTCACACCCGGCCGGGTTGAGTTCCATCTCCCAGGAACCGGGGTCATCATGCCCGTTGGTTCCCATGGAGTTCGGGACGTTGTAGTGATAGAGCTTGCCGATCCGACCGGCGAAGTATCCCTCCAGCCGGAAGGCCTGGGGAAGGCTCACCTGACTGGGGATGGTCTGGCGGAAAATCTGGGCGTTGGCCAAAATCCCGGTCCGGTTCGGGTAGAGCCCCGTCAACAAGGAGTTCCGGCTGGGACCACACAACGGGAACTGGCAGTAAGCATGGTCAAACCGCACCCCGCGTGCGGCCAGTCGATCCAGATTCGGCGATTTCACCAAGGGATGCCCGTAACAGCCCAGGCTGTTGTTCAAGTCATCCGAGATGATGAAGAGGACATTGGGCCGGCGGCCGGGCTCCGCGGCCTGGCTGGTGATCGAAACCCAAACAAACAACAAGAGGACGCTCCGGATCATGGTGGGGGCCGTCACGTTCAAGGCAACACCCCTTCGAGTCAACCCACAGTTCTTCCGATCACGCGAAACAAGGCCTTCGCCCCCGTGTCGCCAAACCCTGACCCAAATGCGCGCTGGAAACGACCTCCCGGACGCACCAAGTTCCTCCATGCCCCAAACCCGCGCGGTTCGTTTCCACCAGTTCGGTCCACCCTCCGATGTCGCCAGATTTGAAGCGATCGAGCTCGGAGACCCCGGCCCGGGAGAGGTCGTCGTCCGGATGGAGCGCGCCCCGATTCATCCGGCGGATTTGAACCGGCTCGAGGGTCGTTACGGAGAGAATCCCGATCTTCCCGCCGTCGGAGGCATCGAAGGTTTTGGCCGGATTGAAGCGCTCGGCGACGGCGTCGGCGATCTCGCACCCGGCATGGCCGTCGCGCTGGCGCGGGTGACGGGCACCTGGTCCGAACGGGTCCGTGTGCCGGCCGACCGCTTGGTGCCGCTTCCCCCCAACCTCGATCCGGACCTCGCGGCAACCCTCGTCATCAATCCCTCCACCGCCTGGCGGATGCTGCACGACTTCGTCTCCCTAGCCCCGAATGACTGGGTGCTGCTCAACGCGGCCAACTCCGCCGTGGGACGCGCGGTGATCCGGATCGCTCGTTGCCAGGGCTGGCGGCCCCTTGCCATTGTGCGCCGTCCCGAACTGATCCCGGAACTGCTCGATCTCGGAGCCTCGGAAGTATTGCTGGACGACGACGGTCTCCGCGCCGCCCTCCCGGCAGTCACTCAAGGTGCGCCGGTTCACCTCGCCCTGAACGCCGTCGGAGGGGCCAGTGCGCTGCGACTCGCCAACGGTCTTGCCCCGGGCGGAACCCTGGTGACCTACGGAGCCATGGGCCGCCGTCCCTTGGAACTGCCGAACGGCCTGGTCATCTTCAAAGACCTGCGGATTCGCGGCTTCTGGCTCAGCCGTTGGTTCCGGCAAAGCACTTCCGATCAACGGGACTCCATGTTTCAGGAACTGATCCAAATGGCCACGAACGGGATCCTCCGGGCCGACGTCGCCACCTCGTTCCCCTTGTCCGAGCCATCCGCCGCGCTCACCGCCGCAGCGAAGGACCGCCGATCCGGCAAAGTCGTTTTCCGCATGACTCCCGGATCCACCGGGATCATCTGACGGTCACTCCGGCTTGAATCGCGCCCGATCAGCCCCAGATTGCCTCCATGCCCGTCCGCCGTCACTTTCTCCGAAGTTCCTCCGCGCTGATCGCCCTGCCAGCGCTCGAATCCATCGGGTTCCGCACCTTTGCTGCCGCCCGGAACACCGCGCCGCCCAAGCGGATGGTCTTCCTCGGTTTCGGCTGGGGAGTGACGAATGAGACCTGGTTTCCGGATGCGAAGACGACGGGAGCGGCATGGGAGCTGCCGGAGGGCTTGAAGCCTCTCGCAAGACACCACCGGGACATCACCGTCGTCCAGGGCTGCTCCAACAAATTCGCCAACGAAGCGCACTGGGGCAGCACGTTCTGGCTCACCGGAGCGAATCGCTACGCCGAACCGGGGCAAAGCTTTCACAATAGCATCAGCGCGGATCAGGTGGCGGCGGCGCACCTCGGGCAGGACACGCGCCATGCTTCGATCCAGCTCAACACGCCGGATTCCCAGAACTCCGGGCATGGTCCGGGCCTGTCGCTCGCCTGGGACTCGCGCGGCAAGCCGGTCTCGGGCTTGGAGAATCCCGTCGCGGCCTTCCATCGCCTCTTCTCCAATGAAACCACGCCGCTGAAGGAACGGCAGGCCATGCTCGCCCAGAAACGCAGCGTGCTCGATGCCGTCTTGGAGGACGCGAAACGCGTGCAAGACGGCCTGACAAAGAGCGATACCGACAAACTCGACGAGTATTTTCAAAGCATCCGCGACATCGAGATCCGGCTCGGCAAGGACGAAAAATGGCTCAACGTGCCGAAGGCCAGGCCGCCCGTCCCTGAACCGCAACCGGGTCTTGCCGGCAAAGAAGAGATCCAGGTGATGTATGACCTCATCATCGCCGCCCTCCAGACCGACAGCACGCGCGTCCTGACATATCGCCAACCGGTCGGCACCCTGCTCCAGAGCCTCGGCACGAAAGTCGCCCCGCACGACATGAGCCACTACAGCCCGGGGGATCGCATGGCCGCCTCGCAGAAGCGCGATGCCATGCAAAGCCAGTTGCTCGCCGGTCTCATCGACAAACTCAAAGTCGTGAAAGAGGCTGACGGCAGCACCTTGTTCGATCACGTCGCCCTCGCCTACGGCAGCAACATCCGCACGATCCACTATCTCGACAATTGCCCCACTCTGCTCACCGGCGGCGGGGCGAACCTGAAGCTCGGCCAGCACCTTGTCCTGCCCAAGGACACGCCTTTGTGCAATGTGTGGCTGACGATGCTCCAAGGTCTCGGCATCCCGGCCGAACGCCATGGCGACAGCACGGGCGTGGTGAAGAAACTTCAAGCCTGACAGAGCCGGCTGGTAAAAGGTTTGGGGTAAAAGATTCAGACCATCGGCTCCCCAATTTTTTTTACCCAAAACCTTTTACCAACCCCCACCGCTGATTCCCGAAAGCTATGGGGTAAAAGATCCAGTGCATTGGCACCTCAACTGCTTTCCAGACAGAGTCGGCTGGTAAAAGGTTTGGGGTGAAAGATTCAGTGCATTGGCTCCCCAATTTTTTTACCCAAAACCTTTTACCAAC
>JAGWVU010000092.1 GCA_018970725.1 Verrucomicrobiota bacterium
CTTGGGGTGACTGGAGCCCTTCTTCGTGGGCCCGTCAAGGTTTTCGGCGTTCAGGTGGTGGTCTTTCTGTCGTTTGGGGCGCTTTTGGTCCGAATCCGGGCATGGGGGAACGCGGCCCTCGGCTTTGAGGGCTGAACGGCGGACTAAGCCCGTTCAGTTGTTCGAGAACACCGGCCAATCGTCCGGAGCCGCTTCGCCATCGAGAACCAAGACTCGGCCTTCGCCCAGGTCGAGTTCGGGATGCGGGGCTTGGGTTTCACCGGGGTGCCGTAGTGCCACCAGATCTGCGGTGGTGGTTCGGTCTCGCCGGCCCACACCCAGACGGGCGGGACATCAGTTGGTTGATTCGCCCGCCCCGCCCGGCGGGCTCACCCTGCGGGCTTCGGCAGCGCCTCCGTCCAAAACGCCTCCGATCCCTCGGCGTTTTTCGATACTCTCGATGTCGTAGGGAGGCTCCGGCGGTGGCGGGAGGCTGAGGACTCCTTCCCAGAGTCCGTGCAACCGGAGGAAGAACTCGATTTCCTCGCGGCGGAGCATTTTGCCCGCGTTCTTCATCGTGGCGTGGCAACAAGGGCATTCCATTGGATCCACTCCCCAAGTCTGCCGGATCAACTCTCTCCATAATGGTCGCAGGGCCCGGGCGCTCGTGGGCTCGGGCGGAGGGACTGTAGTGGACGGGGCTCGCGGCGGGGAGAGCGATTCAGGACGCGGTCGGCCAGTTTTGGCGTCCATGCCCCGGCGCCTGTTGGAATACGCGCCGTAGTAGCGCACCGTCTGTTGCCCCTTGGGCGGGATGTGCTCGATGGCGGCGGCGAGAAATTGCCGGCGGTGAAGATTTGGAAGTTTTGCTTGGTATGCCAACTCCGGCTGGAGCGGTAGATCACTTTGCCGGTGGACTCGTTCCAGGTGATCGGTCAGGCTGGAGACTTTAGGCTTTAGGCTGGAGGGAGCTGTCGGCGCAGGGCTTTGATCAATCCGTTGAGAACTTTGGCAGTCTCCGACGCGCACGAAGCCAGATTGCTGTGCGCCGGATTTCCGAGGAATCCAAGCCGGTGGGAAAGGCCAATCGCAGATACCCTCCTTCTGAGGAGCGAGAGCAGCCTTCCACGATGTTTGACGGAATGGAAACGGCGGCCCGCCTGAGTTGAGAGGTGAGCCCGAACATCTCCTGCTTTGGGAAATGCGCTGTTTCTTTGTAGGTCTTCAAAACCAAGTCATCCGCAAGTTCGAAAGCTCTGAGCTTTGTGTGGTCTCTCATGATCAAAATCCTAAAGCCTACAGCCTCCAGCCTGACGAAGCGGGTTTACCGGCGACGGGATTCGTATTCGGCGAGGAATGGGGCCCAGGCGTGGTGGACGATTTGCCACACCGGTGAGGCGCGCGGGCGGCGGGGGCGCGGGATGGTGGGGGCTGAGCCCGATGTTTCCTTGGGGCCAGCCATCACGCCAGGATTTCCTTCACCACCTCGCCATAGACATCGGTGAGGCGGAAGTCGCGGCCGGCATAGCGGTAGGTCAGGGTTTCGTGGTTGAAGCCGAGCAGGTGGAGCAAGGTGGCGTGGAGGTCGTGGACGTGGACCTTGCCTTCGGCGACGCTCAGGCCGAACTCGTCGGTGGCCCCGTGGACGTGGCCCGGTTTGACGCCGCCTCCGGCCATCCAGATGGTGAACCCGTCGTTGTGGTGGTCGCGCCCGACCTTGGCATCGATGGGGCCCTGCGCCGTCGGGGTGCGCCCGAACTCGCCGCCCCAGAGGACGAGGGTGTCCTTGAGCATGTCCCGGTCCTTCAAATCCTGGAGCAAGGCGGCGATGGGCTGGTCGCACTCGGTGGCGAGGCGGGGATGCTCTTTTTCGATGCTGAAATGGCTGTCCCACGGCTGGCCGACGCCATGCCAGACCTGCACATAGCGCACGCCGCGCTCGGCGAGACGGCGGGCCATGAGCATCTGGCGGCCTTGCAAGGTGTCGCCGTAGAGATCGCGGATCGTCTGCGGCTCTTTCGTGACGTCGAAGGCGTCGGTGGCCTCGGTCTGCATGCGGAAGGCGAGTTCGAGCGACTGGATGCGGGCCTCGAGTTGCGGATCCCCGGCGCGGGTCTCCCGATGCAGTTGATTGAGCTTCTGGACATAGCCGAGCTGCTGGCGCTGATGTTCGGGCAGGATCGCGTCGTTCCGCAGGTTGGCGATGAGGCGGTCCGGCCGCGATTCCTTGGTGTCGATGTGCGTGCCCTGGTAAATGCCGGGGAGGAAGGCGCTGCGCCAGTTGGCGGTGCCGCTCACGGGCAGGCCGCCGGGACACATCACGACAAAGCCGGGCAAGCTCTGGTTTTCCGTGCCGAGGCCGTAAAGCGTCCACGCGCCGACGCTGGGGCGGGGCAGGATCAGGTTTCCGCTGTTCATCATCCCGAGCGCGAGTTCGTGGGCCGGCAGATCCGTGAACATGGAGCGCACCACGCAGAGATCGTCGGCGTGTTTGGCGAGCCGGGGGAAGAGTTCGCTGATCTCGATGCCGCTTTGGCCGTGCTTCTGGAACTTGAACTTCGAGCCGAGGGCCGGTCCGGCGAGCCGGCGCTTGGAATCCTCGCTGGCGTCCGCGGCGGAAGGGAGGCGCTTGCCGTGGAGTTCGACCAGCTTCGGCTTGGGATCGAAGGTATCCATCTGCGAGGGCCCCCCATTCATGAACAGATGGATGACGCGCTTTGCCTTGGGAGCGAACTGCGGCGGACGCGGGGCCAGCGAGGAAGCCAGGGCCGCGTTGGCCCCTGTCAGGCCGAGATCATGGAGCAGGCCGCCGAGTGCCAGGCTGCCGAGGCCGAATCCGGAACGGGTGAGGGCGTTGCGGCGGGTGATCGTTCTTGGTTCTTGGTGCATCGTTCTTGGTTCTTGGTGGGTTCAGTCCACGAACATGAATTCGTTGGTCATGAGGAGGGCTTGGGCCATTTGCTGGAGCGGGGTGAGTTTTTGGGGGGGCGGACCGGAGAAGTCGGCCTGGGCGTCCCAGACGGTTTTGAGTGAGGCGGCGGTCGTTTCCGGCATCTGGAGCGACCGCACCACGGGAGCCCAGCGATAGCCGTCGCTGGTGGTGTTTTCGCGGCAGTCCACGGTGAAGTCGAGGGTTTCGCCCGCGACGACGTTCACCTTCGGAATCACGGTGGGGGAAGCGGTGCGCTCCACGCGGTCCACGATCCATTCACCGATCTGGCCGCCCCGGGACGAGAGGACGCGGGCGCGGATGCCGTCGCCGCTCCCTTTGGCTCCGACGCCGATCTCGCCGCTGATGGCGAACTCGCCGTCGTAGGGCGCGGTCCAACGACGAACCGAGGCCATGCCGATGCCGTCGCCCGGATGCCCGCCGCCCGCGCTCACGGACACGAATCCATGCTCGCGGTCCGGGAAGGTGGCGGCGCCTTGGTAGCGCTTCGCCTGCGGTTCGAAGTGGGGCAGCGGCTTGAAGGCCGTCATCCTGGGGACGGCGGGGTCGGCGCTGCCAAATCCAAACTGCCAGTCGCCGACGGCACCCGGGTTCCGCCGGGTGGACGCCTCGGCGAGCAGTTGCCGGGCGAGCGTCTCTTCTGCGGGAAGGGGCGTGCGCTGATACACCCTGCGGTAGATGGCGCGGATCAAGGCGGATTCCTTCCCGCTCTTGGCGGAGGCGGTCCCCTCCTGCGCCTTGGCGGCGAGGGCCCGGGCCTGCTCGATGATGAAGGCGTCGTTCAGGGCGAACAAGGCCTGCTGCGGCACGCTGGTCTGCGCCCGTTCGGTGTTCGCCGTGTCCGGCGGGGGGAAGTCGAAGGTGCTGAACATCGGATCCATCTGCACCCGGTCTACGAACCCGTAGACGGTGCGGCGGCCGGTGAAGGGCGCGGTGGACAGCGGCACGGCACGACCACCCATCGCGGGATCGAGCTTGCCGCTCGCGGTGAGCATTGCATCCCGCATCGCTTCGACATCGAGGCGGCGGCGATTGGCGCGCCAAAGCCAGTCGTTTTCCGGATCCCGCTCCGCGCCGTCGGGGCGGTCCGCGCTGCTCTGCTGGTAAGTGGCGCTGAGCACGATGTCGCGCACGAGCTGTTTCGTGGACCAACCGCGCTGCACCAGGGCGGAGGCGAGCCAGTCGAGCAACTGAGGATGCAGGGGAGGTTCGGATTGCAGCCCGAAGTCGCTCGTCGTCTTCACCAACGGACGACCCAGCAGATGCCGCCAGACCTGATTGGCCCACACTCGCGGCGTAAGAGGATTGGTCGGACTGGCGATGGCCTCGGCGAGTTCCTTGCGTCCGCTCTGCGTCGGTGAAAACGGCGTCTTTTTCGGATCGAGCACCTCGAGGAAACGGCGGTCCACCGGATCGCCGCGCCGTTTCGCATCGCCACGCACGAAGACCACCGGCTTGACCGGCTTTTCCATGTCCTTGAGCGTCATGGCGCGGACGGGTGCGCCGGGATGGGTGTTTTCCAATTCGGCGAGGGCGGCATAGGCTTTCTGGTATTCCTTGCGTGCTTCGACGCTGGTGGCGGCGGCCTTCTCCACTTCCGCGATCGAAAAATCCAAGAGACTGCCGGCGGCCGTGAAGGCCTCGCGGACTTGCTTCTTCGATGGATCGTCCGGCAGGGCGGCGGCTGCGGCGAGGACGTGGCCGCAGGCGCGCAACACCGCTTCCTCGGTGGCGGGCTTTTTCTCCCGAAGAACCTGCAAGACCAGCGGGTGAATCGCAACTTCCGTCCCCGGCAGGAACCCGGTATCGAGCATCGATTGCAACACTTGCGGTTGTTGGTTTGGGGGGGCGATCATGAGCTTCGCGAGCGGGGCCAGCACCGGGTCCTTGAGGCCGGCTGCGGTTTGCTTCAGGGCGATCCGCCGGGCCTCGAGCGATGGCAGGGCCACCGGGGAGAGCTTGGTGGTGTTGAGAATCGCGCCGATGGCCTTCTTGCCGGACCGCACCTCGGCGAGGGCGTCGAAGTAGGCGACCGGTTGGGCCAAGGTCAGGGTGATCGCCTTGGACCGTTCCCGCGTGTTGAGGGCGTCGATCTCCTTCCGCGTCTGTCCACGGGCCGTCTCGTAGGCGGCACGGTCCCGGGGCGTGGCTTTGGCGTTGGGAAGGGAGATCGGGGGCAGGGGATCGGGGATCACCGAACTCTGGAAGATGCCGTAAAGCGCGTAAAAGTCCGCCGTGGGGATGGGATCGAACTTGTGATCGTGACAGCGGGCGCAGGCCACGGTGAGGCCCATGAGCCCGCGCGTGACGACGTCGATGCGGTCGTTGATCTGTTCGTCCTGCTTGCGGAGGAAACGCGGTCCCACGGTCATGAAACCTAGCGCCGCGAGTGTCGGGTCATCCGCTTTCAGGCCCAGCAGATCGGCAGCGAGCTGCTCGCGGATGAATTGATCGTAGGGTTTGTCCGTGTTGAAGGCGGCGATCACATAGTCCCGATAAGTCCACGCGAAGGGATAACGCAGGTCCTGGGCCGGAAAGAAGTCCTGCGCGTCCGCGTAGCGGGCGATGTCCAGCCAGTGACGTCCCCATCGCTCGCCAAAGTGCGGCGAGGCGAGCAGTTCGTCCACCTTCGCGGTGACGGCCGCGTCGGCATTTTTTGCAAAGTCAGCGACAAAGCG
>JAGWVU010000093.1 GCA_018970725.1 Verrucomicrobiota bacterium
ATCGTCGTTCATCTCATCTCCCGGGCTTTGGACCGGAAGATGATCTTTGACGACGTCGCCAAAGAGAGGTTCCGCCAGCTCCTGGCTCAGCAGCTTGCGTTCTCCCAGCTCAAGCTCGTGACCTTCTGCCTCATGGACATGTAGTGACCGCTTTTTCATGCGTAACCCTGCGATTCTACGGGCTCTGTTGCAAACCGAATCGAGGGTGTGTGGGAAGGTTTTCGCAAGAATACGAACGTCGTTTGTCACGTTCTGTCACGCACGGGCAATAGGCTCGGGAACCGAGCCGTGCCCCCACTCACCGCTCGTAGGTGATCTCAAAGTCCTCGTCCGGGAACAGTTCGTTTCGGTGTTCGTAGCTGTCGCCCGGTTTCTTGAGCCCGGCGCGGCGAATCGCGGCGTGGTCTCCGAATTGAGGGCGTGCACGGCAGGCGAGGAGATCGAACGAGGGATCGTCGCCGCGGGTGGCCGATGATCCGGAAAAGGCGGGAGCTGGGCGTCGATAAGGCCAAGGATGAGCGTCGGGTGGTCGGAACCGAGTGAGATGATGGTCGGCGTCCATCCAAGTTCCGCGCCTTCTTGGAGGGCAGTCTTCTTCCGCTGGCGGGCTCCGGTCGGAATCGCTTGAAGGCCGGCCAAGTGGACGGTGGAAGTTCCATTGACCTTTCGCACATGCCCTGGGGAGGCAAAAGGCGAATGGCTACTGATGAGATTGCCGATGGGATGTTTGTTGCGCCTCAAAGATAATTACCACTTTCCGGCCCCGTCTCGATCAGATTCATTCCGGTGATCGTCGGAGTTGTTCGGTTTCCGGGTAGTCGGGGATTGGAGAGGGTGGATCCGGTTCGTTGACATGCGGACTGCGGCATGAGTCCGCATTCCGAACCAACCCATCGTCCCGAACCGCTCCTCACCGAAATCGAGGCCTGCGAGTTCCTCCGCATCCGTCCCCGGCAGCTCTATTCCTGGCGCAAGCAGGGCCTGATTCCCTATGTCCGGATCAGCCGCTCCGTGCGCTACCGCCGCAGTGAACTGGAGGCGGCGCTCGACAAGATGAGCGTGTGCGTCTCCACGCCGGGTCACCTCAACACGTCAGCAGATCGCTGAGTCGCTTCTCCTTCCCTTCCTACAGCATGAAGCGACCCCATCGAGACTGGGCAAAGATTCGCGCCCACTACGAGTCCTCCTGCGAATCCCTGCGGCAGGTAGCAGCGCTGTTCGGTATCCCCGAGCGCACCGTTTTTCGCCGATCCGCCAGGGAGGGCTGGAGGCAAAGAGGCAACAAGGTGGCAGGTGATTTTACCGCCGAGCAACGGCTCATCGAGCGGTTCGGGGCTCCATTCTTCACCCGCATCGAGCGTTCCACGGGCGAGGCGGTGGCCGTGGATTTCAACTACCTTCACTGGGCCGCCAAGTTCGCCGAGGAAAAGCCACTAATCTACCGGGGGTCCACGGCCAGCTTCTACGAACCAGCGGGCGAAGGTGATTCGGAGAGCCATTTCCTTACCGAACCGGAACTCTGGATGGAACTCGCCTCATTCCTCCTCCGGCATTCGCGCAAGCTCGGCCAACCCGTCCTCGAAACCAACCGCTCGCTTCGCCGCTTAAGAGCGATGGCGCAAGTGGTCAAGGCTCTGTCGCGCCAGCCGGAACAACAGCCAGCAGATCCGCTCCTCCCCCGCATTCCTGGAGGGGATCCCGTGTTCGAGTTCTACCGGAGTTGCCGCAGCTACATCACCACCGCGCGGCACTTTAGCCTGTCAGTCTCGGCAGTGAAATCCCGGGCCAGAAGGCAGCGTTGGGCCGAATTGGCCGACCGGTTGGATGCAGAGCAGAACGCGAGCCCTAAGGAAGAAAGGAGGGACGCGCAATGAGCCAGCCTCAATTCGATTGGGAGGCTGCGCGCCTCTACTACCTTGCCTGCCGGAGCCACAAGCACACAGCCGAGCACTTTGGCATCAAGGTGGCCACGGTAAAGAAGCGGGCAGCGCGGGAGCATTGGCTCGGTCGTGGTCCGGAAATCGCTAACGCAGAGGCGACGCACATCCCTGATCCCGTCGCCTCTTCAGCAGCGGGGGCGACGACGGAGGCGACGGACACCCTGGATTCTGTCACCTCTCCAGCGGTGGAGTCGACGCCAGAGGCGACGAACACCCTGGATTCTGTCGCCTCTTCAGCAGCGGAGGCGACGCCAGAGGCGACGGACACCCTGGATTCTGTCGCCTCTCCAGCAACAGAGGCGACGGACACCCTGGATTCTGTCACCTCTTCAGCAGCGGGGGCGACGCCAGAGGCGACGAACACCCTGGATTCTGTCACCTCTTCAGCAGCGGGGGCGACGAACACCCTGGACTCTGTCACCTCTCCATCGGCGGAGTCGACGCCAGAGGCGACGGACACCCTGGATTCTGTCGCCTCTCCAGCAACGGAGGCGACAAATTCCGCCCCCTCCATCCCTGCAAACATCAATCTCTGGTCCCGGCGAGAGTCCGCCCTCTACTACCACCGCAAGCTCGGCTGGGCCATCCACGCCCTCCACGCCTTCGACCAGGGCACCGACAAGGAGAAGGGCAAAAAGCCGCTTCAGGGCGGTTGGCGCCATCACACCGCAGCCAAGGTAAAACGCAAATACATCGACTCCCACTTCGGAGCCGACACCAAGTTCAACCTCGGCGTGATCATACGCCCGCCCTTTGTCGCCGTGGATCTCGATTCCAAGGAAGACAACGGCGAGTCCGTGCGCGCCTGGCTGGCCACCCAGCCCGAACTGGCCTCGGTGCCCAGGGAACGCACAGGCGGTGGGGCTCACCTCCACTTCCGCTGCCCGGATCTACCTGAAACCGTGCTCACGCTAGGCAAAGCGCTCACCGTGAAGCTTGCCGACAAGGTGATGGCCGAACTCTATTCCAACGGCCTCAACCTCGTCCTGGCCCCGTCCGTCCACAAGACCGGCCACGTCTACACCTGGGAAGTGACCGGGGAGATCCCCGAGGTGAAATGGGGGGATCTGGTGCGCTGGTTCGGGTTTGCCGCCCCCGCCCGCAAGAAGCGCGGCCGCAGCTGGGACCCGTCCAAATGGTGGCTGGCTTACGAGGGCGATCTGCGCTCCATCGACATGCCCGGCCTTTGCGGCGAGCTCGGCTGGCTGGGCGATTCCCTCGATCCGGACTCCAACAAGTGGGCCGTGGTCTGTCCTTGGGCGAACGAGCATTCCGATCATGACCCGAACGCGCCCGCCATCCCGGGCAGCGACGCCGTGATCTTCGGAGCCATTCCCGGCACCAGCGTGCCCGGCTTCAAGTGCCTGCACGCCCACTGCTCCGAACGCACCATCGAACACTTCCTGGCCGAAGCCGAGAAAGTGGTGCCCGGCATCGTGAACCGCCGCTGCGCTTCCCGGCGCGAACGCGGTCGCGTGAAAATGGAGCAAACCAAGCTCCCGGTCTGGCTGGTGCCCGACGGTTCCGTGAAACTCGCCACCGAGTCCATCCGCGAACTGGCGGATCTGATCGCGCCCAGCCATTCCATGTTCGTGATGAACAGCGAGGTGGTGCGCCTGCTCGATCACCGCCGCCAGCCCTACTGCACCAAGCGCCGGGACGACGAAACCCGGCACGACTTCGCCGTGGAGCTGCTCAGCCCGGTGCAGCTCATCACCGCCATTGAGTCCTTCTGCCGCCCGGTGGTGCTGCGCAAGAACCAGGATGGCGAGCTGGAAACCATCGGCACCGTGCTCAAACGCTCCCAGGCCGAGTTCACCATCGCCAGCTCCCAGTTCGCCGACGCCGTGCCCCAACTCAAGCGCGTGCTGCGCTCCCCCGTGCCCAGCCCCGGCGACCGGCCAGGCGAGTTGATCTTTCCCGGTCGCGGCTACAACCCCGCCACCGGCATGTTTCTCTCCCTGGACGCCGTGCACGCCCTGCCGTTGCCGCCCACCCCGGAGAACATCGCCTGGGCCAAGGCCGCCCTGGCCCATCTGCTCGCTTTCGGTGCCGGGGATTCCTTCGCCTACTCCACTCCCCAGGACGAGTGCCATTCCTTTGCCCGCTTCCTCACGCCCTTCTGCCGAGGCCTCATGGACTGGGCCAAGGGCCCGGTGTGGACCTTCGAGGCCGACGATCCCGGCACCGGCAAGGACACCCTGGCCGATCTCACCCACGTGCAGCAAACCGGCGCGGAAGTGGGCTACTCGCCCACCACCGACGTGGAGGAGATGCGCAAAACCCTCACCTCCTTCCTCTTGGGCGGAGGCTCCTTCTTCCACATCGGCAACGTGAGGGGATCGTTCAAGTCCGCCCCGTTCGAAGCGGCCACCGCCGCCAGCCGCATGCACCAGGACCGCCTCCTCGGCCAGAGCAAGCCGCTCCGCCTGCGCAACGAGGCCGAGTATTCGTTCTCGGCCAACGACGCCATCTTCACGCCCGACATCCTGCGCCGCTGCCGCCGCATCTTCCAACGCTGGAAGGGCGAGAGCGTGAACAACCGGGTGTTCCGCATCCGCGGCATCATCGGCTGGACCTTCCGCAACCGCCCGCTCCTGGCCACCGCCGCCCTCACCCTCATCCAGGCCTACTGGCGCGACCGCCGCTCCGCGTCCTCCGGCTGCGAGTTCAGCTCCTTCCCGGAATGGGCCGACATCGTGGGCGGCCTGTGCGTATGGGCCGGGTTTGGCAATCCCACCAAGGAACATCTCCTGGACGCCGCCCGCCGCGACATCGGCGCGCCGGACGCCGCTGAGGACCGCTATTTCCTGCGCCTTCTCCACGAGCACACCTCCGGCGACTGGATCAAGCATGGCGATGCCATGAGCTTCGCCGAGCAGCACGGCAAAGACGCGCTCCCGAGCGTGATCTGGGACCGCGAATCGACTTGGCGCAGACAGCTGGGCCGCAAGCTGACCAAGCTCGTGGACAAGGAACGCGGCCCCTACCTGCTGCAACGCCGCGGCAGCAGCCATCACCAGAGCCGCTTGGAGTATCGGGTGGCGATCCGCGAGGGGCACACCCCTGACGAAGAAGACGGCTCGTCCTCCGCCTTCTCCGGCGACTGGTTCCAGGCTCCGGCCGTGCCCTGCCTCGACCAGGCGGGAAATCTCGCCCTCCCGGGCACCGCATCCCGCCCCAGCCCGTGCTCCGCCCCCAACTGCGCCCCGGCCCTGATCCCGCCTGTAACGCCTGAAATGACGGTTTCCTCCAACCCGATATCGCCCACCAAACAAATTCAGGATTCTGAAGAGGAGAAAAACAGAATTAGTTGCGGGTACAGTTTTAGTACCCACCAAACCGGCAAAACAGGTCAAACGGGCGGCGCAACCCTGGGCCCGGTCCTGAGCGGCGCAAATCTCCCCGAGCGCCACCTCTGCTCCTCCCGCGCCGACCTAGATCGCGTCCTCGACGACCTCATGGGCGCGTCCTCGGACCGGATCGCCCTGGACATCGAAACCCACGGCCCACGCAAGGGCGACGGCCTCGACCCGTGGCGCGGCGACATCCGCCTGCTCACCCTGCGGCGGGAGGGCGGGCCGGTGTGGATGCTCGACCTCATGGCCCTGGG
>JAGWVU010000017.1 GCA_018970725.1 Verrucomicrobiota bacterium
TGGATCCTCCATGCCATGGATGACATGGGGGTCCCCGTGGAAAATGCATGGCGTTATACGATGGCCCTGCGCCGGAAGGGAGTTTCAGCCGAGGCCCTGTTTTTTGAAAAAGGGGGACATGGCCCCAAGGCGTTCGAGGCGAATCCTTCGTGGGAGGGGGCGCTCGAGCAATGGCTGGTCCGTCGTGGCCTCGCGCAAGGGGAGCGGACCCAATGAACGACCTGTCGATCGAGCAGCTCCGGGGGCGGTTGGAGTTCCGCGGCGTGAAAATGAAGGTGCCGGGAACCGTGCGCCGCGAATTTCGTCGTTTCCGGGGGGAGGAAGTGGATGTCGATGCCACCGGGGCCCGGAGCGCCATTTGGTTAACGCCCGCCGAGGCGGAGGTTTTCGGGGTGGGGGAGGCGGAGAAGTTGATCCCGCCGACCGCGGAACCGGGCGATCCGCCGGAGTCCGGGCGCCTCGCGTTGGCCAACTTTTGGCACGACGGGGAAAACTGGGTGGCGGTGGTCCGGCCGGCGGAGGTGCAGAACGTGATCGTGCAGCAGGAGATTTTTTTGCGCAGCCCGATTTTCAAACGACCGCTGGCGGCGCACGGGCAGATCCGCTTCATCTTCCGGGAAGGGGCCTGTCTTGAGTTGCATCCCCAGGAGGCGGGGCAGGCCCCGTATGCCGGGCGTCCGGTCGATGACATCGTGGTCAGCGCGGAGGCCGCCCGGCCCAAGATCGAGGGGTTTCCGGCGTTTGATCTGATCGGTGGGGCGAAGGGCTGGTTCCGGCAATCGATGCGTTTCACCTCCACCGAAGACAAGGCGGAGCGGATGGTGCAGACGGGGCACACCGTCCACCAATTCCTGCTGCACTTGGAAGGCGCGGAACCGCAACGGGTCTTTCTCGAAGCGGTGCGGCGGGCCAACGAGATCGGCCTGGACATGCCCTACAACCTCCTGGCCATCGGCGGGACGCAGTGCGTCTATGAGATGTTCAATATTTTGGACCGCTCGGTGGTGAAGCGGCGGAAAAAACCCGGATGGTCGATCCGTCTTTTCCAGATGTTCGACCGCATGCCCCTGATGGTGGGCCAATACCTCAGCCATCGCGGGCTTCGTTACACTGAGCCTGCGGGAGTCACCTTCCCAACCTTGAACGAGGAGTGGACGATGAGTGAGGAGGCGAAGCGGCGCTTGGAGCGCAAGCTGGAAAGGTTCGGCCCCTGGCAAGGCGGGAGGTGAAGCGGGGGCGGAGGATTTCAGAGAAGTGGGATCAAGTCTTAAAATATTTGAAATTTATTAAAATTATAATAAATTGAGAAATGAATCGTTCCGTTCCAGCCCGGCGGAAGCGGCTTGTCGCGAGCCTGATCGGGTGGGCCGTCCTTCTGATGGCGGCCGGGGGTGCCGCCGGCCGGCCTAACATTCTTTACATTCTGACGGACGATCAGTCGTTCCGCACCGTGGGATGTTATCGTGACGAAGGCGCTTACGATTGGGTCCGCACCCCCAACCTGGATCGTCTGGCGGACCGGGGAGTCCGGTTCACCCATGCCTATTTGGGGAGTTGGTGCCTGCCCTCCCGCTTCACGGCGCTGACTGGGCTGCATCCGTATGGCATTGAGTCGTTCCGGCACGGGTTGGTCTATCCCCGCAATTCCTACGATCCGGACCGGGTGACGTTTTGGCCCCGGGTCTTCCGGGCCGGGGGATACTACACCGGGATGATCGGCAAATGGCATACCGGCAAGGACGCGGGGTTCGGCCGGGATTGGGATTACCAGATCGTGTGGAATCGTCCCGCGGGAAGCCGGGCCAATGCCGGAGCCTATTACGGAGACCAGGACATCTATTTTCACGGTGCCAGGAAGCCGGTCCGGGTGAAGGGGTATCCGGCGGATCATTACACGGGTTGGGCGGTAGATTTCATCCGGGAACGGGCCCGTGGATCGCAGCCTTGGGCCCTGTGGTTGTGTTACCCTAACGCCCATCCGCCCTTTGTTCCCGCGGAACGGGATCGTGATGCGTTCCCCGGGGTCAAGGTCCCCGCACCGTCGGATATTTTCGTGCCGGCGCCGGGGAAACCGGCCTACCTTTCGAAATTTCATGTCTGGACACCTGGGGCGGACGGCGAGCCCTTGATGCGGCGGGTCAAGACGCCGACGGCCGGGGGAAGCGCCTTGAAAGGGGAGAGCCTCTCCGCTTGGGCCCGGCAGTATCAGCAGTGCGTCCGGGCCATCGATGACGGGGTGGGGCGGATTCTGGCCGAGCTTTCCGCGACGGGGCAGGACCGGGAGACCTTGGTCATTTTCACCTCGGACCAGGGCTTCGCGATGGGGCAACACGGTTTTGCGCACAAGCTGGCTCCCTACGACGACAACATCCGCTCTCCGCTCATCATCAGCCAACCGGGGGAGATTCCCGAGGGACGGGTCTGCCGGACTCCGGTGGGCGGGGTGGATTTGGTGTCGACGATCTATGCCCGAGGCGGGGTCAAGCCTCCCGAGCCGCTACACGGGCATGATTTGGGCCCTTTGCTGCGGAATCCTCAGGACCGTTCATGGAGCCATCCGGTGGTGCAGAGTTACACCCGGATGGGGTTCGGGCAAAGGAGCGCGCAGGTCTGGCGGAGTCGATCGCCGATCGGGCCGCCCGTCCCGTGGTGGGTCTCCGTGGTCCGTGGGGACTACAAATACGTCCGCACGATGGTCCGGGGAGAAGTCGAGGAACTTTATGATCTGCGCGCGGATCCTGCGGAGCTGGTGAATCTGGCGTTGAGCGAGAAGAAAGCTCCCATCTTGGAGGAGATGCGCGGTTGTCTGGACCGTGAACTCAAGCGGACGAAAGCGCCGTTCGCGGAGCGCATGCCGCCTACGGGGACTGCGGCGGCGCGTGCCAAGACGACCCGGGCCGCCAAGGTGGAGCAGAAGCCCGGGCTCAAGGGTTGGTTCGCGGCGCACCCGTTCCGGCGGCCGGAGGAGCGGGGGCTGCTGGCGGTGAAGGCGGGACCGGCGGTGAAACCGGTGGCCAGACCTGGGAAGCGAGCTTGTCCCGGATGGAAGTCATGATGAGGGGGAAGGCTTTCATTTGGGAGCCGATGACGAAATTCTGGGGAACCAGAGCCCCGGGATCGAGGTGCAGCCGGTAAACGAGGAGGGTTTTGCGGCCTTCCTCGACCGGATCGAAAAACCACTGACCCTCGACGTGGCGGAAATCGCCCCGAAGCCGGCGGAAATCGACCTTTTGGGGATAGGTCAGGACGTGCTCCATGACGTAGTTGAAGGTGCGGCCGGAGGCTGTCGTCTCTTGGGCGATGAGGCAGACATTGGCCTCGCGGGAGAGCAACTGGGCCTTCCGGAGGTTGGCAATGAAAGTGGGCATGGACTCCTTGTCATCGAGCAGGGCCCAGACCTGTTCGACAGGGTGATTCAGGAGAATTGCGGCGGCCGTGAAGCGTTTGGCTTCGGCCTGATGCTCCCAGAGGAGGTATTCACCGGCGAGCAAGCGGGCCTGATCTTCCGGGGTGAATTCGAGGAAGGGCTTGGCGGGAAGGGTTGTCAGGGCGAGCATCCAGACGGAGGCGGCGCAGCACAAGGTTTTCATGGTTTGCATATCGGGTCGGGTTTCTCAACACTCCCGGGAAGAACAACGTCCGGGGGGATGGTTCCATTCAAACGTGGGGGTCAAATGCCCAGTTTGTCACGGATTTTGTTGACCAAGCCGCTCCCGATGATCTCGTCCGCCCGTTTCACGATCTCCTGGATCAGCTCGAGGATATCGCCGTCCCCGGCCCAATGGCGGCGCAGGATGGCGGGATCGGCATGGTTGAGCAACTGGTTGAGGGCGAAGGCGGTGAGCGCCACGTCGTCGAGGTAACCCACGGGGCCGATGAGGCCTTCGGGAAGGAGGTCGACAGGGAGGACGAAGTAGGCGAGCACGCCCGCCAGCATTGATTTGGGCTTGGCCGGGATTTGGGGATCCGCCATCAGGCAGAGCAGGAGGTGGAGCAGGTCGGGCGCGAGGAGGACATAGCGGAGCCAGGGATGATCCTTGCCGACGTGCGATTCCGCCCAGGCGGTGACTTGGGCGCGGAGACTGCGGTAAAAGCCGCCGTGGCCGGAAGTTTCGGCGGCGTCGTAGTGCCGTGGCCGCCAGTCCTTTGGAAGCATGGTCCGGAGCAGCGAGGCGCCCGCCGGACCGGCCTGGACCGGGAGTCGCGCGGCTGCGGCGGCAGGGACGAGGAAGAAGGAGCCGTGGGGGTAATCGATGCCGCCGCAGCGCACGGGACCGTGGAGGACCGTGATGATGGCAAATCTGCCGGGCTCGAACTCCCGGGCCTGACCCGGACCCAGATCCCAGCGCACCACCTCGAACTGGCGGCAGGAGACGAGGGAATCCCCCTGGGGTTGCACCATGCCGGGAGTGACGTCATCGAAGTCAATGCTGCGCAGAGCCTCCTCCAGGTGCAAATCGCGAGTTTTGCCGTCCGGCCCGGTCCGGTTCCAATCGTAGACGCGGTAGGTGGTGTCGCTGTTCTCCTGGATCTCATAAATCAGCAGGCCGGCTCCGATGGCATGGAGCCGGCCGCTGGGGATGAAGAGAACATCCGAGGAGCGGGGATGAATCACATGGATCAGCTCCTCGAGCCTGCCCTGGGCCAGAGCCTCGCGAAACGCGCCGGGGGTGACGCCGGGGGAGCGCAGGCCGGCGTGGAGGACGGCTCCGGGCTCCGCATGGGCCACATACCACATCTCCGTCTTCGGCTCCCCGCCCAGACCGGTGGCGATGCGTTCGGGTGGATGGACCTGGATCGAAAGCGCTTCCCGGGCATCGAGGATTTTCAAAAGAAGCGGGAATGGACCCGGGCAGGGGCCGACTCCGAAAATGGCCTCCCGGTGCAGGTGCCAGAGTTCGCCCAGCGTCTTCCCGGCGAAAGGGCCGCCGGCAACGACACTTTGAGCCTCGGGACGATCCACGATCTCCCAGGACTCACCGATCTGGCGGCCAGGGGGAAGTTGACGGTGGAGCCGCGTTTCCATGGCCCGGCCACCCCAGATCCGGTCCTGGTAAACCGGGACGAAGGAAAGGGGCTCGAGGGCGTCGGGATTCATGGCTTGAGGAGGGAATTCCAGTCAACCTGTGCCGGGGAACCGGCTTGCGCAGCCAAAATTTTGTGGGGAGAGGACGATAAAATCGCCCCTCAGCCCTGAAGCATCGGGCTCCTCGACAAAATATCAACAGTTCTTAATTTATTCGTTGCTCCGGGAGGTCCGGCATATATGGTTTTTGGCCGGGGGCGGTATTGCCGCAAGGCCTTCCCCCCTGAGCCTGGAAACATGTCCTCTCCGAAACGAAACGTTCCACCGAAGCCCCCGGTTGCCGACCGTGGGGCTGATGATTTTTTGCAGGCCCGCCGGCGGCGCGGGATGGTCGCCTTGGCCTGCGCCGGCGCGGCCGTTCTCTATTTCTTCGCCCTGACCTCCTACACGCCGCACGACTTGCCCTCGTGGGTTCCGTTCAGCCGGGCCTTGGGACCGGACCATACTCCGGTCAATCTGGTCGGTCCGGTGGGCGCGTTGGCCGCCGGCTTAGGTTACCATCTCTTCGGCGCGGCCGTCTATTTCATCCCGGTCATGATGGTCTGGCTGGGGTTTGCCACGGTGGCCGGATTTGCGGTTTGGCGTGGGCGGACGATTCTGGCGGCGCTGGCGTTTCTGGTTTCGGCCGCGTGCCTCATCGATTTGCAGCCGGTCTTTCTGCGGGACTGGATTCTGAAATACAACCTGCCGCAAAGTCCGGGAGGGCTGGTGGGGCACGTCATCGGGCATGAATTGACCGGGAAGTATCTCGGCCCGCTCGGTTCCAGTGCGGTGATGCTGGTGCTCTATCTCTGCGGGTTGCTGGGTTTGACCGGTTTTCGTCCGATCCATTTTGGCCGGGTGTATGTTCCCGATCTCGAAGACTGCATCCAGCACCCGGTGGTGGACGGCTATCAGCGCAGACCGGCCTTCCCGGTGGCCTCCTACGCGATGCTCGAGACGGTTGCTCCGGTGGCCGCCGTTCCCGTGCGCCCGATCCGGGTGATCGAGCTTGAGAGTGATCCTGACGATGGCATGGAACTCGGCTCCGACTGCATCCCCGAGTATGACAATGGAAAGCCCGGGCCGGTGGCGCAGCGGTTTCCGGCTCCGACGATCCGCCTGGAAGAGACGGATCCGGGCACAGATGAGGCGGATTTGGCGTTGCCTGCCGCCAGCTGGGAAGGGGGGGCGGTCTATGGTGGCGGTTCGTCGGGCCGGCGGGTGGAGCCGCCGGATGCGGAACTCGACCCTTTGACAGAGGATCTCCGGGAGCCGGTGGCCCCCGTGGTGAGGCGGGCCCCGCAAATCGTGGATGCGGCGCGGTCCCGGCGCCCCCGGCGGGATCCCCGGCCCGTGGTGCCGGAGGATGCCAGTGTGCCGGGCTCGTTCTATCGTCAGGGCACTGCCTTTCAAGGCTATGCCCTGCCCTCCATCGAATTGCTCGACTGCGAGGAGGAGAAGAACGTGGCCGAGGTGACCGACAAGGAATCCCTGTTGGAGACCCAGCGGGTCATCATCGAGACGTTGCGCACGTTTGGCTTGATTGTGAGTCCCGGTGACATCACCCGGGGGCCGACGATCACGCGGTATGAAATTTATCCTCCCGTGGGCCAGAGCGTGAAAAAAATCGCGGCGCTGGAGGCGGATCTGGCGCGGGCCACGCGGGCGGAGCGGATCAACATTTTGGCGCCGATTCCCGGTCTGGACACCGTGGGCATTGAAATCGCCAACCACAAGAAGGTGTTGGTGCCGTTGCGGGAGCTGTTGGAAGACCCAAAGTTCACCGACGGCAAGGCGCAAATCCCCCTGGCTCTGGGCAAGGATGTGTATGGGAACCCGCTGGTGGCCGATCTGGCGGCGATGCCGCACCTCTTGGTGGCCGGGGCCACGGGAAGTGGGAAGAGCGTCTGCATCAACTCGATCATCGTCAGCCTGTTGTGCCGTTTCACTCCCGAGGAGCTGCGCTTCATCATGATCGATCCCAAGGTGGTGGAGATGCAGATCTACAAGGATTTGCCGCACCTCGCCGTGCCGGTGGTGACGAATCCCAAGAAGGTCCTGCTGGCCCTGCGCTGGTGTATCAATGAGATGGAACGCCGGTATGAACTCTTTGCCGAGGCCGGGTGCCGCAAGCTCGAGGAATACAACAACCGCCACCAGCGGCAGATGCAGCGGCGCGCCCGGCGGGCGGGTGTGATGCAGCCCGAGCTGTTCCCGAGGGAGGAGCTGAACGGTCGCTCCGCCGTCATCCATCCTCCGGTCCTTGATGCCAACGGAGAGGAGGCCGAGGACGATTGCCAGTCGAAACTTCCCTTCATCGTGGTCATCATCGATGAGTTGGCCGACCTGATGCAGACCGCTCCGGCTGAGGTCGAAACCGCGATTGCCCGGCTCTGCCAGAAGGCCCGGGCGGCCGGCATCCACCTGATTGTCGCCACCCAGTCCCCACGGGTCGATGTGGTCACCGGGTTGATCAAGGCCAACATCCCGTCGCGCATCGCGTTCCAGGTCGCTTCGATGACCGACAGCCGGGTTATTCTTGATCGGGCCGGAGCGGAGCGTCTCGTGGGCAAGGGGGACATGTTGTATCAGCCGCCGGACACCCACGTGATGGTGCGTGCCCAGGGGGCGTTCGTCACGGATGACGAGGTCCAGGACATCGTGGAACATTGTGCTTCCCAGTCCGCGCCGATCTTTGATCGTTCCATTCAGGACAATCTGGATGCGGAGACCGAGGAGGAGGCCGAGGCGGGAATGTCCGATGCCGACGAGGAGATCCTCGACAAGTGCATCGAGGTGATTCTGGCGGAGCGCAAGGCCTCCACCTCCTTCCTCCAGCGTCGGCTGCGGCTCGGTTACACCCGGGCGGCCCGTATGATGGACATTCTTCAGGAGCGCGGGATCGTCGGGCCGGGAGACGGGGCCAAACCGAGGGAAATTCTGATCGCTCAAGATCCGGACCTTGATTAAGGTGGCGGCCAGCCCTTCCGCATGTCCGGATCGATTGGAGACCAGCTCAAGGAGGCCCGTGAAGGACGCGGGTTGTCCGTCCCGGACGTTTCCCATGTCACCCGCATCACCGAGGCCCAGATCCTCGGGTTGGAGGCGGGCGATTACTCGGCGTTTCCCAGCCTCGCCTATGCCCGAAGTTTTCTCGGCATCTACAGCAGCTTTCTCGGGGTCGATGCCAGGGGCGAGATCGAGGCCATGGCCCGGCCCGGTTTGACCGAGTTTCGCGGGGCCCGGCTCGCTCCCAAGGTGGTCACGGAGCCTCAGGAGACGATCATCCCGATCGTCAAAGGTCTTCCCGAAGTCCGGCCGCGTCAGGTCAAGTCGGTCCTCGTTCCATTGATGTTCCTGACGATGCTTCTCCTCCTGCCCACCGCTTTCCTTCTGGGGAGACGGCAGGGGCAGGCCGAAGCCCGCGCCCGGGTGGAGGCTCCGGCTCCCCCGGGGGTCGAGCCGGCTCCAGAACCGCCGGGGGCCGGGGGGGCGGGCGGCGATCCAATCTCGCGCCGGAAGGCGAGCGACGGCAGTCTTCCTTCCGCCCCGTTGCGTCCGCCCTTACCCAGTCCGGCCTTGGATTCGCTGATCGGTGCGCCGGCTCCTCCGGTTCCATGAATTTTCGCTGGATGCCGACGGTCGGATCCAGCATAAAGCTTCCTTTCCCTCCTTGCCAGAAGATGTCCCGCTGCCCCCAGATCCCACTCGTTCTCCCTTGGATTCTCGCGACCGTGATCGGCGGTTCCGGAATCGGCCGGGCGCAATCCATTTCCGAGGCGGCCCGTGAGGTGTATCAGGCCCATCAGGATGCGCTCGCGGTGGTCACGGCCCGGTGCCTGATCGAGTTCACCACGGAAAAGGGAAGCCTGCCCGATCAGGAGCAATCCACCCAGACGCTCGGCACGGTGATCCACCCGCGCGGACTCGTCGTGGTTTGCAACAGCGCCTTGGACCCGAGCGTCGGCATGGTCGGGCAAAAGGGGCGGGCGGCCGGCAGCGAGGAATTCGTGACGGTGACCAAGGCGGAAGCCTCCTTTCCGGAAATCCAGATCAATCTGGCGGATGGTTCGGAGTATACCGGCACCCGGCTCCAGCAAAATCTCGACCTGGACCTTGCCTTCATTCTCATCAATCCGAAGCAGGTCGCCGCGCGCAAGGTTCCGTTGGCAGCGGTCGATCTCTCCAACAAAATCCCCGAGGGCGGCCTGAGCATTGCGGATCCGGTGATCGGGCTCTCCCGGTCCTCGTCGGTTTACCGCCATATCCCGACGGTCCTGCCCGGTTACGTCACCGCGATTTCGAAGCGGCCGGAGTCGACGTTTTACATCACCACCGCGGGGAATTCCCAAGGCGTGCCGGTGTTCGACGTCGAAGGACGTTTCGTCGGGATCACGGTGCAGCGGATCGTGGATGGACAGCGCACCAACGTCTTGGGAACACTCGCCGCCGGGATGGTCAAGTCCCTCGCGGACCTGGCCAAGGGCAAGGCGGGAATCAAATAATCAGTTGAAGGAATCCTGGGATCGCCGAAGGCAGCAACCATGAAATTTGGAATCATCGGGGCGGGCATGATCGCCAAGTTCCACGCGCAAGCCATCCGCGCGATGGCCGACGGCGAACTTCTTTCCGTGTATGGGCGGCGGCCGGAAGCCGCGGAGGAACTCGGCCGGGAATTGGGGTGTCGCGCGTTCTGCGATCTCGATCAGTTCCTTGCCGATCCCGGGTTGGAGATCGTCACGATCGCGACGCCCTCCGGGGCCCATCTCGAGCCGGCGCTGGCAGCGATCCGCGCGGGGAAACACGTGGTCGTCGAGAAGCCGATCGAGGTGACCACGGAACGGATCGATCTCATGATTGCCGCCGCGCGCGAGGCCGGGGTCACCCTGTCCGGGATCTTCAACCGCCGCTTCACCCCGGCGGTCGCGGCCTTGAAACGGGCCGTCGGGCAGGGGCGATTCGGCAGAATCACGATGGCGGATGCCTACGTGAAATGGTATCGCACCCAGCAGTATTACGATTCCGGGGCGTGGCGCGGGACCTGGGCCTTGGATGGCGGCGGAGCCGTCATGAACCAGGGCATCCACACCGTGGACCAGTTGATCCACCTCGCCGGTGATGTCCGTTCCGTGTGCGCTTCCACCGCTTGCTTGGCCCATACCGGGATCGAGGTGGAAGACACCGCGGTGGCCACGGTCGAGTTTGTCAGCGGAGCGCTCGGCGTCATTCAATGCTCCACCGCCTGCTGGTCCTCCACCGGTCACCCGGCCGAGGTGCACCTGTGTGGGGAGAAAGGGTCCGTCTTTCTGGCGGACGAGCGGTTCCGGGTCTGGGACTTCATGGACCCGGATCCCGGGGACGAGGTGATCCGGGAAGAGCTGATGCAAGGGAGCCAGGCTCGTGGAGTCGGGGCCAACGATCCCAAGGCGATCAATTTCCTCGGGCACCAGCGCAATTTCGAGGATGTGGTGCAGGCGATCCGGGAAGGTCGTAGCCCGGCGGTCGATGGCACGGAAGCGAGGAAAGCGGTGGCCTTGATCAATGCGATTTACCAGAGCGCCCAATCCGGCGGCGTCCGGATCCAGTTGTGAGCTAACGGAAACGAAAATTCCCGGGTGCGCGGCACCGGTCGGAATTGGCGACCGCGCGAACCCGGGAATGGGCGGTGAAGTTCAGGCTTGGGAAGCGGCGATGGCCTCGGAACCCTTCTCACCGGTCCGGATGCGAACCGCGCCCTCGATGGAGGAGACGAAGATCTTGCCGTCACCGATCTTGCCGGTGTTGGCGGTCTTCTGAATGGTGTCGACGACCCGTTGCACGTTGGCGTCTTCCACGACGATTTCCAGCTTTACCTTTGGGAGGAAATCGACGGTGTATTCGCTGCCGCGATAGATTTCGGTGTGGCCTTTCTGGCGTCCGAAACCCTTGACTTCGGTGACGGTCATGCCTTGCACACCGACTTCGGACAGGGCGTCCTTGACGTCTTCGAGTTTGAAAGGCTTGATGATAGCTTCGATTTTTTTCATGTCTTGAATCAGTTTGAGTTCAGGGAGGGAGCAGGAACTGCTTCCTGAAAAACGAATTAGCTTTTTGCATGCCAACCGCCGGAACAATCGATTTTTACGGGGTCGGCGAGGCTCTGGGAAGGGGAATCGGGGGTGCGGTCAGGAAACGAACTGACCTCCATGTGATAAGTTTCTTACCACATGGAATCCCTCGGATGATTTCGTTGCCTTGGTTCGTCCAAGGAAGGTAAGATTCAGGAGTTGTTTTTCGGGATGTGGCGCTTTCCTCAAATGTTCGTGGTGACCTTGGTGGCGTGTTTACCGGCGCGTTCTCCCGGGGCGGGGGAACCGCTTCCGGCGCCCTCGTATCAGCCGGGCCGGGAATACGTGCTCCGCAGCGTGCAGCATGCGGAAACGGTGGTGGGGGTCTCCGGTGACGCCAAGGCGCGGCAGGTGGCGGATGTGGAGTTGGAGGTCCGTTCCGTGTGCCAGGCCCGCAAGGGGGAGGCGAAGTTGCGCGACGTGGTGGTGGAACTGCTGGCCATGAACATCAAGGTGCGGCTCGGGAGTGTGGAGATGCGCTATGACTCGAGGCAGCCCGAGTCCGGAAAGACCTTGCTGGGGCAGACCTTTCGGCCGTTGATCGGCAAATCGTTTTCGGTGACTTTGGATGAGGCGGGTGACGTGGTGGCGACGGCAGGGATGGAGGCCTTTTCCACCGGAGACCATTTGCTGGCGCAGCAGTTCGGCCCGGAGCAACTCAAGCAGATCGCGACCCCGGCGTTGCGGCTGGGAGTGCCGGTTGGAGGGGTGGTCATGGGGGCGAGTTGGAAGCAGGACCGGGAGATCGAGCTGGGACCGGGGCAACGGCTGACGGCGTCGTTCGATGTCGCGTATGCCCGGGACGAGTTGTTGGAGAACCGGGCCCATGGCGTGATCGAGTATGGAGCCGGGATTGATGCGGATCTGGAGACGGCTCCGGCGGATGGAAAGGTCCCGGGGATGAAGATCCGGATCCGCGAGGGCCGGGTCAACGGGGCGGTCTCGATCGACAAGGAATTGCGTTTTCCCCGGAGTGGGATGTCGATGACCACGTTGACGATGAAGTTGCCGAACCCTGCGGAGCCCGGGGAAACGGTGGAGATTCCGGTGCGGCAGAGCATGGAGTTCGAGTTGTTGTCGACCCGCCGGCTCGGGCCGTTCGATCGCCCGTGAGGGCCTGCGTGGTGGTTCGGTGAGGATGTTGCACCATCGCGGAGATGGGCTATGCTCTCACCAATGTCCGATTCTCCCGCCGTGTCCGACTTTGTTCACCTGCACTTGCATACCGAGTATTCGACGCTGGATGGCGCGGTGCGGATCAAGCAGTTGATGGCGCGGGCGGCGGAACTGGGGATGCCGGCGGTGGCAATGACGGACCACGGCAATATTTTCGGGGCGATCGAGTTCTATCAGAAAGCGAAGAAGGAAGGGGTCAAGCCGATCATCGGGTGCGAGATGTATTTGACGCCGCCGGGGGTATCGATGCAGGCGCGGAAGAAACTGCCCGGGGAGCGGAAGACTTCGCACCTGACGGTGTTGGCCCAGAATGCCACGGGGTTCGCCAACCTGACCAAGTTGGTTTCCGCGGGGCACTTGGAAGGATTTTATTCCAAGCCGCGGATTGATCACGAGTTGCTGGCCCGGCATTCCGAGGGGTTGGTGGTGTTGAGCGGATGTCTCCAGGGAGAGATCAACCAGTTCATCACGGACAACCTGATGGACGAGGCCCGGGCCAGTTTGCGCCGCTTTCTCGATGTGTTCGGGAGGGATCGCTTTTTTCTGGAGGTTCACGACCACCAGCTGGAACAGCAAAGGAAATGCACGCGGCAGATGGTGGAGTTCGGCCGTGAGTTCGGGCTCAAACTGGTGGCTGCCAACGATGTCCATTTCCTCAACCGCTCGGACCATGATGCGCACGATATTCTGATCTGCATCGGCACCAACAAACTGAAGCTGGAAGAGAACCGCATGAAATATTCCACGGAGGTCTATTTCAAGACCGCCGAGGAGATGAAACGGCTCTTCAGCGAGTTGCCCGAAGCGGTGACGAACACCCGATTGGTGGCGGACATGTGTGAGTTGGAGATTCCGCTCGATGCCACCAGTATTGCCAAATACCCGAGGTTCAACTCGCCCGACGGGACGCCCCGTGAAGACTATTTCCGCAGGGTCTGTCAGGAGGGCTTGGCGGGGCGTTACGGAGAGGAGCGTTTGTGCGCGGAACCGGCTCTCCGGGAACGGTTGGAATACGAGATCGGGATCATGGAGAAGATGGGCTTCATCTCTTACTTCCTGATCACCTGGGACTTCATCAAGTGGGCCAAGGATCATGATATCCCGGTCGGTCCCGGCCGGGGCTCCGCCGCCGGCAGTTTGGTGGCCTACGCACTGGGAATCACCGATATTTGTCCGATCCGGTTCGGCCTCATTTTCGAACGTTTCCTCAATCCCGAGCGGGTATCCCCGCCGGACGTTGACGTGGACTTCTGCCAAACCCGCCGTCCCGAGGTGATCGAATATGTCCGTCGCAAGTATGGCGAGTCGTCGGTCTCCCAAATCATCACGTTCGGCACCTTGGGAGCCAAGAGCGTGGTCCGCGATGTGGGGCGGGTCCTGGGGTTCAGCTACAGCGAGGGCGACCGGATTGCCAAGATGATTCCCAACGAGCTGAATATCACGCTGGCCGGGGCGATCGAGAAAAATCCGGAGTTGAAGCAGGAGATCGAACGCAGCGGTCCCCTGACCCAACTCTGGGAGGCGGCCACGTTTCTGGAGGGGTTGAAGCGGGGCACCGGGGTGCATGCCGCCGGGGTGGTGATCGCGGATCGGGACCTGACGGATTTCATTGCCTTGGCCCGGGCCAAGGAAGGGGAGGTGACGACGCAGTATGCGATGGAACCGCTGACCGAGCTCGGCATGCTCAAGATGGACTTCCTCGGTCTGAAGACGCTGACCGTGATCCAGGATGCGGTGACGCTGATCCGGCGCAAGGTGCCGGACTTCGATCACGGGAAGATTCCCTTGGATGATCGCAAGACATTGGAGCTGCTGAACCAAGGGGAGACCTGCGGGGTGTTCCAGCTGGAATCCGGAGGGATGGTGGATCTCTGCAAACGTTTCGACGTGCGCGGCATCGAAGACGTGATTGCACTCATTGCCATTTACCGACCCGGGCCGATGCAGTTCATCGACACTTACATTGCGCGGAAAAAGGGGCGGGAGAGTGTCGAGTATCCGCACCCGCTCTACGAGCAGATCGCGAAGGAGACTTACGGGATTCTCATTTATCAGGAACAGGTGCAGCGGGTGGCGAACGTGGTGGCCGGTTATTCGCTCGGTCAGGCCGACCTGTTGCGCCGCGCCATGGGCAAGAAGAAGCCCGAGATCATGGAGAAAGAGCGGGCCAAGTTCGTCGCCGGGGCCCAGGCGGTGAACCATATCGACGCCAAACTGGCGAACGAGATGTTCGATACGCTGGCGAAGTTCGCTGAATACGGGTTCAACAAATCGCACTCCGCCGCCTACGGCTTCATCAGCTACCAGACCGCCTATCTCAAGGCGAATCATCCGGTGGAATTCATGGCCGGACTGCTCTCCAACGAGATCAACAACACCGACAAGATTTCGGTCTTTGTGGCGGAGTGTCAGCGGATGGGGATCCGGATCCTGCCGCCCTGTGTCAACCGCAGCGGACTCAAGTTTTTCCCCGAGGACGGGGAGGATCGTTGGGGGGACCCGGTGGCCGGGATCCGGTTCGGCCTGGCCGCCATCAAGAATGTCGGGACCGGGGCCATGGAGTTGACGGTGGCGGAGCGCCAGAGCGGCGGTCCCTTCAAGAGTCTCGAGGATTTTTGCAATCGGCTGGACTCGAAGACGGTGAACAAGAAAGTATTGGAAAGCCTGATCCGGGCCGGAGCCTTCGATTTCCTGGGTGAAACACGGGCGGGACTTTTTGCGCGGATCGACGCGGCGATCGCCACCGCGGCCAGTGCGCAACGGGACCGGAAGGCGGGACAGTTTTCCCTCTTCGGCCTGGACGAAATGGTGGGGGCGCCGGAGCCGGAGGCGGAGATCCTGACTGCGCCGGTGGCGGAATGGCCCAAGGAGGAGGTTTTGGCGCACGAGCGGGAGTTGCTTGGGTTCTATGTGACCGGGCATCCGCTGGACGCCTACAAGAAATCGTTCAAGGTTGGTCGTTACAAGAAGCTCAACCAGATCCAAGCCCTGCCGGAAAGCCGCGTTCCGGTGAAGTTCGCCGCCTTGATCAAGGAGGTGCAGGTGAAATATTCGAAGAAGGACAGCCGGGCCTTCGCCATCCTACAGCTCGAGGATTTCGGCGGCAGTCTGGAGCTGCCGATTTGGAGCGACCTCTATGCTTCCGTCGGTTCGCTGCTCCAGGTAAACACCGTGATCGAGTTCAAGGCGCAGATCTCCCAAGATCGTCAGGACCCGAATGCGAGGAGGCTCAACGTCCAGGAGATCCAGCGCCTCGACCCCCTTCCCTTTGATCCGGCCGAGTTTGAAAAGCAAGCCGTGGAGGCTCCGATCGAGGAACTGACCCTGATCCTGGATTGTGCGACGGATTCCGTTTCCGATCTCCAACGGATCCACGCGATCGCCAAGCGACACCGGGGGCTCTCGCCCTTGCGGCTCCGGATCCACCTCCGGGACGGCAGTTCGCACCTGCTGCTGACCAACCGCAGGTATTGGATCGACGCAACGGAAGACGCCAAAGCCGACCTGGCTCCTTGGCTGGAGGCATGAAGGTCCATCACTCCGGTTGACTTTTGGGCGCGGGAGTTGGACCATCAGCCTCGCAAACGGTCCTTGCGGACTCACAGGCATGGCGGCGAAAATCTGGGCGTTTTTGAATTTCAAGGGAGGGGTTGGCAAAACCACCGACACGGTCAACCTCGCCGCGATCCTGGCCAAGCATCCGGATTTCCGCGGTAACCGGGTGCTTGTGATCGATCAGGATCCACAGTGCAACGCCACCCTCTGGTTCCTGACAAGGGAGCGTTATCACGTCGCGACCAGCCGCAACAAGAGCGCCTACCATCTTTACGAAGCGCAGATGCGTGGTTCCCAGGTGCCGATTCAGGACGTGATCACTCCGGTCTACCGCGATCCGGAATCGGGCGGGGGCATCGATCTGGTTGGGGCCTCGTTCGACATGCTGGAGCAGGAGGAGGATCCGAGTTTGGGAGGGGAGGCGGCCAAGGCGGCCACGGTCATCCAGCGGGCCATCGAACCGGTCCGTAACGCCTATGATTACATCCTGATCGATTGTCCTCCCGGGTATTCCATTTTCACCCGGAACGCCTTGCGGGCGGCGCAACACGTCATCGTGCCTTACACGGCGGACTATCTCGCCCTCGAGGGGATCAAATGGATCAAGCAGCTTCGGGATCGCTTTGCGCGCGGGCACGCAGACCCGAACTCCGTCGCCCGGATCGGTGGCGTCATCGTGAACCGTTACCGGGCCGGATTCCGGGCGAGCGACGCCGCGCTGGCGGAACTGCGGGTGGTGCTGGACGAACTGGGGGCGCAGACCGGGGAGAAGATCCATCTCTTCCGGCCTTTCATCCGCGAGGCCACGGCCGTGACCGCGGCGAACAACGAGCAGCGGGCCCTGGTCGATTGCGAGCCGACGGCGGTGCGGCGCGATTTCATCCGGGTTGCGCATGATCTGGTGCAGACCTTCCGTCGCCATGTCTGAGGGGGAATGCGGTTCGGTTTTGGAGCGGCGGGCCAAGGTTGGTCCGTTGGCGGAAGGCTTGCGCAAACTGGCCGATACCCTGGAGGCGAATCAGGCGCTCTATGAGCCGATCACCTTCGAACGCGAGGCAACGCTGCTGGCCCAGCGTCTGCGCGAATTCCTGCTGCGTGAGCCGGCGTTGCATCGCGTTTCCGAGCGGATGTTTCTGGAGTGCCGGGCCGCCTGGTTGCGGGCCTGGCAGCAGGCGCCGGCGGAAATGGAACGGCGTTGCGAGAACGTTCTGGGCCGGTTGCCGCACCACGTCGCGGAGGAGAGCGAGGTGAGTTGGCGGCTCCATCTTCTGGTGGAAGTGATCCTCCTGATGCCGGATGCGGCGGGGGTTCTGGCGTTGACCGAAGCGCAAGGGGTCGAAAGCCCGGTCCGCGGGATGGGGGGGGACGTCCATGTGGAGGATCGCGGGGCGACGGATGCCCTGTTGCTTTGGGGGCAGATGAGTCAGGAGGAATTCCTCTTGAGCTGGGGACGGCTCGATCCCGGGTTGCTCCGCCGCTGCGCCGGATTGGTCGGGGTCACCTTGACGCGCCCGACTTTGGCGGCGAAGCGCAAGCTCCACGCCTTGGCCGTGCGCCTGTTCCGGAACACCCGCATGTGAGCGATGGAGAGGGAGGGGGCCGCGCGACCTTACGCGTTTTTCGATCTGGATGGCACCTTGTTGCCCTGGGACACGCAGCTCCTGTTGGCGGCTTTCGTGTTCCGGCGCTCGGGATGGAGGCGTTTCTTCCTCGTGCCGGTCCTGCTCGCGCTGCCGTTGAAGCTCGGCGGTCTGGTGGACACGCGGACCCTGAAACGCCTTTTTCTCGGCTTCCTCAGTGGTCTGGAACCGGGCCGGATCGAGGCCATGGCGGATGAATTCGTGGATCGGGTGGCTCTCCCGGCGATGTGGCCGGAGATGCTGGCGGAGATCGAGAGCCGGCGCGGGGAAGGGTGCGTTCTGGTGCTCAACACCGCCAGTCCCGGATTTTACGCGGAACGGATCGCCCGCCGGTTGGGCTTTGATCATTGCGTGGCCACCGGGATGGAGATGGGGGGCGGGGAACGTCTGGCCTGGCCCCCGGCGTTTTCCGGGCCCAATAACAAGCGACGGGCCAAGGTGGAGGCGATGCGGGCGAGGGGCTGGCTTGCTCCAGGCTCCGGACTTCCGCTGCCGGGAGCATGGGCTTACACCGACAGCGCCGCGGACCTGCCGCTGCTCGAATGCGCGGAGTTCGGCGTGCTGGTGCATCCGCGCCGTGCCCTGCGGGTGCTGGGCGAGGCCAAAGGGTGGCGCGTCCTGCGGCCCTTGCCGGCCGTTTCCCGATGGCGCCGGGTCATCCTGGGGATGGCGCTGCTTTTTGGCTGTTGGAACCCTTCGCGAGGGAGTAACAGATGAGCGTCATGGAAGAGACCGATATCGTTCGCCTGCGCGGGGTGAGCGTGCGCCGCGGGGACACGCTTTTGCTCAACGGGGTGGATTGGACCGTAAGGCCAGGGGAACAATGGGCCGTCCTGGGGGCCAATGGATCCGGCAAGACCTCGCTCCTCAACACGCTTTCGGGATTCCTCCAGCCGACTTCCGGCAGCATCGAGGTCTTCGGCCAGCGCTTCGGGCAGACCAACTGGAACGAGTTGCGCCGGGTCATCGGGGTCATCAACCACACGGTCGCGGATTGGATTCAGGAAGGCGAGACCGCCCTCGAGATCGTCATCGGAGGTATCCACTCGCAGATCAACTACTGGGGGCGCATCGCGAAGAAGGACGTGGTCCGGGCCCGGGAAACCCTTGACAGTTTCGGGATGGGACCGGCGGAGAGCCGCACCTGGGCCCAACTTTCCCAAGGGGAGCGGCAGCGCGTGCTCATCGCGCGGGCCATCATGGCTGCCTACCGCATCCTCATTCTGGATGAACCTTGCGCGGGACTCGATCCCGTGGCCCGCCACCGGTTCCTCGAGTTCATGGATGGGATCGCCTCCCGTCCCGGCGCGCCCGCGTTGTTTCTGGTGACGCATCATGTCGAGGAGATCACGCCGGGTTTTGATCATGTCCTCCTTTTGCGGCAAGGCGGGGTCCTGGCCGCCGGACCCCGGGCGAAGGTGCTCAACGCGGCCTTGCTGAGCCGGGCTTACGACGCTCCGGTGAAGCTGCGCCAGTCCGCGGGACGGCTCTTTTTGGAGATGGAGTGAAGCCTCACTCCGCGCTCCATTCCCCGTCCCAAATCGGACCGTGATCGATGCCCCGGTTGTCTTGGTAGAGGCTGAAGGTGGATTCCATCCGTTTCAGGAAGGCGGCGAAGGCGGCGTCGTCCCGGTGGAAAAGCGAATTCGGGTCGTCCGGGATGAGGCCGGCTTTGCGCAGGGCGAAGTGAAGTTGTGTCAGGTTGTCGCCAAAGAGGGCGAGCCGGTCCTTTTGGGAAGCGGTGGTGCATCCGGCCAGGGTGGCGCGGAAACATGTTTCCATGGTGGGAAAGAGAGGCGCGTAGATGGCTTGCATGACCGCGCGATTCACTTCGTATTGGCTGCCTTTGTAGACCGGTGATTGCGCCTCCTTGTGCACGAGCATCCGGGCGTCGAGTTGATCATACAAGGCGCGCATGTGGGGCCATCCCGGGCCGTAAGCCCGATGCAGCCAATCATCGAGAGCGGCCCTGACATTGAGGCGAGGATCCCACAACTGTTTGGCGAGGAGATAGTTGATCGGGGCATTCACGCCCCAGGCGCTGGTGCCGATCATCCGGGCGCCCCAGATTTTGTGGCTGGCGGCGGCCGGCAGTTCGCGCTCGAGGATGTCGAGGGAAACCGGAAGCGGTGCGCCGTGGTAGCCCCGCATCCAGGTGGAGTAATTGTGATAGACGAGGCGCGGGGTGGCGCGGCTCCACTTCTCCATGACGCCGGGGAATTCGGCGCGATAGACCGGTTTCAGGAGGCCGTAACCATAATAGTTCAGGGGAGCCCAACAGAGGCTCATGTTATCCGGGAGTTCCGGCAGGGGGGCTTCCGGGGGATATTGGTAGTTGTAATAGACAAAACCACCCAGCCTTCGCCCGGGTCGTTCCCGGGCCACGATCTCCGCCACCCGTTGGTAGAAGGTCAGGATGGCGCGCGCGTGATTCGGTTTTCCGTGAGGATCCGTTTCCACGAGTGGTGCGCAACGCTCACAGGTGCAGAAGCCGCCGCCATCCGTGGGGGAGAGGCTCGCCATGGGGCGCTCCGGATGGCGGTCGATATTTTCGATGACGCGTTGCGCGAAAAGTTCCACCAGACCGGGGGCGGTAGTACAGAAAAAAGTCACCTTGCCCCGGCGCTCGAAGTTTCCGTTGGACGGTTTCCATTCGGGATGCGCCACGAAGTCCGCGGGTTTAAGATAATCATCCCAAGAATGGCCGTAAGCGGCGAGCCAGGGATTAAGGCTGTTGGTCAGGCGTTGCCGCTTCATCCAATCGAGCGTGGGGAGATGGCGGCCCGTGAGTTCCCGCTCGCTCTCCCCGAGGTAGGCCAGAGCCCGGATCGTGAACCCGGGGGCCCCGCGCACTTCTTCCGCCAGTTCGAGGTCTTCCAGCTTCCGGCGCGGGATTTCCTCGCCGAGCGGTCCGGGGAGAAGCCAGCGCACCCCGAGGCAGCGTTCCGCAAATTCCAAGGTGCCCCAGAGAGTTCCATGACTGGGGACCTCCCACAAGCCGGGGCGCTCGCTCTCGTTGCCCGCGATGACGATGTCGCTCTTTTCCATCCGGAGGACAAAACCATCGTGGGGCAGGCTGTCGTCGCGGTGGAGGCGGATTGCCGGTTGGGCGGTCGGGCCGGGGACCATCGGGAGCATTTCTCCGGTGGAAGCGAGCAAGAGACGCTGCAATTCCCGGGCCGCCCAGCGGGTGGTCTCCGGAGCGTCCGCTTCGAGCTGGATGACCCGTTCCGGGGCGGCCTGAACCAGCCAGGGCAGGAGGAGGAGGAACCAGAGCGTGGTCGTGGGGCGCATGCACCCTGTCAAACGTTCCCGGACCTGGCATTCTTTCGGGCAAGGTTTCCCGGAACAAAGCGCTCGAAACGGAAGCGGACCGGGCGTATCCTCGTTCCATGAAATCCGTGGTTCCCTGTGCCCGGGCGCTCCTTGCGCTGCTCCTTCCCGGCAGTCTGGTGCTCAGCGCCTGCACCCAGGAGGCGCAGAATGAAATCGGGCGATCGATCCAGAATTGGACGGGCGTCAACGGGGTCCTCGAAATTTACGCGGGGGACAAGCTGGTGAAACGCTTCGTCGGCGTGGACAAGTTGACCACCGCGACCGCGACGGGCGGCAGTTCTTCGAGACCCTATCGATTCGGGTATGGGGTGCTTGATGAGAACCTCAACGCCACGAAGGACGCCGGGGAAAAGCGGGTCTACTTCGAGTTCAGCGATTACTCGACGAACTACATCTTTTACGAGAGTCCTCATTGAAGCTCTCCGCGGTCGCCGGAAAGCGGCTCCTCGGTTGAACGATTCCCGGTCTGCCCTCACCAAGCGGCGGGAACAGGAGAGACACCATGGCGCGGATTTGGCTCAGCTTCGTGATTTTGTGGCTCGTGATTGGGGGATTCGGCGGGGCCTCGCTGGGAGCGGGGGAATTCCGTTCCGCGTGGCAGGATGAGTCGGATCGGGTCTGGTTGGGAGAGGATTATTGGCCGGAGCGTCTCGCGGATTGGCGGATCCGGGCCGGTGCGGCCGAGTGTGTGGCGGGGCCGGGGGAACCGGGACACCGGGCGGTGCGGGTCCTGACGCAGCGCTTGGGCACCGGGCCGGGCGGTTTTGTCATGGAGCTTCGTTTTGAGTCCGCGGATCCGGTGGAAGCGGGGATCCGGTTCGGGGAAGGAGCTGGGGCGTGGAAGCTGGGGCACGGCCGGGACGGCACGGTGTTCCGCGGTCAGGGAGCGCCAGGGGGCGCGGGGAACGGGGTGGCCCCGGCGGGAGCACGGGTTCTCCGGATCGAGGGGAATGAAGAAGGGGGCGGGATCGTGGTCCGGACCGCGGTGCTGGACGATGCGGGAGCCAAGTTTGCGGAGCGGATCGATACGGTGGAGGAGGCCTTGGTGACGGGGCCGGTTTCGTTTTTCGCGACGGGCGGCGCGCGTCTCACCGGTTTGCGGATGGAGGGGGCGAGATGGGTGACGGATCAGCGGGCCCATTTCGGGCCGATCGCCGGGGCGGTGCACACGTTGAGTCGCGGCGTGCTGAAGCTCACGGCGCAGTTGCTGCCGGTAGGGGCGGATGATCCGGACCGGGTGTTTCTGGAGACGGCGCGTCAGGGAGAATGGGAAACCATTGGCGAAGGGGTGATCGAGGTGCCGGGGTGGACGGCGACGTTCCGGATACCGAATTGGCGGGAGAACGAGGATGTGGCCTACCGGGTGGTATATGGGGAAGCGACCTGGGGCGGAACGATCCGGCGCAATCCTTCCGATCGCATGGAGCTCAACGTGGCGGTCTTGGCGGGGAGTGGCGCCCTTCTGGACGGGGCGGCTCCGTTCCCGTCCGGCGGGGTGAGGGAAGTGGTGGCCGGCGTGGGCAAGGCAGGACCGGACCTCCTCTTTTTTCCCGGTGGCCAGGTGCGACCGGGACGCGTGGTGGACCGGGGGAGCGTGTCGGGGATGACGATGGATTACCTCCAGGGATGGTATCTCTGGCAGGCCTCGTTCCAAGATCTGACGCGGGATTTGCCCTGCGTGGTGTTGCCCGGGCCGGAAGATGGATTCCAGCGGGCGCTCTGGGGGGAAGGCGGTCGCCCGGCCCTGAGGGAAACGCTGGGCGGGTATCTGCATCCGGCCTCTTTCGTGCAAATGGTGCATCGGACCCAGACCGCCCACCTGCCGGATCCGGTGGAGCCCGCTCCCGCGCTGCAGGGGATCCCGGTGTTTTTCACGGAACTGAACTACGGCCGGGTCGGATTCGCGGTGATCGAGGATCACAAATGGAAGTCGGGCTGCGAGGGGATCGGTTTGCCGTTGGCCGGGGATGTGCGTCCGGAATTGGTTTCCGACCCCGCCGTGGATCCGCGCCAGTTGGATCTGCCGGGCTTGAAACTTTGGGGCGAGCGTCAGTCCGCGTTTTTGGAGCGTTGGGTGGCGGACTGGGCGCAGACGGATTTGAAGGTCGCCCTGTCCGGAGCGTTGTTGGCGCAGATGGCGACCCATCAAGGGCCGGATCCGAAGGAGGCCGGGGCCGATCTTTCCACGAACGGTTGGCCGCAAGCGGGCCGTCGTTCGGCTTTGCAGATCCTGCGCAAGGGCGGGGCCTTTCATTTGGCGGCGGATGGCGGGTTGCCCTCGGTCATCCGTCACGGGGTCGAAACCCATGATGACGCGGTGCACTCCTTTGCGGTGCCGGAGCTGGTTCCCTCCGTCCCCCGGTTCTGGAAGCCAAGGTCCTCGGGCGGTGGTCGTGAGTCCGGGCAACCGTTCTGGATGGGGCGGCACGTGGACGGGTTGCGCAATCCGGTCACGGTGGTGGCGGCGGGTCAACCGGAAGCGGAGGGCCGGGTTCCCGGGGGATTCGCCATGGTGCGGCTCGACCGTTTTGCCCGGAAGATCCACTGCGAGGCGCTGCGGATTTCCGGCGGTGGATGGATTCCGCTCGAGGGATGGCCGGTGACCCTTTCCCAGGAAGACAACTTCGGTGGGCCGCCACGCTCGTGGTTGCCGCCGTTGCAGGTGAACGGGATCGCCAAGCCGGTGGTGCAGGTTTGGAGTGTGGCGGACGGGAAGCTGGTCTACGCGCGGCGGCTCCGGGAGCCGAGCTTCACGCCCTGGGTGCCGGAACCGGGCCGTTACGATGTGCGCATCGGGGATCCGGACACGGGACTGTGGATCGACCTGAAGGGCGTGGAAGCGGCCGAGGAACCGTATCGCGAGGCCCGTGTGATCGAGTTCTGAGCGACGGAATTATTTCGCCGGCAAATTGGTCCAGCGCAGGTTGCGGTAGGCGGCCCAGGTTTGGTAGGTGGCGAGGCCGAGCGGCACGCACATTTCGATATCGCCGGGGCGCATGTCGATCTTGGCGCCTTCGTGGTTCAGGTTGACCACCTCCCGTTCGCCGATCCAGCAGGTGATGAACCGGTCGGTGACGCGGATCTTGACCGGATACCAGACGCCGTTTTCAAAAGCCTCGACGGTGGCCGTTTCGTTTTCGGATGCGTCCATGCCGTTGATGCTGGAGATGCCCACCAACCCCCCGCCCCAACCGCCGCAGACGAAGGTGCAGTGGCTGTCTTTGACCGGAATCGTGAGGGCGAGGAAGAAGTCGTCTCCGTTCACCTTTTTCGCTTCCAAGCTGATCTCATAGTTGACTTTGGCAGGGAGTTCGCCCTTCCAGACCACCGCGGTCAGGGGTTCCCCTTGGTCGAGCCGCAAATCCCCGCTGGCCTCGTCGATCCATACCCGGCCCTCACCGCCGAACTTGACCGCCTCCCATTTTCCGAGCGTTTTGCCGTCGAGGAGCGGAATCGGAGCCGGGGCCTCGGCGGCGGGGACCAATCCGATGGCGAGGAAGAAGAGAGAGACGATTCGGGGGATCATGGGATGGCGTTGTTCTTTTGGCTTACAGCATTTCCCAGGGTTCCGCCAGCACAAGATCGTCCGGGGCCCATACCCCGCCGGTCACGGTGGTGGCGAAGGGTGGGCGAGCGCGCAGTCCCAGTCTTTCCAAACCGCCTCGTAACCGAGCCGCCGGAGGACCAGCGCCATTTCCTCCGGGGAACGGTCATCGGCAATCTCGAATTGGCCGGTGGCGGACTGGTGACCGGCTTCCGCTTCGCTCAAGGCCTCGATCCTGCCGCGCTTGGTCCGGTGGAGATTCCCGCTTCCCGCCCCCGTGTAGCCGCCTGGTTCGGTGTGGCTGCCCGCGCTCAGGTGGGTGATGCCGAGAGGAATCAAACCCTCCCGCAAGCCGGCCGGTTCCCGGGTGGAGAGGACGATGCCCAAATCGGGAAAGGCGAGCCGGAACGCCGCGATCAACTGCACCATCTCCCGGTCGGAAAGCTGGGTGAACGGGGTGAACTCTCCGGCGTGGGGCCGCAGCCGGGGGAGGGAGACGGTGAGTTGGGATTTCCAACAGTGGCGCTGCAGGTAATCGACGTGGGCCGCGAGGGCGGTGGCCTCGAACCGCCAGTCGCTCAGTCCGTGGAGGGCCCCGATGCCGAGCCGACGGAAGCCGGCGGCGTAGGCGCGCTCCGGGGTGTCCAGCCGCCAGTCGAAATCTTTCTTGGGACCGGCGGTATGGACGATGGCGTAGGCGCTGCGGTCGTAGGTTTCCTGATAGACCACCAGCGCTTCCGCGCCGGCTTCGACCATGCGACGGTATTCCTCCTCCTCCATGGGACCGACTTCGAGGGCGATTCCCGGGATCTCGTCCCGGAGCGCGGCGATGCAGTCCGCGATGTAGTGGTTGGGGGCGAAGCGAGGGTGTTCCCCGGAGACGAGAAGGATGTGGCGGAATCCGCGCTCCTTGAGGGCCCGGGCCTCACGGATGACTTCCTCCACGGTGAGGGTCACGCGCAGGATGGGGTTGTCGCGCGAGAAGCCGCAATACTTGCAATTGTTGACACATTCGTTGGAGAGATAGAGCGGGGCGAAGAGGCGCATCGCCTTGCCGAACCGTTGCAAGGTCAGGCGGTGGGAGGCTTGGCAGAGGCCTTCCAGCGCCTCGCCCGCAGCGGGGGAGAGAAAGCGGGCGAAGCGGGTCATCGGTGGCCCCGCGCCCTCGAGGGACGCGCGCACCGAGGCTGCGGTGGCGGTATGGGTCAGATCCTGCCAGGACTCCCAGGGAAGGCGGTCGAATGCCGTGGAAAAGGACATGGGTTCAGTTTCAGGATTCGAGCCGGTATTTCGGATAGACGCCCAAGAGAATCGAGTCCGCCACGGTCCGCAAGCGCTCGAGGGCGGTATCGACCCGTGCGGCGGCTTCCGGGGCCACTTCGAACTCGACGACAAAGGTGTATTCCCAGGAACGATCCCGCCGCGGCAACGGGTAAATGATGGCCAGATTGATGCCGGCCTCGGCGAACACGGCGAGGGATCTGGCGAGGCCCCCGGGCTCGTCGCGGCCCAGGTTGAACAGCAGGCAGATTTTCTGGATGTCTCCGGCCCGGCTTAACTCAGCCGGATTCAGGACCACCCCGCCGTTGGGGTGGGGTTCGATCACCCAGAACCGGGTCACATTGCCATAGCCGCCGCCCGGCACGGGATCATCCACGCGGCGCATGATCTGCAAGTTCGGGTACCCAAGGGGCGCGTTGATCGAGGTGATGGCCGCGATCCCCGGGTCCGAGGCGGCCTCCCGAGCCGCGGCGTCGGTGCTGGCGCAGGTCTCGAACCCGAATGGATGCCCGGCGCGCAAGGTGTCGAGGGTTTCCTTGCATTGCCGCATCGGAATGGGATGGGTTTTGACCACCCGTACGTCCTCCAAACGACCGGACTGGTTGGTCAGCCAAAGTTCCACCGGGACCGCCACTTCGCGGACAATGCGCACCCCGGTATCGCTCCCGGCCAAGGCACCGTGGGTTGGCAGGACGGGTTGGACGACGGCGTGAAGGGTTTCGTCGACGATTCCGGCGAGTTGGTTTTCGACCGCCATGACGCCGCAATCCACTTCCCCGCGGCGGACGGCTTCGTGGATTTCCCCATGGGTCGGGTAACCGGTGAGTTCAAGGTCCGGCCCCAATTGCCGGGCGGCTTGGTGGGAGAAGGTGACGGGGAGTGAACCCAGGTAAGCCACGCGGCGTTTCATTGGGGCCTGATCTTGTGGAATTTTTTCTTCCCGGCCTGAAGGAGGATGACGCCGTCTTCGAGGTGGCCTTCGTCAATCGTCGCTTGGATGTCCGTGGCCGGGGCTCCGTTGAGGCGGGCCCCGCCCTGCTGCACGAGGCGGCGGGCATCGCTCTTGGTGGCGCAGAGACCGGTTTCGACGAGGAGATCGAGCAGGCCGATTCCCTGGCGCAGCCGGTCGAGGGGCAGAGCGGTCTCCGAGAGGCTGCCCTTCACTTCCTTGGCCGTATCGCGGGCCAGGGTGGCGGCGCTTTCTCCGTGGCAAAGTTTGGTGACCTCGAAGGCGAGGCACTCCTTGGATTCGTTGAGGGCCGCGCCCTCGCGCCGCCCCATCTCCCGGACCTGATCCATCGGCAGGAAGGTGAAGTAGGCGAGGAACCGTTCCACATCCCGGTCATCGGTGTTCCGCCAGTATTGATAGAAGTCGACCGGAGAGGTGCGCTGGGGATCGAGCCAGACGGCGCCGGAGGCGGTCTTGCCCATCTTTGCACCAGTGGCGGTGGTCAGGAGGGGGAAGGTGAGGCCGAAGGCGGGGCCGCCACCGAGGCGGCGGATGAGGTCGGTCCCGGCGAGGATGTTGCCCCACTGATCATCCCCGCCGATCTGCAGGGTGCAGCCGTGGTCCTGATGGAGACGCAGGAAGTCGTAGGCCTGGAGCAACTGGTAGTTGAATTCGATGAACGAAAGACCTTCCTCACGCTCCATCCGGGCACGGTAAGATTCCGCGCGCAACATTTCATTGACCCGGAAGTAGCGGCCGATGTCCCGCAGGAAATCGATGTAGCGCAGTTCCAGAAGCCAGTCTGCGTTGTCGAGAAAGCAGCCCTTTTCTCCGTCGAGATCAAGATAGCGCCGGAGTTGGGCGAGGATGCCGACGCCGTTTTGCCGGATGACCTCCCGGGTGAGCATGGCGCGCATTTCCGTCTTGCCGCTGGGGTCGCCCACCATGGTGGTGCCACCGCCGATGATCGCCAAGGGCCGGTGCCCGGCGCGCTGGAGGTGGGCCATGGCCATGATCGGGACCAAGCTGCCGCAATGGAGGCTCTCCGCAGTGGGATCAAATCCACAGTAAAAGGTGAGCGGTCCCTTGGCGAGCTGGGACGGCAAGGCCTCCGCGTCGGTGCATTGTTTGACGAATCCGCGCTCGGCGAGCGTCTCGAAGATGGTGCCGTTCTCTCTGTTCATGTTCCGCTTGGTTCCCCGCGTTTCGCCAGGATGATGCGCTCGCGTCCCTCGCGCCCCGGGTAGGCCCGGTCCGGGACCCGGGAGTGCAAAATTCCAAAGCCATGGGCGCGCAGCGCGTCCTCCAAATCCGCGAGGCTGGTTCCGAAGGGAGGACGTCCGTCCCCGGGCCGGTGGTCGTCATCGTAGGGGTCCAGATAGAACACCCCCAGCAAATGTCCCCCGGGCCGCAGGGCGGTGGCGACCGCCTTCAAATAGTCGTTCCTCCGCGCCGGATCGATGGCGCAATAACACGTGTGTTCCCAGACCCAGTCGAAAGCGTCGCGCAACTCCGGGTCCAACGCGAAGAGATCCCCGGTGGTGAAGCGCTCCCGTCCGGCCGGAGGAAAACTGCGGGCGCGGTCGATGGCGGTGGGCGCGAGGTCGAGACCGAGGACGCGGGCTTCCGGGGCGGCGGCGGCGATGGCCCGGACGTCGTGGCCCAATCCGCAACCGGGGACGAGGATGTCCCCCTGGAGGGGAGTGGCGCGGAGGAAGTCCGCGAGGGGCGGAGCGGGGAAGCCCTTGTCCCACGGGGTCTCGCCCTGTTGGTAGTGATGCTCCCAGTCAGTCATTCGCTTTCCCTCCGTGCAACTGCCGGACCGCGTTTTCGAGTTCCCGGAAATAATCCTGCGCTTTGCCCGGCACGTAACCGGTGCGGCGGTAGGCGGTGGATCCGTCCGGATGGAGAATCAGGACGGAAGGGAAACCCCTCACATCGTAATAGGTTTTGAATTGTTGCAGCGCCGCCGGGGCTTCACGGGGGTTTTGCGGGAAATCCAGGTAGAGCAGGGTCAGGTTTTCCCGGGCCAGCCGGTTGAACGATTTGGAGAGGAAAACCTCTTCCCCGAGCAGCTTGGCATTGGAGGACCAGGAAAGGCCCGTGAACAGGATGAGCAGCGGACGACCGAGGAGTTCACTCTTCCGTTTGGCGCGGGCCGGGTCCCGCTCCCAGCGCGCGAAATCCTCCGGACGTTGCGGGGTGGAAAGAGTGGGCCGGGCCGGGTCGGGCAAGGCACCGGCCGCGGGTTGGGTTTCCGGCAGGAAGGAGGAGGCCGTGTCCTCGTGGGCGGCGGGTTCCGGACCCGGGGCTTCCGGGGAGGAGACGTCAGGGGACTGACAACCGCAGGGAAGGAGGCAGAGCGGAATGAGGAAGAATGGTGCCCTGGCGATGCGCATCATTCTGGGCGGAGAGAGGGGTGGGCCGGAGCCAGGAGGCAATGCGCGATACAGGATTTGAACCTGTGACCCCCACCGTGTCAAGGTGATGCTCTACCCCTGAGCTAACCGCGCGAGACTGGGAGGTGAAAGGTAGAAAGGGATCGGCCGATCGCAACTGATTTGTTGCAGTTTGGCATGGATCGTCCTTGTTGACCTGCCATGGTGGTCCCCGGCACTGAGATTCCGGCCTTGATCAAGCTGCTCGATGATGAGCATCCCACCGTGCGTGCGGCGGTGCGGAAGCGCCTGGCCGATTTGGGGCCGGACCTGGAGCGCTTGCTGGAATTGCATGCCCCGGCCGGGTCCGAACCCCTCCGTGAGCTGGCGCTCAGGCTTCGCCGGGAGTTTCTCCGGGAGGAATTCCTGCTCGGTTGGGCGGACTGGATGGCCAGGCCTTCCTCACTGGCGAAATTGGAGGGGGGGCTCAAGCTGCTGGCGACCCATCTTTCCGCCGGTGGCGGTCGGGCGGACGAAATCGCTTCCGGGATCGAGGCCCGGCTCGACTCGTTGGCCGATCTTCTCCTGCGTCTCGAGCCCCGGCCGGATTTCCGGGACTTGGCGGATTTTCTCTTCGCCAGCGGTCGTTTCCGGGGCAATGAAGAGGACTACTACGCCCCGGCGAACAGCAATCTGGATCGCGTTCTCCAAGACCGTCTGGGCAACCCCATCCTCCTTGCCTGCGTCATGATGTCCGTCGGGGCCAGGGTCGGGATCGAGGTGGGGGGGTGCAATTTCCCGGGCCACTTTCTGGCGCGCCATCAAGCGGTCGGGAACGGGCCCCTTTACGTGATCGATTGTTTCAACGGCGGGCGGATTTTGCCGGCCGAGGTCCTGATCCAACATCAACCCTTCGCGGTTCCGGAGGTTGAGACCGTGGTGCGGGCGGAGGCCCCGGCGGAGGTGATTCTCTGCCGCGTCTTGAACAATTTGGAGCAGGCGTTCGAGCGGGAGGGCAACGGTGCCGAGCAGCGTTTCGTCCACGACCTTTGGAGTGCCACCTCGGCGGGGGTTGGCGACGACTTCCTCCGGGGCCGGGGCGGTTCCTGACGGCGGCAGAAAAAAATCCGGATTTTTCGTGCAAGCGACCGGGTCGTCCGGCGTCTCGCCAGACAACCGGGAGACTTTTCCCGGTGGCTTACGACTCATTAACTCAACATTCCAGCAACGCTTCATCTCATGAAATTCACGAACTCCCTTTGGGCGACGGCCATGGCGGCGTTTGCCCTCTTTCTTGCGGTTCCTTCCCCGGCTTCCGCGGATCACGATCACGGACGCCGCTGCCACGGTTGTTGCAACCGGTGCGGCAGCTCGCTTTATTCGACTCATGTGATCGTCGGGTATGACCGGTGCGGGCACCCGATTTATTCCTGGGTTCCGGTGTCGCACAGTTGCTCGACCCGGCATGGATATAACTACAACTACGGGTACAGTTATGGTCGCCCCGTGTATCAGGCTCCGAACTATTACAGTCGCGGTGGATGCCGGCAACCGATCGTGGTGAACCCCTACTGCCCGCCCTCGCGCGGAGGCTTCCACATCACCTTCGGGTTCTGAGGTGAGGCGGCCGCCTGATCGGGCCGCCTGCGAGGTGGAGCCCGGTCAGGAGGTTACACGTCGCAAACCATCGCCGCGTTGCGCAGGGCCAGTTCGTGGTCTTGCCAGGTGGGGATGAATTCCTGAACCAGATACCCCTTGTAACCGCTCGCGAGAATTTCGCGGAGGATGGCCGGGTAATTAATCTCCTGACGGTCGTCGAGTTCCTGGCGGCCCGGATTTCCGGCGGTATGATAGTGACCGATGATGTCCTTGTGTTCCCGGATGCGGCGGATGATATCCCCGTCCATGATGGAGACGTGGTAGATATCGAAAAGCAGTTTCATGTGAGCCGGGGCGCCGACGGCTTTGACGAGATCGGCGCAGAAGTCGAGGTGATCACCGAAGTAGCCCGGGTGACCCTTCATGGGATGGGAGTTGTCCCTTGAATTGAGGTGTTCCAGGACGAGGGTGACGCCTTTTTCCTGAGCGAAGGGCATGACTTCCTGCCAGACATCGATGCAACGTTTGGCGGCTTCATCCTCCTTCATGCCTTCATAGCGCATGCCGGTGAACGTGATCACATTGCGGCATTGCACCTCGTGGGCCGCCTGGATCGATTCCCGGAGTTTTTCGACGGTCCGGGCGCGGAATTGGGGATCACAGGGGCCTTGGGCGAATCCATGGCTGCTGACGAGGGAGATTTCGAGTCCGAGTTCGCGGACGGCGGGGTAGAATTTGCGATCGATGCCCTCGATGCCGGTGAAGCCGATTTCCTTGCAGAGCTTGGCGAGGGCCAGGGTGTCCATGCGATCGTTGAAGGTCCATCCCATGATCGATTGCCGGAAGCGTCCGTTGCGGATCTTGAAATCCGCGGGGGTGGAGGAGGCAGGGGCTTGGGCCCGGGCGGATTCGGGCAGGGTAGAGCCAAGCCCCAGGGCGACGGTGGCTCCGAACAGATCGCGGCGTTTCATGGCGCATTGTTGCGGTCGGATGCGGAGGGGCGCAAGGTGAAAACGGTATCGGGCTGACCCAGAAAAAAGTTGCCCCGGGGGGCGGAGTGGTGGGAGAGGGAGGGATGACCGTTGTCCAAACCACCACCGGGATTCCCTTTGTGACCAAGGATGGCTCGACCATCCGGAGTTTTCTGGATCGGAGCAACGCGCCGGTGAGCAACCAGAGTCTCGCGGAGGCGACGGTGCCGGCGGGTGGGGCGACGGAGCGGCATTACCACAAGCTGAGCGAGGAGTTCTATCTGATTCTGGAAGGGAACGGCCGGATGGAAATCGACGGGGAAGAGCGTGAGGTGGGGCCGGGGGATGCGATCCTGATTCCCGCCGGGGCATGGCACCGGATCGCGGCGCGGGGGACGTTGCGTTTTCTCTGCTGCTGCGCTCCGCCGTATGCGCACGAGGACACGTATTTTGCTTGAGCCGGGGGCGGGGCGGGGGCTCAGATGCGCCAGACGTTGGATTGGCTGCCGCGACCGCCTTGGTAGCCGAGGGCGAAGAGGAGGATGCAGGCGGCGCACATGAGGCCGAGGATGAGCCAGTAAGCGGTCCAGCGCGCGGGGTCGGGCGCGACCATGGAAGAGTGCAGCCAGCCGACGGCGAGGGTTCCGATGACGCCCCCGGCGCCGGTGGAGATCAGGCTGAGCAGGGCTTGGGCTTGGGAGCGGAGGCGGGGTTCGACCCTGCGGTCGAGGAAGAGGCGTCCGGCCTCGAAGAAAAACGTCCAGCAGAGGCCGTGGAAGCTGATGCCGAAGAGGACCCACGGGAAGGAATGGGAGGAAGCGCCGAAGGCATACGCGAGATAACGGAGGAGACCGCACGCCATGGCGAAGAGGAAGAGCCACTTGATTCTCCAGCGTCGCAGCATGAAGCCGAGGAGCAGCATGGCGGCCACCTCGCTGATTTGGCCGAGCGTCATGCCGGCGGCGATGTGGTGGTAGTGCAGCGCCTCCAGTTGCAGGGAGCTGTGCATGTAATACGCGGCGAGCGGAATGGAAAAGAGGAAGGTCGTGAGCATGAAGACCGCGATGTCGCGCTGGCGTAGCAGGGTCAGCGAGGAAAGCCCGAGGAGTTCCGGCCAATTCTTCGCCGGTTGAGCGCCGGGAGGGGTGTGCGGCAACAGGAGACAGGCGGCGGTGGCCACAACGCGGATCCCGACCGAGAGCTTTCCGGCAAGAGGCGAGGTGTCCGCCCCGAGGGCGCTGATGGTCCAACCGGCGATGATCCAGCCGATGGTGGCCCAGACCCGGTAAAAGCCGAAGCGGTGTTCCCGATCCCGGAGACTGGTCAGCGCGACTGAATTGAACAGCGGCCAGATGGGGGCCGTGAGCAGGGAGGAGACGGTGAAATGAAAGAGAAAGAGGCCGGGGTTGGTCCCTCGTTCCAATTCATCGAAGGCAAGCCAGAGAAACGGGATGCCGACGAGGTTGCACCAGAAGAGGAGGCGTTCCGCCGCCACCTTCTGGTCCGCCCGCGCCGCGATGGCGAGGGGGGAAAGCACGGCGGAGAGCGGCGGGATGAGGTAAGCGATGGTGACCAGGTGGGCCCAGTGACGCTCCTTCAATACATTGGCCAGAACCGGGAGCCAACAGCCCGGGGTGGCGGCAAAAAGGAAAAAGCAGGCGGAAATCCAGCCACGGTGGCCGCGGAGAGGCATGGGGGAGGAGCGGGTGCGGGAGACAGTCTGCCAAACCGGGGCGACCCGCAAGGAAGGGAAAAGTCTTTATTTTGGGGATTTTCTCGCAAATTGGTGTGAAAATTGCGTCCAAAGGCCCAGTCAAAAATCCCAGCCCCCGATGTTCACCCCGGATTCACCCCAAACCGAGTCAGGTCCGAAACGTGTCAAGCCCCGGCATCGCGGGCACAGGGTGGTCATTGTCGATGATCACCCGATGATCCGGGAGCACCTCGGTTACCTTCTGATGAGGCAGTTGGGGGCGGTGGTGTGCGGGGAAGCGTCCAACAGCCGGGAGGGGATGGATGTGATCGTCAACACGGAACCGGACGTGGCGATCGTGGATTTGAAGCTGCCCGGGACTTGCGGTTTGGAACTGGTCAAGGAGGTCACGGCACGTCGCTTGAAGACGCGGGTTCTGGTGCTCTCGATGCACGACGAGGAACTCTACGCGGAGCGGGCCTTCAAGGCCGGGGCCAACGGCTACATCACCAAGGAAAACGTCTCCTCGGAGGTTGTGAGTGCGATCGAGCAGGTGATGGACGGCAGGATTTACGCGAGCGAGGCGGTGGCGGCGCGGTTGTTCGACAGGGTGGGGCGCCTGGCGAGGACCGAGTTGGACTTGTTGACGGACCGGGAACTGGAGGTCTTTCTCCACTTGGGCCATGGCAAGAACACCCGGGAGATTGCCAGCGAGCTGATGTTGGGCCCCTCGACCGTCGACACCTACCGGTCCCGGATCAAGACCAAGCTGGGGCTGAGATCGTCCGCGGAATTGTATCAGCGGGCCGGGCTCTGGGTGCGCGAGAACGGGGGGTGAGGCAGAAAAAAGGTGCGGGAAGGTGGGGAGCAAACGATACTCCACGGATTCGCGCCATGGCCTTTCTGGAGATTCAGGACTTGAGCAAGACCTTCGCCCCGCGTCCGGGTTTCCCTGGGAGGGCCGGCTCGACCGGGGTGCGGGCGGTGGAGGGGGTTTCCTTCCATCTGGAGCGCGGCGAGATCATGGGATTGGTCGGGGAATCCGGCTGCGGCAAGACGACCCTGTGCCGGATGATCATGCAGCTGCTGGAGCCTGATTCGGGGCGGGTTGTGTTGGAGGGGCAATCCCTTTCTGACTTGTCGCCCGCCGCGTTGCGGCGTCGACGGATCGATTTCCAGATGGTCTTCCAAGACCCGTATGCCTCGTTGAACCCGCGGATGACCGTGTTTTCGATGCTGGAAGAGGCGGTGCGCCAGCGGCACCCGGATTGGACGCGGGCCGGATTGGAGGAGCGGGTGGGCGACCTGTTGGACCGGGTGGGGTTGTCCCGACGGTTCGCGCGGCGGTATCCCCACGAATTTTCGGGAGGGCAACGGCAGCGGGTGGCGATCGCGCGGGCCTTGGCTCCGGAGCCCAAATTGGTCATCGCGGATGAACCGGTTTCGGCGCTGGATGTGTCGGTTCAATCCCAGATTTTGAACTTGCTGCAGGAGTTGCGGCGGGAGTTGGAGTTGACGATGCTCTTCATTTCCCATGATCTGGGGGTGGTGCGTTACATGGCGGACCGGATCATGGTAATGCGGCGGGGACGTGTGGTGGAGAGCGGGGAAGCGGAGGCGTTGTTCCGCGAGCCCCGGGATCCCTATACGGTGGAGCTGTTGGCAGCCATTCCGAAGATTGTGCGGCGCGGGGGCGGGAATCATGCATAGGATCTGCTTTGTTCTGCTGTGCGGTGGAGCGTTTGATGCGGGGGCCGCGACGGACGCTGTCCGCCCGGAATGGACCACCCGGGAAGGGGGGCGGATCCGCGCGGAACTCGTCCGGTATTCGTGGGCGGACCGCAGCCTGATCCTGCGGAAGGACGGGGAAGGGGAAATGCGGATGGCGGCCCAGGATTTGGACGGGCGCGGCAAGGTCCGCTTGTTGTTCGCCGAGCCGTTTCAGGATTGCGTCATGGCGCATCGGCAGGAGCTGGCCGAGCTGCCCGCTTTCCGGGAGCGGCTCGAATGGTTGCGGCGGTGGGGAGTGATTCTCAGCGGGGTGAGCGTGGCGGGAGTGATCGCCATCAGTTGGTTTTTGAGTCGTTTCCTCTTGCGGCGGGCTTCGCTTGGGGGCTGCCTTTTGGTCACGGCGCTGGCCATCGGACTTGGAGTCGCGGGAGGTTGGGTGGTGTTTTGGGGACGGGCCCGGCTTGGCGCGGAGCATACGATGGAGCTGGCGGGCCTGATGATGGCGGCGCACGCGGTCCTGCTCATGGTGGCGATCCGGCTCCTCAAAGCCGGGGGTTTGCTCCGCGCCTTTTTCTGGTGGGCGGGCCAGTGGACCATTCTTTTGGTTTGGCCGGTGGTGGTCCTTTGCGCCGCCATCGCCTCCCAGATCCAGATCCATGGGCACGGCTGGAATGAGAGCGCGGTGGATCGTTACCTCGGCGAGGTGTGGTTGGTGCCGATGGGTTTGATTTGAATAGGCTTCAGGCGAGGATCAGCCAGAGGGCTCCCGCGCCGGAAAGGCCGAAGAGGATCCTGACAAAGATCTCCTGCGGGATGCGGGCGACCAACGGTTTTCCCGCGGCGATGCCGAGGAGCACGGCGGGAAGCAGCGCGGCATCGAGCCACAGGGTGCGGGGGTTCAGGATGCCGATTTCCCAGTTGAACGGGATTTTGAAGATGTTGAGGAAGAGAAACACCCTGGCTCCGATGCCGAGGAATGTTTCCTTGGGCAAGCCCTTGAGCAGGGCCCAGATGGAGAAGACGGGGCCGGCGGCGTTGGCCACGGTGGTGGAGACGCCGATGACCAGGCCCGAGGCGGCGAGGAAGCGACGGGAATGGGGCAGGTGGGCGAGGAAGGTCTCCGAGCGCATCCGGAGGAACTGGAGCAGGAGCATGGCGAGAATGGTCCAGCCGATGACCCGTTTTGTCATCAGATCGTCGAGGGACCGGAGGACGAGATAGCCGAGGCAGACGCCGGCGATGGAAGGGAGGAGGAGGGGCCAGGCCTGGGCCCAGGTGGCATGGCGGCGGTAGATCGGGAAGACGACGATGTCCGCGAAGATGAGGAGGGGCAGGACGATTCCGACCGATTCCCGGCCGAAGAAGTGCGCCATCACGACCACGTTGAGCAAGGCGAGTCCGGGCAAACCGGTTTTGGCAAAGCCGAGGCAGAAGGCCCCGGCGAGAGCCCAGGCCAGGGTGGAGGCGGGGATGTCGAGGTGGGGAATCACATCCGTTCCACGACATCGATTCCGAGCAGTTGCAGGCCCTGGCGCAGCACCCGGGAAGTGATCTCGCAGAGCATGAGGCGGCTGGACCGGGTGGTTCCCTCGGATTTGAGGACCGGGCAGGAATGGAAAAAGGCGTGGTAGGCCTTGGCCAGTTCGTAGAGGTAGTTGGCCAGCACGTTGGGTTTGTGCTCGTGGAGAACGGCGGGAACCGCTTCACCGAATTGGAAGAGTTTCCGGGCCAGGGCGTGTTCCTCGGCTTCGGTCAGGGTGATTTTCCGGGGCGGGGTGAAGGGCTTTTCCAGTTTGCGGAAAATGCCGCGCGTCCGGACGTAGGAGTAGAGAAGGTAGGGCGCGGTATCTCCCTTCAGCGAGAGCATCTTGTCCCAATCGAACACATAGTCGGTCGTTCGCGATTGGGAGAGTTCGGCGTATTTCACCGCGCCCAGACCGACCGCTTGGGCGATCGCGTCTTTCTCCTCCGGGGTGAACAGGGTGGTGTCGCTTTCCTCCCCGGTCTCGCGGCTGTCGAGAAAGGCGCGGGAACGGGAGATCGCTTCCTCGAGCACTTCGACGAGGCCGACGTTCTCTCCGGAGCGGGTCTTGAAGGGTTTGCGGTCCTTGCCGAGGATGCTGCCGAAGGCGACGTGGGTGAAGCGGATGGAATCGGACCAGCCGAGGCGGCGGGCGGCGTCGAAGACCTGGCGGAAGTGGAGGGATTGGGGGTGACCGACGACATACCAGACCTCGTCCGGCCGCCACTCCCGGGCCCGGTAATCGATGGTGGCGAGATCCGTGGTGGCGTAGAGAAAACCGCCGTCCGATTTGCGGACGATGGCGGGATTGTCCTTCCAGGCGCCATCCTCTTGAATCCGGTAGGGATCCTCGGAGGGCGGCAGGGTGCCGTCGGAAAAAATGCAGATGGCTCCCTGGCTTTCGCGGGCGATGCCCTTGGCCACCAGTTCCTCCACGAGAGGTTCCAAGGCATCGTTGTAAAAGCTCTCGCCCAGCACATGGTCGAAGGTCACACCCAGCCGGGCATAGATCCGGGCGAGAGCGGTCAGGGAGAGATCGACCGATTGGCGCCAGATGCCGAGGTTCTCCGGGTCCCCCTGCTGGAGTTTGACCAACTCCTCCCGGCACGTTTCCAAGGTGTCCCCGGGTTTGCCCATGGCCCGGGCGAGCGAACGGTTTTCCGGGGAAGCGAAGAACGATCCGACATCCTTGAGCTCTTTTTCCAGCTCGAACCATGCGTCCGCCGCCGTTTTCTTGCGGGATTTGGCGAGCGCGAGCAAAGCGGATTCAAACTGCTCGATGCGGACGCGGTTGTTGACCGCTTTGTAGAGGCGGACGAATTCCTTGATCGGGTCCTGTTCGAGCGCGGTGCGGTTGAGCAGGACTTTCCAGCCGTGGATGATCATCCCGAACTGGGTGCCCCAGTCCCCGATGTGGTTGTCCGTGATGACCCGGTGGCCGAGGAAGCGGGCGATGCGGGCCAAGCTTTCTCCGATGATGGTGCTGCGGATGTGACCGACGTGCATCGGCTTGGCGACGTTCGGGGCCGAGAAGTCGATGACGATGACCCGGGGGGAGCGGGCCGTGGGAACACCGAGGGTGGGGCTGGAGGCGAGTTGCAGAAGGGCCTTGCCGACGGCCTCGGGCGTGAGGCGGAAATTGATGAAACCGTTGCCGGCGACTTCCGGAGGGGCGGCCAGACCGGAGACATCGAGATGTTCCACGAGGGAGGCGGCCATCTCCCGCGCGTTTTTGCCGAGCCGCTGGGCCAGCGTCATCGCCACGGGGGATTGGTAGTCGCCAAAGCGGGGATCCTTGGACGGCTTGACATCGACCGGAAAATCGTCGGGAACCGAGGTGGCGTCGGGGAACCGGGTGAGGGCGGTGCGGAGGCGGTCGCGGAGTTGGTCGGGGAAAGTCTCGGGCATCGGTCGGCAGACAGTTCAAGAGGGCTGGACGGGATTCAAGCGGGAAGGGGGAAAAGGTGTTGACATCGGTGGGGGGAAACCGGAGAAAGAGGGGCGTTTTTTCACCGTGACAGGCGGCCGCGCCCGTCCGTGCTTTAGTTCACCAAGATGCCTTTCGGAAAGCTTTTCGGGATTTTCTCCGACGACATCGGAATCGACCTCGGCACCGCCAACACCCTCGTCAATGTCAAGGGGCACGGCATCGTGCTGAACGAGCCGTCCGTGGTCGCGGTCCAGGCTGGAACCAACAAGGTGGTGGCGGTGGGGGATGAAGCCAAGCGGATGCTGGGGCGGACACCGGGGGGGATTGTCGCCATCCGGCCCTTGCGTGACGGCGTGATCGCGGATTTCGAAGTGACGGAAGCCATGCTGCGCCATTTCATCCGCAAGGTTTCCAGCGGGCGCGCCCTGATTCGCCCGCGGGTGGTGGTCGCGGTTCCCTCCGGGATCACCGAGGTGGAGAAACGGGCGGTTCAGGAATCCGCCCGGAACGCGGGAGCCCGCGAGGTGTTTCTCATCGAGGAACCGATGGCGGCGGCCATTGGCGTGGGCCTTCCGGTGCAGGACGCTTCCGGAAACATGATCATCGACATCGGTGGGGGGACGACGGAAGTGGCGTTGATTTCGCTCTCCGGAATCGTCTACAGCCGGAGCGTCCGGGTGGCCGGGGATGAGTTGGACGATGCCATCGCCCTCTACCTGAAGCGGGCCTACAACATGGTGGTGGGAGAGCGCACCGCGGAGGACATCAAAATCCGGATCGGGTCGGCGTATCCGCAGGGCAAGGAAGCCTCCCTGGAGGTCAAGGGCCGGGATCTCGTGGCCGGGTTGCCCAAGACCATCAAGATCACTTCCCAGGAGATCCGGGAGGCGATGCTCGATCCGCTCAACACGATCATCGATTCCGTGCGGGTCACCTTGGAGCGTTGCCCTCCTGAACTCTCGGCGGATTTGGTGGACCGCGGGCTGGTGCTGGCCGGCGGCGGGGCTCTCTTGCGCGGGTTGGACAAACTGCTTTCCGAGGAGACCGGGTTGCCGGTTCACGTGGCCGAAGACCCTCTGAGTGCCGTGGCGGAGGGATGCGGCAAGGTGCTTCACGAGCTTTCCCTCCTCAAACGCTTCGCTACCGCGGAGAGGTGAAGATTCCGGCCATCGTGCGCCTTGCGCGCCCCGCCCGGATCGGCGTAAATTGAGCCGTCCTCATGTCGCGGGTCAACCTCATCGCGCTCTTGCTCTTGGCCGGGTTGGTGACCGGTCTGATGCTGTTGCCGGGCGAGCGGGTCGCGGCCGTCCGACATACCGTTTTGGGGTGGGCATCACCCTGGCTCCGGACCAAGAAGGCGGTCGGGACCGTGGTCGACGGCCTGGTGACCCGGAAACCGACTTACGGACAGTTGGAGGAGGAGAACCGGCGGCTCCAGCAGGAAGTGCAGCACCTGAGAACCTTGAACCGGGGGCTCGACGAAATTTCCCGTCAGAACAACGAATTGCGCGGGGCGCTCAACTTGCGGAAACTGCCCCAGTTCGAGTTGGTCGCGGCGGAGGTGGTTAGCCGGGACAGCGGCACTTGGTATAACAGCCTGGTGATCGACAAAGGAGAGCGGGACGGGCTGGGCGTGAACGATCCGGTCATTGTCGAGACCAAGTTGGTCGGAAAAATTTCGGTGGCGGGCCCGGATTCCTCCATGGTGTTGCTGGTGACGGACGAGGCTTGCAAGGTCACCGTCCGGGTGATGAGCACGCCGTATTTCGGCATCTCGGAGGGGCAGGGGAGCCAGGGACCTTCCCTGTCCGCCGCCCAGGGGGAGACCCGGGGGATGCGCGGAGGATGGGCCCCGCGGCTCCGGCTGCGGTATCTTGACAAATTTGCGAGACTCCAGCCCGGCATGAACGTCTACAGCTCGGGCCAGGGCCGGGTCTATCCGCCCAATTTGGAAGTTGGAAAAATCGTCTCGGTCCAGCCCGGGGACATCACCACCGAGGCGGAGATCGAGCCCGCCGTGGATTTCAGCGGTTTGGATTTCGTCTTTGTGATCCGGCGCGGGGCCGGGGAAACTACGGCGGAGCCCGGAGCGGTCGCTCCGGCGGAAGCGGGAGCGGAGGAAAAGTGATGCCGGCCTTCGTGACGGTGACCTTCGTCTTTTTTTGGGTGGCGATGATCGCCCAGGAGTTCCTCGCGCCTTGGATTGTGAGCACGCCCTCGGGGAACGTGGAAGTTTACTGCCTGCTGCCCTGGGTGTTCTTTTTTTCCCTGGCCCTGGCGGTTCCCTATCCCCTGATGCTGGTCTTCGCGGGACTGACCGGCTTCATCTGGGATGCGCGCTGGCAGGTGCCCGGAGACATTCCCGACCTGCCCCTCGGGTCCTCGATCATCCTGTTCACCGTTTTCGGGACCCTCCTGCAGGGGATCCGGCCGTTGTTCCGCCGGGGAAACTGGGTGGTGCCCGTGGTAATGTGCGGTCTGGCGGTTTTCCTGCAACTGTTGAGTCAGGATCTCCTGTTGAGTTTCCGGCGGAGCGGCTTTGAGTTTTCCGGGGAATTGTGGTTGACTGTGCTCCTCACCTCGGTGGTGTCCACGGCGTTGTCGCCCGCGCTTTTCTGGTTGAACAGCCGGGTCGCCCGGAGGTGTGGCTACCAGCTCGAGGTCGGGCAATTCACCTTCCGGAGAACGTATGGGCAATCGATTTAGACTCCGTCTCTACCTGCTCGCCATTTTGGTGTTGCTCGGGTTGGGCGTGTTGGTCGCCCGGCTCCACAAGGTGCAGGTGGCGGACTACGAGTATTACCGGAGCCGTCTGCCGGGGGAGAAGGAAGTCACCGTGCGGGTGCCCGGGGTGCGGGGGGAAATCCGGGACCGCAACGGGGTGGTCCTGGCCACCAACCGGGCCAGCTACGAGGTGACCTTCGATTTGAAGGCGATTCTGGATCGATACCGCGAAACCCTCGGAGAAGGGGAGGAAGTCCCGATGATCCGCTACGAGGCGAACGAGGGCGGCATGACGCGACCGCGGACCGAGCCGGACATTGTGGCCATCGTCCAGGAAACCGTGATCCCGGAGATGCGGACGTTGGGGTTGGCGGAGGACTTCAACGCGGAGCAAATGCAGGTGCATTTCCGGGGCACGAGCGGGCTGGTGCCCTACAGTTACCGGCGGGACCTCACGTTCGGGGACTTCGCGGTGTTCGCGGAGAACGACTACAACATTCCCGGGGTGAACATCGAGGTCAAGCCGCAGCGGGTCTATCCCTACGATGCGCTGGCCTGCCACCTTCTCGGTTACCTCAAGCTGCCGGACATCCAGAGGGTGGCGGCGGAAAAGCGGGGCGAGTTCGATCACTATGTGGCGGATGATTACGGTGGCGCCGGGGTGGAGAAGAGCCTGGACGATCTTTTGCAAGGAAACGCGGGCAAGCGGACCATGCGACGGGATGAGAAGGGGGTGATCCGCGGGGAAATCCGTTACATGCCCCCCACCGCCGGAGCCGATGTCTACCTCACGATCGATGCGAAGGTGCAATACATCGTGGAGGAGGCGATGCGATCGGTGGGGCGCGGGGCGGCGGTGGTGATGAATCCGCGGAACGGGGACATTCTGGCGATGGTTTCGGTGCCTTCCTTCAACCCGAACCGGTTCATTCCGGCGGTCTCCTCGGAGGACTGGAACCGATACACCTCGGACGAGACGTCGCCGATGTACAACCGGGCCTTGAGCCAGCATCCTCCGGGATCGACCTTCAAGATTCCGATCGCTCTGGCGGGGTGCCTCTCAAATACCAACCGCCGCAACTTTTACTGCGGCGGAGGGGTGCAATACGGCAACAAATTCATGCAGTGCTGGATTGGCTCGAAGGGGGGGAGACACGGCTCGCTCGATCTCAGCGAGGCCATCAAACGGTCCTGCAACTGCTACTTTTACCAATACGGAAACGAGACCGGCATCCGCAACATCGTGGAAATCACGGGCAAAATGGGATTGGGACACAAGACGGGGATCCCGTTGGAGGGGGAAATGCCCGGGCTGGTGCCGACGCCGGAGTGGTTGAAGTTGCGCGGGTTGGTGTGGACCGACGCCTACACGGCAATGACCTCGATCGGGCAGGGATTCACGGAAGCCACGCCGCTGCAAATGGCTTCCGTCACGTGCACGGTGGCAAACGGTGGGAAGGTCTTCCAGCCCCGTTTGGTCCGCCAGGTTCTCGGGAAAAACGGCGTTCCCCTGATGCCGGACCGACCGGTGCTCCAGGCGGATCTCGCGAAGGAGGGGCTGACTCCGTCCGAGTTGGAAGAGGTCAAGCGCGGGATGTGGAAGGTGGTCAACGAGGAAGGGGGCACCGCCGGCCGCGCCCGTTCCCCGAACTTTGCCGTCGCGGGCAAAACGGGCACCGCACAGACCGGAAACACCCGGGAACCGACCAATGCCTGGTTCATCTCCTTCGCGCCTTACGAGGAGCCGGAACTCGCCGTCTCCGTCTTCATCCACAACGCGGATTCCGGTGGGAAATGCGGGGCTCCCATCGCCGGGCACATCATCAAGCAAGTCATGGCCATGAAACACGGTTACGTCGTCGAGGCCAAACCAATGGCGGAGGCCGCCGGAAATTTTGAACGGATCAATCTCGTGGATTTCGACAATGTTGGCCTTGACCAATTCGTGGAAGGAGACGATGCGGACGCGGCCGTCGAGTTGCCCGAGGGGTTTGCGCCCCGGGTGGTCACGACGGAGCGGGGGATGTTGCAGGAGGCACCATCGTTGCGGGCGCGTCCGGACAGTCGCGGGAGTCTCTGGCCGTTCCCGCCCAAGGCCAGAAAGTATCCGCAGGCGCGGCGGCCCGCGGAGAAAAAAGGAGGAGGCGGCGGCTTTTTCAAGAAAAAGAGCCGCTGAAGAAGTCGCCGTGAAGAAACAATCATTCAGAAAAGGGAAAGTTTGGAAGTCTTTCCCGGAGGGAGAAACATGGTAAGAAGTTCAGCACCAGACATCACACGCATGGCATTCAATCAGATCAGAAGGCTTTTCGGGCTGAAACGGCTCAACGAGGGAATCCGCATCGTCGTCAATTGCGAGAAACTGGAGAACCGGGTCGCTTTGCTGGAGAACGGTTCCGTTGAGGAATACGGAGTGGAACGGGTCGACTCCGAGAACCTCGTGGGGTCGATTTTCAAGGGCAAGGTCAAGAACATCGAGCAAGGCTTGAAGGCGATGTTCGTGGACATCGGGCTCGAGAAAAACGCGTTCCTGCACTTTTGGGATGCGATTCCGGAGGCGCTCGATGCCGGGATGGAGGAGATCCGGCGGCCGAACTCAGCCAAGAAGAAGCAGAAAATCACCGCCAAGGATATTCCCGACCTGTATCCGGTGGGGTCGGAAATTCTCGTGCAGGTGACCAAGGGAGCGATCGGCAACAAAGGGCCCCGCATCACCACGAACATTTCCCTGGCCGGGCGTTTCATGGTGTTGATGCCCCGGAACGATCAGTTCGGGATCTCCCGGAAGATCGAGGATCCCAAGGAGCGGGCCCGTCTCCGCAAGCTCATGGAGCAGTTGCAAATTCCCGAGGGCATGGGCGTCATCCTGCGCACCGTTTCCCAGGGACAACGGCTCCGCTATCTGGTGCGCGACCTCAACATCCTGCTCGAACAGTGGGACCAAATCGAGGACAATCGCGACACCATGAAAGCCCCGGCCTGCGTTTTCCGGGAACCGAACATCATCGAACGCACGGTGCGCGACTTCCTCACCGACGAGGTCGAGGAGGTCATCATCGACAACGAGGAGGTCACCGAGCGGATGAAGGACATGGTCGGTGCCATCTCGCGGAGGTCGCGCAACCGCATCACCTTCCACAGTTCTCAGGAACCGATTTTCGAGAAATTCGGCATCCAGCGGCAGATCGATGACGCCTTTTTCCGTCAGGTCTGGCTGCCCTGCGGCGGGTATCTGGTGATCGACGAGACGGAGGCGCTCATTGCGATCGACGTCAACACCGGCCGGAACAAGGGCGCCGGGGACAAGATGATCCTGGAAACCAACTTGGAAGCGGCGGCGGAAGTGGCCCGGCAACTGCGGCTGCGGAACATCGGCGGGCTGATCGTGGTCGATTTCATCGACATGCGGAGCCGGAAGGATCAGCAGGCGGTTTACAAGGTGATCAAGGACCGCTTGAAGCGGGACAAGGCCAAGACCCAGGTGATGCCGATCTCGCCTCTGGGTCTTTTGGAAATGACCCGGCAACGGCTCAGTGAAAGCCTCAGCGTCACCGTCTCCGAGCCTTGCTCCTACTGCAACGGTCGGGGGGTGGTCAAATCCACGACCACGATGAGTGTGGAGCTGCAGCGCAAGATCAACGCCCTGATGTATCGCAAGCACATCACCGCCCGCAGCCTGCTCATCATCGTGCACCCGGAGGTTCTGCAGCGGCTCAAGACCGAGGACTCGGCCCATCTCGTGGAGTTGGAGCGGCGTCACGAGGCCCGGTTCACCTTCCGCAGCGACCCCAACTACCACCGCGAGCAGATCAGCATCTGCAATGCGGAAAACGGTGAGGAATTGAAGCTTTGAGAGATCCGGGGTTGCATCGGGGCCGACATCCGCTTAACTGCCCTTGGAAAACCCCGCTCAGGTCCACGATCAATCGTCCAACAAGAAAGAAGGTCATCATGAAACTCATCAAACTTTCGGTCCTCGCTCTCGCAGCGCTCGCTTCGGTGCTTTGTGCCTCTTGCGCCAAGAAGCAAGCCGCGGCTCCGGCTCCCGGCTACGTCGAATACGGCAAGTGATTCCGGACCGGGATTCGTCCCGGATGGAAGCATTTGCAGACGGGTCCTTCGGGGCCCGTTTTTTTTGGGGGGAGACGCTGTGCTCTTTGATCGAAGGAGTTGACAATGGCCCGCATCCCCGCACTTTTACGGTCCCCAAGAATGGCAGGATAGCTCAGGGGTAGAGCAGAGGACTCATAAGCCTTTGGTCGGCGGTTCAAATCCGCCTCCTGCTACGTTTTTCATTTGTGGGACGAGGGTGCGTTCCTCGAAGAGTGGGAGATAATTTGAATAGGTTTTGGCTTCTATTCAAAAAAGCTCGTTGACAATCCACCCTGGCACTTTCATCATCAGGGAGCGTCTCTGCTTCCACGGGAGGCGGCGCGTTTCCTGCCATGGCCACCTCCTCACTGGATCCCGAAACCATCGCCCGGATGGCGCTGCCGCTCTCGTTGCTTGCGAAGGCGGTGAACTTCGAGAACCAAACCGCGGCCGCCCGTGGTTTGGATGAGCCGCAGGCGAACATTTCGCGGGCGGTCCGGTTGCTCGAATCCGTCTTCGGAATCGATCTGATCGAGAAAAACGCGGGTTCAAAAAGCAGGTGGAGCCCGGCGGCCATCAGGCTGGCCGAGGTGTGGAATTCCTTCGCGGCGAAGGTTGTCGAGTTCCGGGACGACCGGCAAGTGGTGCGCGTGGCCACCCTGGAGGGAATGATCCCCTTGGCCATTCAATTCGTGAAGGCGATCATCGATTCCCCACAGGTGGCCGCCGTCGAGGTCGACATGCTTGAATTGTCCCGGTTGGAGGAGTTGTTTGGCCGAGGCGAGATCGACGTCGCCTTCAGCTGCCGGAAGACGAACGCGATGGATTCCTGTTGGTCCAAGGAGCTGGGATTCCAGCGGCTCGCCCCGCGGGGGGGAACGGCGGATGGGGTGCAAATCATGAGCATCGGGAAATACCTGATGGAGACCCCCGAATCCATCCCGGGCAAGGTGGTGGTCTCCAATTCGCTCGGGTTTCGCGAGGCTTTCCGCAAGAAGTACGGAGGCTTTGACCATGACTATCCCTCGGCCCCCCGGAAACACCGGGACGAGGCGACCGACTTCACCTCGCCCGTTCTGGTCGTAACCTCGAAAGCGCTTTCCCAGACGATTCGTATGCTGGTCGAAGAACTTGAGGTCGATTGGTCCGTGGTTTTGCCCGAGGTCGCTGAACCGTCTCCCGGGGAGGATCCGGAACTCGATGGCCGCGGTGCAGAAGAGTCCGGGGGGGCGGGCTTTGCCGGAAACCGGGAAGGCGTTCAGGGAACGCGGGCGCTGCGTGACCTCTTGCGGGAACTCTTGCCCAAGGTCCTGCCACAGCGTGCCGAGGATGCGGTGAGCGGGACGGAATTGATCCGCCGGCTCAAGGAGGATCTCGGTGGCGACTATACCGAGGCCAATCTGCGCTATCATTTTTCTACCATGGCAAAGGCTGGTTCGACGATCGCCAAGGTGAAGCACGGTCAGGGCTATTACCTGAGCGCAGGCCTGAAGCGGTGAAGCCCCTTGCCGGGCGTCCGTGACTCCCCGAGCGGGGGGTTGTTGTAAGACTAACCAAAACAACAAATACATCCGGCGGAGAAGTCCGGAGTCCAACCTGGAAAGTTCCATCTCATGAAATCTGACATGTATCCTGACGGTCCTGACGTTGATTCTACGGGGCTCAGTGGGGCATTTTCTTCTCCCCTCCGCCTCCTCCCGGCCCCGGAGGAGATGGAGGCCGAGCTCGACCTCTACATTGTGGGTCAAAAGGTTGCCAAGAGAGCGGTTTGCCGGGCGGTTTATGATCACTATGTATCGCTATCCTTGCGCGAGGTGGAGCCGAATCCTGACGGTCACCGTGGGAGTCATCTGCTGTTGTTGGGACCGACCGGTTGTGGCAAATCCTACATGGTGAAGATCCTTGCACGGTTCCTTGGGGTGCCGGTCGGTTTTTCTTCGGCGAGCGGACTCGTCGAGGCCGGTTACAAGGGGACCTCGGTGGAAAGCGTGGTGCGGAACCTCATGGATGCAGCTGGTGGAAATCCCCGGGTCGCGGAACGGGGGATCATTTTCATCGATGAGATCGATAAAATTCGTCGCGCGGTTGATCTCGTCCGGGACGTCAGCGGGGAAGGGGTGCAGCAGGGTTTGCTGACGCTGATGGACGGCCGGATCAGCAAGGGGGCGGAGGGATACGAACATGCCCCGGTGGATACGAGCCGGGTGCTGTTTGTTTGTGCGGGGGCCTTTGTCAGGCTGCCCGAACTGGTGAACAAGCGGATCGGCCGGGATGATCAGCGGAAGGTCGGTTTCCTTGAGCAGGTGCGGTCCGAGGCCGGGGTGAGCGAGGAGCGCCCGATCTTTGCCTCGTTGTGTCAGGCCACAACCGAGGACTTCGACGAGTTCGGCATGATCCCGGAGTTCATGGGCCGGTTCGGCTCCCTCGCGGTGCTCCATGAACTGGGGGTGGAAGAATATCGTCGGATTCTTTCGGACAAGACGCAGAATGGTCCCTGGCAGCGGCAGCAGGAGATCGCCCGGGTTCATGGCATCCGGCTGGAAATCAGTGATGCTGCGGTGGGGAAACTGGCGGAGCGGACTGCCCGGTTGGGGGCTGGGGCGCGCGGTTTGCAACGGATTCTTCATGAGAGTGTCAACCGGATGGACCAAAGCTGGCCGCGGCTGGCGGATCAGGGCGTCACCCGGGTGGTCATCAATGAAGACTGCGTCGCGGGAACCGCCCCGCCCCGGTTGGTGACGAGCAAAAAACGCAGGCCGAAACGCAAGGACATTGAGCTGCGGGCGATTGCCTCCAGTTGGCTGGCTCCGGCATCGGCGCAGGAACCATCCGGAACCCAACCGATCCACTCAGGTGGCAACCCGCTGGTCAGTGTCTACATCCAGCAGGCGTTGGAGAAGGTGGGATGGAAGGACGCCCGTGATGTGGCCCGGCGTTGGTGGGAGGCGTTCATGAAGGAGAACGAGCACAAGCCAGCCCTGATGCTTTTCCTCTTGGAAAAGCTCATCATCCGGCAGGCCACGTTGGAGCAGTATTACGATGCCTACGTTTACAGTTTCACCGAGGATATTCAGGCCGTTCTGCATTTCCTCGATTACAGACTGGCCAAGCAGCAGTTCGAGGATCGAAAGCGCGCCGCCGCCGCGGAAAAAAACAAGCCCGTGGCGGAGCCGGAGCCGGACGGCGACGCGGTTTCTTCAAGCGGGGGGAAGGAACCGGAGGACGTTTGTGCCGAGCCGTTTCTGGAGGCAGCGATTGATCTTTTCAATGGGTTTTGGATCGATTCGGAAGGTGGTTCTCCGGACGAATCCCCTGAGGATCCGGATGGAGACATCCCGTTTTGATCCAACATCGCCCCGTCGGACGAGGGGGGGGACGGCGTAGATCCGCGCTTGATCGGGGCGGTGACCTTTGTAGGGTGTCGCTGCAGGGGAGATCGTTTGGCGGAGCCCGCACCGGGGTTTCCGTCGTAAACCCTCCCGGTTGCTTCCTTCATTCAACCGTCCCCCGTTTTGTTTTCGATTCGCCATTCCGCAATCCTCCTTGTTGTCTTGACCCTCGGGACCGTGCCTGTGGGGGCGTCTCCCTCTTGGGAAATGGTCGGTCCGACCCTGGAGCGTTATTGCCATGAGTGCCATGGCGGGGCCAAGACCAAGGGCGGCGTGAATTTGAAGGCGTTGTCCGCGGATCCGCAGGTGGCGGCCGAGTCCGGGCTCTGGGAGAAGGTCTTTGATACCGTGGAGAGCGGGGAGATGCCGCCCCCCAAGGCCAAAGCTCTGCCGGCCCCGGAAAGTAGAGCGCTTCTCGCTTGGGTCACCGCCGCGCTGGACGCCATCGGCGAACCCGGTGATCCTGGGCAAGTCACGCTGCGGCGGCTGACGCATGCGGAATATGATTTCACGATCCGGGATCTCACGGGGCACGCCTACGGGTTCTCCAGCGAATTCCAGTCGGACGGCGGAGGCGGCGAGGGGTTCTCGAACACGGGGGACGTGCTCTTTCTCAGCCCCCGGCAACTCGACCAGTATTTCGGAGCGGCGCGGCAGATCGCGGATCGTGCCACCATTCTTCCCGGCAGCGGCATCCGCTTTCATCCGCAGCGGATTGGGCTACGCGGTCCGGAGCAGTGGAAGGCGCAGGCGCAGCAGGCGCTTTACGTGTGGTATCAACAGAAGGCGGCGCCGCATCTGCCCAAGGATTTTGAAGACAAGCGGGAGGCGGATTACATGCTGGCCTGCTGGAAGCATCACCATGGGCAGCGGCCCCTCGCGGAGCTGGCCCGGGAGAGCGGGTTGCGTCTTCCCTTCCTGCAAAACTGGTGGAACCTGCTGAACGGCGTGGAACCTCCCTCCCGCTTTCTCGACCTGACCCGGGTCGCTTGGCGGGAGTTGCCGGGGCCGGACCCGGCCGCGCCCGGGAAACCGCCGGCCGCGGTGGTGGAAAAGATCAAAGCCATCCAGCAAGATCTTCTGTCTTGGAACGACCCGAAACGGCCGGGATGGGGAGTGCAGCGGCGTCAGCAGGATTCCGACGGCATCCGACCCTACCCGATGCAACTTGAGGTCAAGGGGCAGAAGCAGGTGCGCCTCTGCATCGGGGACACGGGCGATGGTCCGGCCGGGGACATTGCCCTCATCACCGCGATCGAGGTCCGGGCGGGAAAAGAGGTGCTCAACTACTTCGCCTGGTTGGACCGCCAGATCGCGCAGGATCGGAAGAGCCTGTCGGCTGCTCCCGCGCCGCCTGACGCGGACCAGACGAGGAAGCGCTTGGCGCAGTTGGAACAGGTGAGGGGAGCGTTCGGGAAACATCCGCACGCCGGGCGGACCCTTGAGCCGCACGTGCTTGCGCTGGCGGCACCGCAGGTTTTCACCCTGCCTTTGCCGGACAACGCCTGGCGGGTCCGGGCGGATACCCGGTTGGATCTGCAGAATCCGGAAGCGGATAAGGCGACGATCCAATGGACCCTGACCACCGGGGCCCCGCCGGAGGTGGGCAAGATCCTGCCCGGAGTCCTCACCGTGTGGAAAATCCAGACGGAGACGGCCCGCCGGACAATGGCGGATTTCAATGTTATGAGGGCGGCGTTCCCGGACGCGCATGAGCGGCTCTTGGAACAGGTGGCGGGCAACCTGTATCGCAACACGCCGAACCACACGGTCTATTACTTCAGCGATGCCCAGTTAGCGGAGATGCTTTCCGAGCGGGAGCGCGAGGAGTTGAAGGCGATGAAGAAGGACTGGATGTTCACCGCTCCGGGGCGGATGGACGACAAGCAGAAAAAGGCTTGGGATGAAGCTGTCCGCCCCCAGCTCGGGCTGTTCGCCGCCCGCGCCTGGCGCCGGCCGCTCGGCAGAGAGGAAGCCGCCGATCTCGAGGTGCTCTACCAGCGGGGAGTCGCTGCCGGGATGGATCGGGAATCCGCCGCCCGCGAGGTCCTCGTCCGGGTGTTGGTCTCTCCAAACTTTCTCTACAAACCGGAGCCGCGGCCTGCCGAAACCGTGGCCGCGCCGGGGATCGACGGACCTCTCTCCGCTTGGGAACTCGCCTCCCGGCTCAGTTATTTCCTCTGGTCGTCGATGCCTGACCGCGAGCTGCGCGAGGCGGCGTCGGGGGGGAGTCTGACCAAGCCGGAGGTGCTGGCGGCGCAGGCGCGGCGCATGCTTCGTGACCAGCGGGTGGAGGCGTTGGCCCAGGAATTCGCCGGCCAGTGGCTCGGGTTCAAGGGGTTCGAGGGGGCGGACTCGGTGGATCAACGGAAATTCCCCGAGTTCACCGCCGGGTTGCGAGCCGATTTTGCCCGTGAGCCGATGATTTTCTTTTCCAAGCTGTTCCGTGAGGATCGGCCGGTGGGGGATATCACGGGCGGAGCCTACACCTTTCTGAACGAGCGCCTGGCCCACCACTACGGGGTTCCCGGGGTCACGGGACCGGAATTCCGCGAGGTCAACGTCGCGGACCGCCACCGTGGCGGCGTGCTTGGGATGGGCTGCATCCTGACGAAGACCTCACGACCGAATCGGACCAGCCCGGTGTTGCGCGGGGATTACCTGTATCACGTGATCCTCGGTCAGTCCTCGCCTCCCCCGCCGCCGAACGTGCCCAAACTCCCGGAGAACGCGGTGAAACCGGCGTCTCTCCGCGAGGCCTTGGAAGCGCATCGGGCGGACCAAGCCTGTTCCGTGTGTCACGACCGGATCGACCCGCTGGGCTTCGCGTTGGAGTCGTTCGATCCGATCGGCCGTTTCCGGGCCATGGACGAGGCCGGAGACAAAATCGACGACACCGGCAGGTTGCGGGACGGGACCGAGCTGGCGGGGATTGACGGGTTGCGCCAGTATCTTCAGGAGCACCAGAGCGAGGTGCGGGAACAATTCTGCCGGAAGTTGCTCGGATATGCGTTGGGGCGGAGGGTGTTGACCACGGACAAGGCGCTTCTCGCCGAGATGCAGAGCGCGCTCGACGCCCAAGGAGGCAAGGTTTCCGCCGCCGTCGTGACGGTGGTGCAGAGCCGGCAATTCCGCAACGCCCGGCGCGAGCCTACCGGCGTGGCTTCCCATTCTTCCATCATCCCCACACGACCATGAACCTGAACCGACGCAGATTTCTCCGGGGCACCGGTGTGGCCCTTGGCTTGCCGTGGCTGGAATCCATCACCGCTTTTGGAGCGGATTCGACCAAGCCCTCGGTCAACGTGGCCCCGCGGCGGTTGGCGGTTTGCTTCACCGGGAATGGAGTCAACCCGTACCATTGGGGGGCGGCGGAGGAAGGCGGAGGGTTGCGGTTCCAGAAGTCGCTCACGCCGTTGGAGCCGCTCAAGGCCCATCTCAATGTCTTCCGCGGTCTTTGGAACCCGAGCACGGTGGAGGGGGAAGGCGGTCATTACCCGAAGATGAACGTGCTTTCCGGACTCCGGGTGAAAAAGACCACCACGGATGTGGAGGTCGGCACCACCATGGACCAGATCGTGGCCGCGCGTACCGGGAAATTCACGCCCGTGTCCAACATCGTTCTGGGCACCGAGCGGCCCCATTACGCGACGGACTCCGGGTTCACCTCGATCTACTCGGCCTACCTTTCCTGGAGCAGTCCGGTCACGCCGGCTCCCAAAGAAATTTTCCCGCAGCAGGCGTTCGACCAACTCTTCGACGACGGCAGCAAGCGGGTCCGGGAGAAGAGCATTCTCGATCTGGTCAACGCGGACGCCAGGAGCCTGCGCGTCCGTCTCAGCAGCCGGGATCGCCAGAAACTGGACGAATACCTGACTTCGGTCGGAGAGTTGGAACAACGCATCGTCAAGGCGGAGCAATTCAGCCGGTCGGAAACCAACGGGGCTGGTTGGATGCCGACGGTGACCAAGCCCACGATGCAGCGTCCCGGGCCCGGAATCCCCGCGGTGGCGGAAGAGCATATCCGGCTGATGTTCGACATCCTCGTGCTGGCGTTTCAAATGGACCGGACCCGGGTGGCCACCTTCATGATGAACAACGACCTCTCCAACATGCGCTTTGCCGCGCTGGACGGGATCAGTTCCGGGATTCACGAACTTTCCCACCATGCCGGGGACGAAAAGCGGCTGGAGATGTATCAGCGGGTCAATGAGTTCCAAGTGAAGCTCTGGGCCGAGGCCTTGACGAAAATGCACCAGACCGATGAAGGGGAGCGGACGCTGCTGGAAAACAGCATGATTCTGCTGACCAGCAGCCTGTTTGATGGCAACGCCCACGATTCCCGCCAGCTGCCCGTGGTCCTGGCCGGGGGCGGAGGGGGCACGGTCCGGGGCAACCGCTTCCACGATTTGATGGAGGACCCGAATCGCAAGCTCTGCCGGTTGCATCTGGCGCTGATGAAACGGATGGGGGTTGAGGTAGACCAGTTTGGCGATGCCGCGAACGCCCTGGAGATCTGACGCGATTTCTTCGCGACGAAAGTGATTGCGAACACCGGTTTTTTCCTGTTCGGTTCCTTCTTCTCCGCCCCGGAGGACACGAAGATCCCACCCCTGTCATGACCCGTTTCCTGATTCCCTGCATCGCTTGGCTGGCAACCACCTTGATGGTTTCCGCCCAAGACGTGGCTCCCCATGCCCCCTCCGCCGAACCCCCGGCCGCGGCCAAGACCCGCTCGCAAGCCGTGGCACCGCCGACCCGGGGAGAGCGCATCGTGCTCATCGGCAACGGATTGGCCGAGCGCGACGTCCATTACAGCCGGATCGAGACGGAGTTGCATCTGCGTTACCCCGGGCATCAGCTCTTTTTGCGCAACATGGGACACGTGGGGGACACCCCCGGGTTCCGGCCTCATCCGGCGCGGGTTTCCCAGTGGGCGTTCCCGGGTGCGGAAGCGTTTCATCCGGACAAAAAGGTGCACAACGGCAAGGGATTTTACTCGACCCCGGACCAGTGGCTGACCCATCTGCAGCCGGACACGATCGTGGCGTTTTTCGGCTACAACGAATCGTTCGACGGTCCCGCCCGGGTGGCCAATTTCGAGGCGGAGCTGGATGCCTGGGTTGGGCATACCTTGAGCAAGGCTTATAATGGCAAGGAGGCTCCGCGCCTCGTCCTGGTATCGCCGGTGGCTTTCGAGAACCAGACCGCCCTGCGCGACCTGCCGGACGGGGAAAAGGAAAACGCGAGTCTGATCCTCTATTCCGCCGCGGTGGAGAGCGTGGCGAGGAAGCGTGGATTGACGTTCATCGATCTCTTCAAACCGACCCGGGCCGCTTATGCCGCGGCGAAAACTCCGTTGACGACCGGTGGCTTCGTTCCCAATGAAGAGGGGTATCAACTGGTCGCGCGGCTTCTCGCGACCGGACTTTACGGGGAGCAGGCCCGGGAATCCAAGGCGGATCCGAAGCTGCTCCACGCGGCGGTCCGGCAGAAGGATTGGTTTTGGAACTGCGACTACAACATCCTCAACGGAGTCCACACCCATGGGCAGCGCTACAACCCGTTTGGGCCCCAGAATTATCCCGACGAGGTCCGGAAGACGCGGGAGATGGCCGCCCTGCGGGACGAACTGATCCATGACGTGGCCTCCGGGGCCAAGACGGCGCTGGTGGTGGACGATGGGAAAACCCATCCGCTGCCTCCGGTGCCGACCAACTATCAACCCAGCGTGAAGAACGGCAGCAAGGAGTATCTCTACGGAGAGGATGCCGTGAAGTCCCTTGCCGTTCCGGACGGCTATAAGGTCGAGCTTTTCGCCAGTGAGAAGGAATTCCCCAACCTCGCCAATCCGGTGCAGCTCTCCTTCGACAACAAGGGACGGCTCTGGGTGGCGGTCATGCCCACGTATCCGCACTATCGCCCCGGTGATGCCTTGCCGGACGACAAACTGATCATCTATGAGGACACCAACGGGGATGGCCGGGCGGACAAGGAGACGATCTTCGCAGACAAGTTGCATTTGCCGATCGGCTTCGAGTTTGCTCCGGAAGGGGTTTACTTGTCGCAGGAACCGAATCTTGTGTTGCTCCGGGATGCGGATGGCGATGACCGGGCGGACAGCCGGGAGATTGTGCTTGGAGGCTTCGATTCGCACGACACCCACCACGCGATCAGTGCCTACACGGCCGATCCGAGTGGGGCGTTCATGATGTGTGAAGGCGTGTTCCTGCACTCGAACATCGAAACACCTTACGGCCCGGTCCGGTGTGTCGATGGCGGTTTCTTCCGTTACAGTCCGCAGCGGGGGCACTTGGAACGCACCATCCAGATGAGCATCCCGAACCCGTGGGGTTTCGTGTTCGACGGGTGGGGGCAGGACTTTCTCCTGCACACTTCCGGCACGACGATGAATTACGCCTTGCCACTTGAAGTGAAGCCGACCTTCGGCAGCAAGACGCCATCGGCCCGCGACCTGGTTCCGGAGGGGCACAAGGTGCGGCCCACCAGCGGGTTGGAAGTGGTCAGCAGCCGTCACTTTCCGGACGAGGTCCAGGGGGATCTGATCTACTGCAACGCCATCGGGTTTCTCGGGATCAAACAAGTCAAGATCGAGGACGAAGGGACCGGTTGGAAAACGGCGCATCGTCATGATTTGCTGAAGAGCAGCGACGGGAACTTCCGCCCCGTGGACCTCGAGTTCGCGCCTGATGGCAGTCTCTACGTGGTGGACTGGCATAACGTCCTGATCGGCCACATGCAGCACAATGCCCGGGATCCGCTGCGCGACCATGTCCACGGTCGGATCTACCGCATCACCTACCCCGGCCGTCCGCTGTTGAAGCCGGCGCCGGTCGATGGCGCGGCCATTCCGGCCTTGCTCGAAAACCTCAAGGAACCGGAGATCCGGACGCGGTATCGCACGCGCCGTGAGTTGCGGGAACATCCGGTGACCGCGGTTCTCCCGGCCTTGAAGTCGTGGGTCGGCGGTCTCGATCCCAAGGATCCGCGCCATGAACATCATGTGCTCGAGGCGCTCTGGACCAGTTGGGGCCTGAACGCGGTGGACGAGTCTTTGCTCCGGCAAATGCTCGAGTCCCGGGATTTCCATGCGCGGGCCGCCGCCGTGCGGGTGCTCCGCTACAACACCCATCGTGTCCCGGACTTCGCGCCGCTGCTGGAAAAGGCGGCCGTGGATCCGGAAGGACGGGTCCGGCTCGAAGCGCTGGTGGCCGCCTCATGGCTCCCGGATGCCGCCACCGCCTCCAGAATCGTGGCGACCGCCTCCGCCCAACCGCTCGACGAGTGGAGCAAGGCCGCCGCGAAGACCGCCGCGGACCGTTTGGCCGGAGTTGCGGAGAAGGAGACACCGGATCATCCCGAGTTGCCCGCGCCCGCCCATCTCAGCGCGGAAGCGAAGGCGCAGTATCTGGCGGGCCAGAAGATCTATTTCCGGGAGGGGCACTGTGGCACCTGTCACCAGCCGAATGGCAAGGGTCTTGATCCCGCGTTTCCCTCGCTGGAAAAGAGTCCCTGGGTGTCGGGGGATCCGGACCGGATCATCAAGCTCGCCATGTATGGGCTGATGGGACCTCTGGAGATCGGTGGCAAGAAGTATGATGGCCAGGTCCCCATGACGCCTTTCGCCGGGATGCTTAAGGACGACGAAATGGCCGCCGTCCTCACCTTTGTGCGCAACAGCTTTGGCAATCAGGCCGAAGCGATCTCAACGGCGCAGGTGAAGGCGATTCGCGCGGCCAATCCCGGCCGGATCCAGTTCTACACCACGGAAGAATTGTTGAAGCAACACCCGCTGCGCTGAGCCAACAAGCGGCTCAGCTTGGGGTCGGGCTGTCACCCGTCGGTTCCGGGGTCGGCCCAGTCTGGTGGTAGGCAACCCACCAGTGGTGGATCAGCGGTCCGAGGTCATCGAACCGGACCTTCAGGGCGTGGGAGGAGATGTTGACGGGGGTTCCGGTCATCCCGATGTTTGCGGACCCGGCCATCCTCGCCAATCGGCCCTTACCCTCGAGCAGGGCTTCCGGAGAACGGACGAGGATGTTGAGGATCTGCGTTCTTTGAATCGTGGTCACGGACAGTCCGGTGATCTCCTCCCAGCGGATCCGTCCCGCGGCGACGGCGCTGGAATTGTCGATGATCCCCTCGGCATCGATGACCAGGCCGGGTCGGAAATCAAAGAGTTTGGTCAGGGCGAAAAGCCCGCAGGCGCCGAAAAACAGCACGGCCACGCCACCGACGACCTTCACCACCGGGGACGACAGTTCCGGATCCTTGGTGCCCAGGAACCAGATGCCGAGGGCGACGAAGGCGAGAGAGCCGAGCAGGGTCAGGAAGATCTTGCCCTTGCTCAGGGGAATCACAACTGGCTTCGAGGGGAGCGTTTCCATCGTGCCGCACTGTCTCCTGCAAGAAAGGACTTTGTCATCGCGCAAACTCTGAAGAATTCGGATCCTGCGCCCGTGAATCTGGCGATGCAGCGGTTTTCCTGCCTTTCCGGTTGGTTGGTCCTGTTCGCCGCATGGTTTTGGGGCGGGCGGGATTTGCCGGCGGCGGATGAGCCATTCGATCTGGTGATCCGCGGCGGGCGGGTGATGGATCCCGAAAGCGGGCTCGATGCAGTCCGCGGGATCGGCATCCGGGACGGGATGATCGTCGCGATATCGGAGGGGCCGTTGAGCGGGCGCGAGGTGATCGATGCCCGGGGGCTCGTGGTGGGGCCGGGTTTCATCGATTTGCATCAGCATGCCTTCGACGAGGAGAGCATCCGGCTGAAAGCGAGGGACGGAGTGACGAGCATTCTTGAATTGGAAGCCGGCACGGCCGGGGTGGCCCGGTGGTATGGGGAACGGGCAGGTGTCTCCCGTCTGAACCACGGGGTCTCGGCCGGGCATATCCCGGTGAGGATGAAAGTGATGGGAGATCTCCCCTCCTTTCTGCCGAAGTCGGATTCCCGCGCGGCCACCCGGACGGCATCGCAGGATGAACTCGAAGAGTTGCGCCGGGAATTGGCGCGCGGGTTGACGGAAGGCGCGGCGGCGGTGGGATTCGGGTTCGGCTACACCCCGGCGGCCACGGAGGCCGAGATCGAGGCCATGTTCGAGGTGGCGGCGGCGCACCGGGCCGGTTGTCATGTGCACTTGCGCGGGCGACGGGATGAAGCCGTGGAGGAAGTGCGTCGCCTGGCGGAGATGGCCACCCGCACCGGGGCGCCCTTGCACGTCGTGCACCTGCAGGCCACCGCCACCACCAGCACGCCCGCGCTGTTGCGGCTGGTCGCAGACTTGCAAGCGACCGGTCGGGACGTCAGTTGCGAGGTGTATCCGTGGACCGCCGGCATGACGGAGATCCAGTCCCCGCTCTTCAATGAAGGCTGGGAGGAGCGTTATGGCATCAGCTACGGAGACATGCAATGGGGAGCCACCGGGGAGCGCCTGACCCCAGCCAGTTTTGCCCGGTTCCGGCAGACCGGCGGGCTGGTCATCGTGCACTCCAATCGCGAGGAGACGGTGACCGGCGCGGTATCGCATCCGCTGGCGATGATTGCGAGCGACGGTCTTCCCGGGCATCCCCGGAATGCGGGAACTTATGCGAGGATGCTGGGATTCTACGTCCGGGAGCGCGGCGTTCTGGATTTGCGGACGGCTCTGGCCAAGATGAGCCTGATGCCCGCCCGGAGGCTTGAGACCCGCGTCCCGTCGATGAAAAAGAGGGGGCGCGTGCAGGAAGGCTGCTTTGCCGATCTGGTCATTTTCCAACCTGAAACGGTCGGCAGCCCCGCCACCTATGAAGACGCGGCGCGGCCATCCGGAGGAATTCCATGGGTGTTGGTGGCCGGAACCGCCGTGGTGCGCAATGGCCGCCTCGTGGAGGAGGCCCGCCCCGGCCGGTCGCTCCGGGCTCCGGTTCCCGGGGGGGGAAATTGAGTCCGGAGTTTGTCACGGATCCTGCTGCCACTCCGGCGAACTGTTCCCGCTGCCATGAACCGACGTCATTTTCTCCGCTCCGGTGGTGGCGACGCGCGAATTGATGGTGGCTTCCGGTCTGAACCTCGAGATCTTCAGCGGAGCCGGCACCGGCACCTATGACATGATGGACGGGATCCCCGGGTTCACCGATGTCCAGGTCGGCAGTTATCTTTTCATGGATTGCCAGTATCTGGAGATCGGTGGTGTCCGCAACGACGTGGTCTATGACGATTTCGCCTCATCCCTCACGGTGCTGGCCACGATCATCAATGCCAATCATCCGGCGGAAACCCTCGTGACCGATGCCGGGTCCAAGGCGCTCACCCTGAATCTGCCACCGGCCCGTGTCGTCGGCGAACCGGGGTTTGAGTATTCCGCCCGGTCGGATGAATATGGGATGATCACGGTCTCCTCGGCCACCCGGGAGTATCGGGTCGGGGAAGTGCTCGAGGTCATCGTCCCGCACTGTGATCCGGTGGTGAATCTCCATGATGTGCTCTACGGCATCCGCGGCGGGCGGGTGGAATCCGTGCTGCCCGTTTTGGGGCGGGGCAAGTCCCAGTGACGGGAGACCCGTTGAAAGCCTCTCGCAACGGACTCACGGGTCCTCTTGCCTCACCGGATAGGCCAGCAAGGAAGGCTGGATTTCCGTCGTGACCGGGCCGGTTCCCTCGCGGCGCAGGAGACAACTGAAGCCGCCCGCCCCGAGGCCTTCACCGGGAAAGAGGCGGTAGGATGGAGCCTCGTGGAGCCGGGAGCGCCAAGGGTCGAGGTGGGGGACCGGGAGCGCGTGAAAACACGGAGTCCGCTTGAGAAACCAACCGATCACTTTTTCGTTCTCTTCCGGGGAGAAGGTGCAGGTGGTGTAGAGCAGGTGACCTCCCGGTCCCACCGTCCGGGCCGCCGCGGTGAGGATCCGTCTCTGGCGGCGGGCGTTGTGCTGGATCACCGTGTCGTGAAAGCAGCCGGGGTTTTCGATCCCCTTCGTGAGCAGGGACTGGCCCGAGCAGGGGGCATCGACCAGGACGACATCAAATGCCTCCGGCAGGGCGGTGGCCAGGTCCGCCGGGTCCAGCCTTTGGGTGAAGGCGGGGCGGATGCCGCACCGGGCCAGATTGTGGCGGAGAATGCCGAGTCGTTTGCCAATCACTTCGTTGGCAAGCAAGAGTCCCGGGGACAGGGCCCGGTGGGCAAAGATGGATTTGCCTCCCGGAGCCGCGCAAACGTCGAGGATGCGCGGCTCCGGGGGCGTGGCCAGGGTGAGGAGAGGGGAGGCCGCCCAGACGGAGGAGAGGTCCAGCGAGTAGAACGCACCGGACTCGTGCCGTGGATCCTGACCGGGACGAAAACCGGGGGATACGGGATCGAGCCAATCAGGCCAAGGCCAGGCGGAGGTGACCGGAGGGCGTGTCGCGGCATGCGCCTCGCGCCAGACCGGGTCCGGCGGAGCGGTCCAAAGGATGGCGCGCTGTTCGGGGCCGGGACTCTGGAGCGCTTCAAGGAAGGCGGCGCTTCCGGCTTCGTCCGGAAAGAGGCGCTGCGCGAGGTTGCGTTGGAGGCGCGACGGCATGGGCTACCTACGGTGCGCGTTTGAGGCGACGCCGCAGCCGGAGCATGGGCCAACCTCCGGCGATGCCGGCGATGATGCCGATGATGGCGCCGACGGTGACATCGGTGGGGTAGTGTTGTTTGTCGTAGACCCGGGCCCAGGCCATGGCGGCGGCGAACGCAGTGGCGGGAACGCCCACTTCGGGCACCGCGATGAGCAGGGGAACGGCGGTGCCAAAGGCCGTGGAGGTGTGCCCGGAAGGAAAGCCGTGGTATCGGGCCTGAAACTGCGGTCCCTTGAAGGTGAGGTGGGATTCCCCGGTGTGCGGACGGGCCCGGCCGATGGGAAAGCGCAGCAGATTGCAGAAGGCTCCGGCCAGAACGGTGGTCATGAACGTGACCAGGGCGAGTTTCTGGAGATAGCGGGAACGCCGGACCCGGCCGATCCCCCAGAGCGCGATGACGATGACGATGTTGTATTGGGCCAGACTGCCGGTGGCTCCGATCCGGTGCGCGATTTCGCGGATCTGCTTGTCCTTGCCGGCGCCGATCCACCGGACCCAGCCGGGGTCGTTGGGGAAGCCGACAGCCAGGGCCCACCATGCGGTGAGGAGGAGCGTGAGGGCGACGGCGAGCCGGTGGCGCCGCAGAAAGCCGCTGGTGAGGAGCCAGCTGGCTCGGAGATCGCGTCGGAGGGACAACGGGGTCATCGGTTCTTCGGGTCGATGCGGAGGATGGCCAGTTTTCTCTCCTCCCAGATGGGACGGGCCATTTCGGTCACGACGTGGCTTTGTTGCAGGGCCAGGATTGATTTGGAGGCGAGTTCCTTTTCGGGCATCACGAGGTAAGCGGGGCCGGGGCGGAGTTGGGTTCCGGAGTTCAGTTCACGGTAAGGCCGCCGCACATAAAGGAGGGAACGGAAATAACCGGTCTTGTAGAAAATGAGGGGGCGGTCAGGGTCCGGAAAGAGGCTGGCCATGGTTCGGCCGTTTTGGCGGAGATCGCCCTTCTGGTCCATGTAGACCCCGGCGTGGAGCAGACCGCCTCCGGCAAATCCAGCCATCACCAGGCAGGTGTGGAGCAGCGGGGCGGAGGCGGTTTTTCCCTGTCCGGGGAGGTGGGGCAGGAGAGCGATGGCGAGGCACACGAGGGCGGCCAGCCCTCCCGGAAGCCAGGCGCTCTGCAGGAGAAGCGGGACCACGACGGCCGCGCTCAAAATGACCACGAAAGCCAGCCATCCCCCGGCGAGGTTGGCCTGCGCCCATTGGCGGTCGATCTCTGATCGTGACGCTTCACCGAGACGGTTGAACTGGTGCACCGTCCAGAGGAACAAGGCCGGGAAGAGAGGCTGGCAGTAGCGCGCCGAGCCGTGGGGAAGCAGGAGGAGAACGGCCAGACCGAAGACCACTCCCCAGCCGGCTCCGCGGATCACGTGGTCCCATTTGGCCACTTCCGGCGGGCGATCGGTCGGGCCGGGCAGGGAGCGGGTTTGCCACCAGGTCAGGATGAGCAACGGGGTCCAGGGAAGCAGATCGCCGGCCACTTGCACCGGGCGGAGCAACCAGGATTTCAAGTTGAGATCCGCGAAACGAATCCGCTCCGCCGCCTCCCCGGCCCAGACGCCGGTGGTCTTTCCGGGATCCCCGGTGAGCCGCAGGTTCAGGATCGTCCAAGGCAGGAAAACGGCCGCCATCAGGAGCAGCCCGGTGAGGTGGGGGAGGGAGAGCAACTCCTTGAGCCGACGGGAAAAAACCAGCGCCGGAATCGCGGTGCCATAGAACAACGCGAGGTGGACGGGGCCCTTGGTGAGCATACCCAAACCGAGAAAGATCCAGGGAATCGTGTAGGCCCGCCATGGTTTTCCCTCACTCCACCAAACCCCCCAGAGAACGCAGGCAATCCCGGTTTGGGCCGCATACATGGCCTCGATCTCCGCGGTGCGCCCCTTGTCCATCATGGCGAGGGTCGTCACGAAAAAAAGGCCGGTGGAGAGGGCCCCGGTTTCCCCGAATCTTCGCCGCAAGGCGAGGGCCGCCGTCACCACGAATCCTGTGAGCCAAAGCACCGAGGGAAGGCGCGCCGCCCAATCGCTCCGCGTCCCCGTGACCAGGAAGGCCGCCGCGATGGACCAGTTGATCAGCGGAGGTTTTTTTTGGTAGACGGCCCCGCCGATCTTCGGGACGATCCAATCCCCGCTCTCGATCATGGTCCGGGCGGGAAGAATCCGCCGGGGCTCTTCACCACGGGGTTCGATGGAGCCGAGATACGGCAGATAGAGCGCCGAGCAGAGCACGATGGCGTTGAGGACGGTGGCCCGGGGGTTCATGCGCCGCGCCAGTAGACCAGTGAATCCGCCCAAGTTCAACCGAGTTGATCCGGTTCCTCGCCCACCGCCGCGAATCGTTGGAGCACCCGGGCGATCCCTTCCTCACGACGGCCCGGATTGATGAGAATCTGGATATGGGAGACGAACTCGCTCTTGGCCCGGACCAACGCGGCCACGCCGATCGGATCGGTCTTCCCGATCAATTCCCGCGCGGCCACGAGGAGATCCAGAGCGGGGTGTCGAAGTCCCCGGTAGGCCGGCGGATGATCCCGGTCCGTTCGCGGGTCCGGCACCACAGCGTTGGGGAAATACCAGCGACCGGTATCGATCAGGTGGGCAAGCGAGGCCCGGATCTCCGAGAATTTCGCCTGCTGTTCCCGCCCGGATTCAGATGGTTGTTCCGCCAGATGAATGGCGAGGGCCAGATCCCGGCAGGCGCGATCCGCCCAGCGCAGGAGGCTGTCGAAGTACGGGGCCGCCCAGTCAGGTGGTGGGGGGGGATGGCAAGGTTCCGGTTCGGACGGTGGAGTCCGGGAAATCCGCGCCACGCTCCGCACCGCGACCCAAGCGGACATCAGGGCAACGCAGGCGGAAGCCAGAGCGACCCAGGCGAGAGGATCCCACCGGAAGGCATGGTCTGCCATCATCGGAGGAATCAGTTGTCGGGCTGGAGGGGAGGAAGCAGGCCTTGTCCCAGAGGCACGCTGGTATCATCCGGGGCGGGAAGATCGGGCAGGGAAAGATTTTCGGGCGCTTCGAAATTTCCTCCCCGTGGCGACGGCATGGAAGGAACCGGTTCCTCGAAGGCTTCCCGTGGCATTTCACTGATGCGGGCCCGGCGCAGCATTCCAGTGCGGACAATCCCCTCGGTGCCGTCCGGGAGAATCACGCCGGACCACTCTTCCCCGGGCTTGTTCACTTCCACCAGCCCGCCTTCCGGAAGGATTTTCGGCACCGGTGAGGGGCTGTCGTAAGGATAGAATTCCGTTCCCGTAGGACTTTGGACCACTTGGAATTGCTGGGGGGCGAGCGGGCCGTCGGGAGCCTTGGCGGGAGCAGCGTGGCCTCTGCCCAGCCCAGCGATGGTCACCCGAGAAGGCTTCGGCGCCGGTTTCGGCTTGGGAGCCGGTTCCTTCCTGGGTTCTTCCGGGGCTTCCGGGGCTTCCGGCGTGGGAACCGTGAGTTCCGCCGGTTGCAGGCCGGCCGTGGGACTCTTCGGGCGGTTCCACGGGAGAGTGAAGCCGGGACCGTTTTTCTCCGGGGCTGGGGCGACCGCCACTTGCGGCGCTGCCGTGGTCTTGGCGGAGGAGGGAGGGGCGGCCGGGGCGGCGGAAGCCCTGGGCGTGGGCGACGGGGCGGGGGCACCGATGACGACGGGGGCGGCGGCCGCTTCTTCGCCAGAAGTTGAGGGCTCGACCCGGGTCCGTTCCACCGACCTTCCTCCGGGCCGCGGGTCCGGGATCAGTTTGCTGGTGACCGAGCCGATGCCTCCGGTGACGGCTCCGGCGGCCTGGGGGATTTTCTGGAGCAAGCCGGGTGCATCCCGCTCCGCCTCCCGTTCCGGGGCCCGGTTCATTTCCTGACGGTGTTCCGGGCTGAGCCGCTCCAAGGGATGAAAGCCTTCCTCAAGTTCTCCGGCCCGGCGGCGCCGGATGTAGTCTTCCTCGTTGGAGGCGACGGAATCGATGGCTTCTCCCATCCGCGCGAGCATTCCCCGGGGTTCCTCCGGACGTGCCCCGGAATAGCCGGCGCGGATCCGTTCGAGACGCTCGGACTGCCAGTTCCCGTCCGTGATGCCGGTGCTGACCGGCTCCTTGCGCCGCTCGAAGGTGGGCACCGTCCCGGCGGTTTCGCGCATCACTTCCTTGAGCCGCCGGGCCCGGCTGAGGGCGGCTTCCTCTTCGCGCCGTTCGAAGTCCCGGTTCGATGACGGATTGGATGCCGCAGGCGGCATGTAGGGCCTGGAGGGCGTTTCCGGTGCCGCGTATCCCGTGGCCTGCTCCATCCTGGCCTGCATCCGCGCCGTGTTCGCGGCCTCCAGCATCCGCGAAGGCGTCGTCTGCGCCCAAAGCGGGGCCGGGACCACGCAAAAGCTCAGGACCGCGACGATTGACGTGGGGAGGCGCAGCAGGTGCATCGGAATCGTTTCCATCCCCGCCGGATGACGGGGAATTGAATATACCGTGTGACGATCATTCCGTCCAGCTTCGTCAATCGCCGGATTGAAATCAGCAACTGGTCGGCTGGCGTCGCGCGATTTTCACGGTGTGGTCGATCGCCCCGGACACGAACCGGAGGCAATCGAGCGCCCCCTGCGGTTTCCCGGGCAGGGCGATGACGAGGGTTTGGCCGACGATGGCCGCCAGTCCGCGGGAAAGGATGGCGTTGGGGGTGAGTTCGACGGAGCGCCGGCGCATCAACTCGCCGAACCCCGGGATTTCCACCCGCATGAGGCCGCGGATGGCTTCCGGGGTGACGTCCCGGAGCGCGATGCCAGTCCCACCGGTCGTCAGGATGAGGGTGCAGCCTTGGGTGCAGAAGGATTGGATGGCTTGTTGGATGCGATCGATTTCATCCGGAACGACGGCCTCTGCGATGACCTCCCATCCCCGGCTCCGGCACTCCTCGCGCAGGACGGGGCCGCCGAGATCCTCGTATTCACCGGCGCTGGCGCGGTCGGAGACGGTGATGATTCCGACCTGTTGGCCGGATGGAAGGGAGGGCTCGGGGTTCATGGGCGGAGAGATTCCACCGCGCGCGGCGGCTTGCCAACCTTCAACTTTTGTCGTCCCCGGCGAGGAGCCATTCCCGTTTGGAACCGGCCCGCAGACTGCCCTGGACAAAGGCCCGGGCGGCCTCGGGTCCCTCCGGGCCGAACAGGTCGCGTGGCGTGGCGCAGGTCACCAGATTTCCCTGGTCCAGAATGGCGATGCGGTCCCCGAATTGTTCGGCGCGTTGCAACCGGCCCGTGGCCACCACCACCGCCAGGCCCTCTTCCTTTTTGAGCTGCTCCAACAGCGCGGCGAAGCGCGCGGTCGAACCGGTGTCGAATTCCGCGGTGGGTTCGTCCGCGACCAGTAACCGGGGGCCGCAGACAAGGGCGGAGGCGATCATGATCTTCTGGCGGGTCGCGGTATCGAGTTCTTCCGGGTAGACGCGGCGGAGGAGCAGGGATTCAGGTTCGAGGATGCCGACCCGATACAACTGCCGCATGGTGTGTTCGAGCGGGTGGGGGAGTTTCCGCTGTTTGATCCGCAGGATGGTCGCGAAATGTTGTTGGATCGTGAGGCGGGGGTTGAAAAGGGTGTGGGCGTCCTGGAGGACGTGGGCGATGCGGGAGCCGCGCAGGGAAAGCAGTCTGGATTGGCTGGTGCGCAGGAGGTTCTTGCCTTCGAAGAGGACCTCTCCCCCCACCTCGCGAACGGGCAATCCATGGAGGAAACGGCTCAGACAACGCAGCAGCAGGGACTTGCCGCCCGCGGTCTGGCCGAGGATGGCGAGGGATTGCCCCCGCTCCAAGGTGAAGCTCACGGAGCGCAAAACCTCCTTGGGCCGGTCCGTCAGGAAGGCCGGGTTGAGGCTGAGCTTCAATGAATGGACCTCGAGGAGGCGGGGGCTCATGCTTCAGGTCGGTTCGGTCGGAAGGGAGATCAGTTTGTCGAAGACCGGGATGCAGGCATACGTCGCGAAGGCGGTGCCCATGATGGCGAGGCCCGGCGCGAACACGGCTTCGGGGCGGTCAAGGAATTCGTCCAGCCCGCGGTGGATCAGACCGCCCCAGGTCTCGCCTTGGGGAAAGCGGATCAGGCCGAGGGAGCTGAACATCGACTCGACCAGCAGGGAATGAATGAAGCCGAGGAAAAAGAAGGGAAGCGTCAGGGGCAGGAAGCGCGGCCAGGCATAGCCCAGAAAGACGCCCCAGGGCCCATGCCCCAAGATCCGCGCCTGGAGGAAATGAAAGTCCGGGGCGGCGTCGTGAATCCGGTTCAACAGAAGCCGAGCGGTCAACGGATAGACCGCGACGGCCAGCGAAAACACGATGAGCAGCCCGAGGTCCTCTTTGGCGGCATGGATCACCAGGAGCAGGACCATGGGCGAAACGCAGAGGAGGGTGCCCAGAGTGAATTGGAGGATGCGGCGGGTCCACGCCCCGAAATACAGCAACGCGAAGGCGTGGGCCAGGGCCAAAGAATACGTGATGACCGCCACCGCCAGGTTGGTCAGGATCGAGTTCGCCGCCGCTTGCCCCACTTCCCGCAGCGGATCGATCAGTCCGGTCCCGGCCCGCAGGGGCTCGGGACCGCCCGGGGCAAGGGCGAGAACCAGCGGGAAGAGGAAGGCAACGGCGTTCATCGGGTCTCGGAAGTCGCGGGATGGCGGCTCTTGAGCCATTCTTCGAGCAGGTCCACGAAGCCATGAGCCAGCAGCAGGGCGGTGCTCGACCAGAGACTGAGGACGGCCAGGCTCTGGAGATCGGATTCCCGGGCCGCCTTGAACAGGGAATAACCGAAACCGGGAATGAAGAAAACCGTTTCGGTGACGATGAGGACGCTCAGAAAGAGGGAAAGCAGAAAGGGAAGGGCCCGGAGCAGAGGCGACCAGATCGCGGAGGCAATCACGGTGTCGAAGAGCCGCCGCTGCGGGATGCCGAGGGAGCGGAAAGCCTTCAACGAGCCTTCCGGGAAGGCTTGGAAAACAGTCTGGGAGACTTGCCGGGCAATGAGGGCGATGCCGGGAAGGGACAGGGGAATGGCCAGCAACAGGCATTGGCCGGCAAAGGCCCGGGGACTCGCCTCCGCCCCAAGGGCCGAAGCGCCCCCGATGAAAATCCCCCAATCGGTGAGGCTCACGTAAAGAACGGCGTAGGCCACCAGAAACGCTGGTGTGGCCAGGGCCAGGCTGATGAGGAGGTGGCCGATGAGTTGGGCCCAAGCCATCCGGTAGCGACCGAGGATGATCCCCAGCGGTCCGCCGAACCCGTAGCTCAGCACAAGGGCGAGGACGATGGTGGTCAGGCTGTGGAGAATCGCCGCCGGCAACGGGGGCAATCCCGGGGCTCGCACGAGACGACCGGAGAAAACCGCCTCGATGAATTCCACCGGCGAGAGGTCCCTTTCGTAATAGGTGTCGGCGCTGCGCAGGATCAGGAAGATCGCGACGCAGAGCAGCAGGAGGCGTCCCCCGGCCAGCAACACGTGTTTGGCGAGCAGGCGGATCATGGGGCGGGGGATTCGGCCGGCTCGGGGCGTTCCACCCACCAGGCGAGGTCATGGGTCAGGGAAAGAAGGCTGGAGCCGACGGACCGCCGCTCCTCGGACGGGCCCGGACGGGCTTTGTCCACGACCTCCGTCCGGCCCGGGTGAAACACCCTGGCGTTGTCCCGCAGCGCAAGATGGAGGCAGGGGTGCAGGTTGTAGAGGGTTCCCTGCAGTTCCGTGGCCAGCCGATGCTGTTCCGCGGGATCGTAAGCGGCCCGCAGGCGCTCGAGGAGCCGATCGACACCGGGGTCGCGGAGGCGGTTGAAGTTGCCCAGGCCTTCTCCGATTTCCGAGCTGTGCCAGCGGCTGAATTGATCGGCATGCCAAGGCAGGGGATCCATCAACAACGCGGCTTCGAACGGAGTGTTTCCGGAGCGGATCCCCGACATTTTGCCGTAGGAGAGCAGCCGGAGTTGGACGCTGACGCCGACACGCCGCCATTGCCGCTGGAGGTAACGGGCGACCTCGCGTTGGAATTCGTCTTCGGCCGCGACGGTGAGGGTGAAGCGGAGCCGGTTCTCGTAGCCGGCATTGGCGAGCGCCTTGCGGGCGCCCGAAGGATCATGACCGATGAGCATGGGGAGAGGGTCGGGAGCGAAGGAGGCGTCGGGATGAAAAAGCCGGTTCACCGGGATGCCCTGACCGTCGAGGAGTTCGCCGATGAACTGGCGCGGATCGATGGCTTGGGCCAACGCCCGGCGGACCTCCGGTTGGCGGAACGGTCCATGGTCGAGGTTCCAAACCACGTGGGTGTGCAACGTCGCGGGACCGCGGACCAGTTTGAAATCCGGATTCGTTTTCAAGGACCGGTAAGCGGCGGGTTGGACCTCGTAGGAATCGATGGCCTTGATCTCGAAGAGGATGCGGCGGAGGCGGCTCTCCAGAACCCGTTGGTAAACCAGATGCCGGTTTTCCGGCGGGTTGCGGAAATAACCGGAGAACCGGTCCAGAACGATGGGGCCGCCCGGCCGCCATTCGCGGATCAGGAACGGTCCCGTGCCAGTGGGGCGGAGATCGGGCCGTTGGGGGGAGTAAGCGTGCCAAGCGTGTTTCGGCAGGATGGGGAGTTGTTCCCAGATCTCGAGCGCGGGTCCAAAGCGCTGCCGGTAGGTCACTTTGACGGCGAGCGGGCCCTCGGGTTCCACGGAGAGCATGGCCCGGAGCGCGGAGGCGAGGACCGGCTGGTTCCGGCTCTGCCGGGCCAGATCGATCGAGTGCAGGACGTCTTCCACCGTGACCGGGCGGCCATCGTGCCACCGGACGCCGGGGCGCAGGAAGAGGGTCAGCCCGGGTTCGTGGAGGTAGGGAAGGTCCGGCTGTTTCTCGATCCTTGCCTCCAGTTGCGGGTTGGACTGGTAATAAAGGCGCAGTTCGCGCTCGAAGTTGGCCTCGTTCCCGGCGGAGCAGACCTCGATGAATCCCTCCTCCTCACCGGACCAGGTGCGCCTCGATTGCCAGCCTTCCACGGCCTGCCGCCGGAAATTTCCGAAGGACTCGACCGGGAATTGGCGGGTGTGGATCCGCCAGACATTCACCGGGGCGCGCAGTTCCGGCGGGATCAGGGCAAAGAGCTGGCCCGGGCCCCGGGCTTCATCGTGATGATTCAGCTCCACCCGGATCTCATCCTTGATCAGGGTGGCATCGACAATCCCCCAGCCGGACCACTGCGGCCGGCTCTTTTCCAGCCCGGCCCAGGCTTGGGCGGCGAAGCGCTCGGAGATGCAAAAAAGGCGCAGCCGTGAAGAGAAGGTCCACGACTCCGCGAGCCGCCCTTCCGTCTTCATCCGCGGATCGCGCCCCACGAGGGTATCGAACAGCAGGCTCTCGATTTCCTCGGACACCGGATCCTGCTCGGTCAAGGGATCGATGCCGATGGGTTCGGAGGTGATGGCGAAGGTGATCGACTCCGCCGCCGCCTCCTCCCTGTGCCCCAAACCGGTGAGGAAAAAATGGGCGATCGCGATGAGGAGCAGGGGGAGGCAGTAGAGACTCAGTCTGAACCAGCGCATGGGAGACGGACGCGGGGCTGGCCGCGGCGGCGGCATCGGACGCCAAAACCTAGCGCGGGAAGGCGATCTGGCGAATGAATTCGTGGTAGAGAAAACCGGCCGGCGGGGGGGGCGGATTCGCTTGCGAAGAGCGTTCCCCGGTCGGACGTTTTCCGTTCTTACCCGCCATGTTTTCCAGCGCCCTTCGTCTCCGCCCGGTCGTTTTTCTATGGATCGGCTGTTCCCTGATGGCCCTTCCCCGGCCTCTGACCGCCGCTTCCGGCTCGCATGAAGCCTCCGCGCCCCCTTTCATCCAGCGGATGGAATCGTTCGCGGAGGAAGAAGCGGTGTCGGGCATCACCGGCACCTGGGCCATCCTGGTTCACCGGGCCCGGTCCGAGCCCTTTCTGCCGGTGGCCTCGGTCATTTTCCTTCTCGCCATTCTCCACACGTTCGCCGCCGTCCGGATCACGCGGTTCGCCCACCGCGTGCAGCACGACCACGAGGCGAAGGTGCGCCGGGAACGGGCTGCCCGCGGCGAGACGACCCATGCCGGAGATCTCGTCGGCTTCCAAGGAACCATGCTCCACTTTTTCGGCGAGGTTGAGGCCATCTTTGGAATCTGGGTGGTGGTTCTGCTGGTCGCCATGTGCGCTTTCCATGGGCTTGGCCCGATGGAGAGTTACCTCATGGATCACGTGAATTTCACGGAGCCGTTGTTCGTGGTCATCATCATGGCCTTGGCCTCGACCCGGCCGATTCTCCACTTCGCCGAGCATTTCCTCAGTCTGTTCGCAAGTTTGGGCCGGCAAACCCCGGCGGCTTGGTGGCTGGCCATTGTGGTGGGCGGTCCGTTGCTCGGCTCTCTCATCACCGAGCCGGGGGCGATGACCATTTCCGCCCTGTTGCTGGCCCGCAAGTTTTACGTCCTCAAGCCTTCCCGGGCCTTTGCTTATGGCACCTTGGGACTGCTCTTTGTCAATGTTTCCGTCGGTGGGGTCATGACCAACTTCGCGGCCCCTCCGGTCCTCATGGTGGCGCGCGTCTGGGACTTGACCTCGCCGGAGATGGCCGCGCACTTTGGGGCCAAGGCCGTGGCTGGCATCGTGATTTCCTCCTTGGTCTATGCCTTGGTCTTCCGCAAGGAACTCGACGCCATGATGCGGCGCGCCGGGGACCACGATGGTGATGGATTGGGCGACGTGAAGTCCGTGGAACGCCCCGTCCCCCTCTTTGTGACGGTGACCCATCTTGGCTTCATGGCCTGGACGGTCGCCTTTTCCCATTACCCGCCCCTCTTTGTGGGCGCTTTCCTCTTCTTCCTCGCCTTCTCCCAAGCCACCGCCCATCACCAGAGCGGGACCAATCTGCGCGGCCCGATCCTCGTCGGCTTTTTCCTCGCCAGCCTCGTGATCCACGGCGGGCTTCAGGGATGGTGGCTCGGCCCAATTCTTGCCAGTCTAACGAAATGGCCCCTTTTCATCGGGTCAACGGTCCTCACGTCGTTCAACGATAACGCGGCCATCACCTATCTCGCCAGTCAGGTGGAGGGTCTCGGCGCGGAATTGAAATACGCCGTGCTGGCAGGCGCGGTCACCGGTGGCGGGTTGACCGTGATCGCCAATGCGCCAAACCCGGCCGGGCAGGCCATCCTCGGCAAATTCTTCGGTGAAGGGATCCAACCCCTCTTCCTCGCCCTCGGCGCCGCTGTTCCGACCCTCCTGGTGGCCGCTTGTTTCATGCTGCTGCCCGATCGCGGGTTGGAAGAGGCGTTCCGCCCCGCGGCCCCTACCGGGCCAACGCCCGTGCCCCTGACCATCCAGCCCCATTGAGCGCAGGCTCCCGGTGGGAGGGGGCTGGATTGGAGTGATGGAGTGGCCGGCCCATCGCCTATTCCGACAGGGTGACCCTTAACCTGAGATTGTCCACTGCCTCGGTCAAACGATGGAGGACCAACGGGGGCAGCAACAGGGTGAGCCGTTGGATGGCGATGGAATGAAAGCAAGCACTGCTTGAATCCATGAAAAACCTACCCCACAGCTACAACCGCCGGATCAACCATCCCTCCTAAGATTTCATGATGGTAGGGCCATGGCACAGCCTCAGTGAGTTCGTGCCCTGCCCTCCGAGCCTGCCGAAAAACTCCACCTCGCCGGGGTAGAGTCCGGCCTTCCGTGATTTTCACAGAATCTCAAGCTCCGACCGGGGCCAAGCCGCCGGGGATTTCCCCCTCGGTGAGGTCGGTCGAGCTGCTTTCGGCGGAACCGGTCGAGAACGGGGGAGGTTTGGGGCTGCTGGGCGGGGTGCGCATTTCCCCGTAGTGCATGATGTCCCGGATATGATCGCCATCCAGGGTTTCATACTCCAGCAAGGCTCTCGCGATCCGGTCCAGCGTGGTGCGATTGGTCACGAGGAGAGTCTTGGCCTTGTTGTAGGCGGTATCGATCAGGAGCTTGACCTCAGTGTCGATCTTGCGGGCGGTTTCGTCGCTGTAGTTGCGCCCGGAACCCATGTCCCGCCCGAGGAAGAGATGCTCGTGGTTCTCGCCATACTCGACCATGCCCAGTTCATCGCTCATCCCCCACTCGCACACCATCTTGCGGGCGATGTTGGTGGCCATCTTGATGTCCCCGCGGGCGCCGTTGGTGACATCGCCGAAGACGATTTCTTCGGCGACGCGACCGCCCATGGCGACGACGAGGTTGTCGAGAAGTTCGTGTTTCCGGTGGGTGAACTTGTCCTCCTCCGGCAGGAACATGGTGACGCCGAGGGCCGGGCCGCGCGGGATGATGGTCACCTTGTGCAACGGGTCGGTGTGCTCGAGCAGTTCGTTGAGGATGGCATGGCCCGCTTCGTGGTAGGCGGTGTTCTCCTTTTCTTTTTCACTCATCACGAGGCTGCGCCGTTCCCGGCCCCAGCGCACTTTGTCGCGCGCTTCCTCGAGATCGCCTTGGGTGATGGCCTTCTGATTTTTGCGTGCCGCGAGGAGCGCGCCTTCATTGATCACGTTGGCCAGTTCCGCTCCGGAATAGCCGGGCGTGCCGCGGGCGATCAAGGCGAGGTCGACGTTGGCGCCGAGCTTGACCTTGCGGGCATGGACCCGGAGGATTTCCTCGCGGCCCTTCACATCCGGAAGGTTCACGGTGATCTGGCGGTCGAACCGGCCCGGCCGGAGGAGGGCTGGATCGAGCACATCGGGCCGGTTGGTGGCTGCGATGATGATCACGCCTTCGGTGGTGTCGAACCCGTCCATCTCGACGAGCAACGCGTTCAGCGTCTGTTCCCGCTCATCGTGTCCGCCGCCCAGCCCATGTCCCCGGTGCCGACCGACGGCATCGATTTCGTCGATGAAAATGAGACAGGGCGCGTTCTTCTTGCCTTGTTCGAACATGTCGCGGACGCGTGAAGCGCCGACCCCGACGAACATTTCGACGAAATCCGAGCCGCTGATGGTGAAGAAGGGCACGTCCGCCTCCCCGGCGATGGCGCGGGCGAGGAGGGTCTTACCGGTGCCCGGGGGGCCGACCATGAGGACGCCTTTCGGGATGCGCCCGCCGAGCCGTTGGAATTTCTTCGGATCCTTAAGAAACTCGACGATTTCCCAGACCTCCTCCTTGGCCTCCTCGACGCCGGCCACGTTTTTGAACGTGACCTTGTTTTTGTCCATGGACATCATCTTGGCCTTGCTCTTGCCGAAGCTCATGGCCCCGCGGCCCGCCATTTTCATTTGGTGTCGGAAGAGGAAATAGACCACGGCCAGCAACATGAGGATGGGCAGCAGGCTGACCACCAGGGTTGGCAAAACATTGCTTTGGTTGCGGAAGTCGATTGAATCCCGCAACGTCCGGGTCCCGGGGGTGAGTGGGTTGCTGGAGCCGTCCGCCGGATACTTGGCCAATTCATCGAGAAGCTTGTCCTGGAGGACGATGGGCAGGTTGATCACGGTGCGGAAGCGCTGCCGGTCCGGCTCGCCCTCGGGCGTGGTCCCTGCGATGAAGGTTCCGCTCAGGATGGTCTCCTTCTTGCCTTCGGACTCGATGATGCTGAGGGGATCCGCCTCGCTGGCCACGATTTTTTTCTGGCGGAGGAGTTCCTGGAACTCGGGGTAGCTCTTCTTCACGCCGCCGCTGACGCTCTGCCCGAGAGGGCCGGCGAAGGCAAGGCCGAAGAGGAGGCAGGCGATCAGCAGCAACAACAGTCCGCGCCAGTTGAAGGATTCCCCGCGGTTCCGCGGATCTTCGTTTTGAGGGTCTTGCGACATATGCTCTTGGTCGTAATCTCCGGCGAAAAGTTTAAAGAAATTTTCGTTCCCGTGATCGCGACCTTTACCCTCCGCCGGGAATCGCTTCAGTTCAAGGAAAGATCGTCAGGCATATCGGCGGCGATTCGATGAATCGGGCTGAGCCCGCGGATCAAGCGGGGCCAGAGCTGCCCGGGAGGCAGCCGCAGAAGGTCATCGGAGGCGGGGCGTTGCACTTCCCAGGCGCCCGCGTCCAGCTCGCCTTCCAATTGGCCCGGGGACCAACCCGAGTAGCCGACGAACCCGCGCACCTCGTATCCCTCGAGGTGCATGGCGTGGGCTTCGGCGGCCGAGAGGTTGGTGCGTCCGACGATGGCGCCGACCGCCGCGTCCCAAAAAATGGCGGCGAAGGTCAGGTGGTCGTTGGAGACCGGTCCCCCGAAAAAGGCCGGGACATCGCCGAGGCCGGAAAATTCCGCGGCCGGGAGGAGGTCACCGACCCGTTTGTCAAGGGGGCGGTTGAGGATGTAACCGACGGCTCCCTCGTTCTTCTCGTGCCGGGTGATGAGGACGACGGTGCGTTTGAAGGTGGATTCAAGCAACTCCAGACCGGCGAGAAGCAGGAGGCCGCCGAGGGGCTGATGGGTTGGTGGATCCACGGACATCGACTTGATTTCGGAAGCCTTTCAAGCTCTGCTGTGAGAAGGACCGTCGCCGTTCCCGTCTCGGGAGGCAAGAAACTCTTTCGGCGGCTCCGCCACTTCCATGTTTTTTCCCACTGAAAGCCTGCGGGACGGGCGGTCGATGACCGGTCCCGAGATCGAATCCGCCGCGGAGGCCCTGCTGGATCCGGCCGTTCCAGATGTTGCCAAGGCGGACTTCCTCCGGGCACTTTCAGCCAAGGGGGAGACGCCGGTGGAGATCGCCGGTCTGGTGGAGGCGTTTTTGCAAAAGGCGCTGGACCCGGGGCTCGATCCCGCCTCCCTCGGCGGACCGGTGATCGACGTCTGCGGGACGGGGGGGGACAAATTGCAGCTCTTCAACGTTTCCACGACGGTCATGTTCGTGGTTGCGGCGGCCGGGGCGGTGGTGGTGAAGCACGGCAACCGGGGCATCACCTCGCGGAGCGGGGGGGCGGATGTGCTCGAAGCGCTCGGGATTCGGATCGATCTCCCGCCCGACCGGTTCCGCGAGTGCGTGCGGCGGACCGGGCTGGGTTTTCTCTTCGCGCCCGCCTGTCATCCGGCGTTCCGGGTGATCGCTCCCGTGCGGCAGGAGTTGGCCCGGGAAGGCACCCGCACCGTCTTTAATCTTCTGGGGCCCTTGCTCAATCCGGTGCGGCCTCCGCACCAGTTGATCGGGGTATTTCTTGAATCCTTGCCTCCGGTGTTCGCCGAAATCCTCGTCCGGCTCGGGCGCAAGCGCGCCTGGGTGGTCCACGGGACGACGGCCGACGGGGCGGCGATGGATGAACTTTCCACCTTGGGACCGACCCTGGTCTGCAAGGTGCAACCCGACGGAATCCTGGGCAGGGAGACGTTGCTGCCGGAGGAACTGGGCATGGAACCGGCCGTTCTGGAGGACTTGCGCGGCGGGGAGGCGGGGGAGAACGCCGCCATTTTGACCGGCATCCTCGACGGTTCGGAACGCGGGGCGCGCCGTGATCTGGTCCTCTTGAATGCCGGGGCCGCGTTGGTGGTGGCCGGGCTGGCTCCGGAGCTTGGGGAGGGGATCGCGCTGGCCCGGGAGCAGATCGACCGGGGGGCGGCGTTGCGCAAGCTGGAGCAGTTCCGCCAAGCCGCCGGATGACGGTGGCGATTGATCGGCTTGAATCTTGATCTCCGGGCAATCGTCGATTTCCATGGCGCCAGCCAGTCCCTCATCCCAGCCTCCGATGTCCTTTTCCCGTCGTCCCGCCCCGCCCAAGTCTCCCGTGGCCTCAACCGATTCCCTGGGGGCCGAGATCCAACGACAACGGGTTTGGGTGGATGCGGTGAAAGCGGAGATGGCCCGGGCCCTGGTGGGGCAGCAGCTGCTGGTGGATCGTCTCCTCGTCGGCATCCTGACGAATGGCCACGTCTTGCTCGAAGGTGTCCCGGGACTTGCCAAGACCTTGACGATTCGTTCCCTGGCCGGCTGCTTGAGCGTGGATTTCCGCCGGGTCCAGTTCACTCCGGACCTATTGCCGGCCGATCTCATCGGCACGATGATTTACAATCCCCAGGCGGGAGAATTCCGGCCCAAGCTCGGACCGATCTTTGCCAACCTGATTCTGGCGGACGAAATCAACCGGGCCCCGGCCAAGGTGCAGAGCGCCTTGCTCGAGGCGATGGCGGAGCGGCAGGTGACCTTGGCGGAGAAGACCTGGAAACTTCCGGACCCCTTCCTCGTTCTGGCCACCCAGAACCCGATCGATCAGGAAGGCACCTACCAGCTGCCGGAGGCCCAGCTCGACCGTTTCCTGCTCAAGGTCACCGTCGGCTATCCCAGTCCCCAGGAGGAACGGCAGATCCTTGACATGATGGGGACCAGCGCCAAACCGCCGGAGACCCGGGCGATCATCGAGCCCGGAGTCATTCTGGAGAGCAGGGCATTGGTCAATCAGGTCTACATCGATGACTCGATCAAGGATTACATCGTCAACCTGATCCAAGCGACGCGCCATCCCCAGACCGTCAGCCAGGCCCTGACGCCGCTGATCCGTGCGGGGGCCTCGCCCCGGGGCACGATCAACCTGACTTTGGCAGCGCGGGCGCGTGCTTACATCGCGGGAAGGGGATATGTCATTCCGCAGGATATCAAGGACCTGGCCTTTGACGTGCTCCGGCACCGCATTCTCCTCACCTACGAGGCGGAGGCGGAGGGGGTGACTTCCGAGCAGGTGATCCAAGAGATCCTCAACCACCTTCCGGTCCCGTGAACCCGCCCTGGCGCGGCACGGCCGCGACCGGACGCTCCTGGGTGAGCGGCTCGCGGCAAATCGAGCAATTCTGGGGTTTGGCGGAACGGAAGACTTTCCCTCCCGACATGCCGAGGAACCGGCAATCCGGATTGACGCAGAACCAGCCACCATGGGTGGTCATCTCTCCAGAGGATTCTTCACCGGGAAGGGCGGGGGGAGGACCGCTCCAGAAGGCGGGGAGAGCCTTGTTTCCGGGAGAGGAGCCCGGCTTTCCGCGGTCTTCGTCCGATCCGGAGATGAGCCAAGCCAATACCGTGCAGGTGGCGACGCTCGAGAGAGCCACCGCCAAACCGAGCAACCGGGAGGAGCGCATGGACATAACCGAGCAGAAACAACGAAAAAAACAAGTTGATTCTAGCGGAGGTTCAGCACCGTTGGAGGGTCGGTGAGAGGTTCGTTTGTGGAAACGGTCTCCCGCCGTCCGATTTCACCACAGCATGAAAGCAGTCGCCACCAGCGAGGGGCCTCCCGAGGAAATGGAGATGGTCCAGGGAATCCTCCGGGGAGATGCGGTCGCCGCCGAGCGCTTCATCAAGAGATTCCGGGACTCATTGATCCTCTGGCTCGCTTCGAAATGCGACGCCAAGGACGGGCGGTCCCGGGAGAAGGCGATCGATGTGATCGATCAACTGATGGCGGAATGCGCGGCGGGTGACGCCGGTCGGGCCAAGGGGCCGTTGCTGGCGAAGTTCGGGGGCAGGGGATCGCTCGAGGGTTGGTTGCGCCGTTCCGCGAGGTGCCGCCTCATCAGTTGGTGGCGCAGTCTGGAGTATCGGTCGGAACAGACGGAGTCGAGCCTGGTCACGGGCGAGGACGACGAGAATCCATTGGACACCCGGTTGGCCGTTTCGACGGATGTTTACGCGGAGGAGGCGGTGGCGGAGGTTTTGCGGGACGCCTTGTTGGCTGGTTTCAAACAAGCGGAGAAGGAGGAGCCGTTGGGGCTGGTCTTCCTGCGACTTTCCAGTCTGCACGGAATCCAGAAGCAACGCCTTGCCCAGGCATGGAACCGGGATCCGGCTCAGGCGGGACGCCGCATCGCCAAGGCGCTTGAATCGATCCGCGACGGAGCCCGGGACTATGTCCGGGCCATCGATCCCCATCTGGATTTGGAATGGGCGGATTACCTCAAAGTCTTCGAGACGTATCCGCGCCTGATGCACGGGGATGGCGGCGCGGTTTGAGGAAAACCGACGAAAAACGCAAGAGCCACGCCTGACCCCGTCTTCCGCCACAGAACCTCGAAACTCCCCCCTGCCGATGACTCCAGATGTCCAAGAATTTGTCCTAATCACGGAATTTTTGGCGTTCCTCGATCCCACCATCGAGGCGCGCGAAGGCTTGACGCCTGAAATTCGTGAGTTGCTCTCCCGGATCGCGAAAGGCGAGGCGACGGATGAAGACCGTGAACGGGCCGTTCCGGTGCTCAACGCAAGCAGTGAGGCGATCGCTTTCCTCGCCCGCCAGTTGTCGACCCATTGACCATGACCCCCGGCTTGGCCGTTCCCGGTTTTCAGCAGCAGTTGGAGCGCGTGGCTCTCGCGGAAACGGGGCGTCGTTTGTCCGGCGTCCTCGACGGGGTGGCCCGCCGGGTTTTGACGGACGGGTTTGGTGCGGCCGGGGCGGACGAGGGCACGGTGTGGCTGGCGCATCCGGGAGCGCGCGAGCTGGTCCCGGTGATGAACAGCGGTCCGGACGAAGCCGGCTTCCTGCGGCAGTTCCGCCAGCCCTTGGACCGGGGCGTCATCAGCATGGTGTTTCTCAGCGGCCAGGCTTTCTGCGAGAACGAGGTTTCGGGAAGTTCCACCCATGACCGGACCATCGATACCGCGCTGGCCCAGGTGACCGCCGCCATGATCGCGGTGCCCCTGTTTTTCGCCAACCGACCGCGTGGGGTCGTTTCCTGCGTCCGTCTCGGGGCCGGGGCCTTCGAGGTCAACCATTTGCGGGAGATCCAGCATTGCGTGGCCGTGTTCGAGCGCATGATCGACGGCGGCCTGTTGCAGAACCTTCTGGAATCGGATGTCTCGTGAGTGATTCGGGCTGGATTGTGCCAGGGGAGGCCCGCGAGGCTCTGCGCATCGGAACGGGTCGCGGGGTCCGGGTGGCGATTCTCGATTCCGGGGTCGATTGGACCCATCCCGCGCTCGCGGCGGCCCGGATCCGGGAGTCGGTTTCCGTTCTCGCGACCGAGTTGGGGCCGGAATTGCGGGAATCGACCGGGGGCGATGTCTTCGGGCACGGCACGGCGGTGGCCCATCTGGTTCATGCGGTGGCTCCGGAGGCGGAAATTGGCAGCTTTCAGGTGCTGCACTCGGCGGAACACGGTTGCTCCGGGACGGCATCGACCCTGGAACTGGCGGTCGGGGCGGCGATTGCGCGGGGCTACCACATCGTGAACTGCAGTTTCGGCACGCCGGCCCGGCCGCCGGTCTTCCGCCATTTCAAGAGTTGGATCGATGAAGCCTATCTTCACGATGTCCACGTGGTCACGGCCTGCAACAATGCGGATTATGCCCGGCCGGAATGGCCCGCCCATTTTCCCAGTGTGATCGCGGTCAACATGGGGAGGATCGAGGATGATTCCATCCACTATCGGCCGGGGCATCTCGTGGAGTTCTTCGCGCGCGGGGAAAAGCTGAGGGTGCCCTGGTTGCAGCATGAGTGGAAGACGGTGACGGGGAGCAGTTACGCGGCACCGCGGGTGGCCGGGTTGCTGGCGAGGTTGCTTTCGGTCCACCCCGGCCTGCCGGTGCCGTTGGTCAAGGCGGTTCTCCGCCAGGTCGCGCTTCCTTGGAGCGAGGAGGTGGCGGGGGACAATGTGTGGGGCTGAAGCCGGTGATACTTTGAGGTTGCCGGAAGCCGTGGCTTGGCGCAGGATCGGGGCATGGGAACAATGAAAGGCTTCGGCCTCCCCGCCATCGTGGTGTTTCTGGCCTTCGCCGGGGCGCTCTCCGCCCAGACCAAGGCGCAGCGGGTCCCTTCCGGGATCGGTCAGAAGGAGTCTCTTTTCGAAGGGCGGCAAAGTCCGGAGGTGGAAAAGAGGATCCGGATTTCCGAGACCAAGGTCCAGACCCAGGAGGAGATCATCCGGAAGCTGGAGGCGCGCGTCAAGGAGTTGGAGGCGGAGCTCGCCGCTCTCAAGGCGGGAACCCCGCCCGCGCCGTAACCCCGGGAAAACGGTTGGCGGCATCCTTTGTCCTCCCGGAGGCGGGCGCTGGAAAAGATTCGGGATGAATCCGAGCCATCTGCTTTTGCTCTTCGGGCTGTTCCTCTGCGCCCGGCTGTCTGCCGGGTTCCCGTCCCCGCTCAACACGGAAAGCACTCCGGGCGAGCCGATGCCCGCCGAGGAGGCCGCCGCCACCATTTCCCTGCCGCCGGGATTCAAGGCCAACGTGTTTGCCGCCGAGCCGGACGTGCGCAACCCGATTGCGATGGCTTGGGATGCCAGGGGGCGGCTCTGGATCGCGGAAAATTACAGTTACGCCACGCGCGAGCTGCAATTCGATGACCGGTTCCGGGACCGCATCGTGATCTTCGGGGACGAGGACGGCGACGGCCGGTCCGATCAGCGTCAGATTTTTTCGGAAGACCTCTTTCGCCTGACCGGCCTGGAGGTGGTGGCGGACGGGGTCTATGCGATCTGCCCGCCGCAGTTGCTCTTTTTGCCCGACCGGGACCATGACGACCGACCGGACGGCCCGGCCGAAGTGTTGTTGGACGGCTTCACGATACCTCCCGCCAACCATCACAACTTCGCGAACGGTCTCCGGATGGGACCGGACGGCTGGCTTTACGGGCGGTGCGGGGCCTCCGCTCCGGGAGAGGTCGGTGCTCCGGGTGTGGCTGCCGCCGGGCGCATTCCGCTCCGGGGAACGATCTGGCGGTATCACCCCCGGACCAAGGTCTTCGAGGCGCTGGCCGGAGGCACCACCAATCCGTGGGGGCACGATTGGAACGAGGCCGGGGACCTTTTCTTTATCAACACGGTCAACGGCCACTTCTGGCATCTCATCCCGGGGGCGCGCTATGTCCGGCCCCACACCTTGGATCCCAATCCCCGGGTTTACGAGGCGATCGACATGCATGCCGATCACTGGCATTTCGACACCGCCGGGGACTGGACCAAATCCCGGGACGGAGCCGCCAACGCCTGGGGCGGAGGACATGCCCACTGCGGGTTGCTCTTTCCCCGCGGGCGGAATTGGCCGGCGGCCTATCGGGGCAAGGCCCTGACCCTGAACCTTCACGGGCGCAGGATCAATGTGGAACGGGTGGAGAAAGAGGGGGCCGGTTACGTGGCAAGGCACGAGCCCGACTTTGCGATTTGGCAGGATCCCTTCTTCCGCGGCATGGACCTCTCCGAGGGACCGGACGGTGCCATCTATGTGCTCGACTGGAGCGATACCGGGGAGTGCCATGAGTCCACCGGCGTGCACCGCACCAGCGGCCGGATTTACCGGATCGCGCCGGGTGACGCCAAAGCGCCCCTGGCCCGGGATCCCGCCTGGCGGAACCGCCCCGCACCGTCCCCGGATTCCTTGCCGGTTCGTTCGCAGCACTGGCCTTTGGATACGGTGCTGGGCAAACGGCCGCGGGCCGAGGCGGCGCCGGAGGAGATCGATGAGGCGTTGCGCCTGCCGGCTTCGCCCTTGGAAATCGCCTCGGTTCTGCAACGGCTGCCGGTGGACCGTCGGCTGGAAGTCGCGGCACCGCTGGTGGGCCGAACGGAGTGGGCGCATGACCACAACCTTCCGAAATTGGTCTGGTATGGGCTCATTCCCGTGGCCGATTTGGATCCAACCGGCCTGGCCCGGCTTGCCGCGAAGACCGACTGGCCGGACCTGCAGCGCTTCATCTCCCGACGGCTGGCGGAAGATCTTGAAAGCAAGCCCGGGGCGGTGGCCTTGTTGTTGCGCTTGGGGCGGGAAGGAACGGAGGGGCTGCGCAAGGAGATCGTGAACGGCATGCTGGAGGCGACTTCCGGTTGGCGCAAGGCGAGGGCTCCGGAAGGTTGGGATGGCTTTGCGGCAACGGCCGGGACGTTGCCCGGGGTCCGCGAGTTGCAAGTCCTCTTCGGGGATGGCCGGGCCCTCGAGGAGATGCGCGCCCTGGCCTTGGATCCCAAAGGTGATCTGCGGGTCCGCAAATCCGCCCTCGGCAGCCTGATCGAGGCCCGGCCTCCGGACTTGCGGCAGGTTTGCGAGAAACTGGTCGGCGTCCGGTTTTTGAATCCGGTGGCGGCCCGAGGTCTCTCGCTATTCGAGGATCGCGGAGCCGCCGGGGCAATTGTTGGGGCTTGGAAACAGTTTCACCCGGAGGATCGGCCCGCTTTCTTCGCAGCCCTGACCTCCCGCCCCGTTTTCGCCGCGGTCTTGCTCGACGCGATGGAGCAGGGAGCGGTCCCAAAAAGCTCCCTGAGTGCCTACGATGCCCGCCAGATCCAGGCGCTCGGCGATCCGGAGCTGGACCGCCGGCTCGCGACGGTCTGGGGAAGCCTGCGGACCGGTCAGGGGGACGGGAGCCGCGTCATCGCGGAATGGAGGGAGCGTTTCCCGCCGGCCGTGCTGGCGATGGCGGACAAGGGCAAAGGCCGGGTGGTTTTCCAGAACGTCTGCGCCAACTGCCACCAACTGTATGGCGCCGGCGGGAAGATCGGTCCGGATCTCACCGGCAGCGGACGGGGCAACCTCGATTACCTGCTCGAGAACATTCTTGATCCCGGCGCAGTCGTTTCCGCGGACTACCAGTTGTCCGTCCTGACGCTCAAGGATGGCCGGTTGCTCACCGGGATGATTCGGGAACGGAACGCCAGGGCGGTCACCCTGCAAACCATGGCGGCGGCGGAAACGATTCCGGCCGACCAGATCGTGAAAGCCGCGCTGGTCCCCCAATCCCTCATGCCCGAGGGCCTCGCGCTCGCCCTGCAACCGGATCAATTCCGCGATCTGCTCGCCTACCTGATGCACCCGGTCCAGGTGGAGGCTTCACCCTGACCGCGTTGCGCCCGAGCGGTTCCAAAAGCGGAGGCTGAAGAGCAGGGCGCAGGTGCTGAGCCCAAACGTCAAACCCCACCAAATCCCGGTCACGCCCATGTTCCGGGGAAAAGCCAGCCAATACCCCACGGGAAGACCGAGGAGCCAATGCGCCGCGAAGGCCGCCCGCGCCGGAAACCGCACGTCTTCCAATCCCCGCAAGGCACCCACGGAGATCACCTGAACCGCGTCCCCGGCCTGAAACACCGCCGAAATCAGCAGCAAGGCGGCCGCCGTCTCCAAGGTGGCCGCGTCCGGGATGAAGCAGGCGGCGATCCCGCGCCGGCCCCCGGCGATCACCCCGAAACTGACCAAGGTGAATCCCGCCGCGAGGAGCAGGGCCGAGAGGAACACCGGCCGTGGAGCGCCGGGGCTTCCCGAGCCGATCGCCGCCCCGATGCGGACCGTCACGGCCATGGAAAGGCCGAGGGGAACCATGAAGACGGAGGCGGCGCAGACCAAAGCGACGTGATGCGCGGCCAAGGCCGTTTCGCCCAGGGTTCCCGCCAGAAATGTGCTTGCGACGAACGCGCTGACCTCCGCCAGCGTCTGCAGGGCGGCGGGGAGACCGAGCCCGGCCAGCGAGGCAAGGGAGCGCGGATCCGGGCGGCTCCACCAACGGCGGGGAATCCAATCACGCAGGCTCCGGGAGGAACGAAGCCAGATCATTAGGCCGGCGAGTATCGCCGATCGCGAAATCAGGGTCGCCACCCCCGCCCCGGCGAGCCCGAGTGCCGGACAACCGGCGTTTCCCCGGATGAGGAGCCAGTTCAGAAGCACATTCAGGAAAACCCCGCCGAGCGTGATCCAAAAGGGAGGCCAGGGCCGGTTCAGGGCATCCGCGTGCCCCTTGACCGCGAGGCTGAGAAAGGCGGGGACCATGGAGAGCGCGATCCATTTCAGGAAAACCGGAGCCATCTCCGTCACGGCGGGATCCTGCCCCAGCCGGTGCAGCTGCGTCAGGATCAGCCCCATCCCCAGCAGGGTGAGCGCGCCCATGCCCGCAGCCAGCCAGAGCCCGTCCCGCAGCACCGCCCCGGCCCGCCCCGTGTCTTCCGCCCCCCTGGCTTGCGAGACCCGGACGGGAATGGCGGAGAGCAGACCGATGGCGAAAACCAGCGGGATGTGGCTCAGATTCGTCACCAACGCGGAGGCGGCCAGTTCGGTCGTGCCCAGTGGACCGATCATCGCGGTGTCCACGACGCCCATCAGCATCTGGCTCAACTGGCCGGCGATCAACGGGGTCGCCAAACGCAGTGTCGCCCCGGCCTCGGCAAACAACGGGATGGACCTCATGGAGCGGCGATGGGCTGGAGGGGCATGACCGGGCATACACCCTGTCAGGAAGGCGGGCAAACCGAAGGAACTCCCGCTTGCATCCTAACCCGGTCTAAAGTATGAAGGAATCGTCCGTTTGCACTGTCATGGATCCCCTTTTCTACAAGATCGTTCACTTGGCCGGGCTCATGACCCTCTTCACGGGACTCGCCGTTCTCCTGATCCAAGGCAAGGATGGGCCGCTCCGCAAACAAGCGCTCATTTTCCATGGTATCGGGCTCTTCCTCCTCCTCCTGGGCGGGTTCGGCCTCCTCGCCAAGTTGAAACTTTCTTACACCGCCGGTTGGGTCTTCCTGAAGCTGGGGATCTGGCTGTTCTTCGGAGCCTCGGTGGTTCTCGCCAAGAAGGGGATCCTCAAGGGCATCACCGGTTGGGCCCTGTGCATCGCCCTCGGGGTCGTCGCGGCTTGGGCGGGCCTTGTCAAACCTTTCTGACCGGTCCCCGTCCGCTTGCCCCCGCTCGCCAGAGTCGTCGCGGTTTTGTGGCTCTTGCAGGTCCTTTACGGTCCCTTCAAGGCTTGGATCTCCAGACGCCTCTTGCGCCGGCAGCGCCGCATTTTCGCCCAAACCGTTCCCGAGCGATTCCGCCGCGCCTTGCTCATCGTCCCTGCCAAGGGGGCCGGGCCGGATTTCGGCTCGTTCCTCCATCTTGTGATGCACCAGGATTATCCGGACTACCGGATCATTCTTGTGACGGAAAGCGGAAACGATCCTGCCGCCATTCGGGGACGCGCCTTTCTCGGTCTGGCTCCTGGGGAAAGCGTCTGGCGCTCTTCCCGTTCCCCCGGTGAGGAGGCTCGTGAAGTCGAGTTCGTCGAGGCCGGGCTCTCCAGAGATGAAGGGCAGAAGGTGCACAATCAGCGCGCCGCACTGGCCCGGATGCGTCCGGAAGACGAAATCATCGCGTTTGCGGACGCTGACATCGTGGGCAGCCGGGAATGGCTGCAACAGCTCTTCGCTCCGCTCAATCTCCATCGGGCGGACATCAGCTCCGGTTACCGATGGCTGATTCCCAGCCGTCCCGGGTGGGTCAATTGGCTCGCCTCCAATTTGAACGGGGACATCGCCTTCCTCTCCGGTCCTTCGTGGTGCACCCTCTTGTGGGGCGGTTCCATGGCGATGACCCGGGAAACATTCGAAGCGCTGGACGTTCCAAGCGCCTTCCGGGGGTGTCTCAATGACGACTTGCAACTCACCCGCATTGCCCGTGAGTCGCGCAAGCGGATGGTCTTTGTCCGCGGGCTGATGGCGCCTTCCCCCGTCGATTACGATTGGTCCCGTTTCTGGGAGTTCGCCTGCCGCCAATACTTCCAAGTCCGCATGTATGTCCCCTTGTTCTGGGGGCTGGCGCTTTTCTTCACCACGCTCTGGCTGGCCGGAGTTTCCGTCGTTTGGTGGGGGGCGCTGCATGGATCCCCAGTCTGCCCATGGCTGATTCTTGGCAGTTCCCTCGCGATCCTCCTGACCCACCAACTCCGGCAAGACTACCTCCGGGATCTCTTCGAGCCGGAGGTTTTCGACCAGATCCGTGGGGCCCGCTCCATCATCTGGTTTACCACCACGCTGAATTTTTTCGTTCACTGGCTCATTGTCCTCACCGTGATCGGCATGAACGGAATCGTCTGGGCCGGGATCCGTTACCGGGTGCGCGGTCGCCAGCAGGTCGAGGTGCTGAGTCGGGATTGAAGAACGCTTCCCACCGGAAATCGGGGTACGGCTGGAAGACCATCATCCCGCAACCCTGTGCGCTCCCTAAAGCAGTCCGGATTTCAGTCCGGAACCGTTCTCTGCCCGCGGCCCGGAACGGCTCGGTGGCAAACGGGATGAGGAGCGTTTTGCAGGCAGGACGCTCACATGACCTCACCGCCGGGACGGCTGTGTCCCAGCGCCACGGAATTTCAGCAGATTTCAAGAACCAAGCGCTCCAGCGCTTCGATCCCAAAGCGGAAACCCTCCACGGGGATCCGCTCGTCATCCCCGTGAAAAAGCGCTGAAAATTCCAAGCCGGCCGGGAGGGGCAGGGGATAGAATCCGTAACAAGTCGTTCCCAGCTTGGCGTAGTTCCGGGAATCGGTGACGCCAAAGATCGGGTAGGGCAGAACCTCCGCGCCCGGGTCCATTTCCTGAAGGGTCGCTTTCATGGCCGCGAACACCTCCGTATCTGGAGAAAAAACGGTCGGGGGCTCTTCGTGAAGCAGTTCAATGACCGGCTCCGGACCGAGGATCGCCCGGGTTTCCGCGATGAGTTCCGCGGAGCTGCTCCCGGGGACAACCCGGCCATCCACCTCGATGATCACCTCGGAAGGGACGACATTGATCGCTTCCCCGGCCCGGATCACGGTGGGATTGACCGTATTGGAAAGGATCGACTGCAGAGCGAGGCGCTTTTCCCCGGGTGGAATGAGATGATGGAGCAGGAAGTGGCCCAGCGCGGGATGGCGCAAAGCCGAGAGGACGGCCTTTTCCACCGGGGGACTCAGGCGGATGATCCCCTCCAAAAAACGGGCTGCCGGCTCGTTCCAGTGATGTGGAAGGCGTGCCTCCGCGAGACGCTGCAGAATCGGGGCGGCCCGGGCCACGCTCCCGTCCGGGCAGGGTTTGGCCCCATGGCCGGGCCGGCCCGGAACCCGGATCCGCAACCTCGCCAAACCGCGCTCGGCCACCTGAATGAGGTAACAACGGGTTCCGTGGACATCAATTGAGAATCCGCCCACTTCATTGATGCAGATTGCCGCGCGGATCAAATCCGGATGCTCCCGCACGAGAAAGGCGGAACCGAATTCACACTCCCGTTCCTCGTCAGCCACGGCGGCGAAGATGACATCCCGCTTGAGTTGGCGACCGGACCGGCGCAGCCGACGGAAGACGGTGAGCGCCATTACCGCGAACCCCTTCATGTCAATGGCGCCCCGCCCCCAAAGGAAACCATCTTGCTCCAAACCGGAGAAGGGCGGGTGGGTCCACCGCGCCGGGTCGGCCGGCACCGTGTCAAGATGGCAACTGAGCAGCAGGGGCGGGGCGGAACCGTCCCCGGGCAGCCGGCTCACGAGGTTGACGCGTCCCGGGGACGGTTCAAGCCAAACGGCCTCGATCCCATCCGCAGCGAGGGCGCTCCGGACCAATTCGGCGGCCGGCTTCTCGTTTCCCGGCGGGTTGGAGGTATCGAGCCGGAGGAGCGCTTGCAGCAGCGATTTCGCCTCCAGAAATTCCGCCTCGGGAAGGGGCATGTCCCGACCTCAGGAAGCGGAGGGAAGGTGATCGGGCTCGAAGGTCTCCGGGGCGAATTCTTTGGTTTTGAAATCCCGGAAGCTGAGCACCGTCTTTTTCGGCGTGCCAAGCATCTCCGTCACTTCCAAGCTGGAGAGGAACGGGAGTTCCTCCCCTTTGATCTTGATCTTCTCGTCGTGCTTGAAGGTGGCGGTGCGGATCAGCTTGCCCGTCGTGGTGTAAAATTCCGCTTTCCGGCAGACCCGATCCCCGTTCGCAACCCATAAGAGAACCTTGTGGTAAGAGGCGGTCGTTCCTTCCTTGGCGATCAGCTCGAACTGGGTGCAGGCCTCACCGCCCAAGGTGGCTTTGCGGGCCTCGGTGGGCGAGTATTCCTGCAGAAAGCTGATCGAGGCGATGTCGCCGATCGCCGCATCCCCGGCCACTTGGGAGCGCCGGGGCACGAGGATGGCCCGCTTGGTCCCGGGGCGGTAGAAATACATCCGGCCTTCGGTCAGCAGGTATTTCTTTCCGGCGGACGTGGCGGGCTCAACGATTTCCGCGGCCGCTTTGCCTTTCGCGCTCCGGACGATCAAGGTCGCGTTGGCGTTTTCATCGGCAGCTTGGCTGGCGGCTTGCACCGTCCATTCCATTCCGGAGGAGAAACGGACGCCCCGGCGGATTTCGGCGTCGTTCAACAAGGCCTTCTCGGTCGCGTCGATTGCGGCGTGGGCAGGCAGGGTGATCACCACTCCGATAAGGAGAAGGGCGATGAGGGAAGAGTTCATCAGGCTGGATTTCGGTTACACATGACCGAGCGATTCCACAATCCCCTGAGCGGAGGCCCTACGAGCGGGAATCACCGCGGCGGCCAAGGTCAGAACCATGAGGAAAATCGTCGTAAAGAAAATATACTCCGGAACCAGTCCGATTTCCAGTGGCACTTTCCGACCGATGGTGGGCGGGGTCCAATCCGGCGATTGGATCTTGATGATCAGCCACACGATCACGCTGAGAACCAGCCCGGCCGCGGCCCCGCCGGCCCCGATGAGCGCCCCCTCGATCGCGAAGAGGCGGATCACCCCGTGCCGCCGCAATCCGAGAGCTCGCAGTGTACCGATCTCCGTGGTGCGCTCGATGATCGCCATGGCCATCGTGTTCATCACGCTCATGCTCACGATGACGATCAGGATCAGGAAAACGATGCCGAAGATCATGTTAAACATCGTTTTGGTCAGGAGATAAAACTCCGACTCCTCGTCCCAACGACGGACCTCGTAGCCTCCGCCCTCGGACGCCAGCAGGTCACGAAGGCTCTTTTCCACCGCGGGAATGTCCCGCCGATGTTTCAGGAGCACCGCGACCCGGCCCACCCCGTCCGTTTGCATGAGGTCCTGCGCCAATTTCAGCGGCAGGACGATCAGCTTCTCGTCCAGTTCCGAGCTGGGACTGGCGAAGGTGTTGCGAATCGTGGCATCCACCACGTTGATTTGGCCGTCCACGGTGCGGCTCATCAGGGCCACGTCCGACCCGAGAGAGAGCCCGAGGATCCGTTCCACCCCGTTGGTCACTCCAATTTCATTCGGGTTGTCGTCGGAGAGCGCGGTTCCCTTGTCCAGAAACGAGGCCCCCCGGCCCAGGGTCGTCGATTCCCGGTAAAAAATATCGCGGTGGGAGGGTTGGAACGCCTTGGCAAAGAAGATGCCGGCCCGGTCGCCTGCATCCAGTTGCCCGCTCAGCTCCATCGTCCCGGCAATAAGGAGGATCCGCTTGTCCTTTTCCGGAAGCTGGCCGAGCCGTTGGTAAAGTTCCCCGGGGACCAGATATTTCCCGGGGTCGGTGGTGGCGTTTTCCTTGTAACCGGTCCGGTAGATCTGCAGGTGCCCGTTTCCTCCGGCGTAGATGAAGGCGTCCCGGAGGTTGTCAAACATGTAAGCCGTGAAGCCGCCGAAGATGTTCACCGCGGTGAACCCGAAGGCCGCCGCCAGGATGGTGACGGCGGAGCGGCGCTGGTTGCGCAAGAGGTTGCGGGCGGCGAAGACGAACCAGTTCATTTGGCAGTAATTTTCACGTCCTCCGTGATCAGCCCGTCCAGCAGATGGACCTTCCGGTCCACACTGGCCAAGAGCCGCTCGTCGTGCGTGGAAAACACGAACGACGTCCGGAATTCCCGGTTCAAGGTTCGCATCAAATCGATGATCTTCTGCGCGTTCTCGGAATCCAGATTGGCGGTGGGTTCGTCGGCCACGATCACGGCAGGCCGGTTGATCAACGCCCGCGCGATGGCCACCCGCTGGCGTTGCCCGCCGGATAACTTTTTCGGCCAATGACCAGCGTGATCCTCGAGTCCGACTTTCACCAGCATTTCCATGGCCAGCTTCCGGCTTTCCGCATCCGGGATACCTTGCATCTGCAAGGGAAGCTGCACGTTTTCCAAGGCGGACAACACCGGGACGAGGTTGAAATTTTGGAAGACAAACCCGATCTTGCGGTTCCGTAGATCACTCCGCGCGTCGTCGGAGAGCGACAAGACATCGACTCCATCGAACTCAACCCAGCCCGAGGTGGGTTGGTCGATGACCCCGATGAGGTGGCAGAGGGTTGACTTGCCCGACCCGGACGGTCCCCAGATGGCCACGAACTCCGCTTCGGAGATGGTGAGGTCCACCCCCTTCAGGGCTTCGATCAGCGTATCACCGAGGGGATACGTTTTGCTGGCGTTTCGGACGTGGACGAGAGACAAAGCGAAGGGACAACGGTTGGGCTGCCCATGCTACCCGGACACAGCCTCCGGGCAAGCAGATTGTCTGGGATTGCAACGCCGGGGCGGCGCGGCGCACCGGCTCAAGCGCTGAGCAGTTCCGAATCGACCGGATCCGGCGTATGATCGACCTTGACGGTGAGGCGGCGGGACCCGGGGGATGCTTCGCGGAAGGCTTCGTCCCGATTCACTTCAAAGGCGATTGCGATCGAATCGCTGAGGTTGGCAATGGCTTCCGATTCGCTCTCGGCCTCGGCGACAATCCCGGGGATCTCCGCGCAACTGGCCACAAAGGCCCCATCCGCTGAGCGGGACACAACTGCAGTGAACTCTCCATGCATGGTTCCATCGTAACGAAAACGACACGGTGTGCAAGGGGCGAAACGCTGAAAATTGAGGTCTGTTAGTATTCTGGGGACAACATGTGAATAACTCCGCGCCAGCCCCGGGATCGCTCAGGAAATGATCTCCCGGATCGCCTCGGCCCCTTCCACCCCCACCAATTTCTGGTCCAGTCCCCCGTAAAAATAACTCAGCCGGTTCGGGTCCAGCCCGAGCAGGGTCAGAATGGTCGCGTGCAGGTTCTTCACCTGGTAACGGTTCTCCACCGCCGTGCTCCCCAACTCATCCGTGGCCCCCACGGAAATCCCTCCTTTGACCCCGCCCCCAGCCATCCACATGGTGAAACCGTAGGCATTGTGGTCCCGGCCCGTGCCTTTTTCATATTCCGCCGTCGGTTGCCGCCCAAACTCGCCGCCCCACACCACCAAGGTCTCTTCCAAGAGGCCCCGCCGCTTGAGATCCCGCAACAGACCGGCGATCGCCTTGTCGGTGGCCCCGGCGTGGTGGGTGTGGTTTTTCTCCAAGTCCCCGTGGGCGTCCCAGTTGTCGTCGTTGTGGGCTCCGCCGGAATAGATCTGGATGAAACGGACCCCGCGCTCCACGAGCCGGCGGGCCAGAAGGCATTTTCGCCCGAAATCCGCCGTCTCCGGACGGTCCATGCCGTAGAGGCTCCGGGTCTCGTCGCTTTCCTGCCGCAGGTCGATCGCTTCCGGCGCACTGACTTGCATGCGATACGCCAACTCATAGCTCGCGATCCGTGCTTCCAGATGGCTGTTGTCCGGCCGGGACTCCAGATGCCTCCGGTTGAGCTGGTTCAGGGAATCGATGACCCTTCGTTGGCTGGGGCGATCCAACCCCGCCGCGTTTGACAGATTGAGGATCGGCTCGCCATTGGAGCGGAAAACGGTTCCCTGGTAGCCGGCCGGCATGAAGCCCGAAGTCCAGTTTTTGGCACCGGAAATGGGGCCCCCGGATTGGTCGAGCATGACCACGTAACCGGGCAGGTTCTCGTTGGCCGAGCCCATCCCGTAGTTCACCCAAGAACCGAGCGAGGGCTTGCCGCTGATGACGGAGCCACAGTTCATCATGAGCAAGGCGGAACCGTGAATCGGGGAATCCGCGGTCATCGAGTGGATGAAAGCGATGTCATCGACACATTGCCCGACGTGGGGGAACAGGTCGCTGACCCATTTCCCGCATTGGCCGTAAGGCTTGAACTTCCACTTCGGCTCGACGATCCGCCCTTGGTTCCGTTTCCCGCCCCGGCCAAAGGTTTTCACGTCGATGGTTTTCCCATCCATCCCATACATCGCGGGTTTGTAGTCGAACGTGTCGATGTGGCTCGGTCCGCCATACATGAAGAGGAAGATCACGTTCTTCGCCTTGGCCGGCAGCGCGGCGGAACCCAGGGGGACCGCGTCCGCGGAGCCGAAAAAGCCTTCCCGGGAGAGGAGTCCCGCCAACGCCAGGGCCGGGAAACCTCCGCCGGCGGTGTGGAGGAATTCACGGCGGCGCAGCTGACCGCAGAAGGTGCCTTTGGGGTGATTCGGGGGATTCATCGCGGGGGCTCAGTCGAGGTAAACGAATTCGTTCAGGTTCAAGGCCAGCAGGGCCAATTTGTCCAAGGCTTGTCTCTCGTCCAGACCGCCCTCGCTCTGGAGCCGGCCCATCAGGGCGGTGGCAATCCGCTCGTCCTCGGGCCCGGGTTCCCGTTGCGTGACCAGGCGGAGAACCGCCCGTACCCGGCCGGAGGTGTCCGCCTGCTCCCGCCACAGGCGCTCCGCCAGCAGCGCTGCCTGCTCGTTGGTGAAGCCGGAGTTCAACATCGCCAGCGCCTGCGTCGGCACCGTTGTGGCAAACCGCACCGCACACGGGCTGTCGGTATCGGCTTGGTCGAAATCCGCGAGGAACGGATGACGGAGGCTGCGCTTCACGTGAATGTAGAGAGAACGCCTCACGTGGTCGCCCGGATCCGGCGAGACCGGCCAGACGGCGGTCGGACGGGAGGCGGTGGCCATGACTTCCGGCGGCAGGGGAGGGAAAACCCATGGCCCGCCCCGCTTTCCCGCGTTCAATTTTCCGGTCACCGTGAGGATGGAGTCGCGGATTTCCTCCGCGGTGAGCCTCCGCATGTTGTAACGCCAGAACAGCTCGTTGGCCGGGTCCCGGGCCAGGCCCGGGGCGGTTCCCGCGCTGGACATCCGGGCCGCCGCGCTGGTCAGGAGGAGACGATGCATCGCCTTCATGCTCCACCCGCCGGCCACAAAACGGCTCGCCAGATAGTCCAGCAGTTCCGGGTGGGTCGGAGCCTCGCCCAGTTTGCCGAAGTCGTTGCTGCTGGGAACAATGCCGCGCCCGAAGTGATGTTGCCAGATCCGGTTCACCATGACCCGCGCGGTCAACGGGTTCCGTGGGTCCGCGATCCATTGGGCCAGCGCGAGCCGCCGGCCGGAGGAAACCACGCCTTCCCGCGCCACTTTTTCGAAGGTGGCGGCGACCGGTTTGGAATCCCCGCCCGAGGCCAGGACCGCCGGGAAAGCCGGGACCACCGGATCCCCCGGGGCGTGGGCCGAGCCGCGCAGGTGCAGATGGAGTGGCGGCACTTCCCCCGCGGTCTCGTTGACCGCATTGAGCGGGAGGCCCGCGACTTCTTTTTGGATCGACTCCACCGCGGTCATGAGGTCGCGCCGCTGTTTCACGATATCCCTCCCGAAATGCGCCCGGGCCGTTTTCCGGAACTCCTCGCCACCGCGCTTCACCGCTTCCGCCAACGAGGCGAAACCACCGTCGCCGGACCGGAGCGAGACATCGACGGCTTGCCCGCCCCCGCGTTGCAAACAATGGACCGCCAGCGTATTCCGCCCGGTCTGCATCGCGCCCAAGGCCGTTTCTCCCAGCGGCACGGTGAGGTAACCCGTGACGAAGCCCTTGGCCTCGTAAATCGAGGTCCCGTTGAGGTAGACCTCCACGTCCTCGTCGTGATACAGCCGGAGGCTTAGGTCGGTTGGCAGGGTGTCGGTTCCGAATGAAGTGACCATCCAGATCTCCGGGGACCTCCATTCCGTGTGCACGACGGCTCCGGGCGTTCCCGGCATGCCGAATCCTCCGCGCCCCTTGCGCCAACCGGAGGGACGGAAGCCCGTTTCCCGCCAATCCGGCGCCGGCCTCTCCAAGGTGTAGCTCCACTCGGCCCCGGCTCCTTGCGCGTCATCCACCCAGACCACGGATTTTTCGGTTTTTTCCGTCAACCGACCCGTCTCCCGCAACCACTTTTCCAGTTCGGCGTCGATCTCCGCCAAGGTGGCGCGGGCCCCGGCTTGCCGCTTCGCCTGATCGGCCGCGAAGCCGGCCTTCTCCGCGGCACTCGCCCAGGGGACGATGCTCCCTTCCGTGCGATACGGGGTCACCCCGTGGAAAAAGGCCATGAAGGAATAGTAGTCCCGCTGGGAGAACGGGTCCGCCTTGTGGTCGTGACAACGGGCGCAACCGAGCGTCGTCCCCAAAAAGGTTTCCGCCGTGACCTGGACGTTGTCCGCGAGCACGTCGTAACGATGCTGCAAACCGTCCGCCGGTTCGTCGTCCCATTGCATCAACCGGTGGAACCCGGTGGCAGTGAGCGACGCCCGGGTCGGTTCCGGCACTTCGTCCCCGGCCAGTTGTTCCACGATGAAGCGGTCGTAGGGCAGGTCCGCGTTGAAGGCATCGACCACGTAATCCCGGTAGCGCCAGATGTGGGGCTTCGGATTGTCCCGCTCGAAACCGTTGGTCTCCGCGTAGCGCACCAGATCCAACCAGTGCCGCGCCCAGTGTTCCCCGTAGGCCGGACTCTCCAGCAGAGCCTCGACCTCCGAGGCTACCGCCCGGTCCAATCCCTCGCGGCCCGCCCGCTCCACAAAGGCGTTCACCTGCTCCAGAGCCGGTGGCAGACCCGTCAGGTTGTAATGAAGCCGCCGCACCAGGGGCTCCGGCGCGGCCGGTCCGTTCCGCTGCAACCCGGCGGCCCCCAGTTTTGCATCCAAAAACGCATCGATCGGATGCGCTTGCCCAGGTCCTGGCACCGGAGGTTCCACCAACGGGCGGTAGGCCCAGTGCGCCCTTTGTTCCGGGCTGATGACAAAGCCGCCGTGCTCCTTGCCCAGAATCTCCAGCGCGGGATCGTAAGGGGCGCCCATCAAGACCCACTCCCGCAAGACCGCGATTTCGCCGTCCGGCAGTTTCGCCTTGGGCGGCATCTGATGGTCGTCGTCCTCATAGGAAATCATTTTGAGCAGGAGGGAATTCTCCGGCACCGCCTCGTCCAGCGCGCTCCCGAGGTCGCCTCCCTTCCGCAAGCCCGCTCCCGAGGTCAACCGCAGGCCGCCCCGCAGTTTGTCCTTGGCCCCGTGGCATTCAAGACAATGCGCATCGAGGATCGGGTGAACCTTCGTCGCGAAAAAACGGGGACCATCCACCGGCGCGGACCCAGCCCGGGCAAGGGCGAGGAACAGGAAGAAAACGGGGAGTGAACCGCGGGGATGAAAACCGGTCATGGGTGGGGTTTGACTCGTTGCGAGAGCCCATCATACCAGAAGACTTGGCCGCCGTCTTGTCCGCAAAGGTCCGGTTTTTGATGAAATGCGACATCTTCTCAGCGGAAGCGCTTGCGGTATTCCAGCGGCGTCGAGCCCATCTGCTTGCGGAAAAGGCGGGAGAAGGCGCTCTGGTCGCAAAACCCGCATTCCAAGGCCAGATCTCCCAGGCTCAGATTGGATTCCCGCAACAACTCGCAGGCCCGGAAAATGCGCATCCGGATGAGGAAGACCTGTGGCGTCGTCTTCAGATGCTTGCGGAAGCGGCGCTCGAACTGGCGCACCGAAAGCCCCGCGGTCGCCGCCAGGCCGGTGACCGTGAGATTCTCCGCAAAACGCTCCTGCATCTCCCCGAGTACCCGGTCGATGGCCCGGTCATCGGGAAGAATCGCCCGTTGGTTCGAATGCGGCCGGATGATGCCCATCACGCCCACCACCCGGTCCTCCCGGTCTCTCAGGGGAAGTTTCGTCGTGGAAAACCATCCGGGGACGCCTTGACGGTTCACGAAGACTTCCACCAGATCCACCAGCGGTTCCCCCGTCTCCATCACCAGGAGGTCATCCTTGCGGAACTTCTCCGCCAGACTGCGCGGCAGCAACTGGAAGTCGGTCACCCCCAAAAAGTCCGCTTCTTCCCGGTAACCGTAGTGGTCCAGCAGCGCCCGGTTTGCCGCCAGAAGATGACCGTCCCGGTCCTTGACGAAAAAAAGCACGTCCGGAAGGTGGTCGAACAAGCCGAATACTTGACCGTCCGCCCGGAGCGATTCCATCAACTCCGCACGCCGTCCCACGCCGTCACGCTCCCGCATTCCTGCCGCTTCCATGTTTTCCCGTTCCCCCGGACCGATTCCTCAAGCAACACCCGATCGGCTCCCGAAGCAAAAAGCAGCTTTCCCGGTGCAAGTTTTCAGGCTCTTTGTCCCCCATGAACATGCGACGTCTCGGCGGCAGCGGCCTGGTGGTTTCGGAAATCGGGCTCGGCACGATGACCTTCGGTGAGCAGACCGATGAGGCCACGGCTTTCCAAATCATGGACCGATCCTTCGAACGGGGGGTCAATTTTCTCGATACCGCCGAACTCTACCCCGTTCCGCCCAGCGCGCCCAAGGCCGGCATCACCGAGGAAATCGTCGGGCGTTGGATGAAAACCAAGCCCCGGCACCAGGTTCTCGTGGCCAGCAAAATCGCCGGGCCCGGACACGGTTGGTTCACTCCGCCCGTCCGCGACGGCGTCACCCACATCGACCGGCACCAGATCCGGCTCGCGGTCGAGGGCAGCCTGCGCCGCCTGCAGACCGATTATCTCGATCTTTACCAAGTCCATTGGCCCGACCATGGCGCCCGGCACGCCGATATCCTCGGCGCGCTCACCGAACTCGTGCAGGAGGGCAAGGTCCGCGTCATCGGCACCAGCAACGACACCTGTTGGGGCCTCATGAAATCCCTCTGGGAAGCGGAACGGCACGGCACCGCGCGTTACGATACGGTCCAAAACAACTTCTCCCTCATCAACCGGCGCTGTGAGAGCGAACTGGCCCAGGTATGCCGCCGGGAAAATGTCAGCCTCCTCCCGTATTCACCGCTCGGAGGCGGTGTCCTGACTGGCAAATACGAGGGCGGGGCCTTGCCGGAAGGAGCCCGCTTCAGCGAGTATTTCAAAACCGGGGGCGAACGCCAGAAACGCATGGCCGCCCGTTTCGTCAACGCCCGCACCCTCGAAACCACCCGGCGCCTCGCCACCATCGCCGCCGATCTCGGAATCTCCGTGACCACCCTCGCCGTCGCCTGGAGCAAACAACACGACTTCGTCGCTTCCACTCTCATCGGGGTCAGTCATCTCGACCAACTCGACGCCTGCCTCGATGCCGCGGATATCGTTCTCGACCCGTCCACGATCGAACGGATCGACCGGATCGACGCCGAGATTCCCAATCCGATGACCGAGGACGGGTTGCGCCGTCTCTGAAGCGTTGTCGCGCTTTTCGCGCCTTGTCGCGTCACATTCGTCCCGCAAGGGACAACAACCAGTGATCCCCGCGCGGCACTCGGGTGCGGGATCCGCCTCCGGTCTGGCCGGGGCGGCCCGGCTTCACCTCCCCAACGGCTCGCCAACCCCTCGCGCCGGAGCCCGGTCGTCCCGCGCCAAGCCCGCGGAATCTCCATCCTCATGGAAAAAGAGTTGCAGCCCCGCCACATGCGGCTTTATTGCAACCTCTCGCCGGTTTTGCAAAGAACCGACGCCCCCAAAGCAAGCGAGAACGGGTAGGTTCCAGAGCGGTCAAATGGGGCAGACTGTAAATCTGTTGGCTTAGCCTTCGCTGGTTCGAATCCAGCCCTGCCCATCCCCCTCCGGTTTAAGGACTGGGCGCCGAAGGGGAGGTGTTCCCAAATCACTCGAACCCACACCCCGACTCTTCATTTCTTTTCCGAAATGAAGCCCTCCGCGGCCTTGTGCAATATTTCAACAGGGGGTTAGGGGGCTCGTTGCCATCCGGACCGCAACGTATCGCGACGAGGTCATAAACGAGCTCTCCGGGCCGGTCGCCGTCGCTGACCGATGCAAGGCTATTCGCCCAATAGGAGCGGCAGCGCTTGCGGAGCAGAAGTCCCCTCACGATCCGATTCCAACCGGCGAGCGGGGCCCCGTCTCTCTGCCAGTATCTTTGTCGTCGGCATGATGGGCGGTGACCATGGCCATAAAAACTCTGCCCTCGGACTCACGGGGAGGCGTGCCGGAGATGCGGCCTGTGCCAAGGTTGAGCGCCATGATGCAGGTGGTTGGGGAGAGAACTGGAACGGGCATGCCTCGGGAGGGAGGCGTGTCAACGGGCTGTGAATCGGAATCACGGCACGGGCATGGGCATCGGCTGGATTCGCAAATTCGCGCCGCAGGATTGCAATTGCGAACACATGTGTTCTAAAAATCATGCATGCCATCCATCTACCGCCCGCGCCGCGCCAGAGCCTCTCCGTTGTGGCAAATCGTCCACCACGCCTGGGAGCCATTTCTACGCGACTACGAATCCCTGCACCGCAAAATCCACGGCCCCCTCCGCAAGGACGCCGTTGCCGTCGTCGATCAGTTTTACAAATGCGGGGACCTCGCCGCCGGGTTCACCCGCCTCCACTGCCCGGATTGCGGACACGAAAAGCTCCTCGCCTTCTCCTGCAAGACTCGCCACTTCTGCCCGAGTTGCCACCAACGCAAGGTCAAGCAAACCGGCCGCTGGATCGCCTACGACGTCTGCTTCGACCTTCCGCACCGGCAATTCGTCTTCACGATGCCCAAGCCGCTCCGGGGCATCTTCCGCAAACGCCGCAAACTCCTCACCCTCCTCTTCCATGAGGCCATCACCTGCCTGCGCGATTGGTTCCGCGCCCGTCTCGACCTGCCACACGGCGAACTCG
>JAGWVU010000094.1 GCA_018970725.1 Verrucomicrobiota bacterium
GCCGCTCTTGCTTTTCACGGCCCGCTTCGCCTTGGCAAGAGCCTTACGAATTCTCGGACCCTGCTTCTTGGCATTGCGTTTGTTGGCATGGGGATCGCCGATGACCACCCGCAGTCCTTGATCGTGCAGCGCCGCAGTTTCTTCTCCACTGAAATATCCTTCGTCGCCGGTCAGGCTGCGACCCGTGACCCTCGACGTGTCTCCTGCCGCTTCGTTGACTCGGTTCAAAATCTCCGTCGCATCTTCGATCCGTTCCGCCAGTTCGATCGTGTCACCCGCGTCACCGGCCCGAACCTCGGCGCGGATGATGGCACCGCTCTCCAGATCGGTGACGTGTTCGGGTTTGTAGAGCATGTCGGTGGCCCCGTGTTTGTCCCGGCCCACCTTGGCTTCAGGGTCGTGCGGATTGACCCATTCCTCGTTACTGGTCTTGCGGCCCTTGCGCTTGCGGTCGAAGCGCCGCACGGCCTTCGCATCCTTCGGATCGATCCCGGCCTCGGCGGCCAGCTTCTTCACGTATTCGTGGTAGTCCTCACCAGTATTGCGGTTCTGTAGTCCGCGCAGGCTGGCGTTGGCTTCCATCACCGAGGAATCGATCCCGAGATGGCGGCCCTTGAGAAGTCCCGCTTTGCGCAACCCGGCCAGCACCACTTCATGGCAGCGCCGGAATTGGTCGAGTTCGAGTCGGTTGCGAATCACCGACAGGCTTGAGTGGTCGGGCGTGTCCTCATCCAGTCCGTAGCCGAGAAAGGCGCGCCGGGAGAGACTATCGGCACAGCGATTGGCGATGGCGCGCTCACTGGGCAAGTTCTCGAAAAAGCCGATCACGAGCATCTTGAAGTAGACGGCCGGATCGATGCCTGGGCGACCGCCCCTCTCGTCGTCGGCATAGGAGGGCCGGCAGATGTCGCGGATCGACCCGGCAAAGCTCATGCCCCGCAGTGCCTCATCGAGTTTGCGATAGAAGACGTTGGGGGTCGCCCGCGGAAGGTGTCGCGTGTCCACCCAGAATTGCTCCTGCTTCGGCTGATTCGCTTCACGCCTCTCGAACATACGGAATTATGAACCAAATCTGGGGGCTTTGCCAGTGGGGTTTTTCAACAGGCTGTTAAGCGGCGTTCCGAGGCGCGGTTGGCGGCGCGAACGTCACCGCAGCGCGCAGATCGCGCTCTAGGTCAAGGTGCATACTCCGTGTCCCCTAGCCGAATCGCTTGACCAATCGGCGCGGGATGGGGGGCGGCTGTCTCGGGAATGGGGCTGTTTCCGCCGCTTACCTGAACTAGAGCATCGTCGCCTCCGCGCAGAGCCACGGGCTTGCGGCCTTGGATGTAGATCTGCCACAATTGGACACTGCGAGTGGGCTGATGTCCCGCCACCTGGTCGATGTTGAGGCCAATGACGAGTCCGGATTCATTGAACACATATTGGAAATAGTCTCCCGACACCGCCAGATAACGCAGCGCATCTTTTTCCGAATCAAAGAATAGACGTCCCTCTTCGACCAAAAGCCTACCGTAGGGCGAGAAAAGTGTTGTTGCTGGATCATAGAGCCCTAAGGATCCGTTCCAGCGCTGGCTCCGGGCTATGAGGCGACGCGTAGCCGTCCAACCTTCGTTTGAGAATTTGCGCCAACTCTCCGTGTCGCCCTCAATCGACAGTATTCCGTGAGCTGTGCGCGCCGTAATCACCATGCCCTCACTCAGGACGTTTTCAGTGTATGGGAAATGGTGCGGATCTCCAGCGCAGGAGTAAAATAGGAAACAAGTAGAAGCTGCAATTATCGGGAATTTCATAGATTAGGGTAAGGATGCGCTATGGGGGGGGCTTTCAGGGAAAAGGATAGCGTTTAGCAGCACTTTAAGGGGAGAAACAGGGCGCGGGTGATATATGCCTGGATTGTTGTTTGGTTCAAATCCAGGTGAAAATGGCCATGCAATGTATGGCTTCGCCTTGCCGTGAAGAGTGGCACAAAGATAGAAACGCTTATCCGCTTGTAGTCGGCATTGCTTTCTAAGTGCCGGATCACAAATCTCTCCGCACTCGCGCAGCTGAAGGTCATGTATGTACCCGCAACGATCGAGATTGTCAATGGGGGCGGAGAACCCTACTTCACCTTCGGATGGCCATCCCCAATCTCCTTCTTGCCATACGCCAAAAGTTCCATTCACTCTGGTATCTCCAATCCAATTGCCGTGTCCCAGTGCGTAGGGTACCTTTGCTTTGATTGGCGATACCAGACGGCCATCAATCCTGAGTGGGATGTATCCGGAGCTATCACGATCTGTGTAGCGAACTAGTCCGGAGCAGCCGGGGTGTGCGATGGAGCAGAGCATCGGTGCTCCTCGTGACTTGTGTTGGTTGTGAACTGAGAAGAGGTCAAGCGTGTAGAAATTTGTAATAGGGTCTTCGTAGAACTGCGATGATGTAGTGCTTGTAGTATCAGGTAGGGTAAGTCCGAGTAGATCAATCTGCCCCACCCCATCATTCCCCACAAACCCATACAAATTCACCCCACCCGCTTCGCCGAGCGGATCGCGGCTGAGCCATCGGCCTTGAGCCGGGTCGTAGTCGCGGTAGCCGTAAAAGTATTGGCCGGTGAATTCGTCGACGGGTTTGGTGCTGAAGCGCCAGGGGTTGTTTTCCGCGAAGGGACCGGTGGCTTGGAGGAGGTTGCCGAAGGGGTCGTAGTCGTAGGTGGCGGTGGGCGCGCCGGTACTGGCGTTGACCAGGGCCGTGAGATTTCCGTTGCCATCGTACGCGGGGAAATGACTGGTGCCGGTGGCGGCATCCGTGAGTTTGAGGAGACCGCCGACGCCTCCGGCGCCTTGAAGGGATTGGCTGGCATCGAGCCCCCAGGTGTAGGTTTGGCGGGGTTGTTTGGTGTCGGCGTGGAGAACGGCGACCTGATTCCACCCGTCGTAAACAAAGAGATCGTCGGCAGCCGGGTATTCTTTTCCGGCGAGCGTGACCCAGGTTTGGCGGCGGATGCGACGCCCGGCATGGTCATAGGTGAAGGCGTGGCGGAAGTCGCGCGAGGCGGAGCCGGGCGGTGAAAGGCCGGTGCGGGGCTTGATGGTTTTGAGGCGATTTTCCGCATCCCAGGTATATTCGAGCCAGCCATCGAAGGTGAGATTGCCATCGTAATCATATTCCGGAGTGACGACCGCGGCCGGCACGAACGCCTCGCGCGTCTCCGTTTCGCTTCCGGCGAGGCCTTGACGGGTGGCGGCGATGGTGATCGTGCGGGCGGCGGGACCGGCGGCGTTCCCGAGCCTCAGTTCGTGAGCGAAGAAATCGCCCTGACGATGGGAGACCGGTTGACCATCGATGGTGATGACGGCGGAAGAATCGGCCCGGCCGGTGGCGAGGGTGAGGCCCGGATGGGAGATGGACCCGTATTGCGTACCGTCCCCGGTGGAGGGCACATAGGTGAGGGTATCGTTTCCGGCCCAGCCTTGTCTGGCGGTGAGACGATTGCCGATGGCGTTGTAGGTATAACGGAATTCCTCCCCGGGAACGATCTGGTCCGCCTGGTTGCGGCCGGTGACTCCGGTGACTTGCCCGAGCGCATCATAAGCGACCTCGCGATGACTGCCATCCTCCCGGGTGACGCGGTCGCGGAGATCGGCGGTATTGTGATGGTAGGCATATTGCTGACCCCAGCCCGAAGCGGCGGCCGAGGTCACGGAAGCGAGACGGTCCTTGGAATCCCACATCCGGGCCACGGTGAGGACGGGTTGACCGTTGGTGCGGCTGACCGTGGTGCCGAGCAAATCGGAATCGGTGAGATAGCTGTAAGCAAACGCCTGTTCCGCGGTGGCGATTCCGGAGAGGCGTCCGGCCGGGTCATAGGCATAACTCTGCGCATGACTCCAGGGAGCGCCGGCCGAACCGGAGACGAGGAGGCGGTCGCGGCGCTGGAGGGCGTCGTAACCGGGATCGATGGTGATGCCATGGAGCGGCCCGCCGCTGATCGACTCGGACTCGACCTCCCCCGAAAGATCGACGGCATACTGGAAGGAAGTGGTCATGCCGGAGGCTTGGGCGACCGAGATGATCTGGCCGATTCGATCACGCTGGTAGGTGAGGTCCGGGGTGGCATCCGAGTAATCGATGAGACTGACCTCACCCCCTGCATCATAACTGTAAGCGGTGACGATGCCGCGGGCGGAGGTGCGCCGGGCCAGGCGTCCGGCGGCAGTGTAAGTGTAAGTGAGGCCGCGCTGGTCCGGATGCAGTTTGCCGGCGAGCCGGCCGCTCTCCGGATGGTAGCTCCAACGGGTGATCCCGGCCGTGGTGGTCATGGAAGTGCGGCGGCCTTGGGAATCATAGGCAAACGTGATGGGATAAGTGCGGGCGCCGCTCTGGCTTTGCAACAAGCCGAGGGGAGTCCAGCCTTGCACGACCACCCCGCCATCGGGGAAAACAGTCTGGACGATCCGCCCGGCGGCGTCGTAGGCGAATGAGGTGAGGCGGTCTCCGGGCTCGGCAAGGCTCACCATTTGATCGTTTTCGTCCCAGGTGAGCGTGGTCGCCCCCGTGCGGGCATCGGTCGAAGACACGAGCCGGCCGAGGGGATCGTAACCGTATTCCTCCAGGGAGATCCGGGCGCCGGTAGCGGCGAGCCGGGTGAGGGAGGCGATGCGTCCGCCGATGATCCGGGTGACCTCCCGGGTTCCATCCGGGAAGGTTCGGGTGAGGGTGCGGTTGCCCTGACCTTCGAGCACCGTGCTTTCATGGAAGGTGAGGCCCGCCACGGTATTCCAGATGTCCCATCCCTCGACGGTGTTTTCGGTGACCACGAGGTCCGTGGACGATGTGCTTCCGGCGGAGGTCAGGACCTTGGCGACCGATCGACGGGTGGCCTTGCCCCCGCGGGTGCTCCACGAGCGCTCGGTGGATAAAATCCGGTCGGGACCGGCAGGATCGATGAGCCCGTTGCGATTGAGATCGACGGCGGTGATGATTCGATCACCGAGATCGTTATACGCAAAAAGGAGGGTGACGCCGTCGGGATCCACGGTGCGGACGAGTTGTCCCTTGGCGTTGTAGTGATTCGTGGCAACGGCCGGAACACCGCTTTCATGGGAGCGAACGATCCTGGTGACGCGGCCGGCCATATCCGTGAAGGTTTGGACCCACTCCGTTTCCTCGCCAAGGTCACCAAGAAGGATCTCTTTGCGGAAGGCCTGATGATTTTCCGTGCCGTATTCGATGCGGATCGGAACGGTGGCGGTGCCGGAGACGGACTGGAGTCTGCCGTCCCGGAAATACCGCTGGACGACGGTGCTGCCGTCCGGCCGGGTAAGGGTTTCCTGGCGCTGGCCGTTGGCATCGTGGCTTTGCACCGTGCGGGTCACGCGGTTTCCGGGCGCGGTGGCGCGTCGGTCGATGCCGAGGCTGTCGCTTTCCCGGGTGGCGCGCTGGATGGAGAGCGTTCCGCCACTTTGGGTCACGGACCGAACCGAGCCGAGCGGAGAGAGTTGGTAGGCCGTGGTCTTGCCGAGGCTGGTGGAAGACCA
>JAGWVU010000050.1 GCA_018970725.1 Verrucomicrobiota bacterium
CGGAGACAATGGCGCTGGAGGTCTCGGCAAGCGCGTCCTTTGTGGAAAAGCGGGCATGGTGGAGGTCGCCAACCATTTCGTAAATCCCCGGTGAGGTCTCACGAAGGTCGGTCTCGGTGAAGATATGAACCAGACGTCCAAGCCTGACCGCTGTTTTAATTTCCCGAACAACGATTTCACTCTCCAAGGCGCGTCGCGAGAGTAGCACAACGACGTCGTCGCACGAGGCCAACGCACGCTCAATTTCATCCCACCACCGCTCGCTGGTTCGCAGTTGATCGGAATCCCTCCAAACTTGTTGGCCCCTGGCGATCATCCCATCCGCGACCTTTTCGGCCAGGCCCCTTTCCTCGCTTTTGTAGCTGATGAAGAAGGTCTTGGTGACAACTGGAGGATAGAGTGGCTGCCAAGTCATCGCAATGAAAAGCTCCGGTAACGAATCAAGACCATGCCCGGGTCTGCATCCCAGCCTCCCCATGATCAATCGACTTAGTTTTTGAAGTGCCGCCACACCGGGGAAACCCGCCAACCAACCTCAACCTGTTTCTTCGAAGGGCAATCACCAACCGGTCGTGAACGAAGTCTTTTCCAACAATGACTACCGTGAAAACGGGCAGAAGAATTGAGTTATTGAAGCGCCACTCACTAAATTGTCATTCGCGAAACCACGGAGATGGCGCAGATGTCCAACCAAAGACTGGCCGGAGAATGATTTTGCAAGAATTCAGACAATATCAAGTCCAAATCGGTGGCATTGGGTAAATAAGGAGGATGAAAAATGGGAAGCGTCCCATCGCTCAAGCGCCGGGCCTGCCCGGCTTGGGATTTACCAGTTCCGCGGTGTCCGCCGGAATCCAGCCTTCGTTGCCATCCTCGACCCGGATCCGCCACCAGGCACCGCGCTGTTCCAGAACGACCACTTCGGCTCCGGCGTGGAGCGGCGCGCTGAAGGCGGATTCATAGATGGCGGCATCGCCTTTGCGGGCGGTAACTTCTCCGGCGAGAATCACCGCGTCGTCCGGGGAAGAGGAAACCGCATGGACCAGAGAGGAGGCGGTCAGGGTGACCACGATCCCTCCCAGCGCCGCGCCTGCCCTTCCCAACCATGGGGGACGGCGGTAGAGGCGCAGCCCGGCCAAAATCCATCCGGCCGCGAAACAAATCCCGATGCCCTGCAACCGGGTTTGGTCGGTCCAGTGATGGTGCCAGAAGAAGATGCGGCGCACCCAAGGCAGGGGCAAGGCCAGAGGAAAGATGTCCGGCCTCTCGTCGCGCGCGTGGGCCAGAGCCTGCCGCCATTGTGGATCCCCCCGCATCCAGGGCTCGGCCCGTCGGTAATTCAGAATGGCGCGCCCGCGATCCCCGGCGAGGAAATGGCAATTCGCGAGGTTGTAGAGGACCAAGCCCCGGTGGACCGGCAAGGCGCTCCGCAACACGATCTCGTAGCGTTCCGCCGCCAACCGGTAGAATTCCTCCGCCCGCCCGGGATCGACCGGAGCCAATTCGGTGGCTCGCGCGAAGAGGACTCCGGCTTCCTCAAGCGGGGTCGAAGGGGATTCGGCCCCACCCAACGAAGCCAGACCGAGAGCGAAAAGGAGCGCGCCCCAAGCAGTGCGTTTGGCGTGGGCCCCGGCTTCAAAAGGCTTCACGAGGGCCAGCAACGTCTCTTCCACGGGACCGGCGTCCGGCATCGCCGAAGGAGCGAAGGCCGCCCATTCCACCCGGCCGATCCACGATTCCAACGTGGTCACCGTTTCCGGCGCCACGCCCAGCTTTTCCCCGAGGCGGCGGAGTTCCCCGCGGTCCCCGCCATCGACTTGCAAGCCAAAGCGATCGGCGAAATAGCGTCGCAAGATCCGGCCGACCTGATGGTGCTCGATCGGTGCCGGAAGCGCTCTCACCTCGCGCCGGAACCGCTGCCACGCGAGTTCCCGGCGGACGGCTTCCGGGTCGCGGAGTTGCAAGCGGTGGTCGCGCGTCATCCGGCAGAACCCGAGCCAGAGCAAGGGTGGCAGACCGAAAAGCGCCCCCCAGGCGGTCCATGGCCAAGTCCAACCGCCGGGCGGGACCGGCCGGGCCAGGTCCCGCCCGAGCCGATTGTGGAAGATGCCGCCCGCTTCGGGCCGGACCTCGTTGCGCAACCGGGTTCCGTCGGCGAACCGGGCCTCGGCCAGATTCACGGTGGCCACGGGCTGCACCCGCAACGGGATGGGCTCGGAACGGGTCTCGCCGTAAGCCCCGGTTTCCGGATCAAAATAGGAAAAGGTCAAGGCCGGTATCGCCACGACCTGCTCGTGACGCGGACGGATCGGGAGGGACCAGATGGCTTTGCCCGGCTCGAGCCGGGGCAACACCGGAATTTCCGGGAGAACGAACTGGGCGGCCAACGGGCTGTTGGCCAGCAGCGCCGGCAGATCGAGCAGCGAGGGCGCGGCCATTCCGCTGGCACTCAGGGTCAGGGTAACCGGTTGACCGACTCCCACGGTCGCCGGTTCGGCGGCGGTCTCGACCCGGAACGCGCCGACCAGCCCGCTGAACCCGGAGGGACGACCGCTCTCCGGCAACGGACGGACCTTGAGGGCGACTGGCGCGGAACGGACCACGAACCGTTCAAAGTTTCCGGTCGGTTCCTCCTCGAAGAACTCGTTGTTGAAGTAACTGGGATAGCGCGCGCCCTTGAACTTCGCGTTCCGCGGTTCGGCATAAGAACAGAGCAGGACGGCGGCCGGGACCGTCAGATTCTCCGGCGCGCCCGGTTGGACCACGACGAGACGTTGGAAGGAAATCTTCACCGCCTCTTTGCCGTCGAGCCGGGAATCGCTGAACTTGGCGATGACCCGCTCTTCGGAGACCGGCAGACCGATGGCCCCGGGCTCCTTGGGATCGGTCCCGGGAAACGCCGGGTGGACCTTGAAGTGGGGTGAACCGGCCAAGGGCAGCCGGAAATGGACAGCCCGGACCCCGTTGAAGGAGAGCGTGGATGTCCAGGTGACGGTGACAAGCAGCGGTTCACCGACGTAGCATTCGAGCTTGGGGAAACTCACTTGCAACGTCATCTCCCCCGTGGGGACGGCATCGCGGACGCTGACCGGGGTGCCCGGAATCTCGAGCCGACGCCCCTCCCAATTGATTTCGCCGCCCGGCAACCGGAGGTCGCCGCCGCGCCGCGGAATGGCTTCAAAGGTAAAGACAGTGCGCTTGTAACCATCCTGCGTGGCGGGCGCGGAACCGGTGAGGCGGATCTCGAAATCCGCCGACGGCTGGAATTCGGGCGCCTCCGGGGACGAGGAAACTCCGGGCACCTGCACGTAAAAGCCGAACGGTTGACCGGTGTATCGGGAAACATCACGGAGCCGAACCGTGACCATACCCGGATCGGGAGGCGACTGACCGTGCAGCCCGGACCGCACGAGAAGCAGGATCGTCAGGAGGAGGAAGCGATTCACCAATCTTTCTCCACGGGTTTGTACTGCGTCGAGCGCTGCTTTTGCCGCAGTTCACCCTGTTGACTCTCCTGCCGGAACAATTCCTCAGGCTCAACCATCGGCGGCGGTAGATCCTTGGCCTCGAGATCCAGCGAATTGGATCCCTTGGATTCACTGGCGGGAGTGGCTTCGCCCTCTCCCTCTTCCCGGGTCTTTTCCCCCTCCCCCTCGTCATCGGACTCCGCCTCGGATTTCTGTCCCTCCGCCGACTCCTTCTTCTCTTTTTCCCCGGGCTCTTCCGGGGCTTTTTCCTTGTCGACGGGAGGTTTTTGCTTCTCCGCGACCCGGGCGGCGGCCCGGGCCTCCCGGGCGAGGGCGAGTTCAAGGTTGAACGCGGCGTCGCCAAACTCCGGGTGCATCCCGAGACAAGCCCGGAACGAGTTGATGGCCTGACCGAAGTAGATCGCCGCGGACTGGGGATCGAGTTCCTCGTCGCTGACGCCTTGGAGAAAGGCACTGAGCCCGGCGTTGTAGACCGCGATCATGCGGCGGCGCGGCTCGGGGAACCGTTGCGCGGCTTCGAGGAAACTGGCGGCGGCGTTGGCGTGGTTCTTGGCCTGAACCTGAGACTGTCCGCGCCGGAAAAGTTTGACCGGATCTTCCGCCGCCATGGCCGGAGGCATCGGCGCGAACAGAACCATGGCGAACGCGGCGGCCTCCGCCCATCGCCGGGGCCGCCATGGCAGGGCCAGAAGGAACAAGGCCAAGCCGAGAAACACCGGGAAGATTTCCCGGCCTTGGCGCAACCGTTCGCCCGGGGCGCTTTCTTTCCGGCCGAGGTGCTGGACGAGACGGGGGTAAATCTTGCCGAGGGGCAACACCCGGGTTCCCGCTTCCAGGTAGACTCCCCGGGGACAAGCACCGGCCAGTGCTTCCAAGCCACGGCTCTCCAGCCTCGTCCAAACCTCAGCCCCGCCGTGCCGGACAAATTCCGCTCCGGATCCCGCCGGGGCCGGAATCCGCGACCCGCGCATGGAATCCCCCACTCCGATGGTGATCAGGCAGACCCCGAGTTCGCTCAGCTTGGACACGGTGGCTTCCGGCGCGCTTTGCTGGTCCTCGCCATCGGTGATCAGGATGAGATCCTGGTAACCGCGGCGCTCGGCGGTGAAGAGTTTTTCAGTGGCTTTGCGGATGGCGTCGCCAATCCGGGTTCCCCCCACCCGGACTTCGCCGGCCGGAATAAAATCCGGGTGTGCTTCCTCCAGTTTGTCTTGGAAGAAGGCCAGATCGGTGGTCAGCGGACAGAGAATGGAGGCGGAACCGGAAAAGGCTACCAATGCCAGCCGGTCCCCGGTCAATTCCCGCACCACATCGCGGATCGCGGTCTTCGCGGACTCCAACCGGCTCGGGGCGGCATCCGACGCCAACATGCTGCGGGAAACGTCGAGCAGGAAGACGATATCCCGCCCCTCGCCGGAAGGTTCGATCCAAGTTTCGCTCCACGTGGGACGGGCCAACGCAAGGATCAGGCAAACCACCGCCCCGAGGAGACAAGCGGATTCGATCCGGCGCTGCCGGAGGATTCCCCGCGCCAAACCCCGGGGCCCGGACAGGGAAAGCAACGCGGCCCGCCGCTTGCGTTCCGCCCCGAGAAAGAGCCACACCGCCAGCGGCAACAACCCCAGGAGGAGGAGAAATTCCCACCGGATAAAGCCGCGGACGGCGGTGTCTGGAGGTCGGACGGTCATGGGATGCGGCGCAACCAAGTCGAGGCCAGAATGAATTCGACGGCAAGCAATAGCAACGCCGCGGCGGCAAACCAGACGAATTTCTCCTCGGGCACCCGCCGGATCGCCGAGCGCATTTCCGAACGCTCCAACCCGTCGATCTCGCGGTAGACCGCCCTGAGGGTGTCGAAGTCATGGGTCCGCCGGAAAATGCCACCGGTGGAGGTGGCCATCTGTTCCAAAACCTGCTCGGCCGCGGTGCGCCCCCGGGCCACCTCGATCGATTCCTCACCGGCCACCCGGACAAACTGGTTTTTCGGGGGATCGGTGAGGCTGATGGTATAAATCCGGATGCCCCATTGCTTCGCGAGGGCCGCCGCCTGGAGAGGTAACATCCGGCCGCAATTGTTCTCGCCGTCGGTGAGCAGGATGATGAGTTTGCTCTTGATCCGGACCGGCGGGCCGCCTTCGCGCAACGGGGGCAGGCTCTCCTCCAGCCGGGCCAGGCGCGCCGCGCCCAAACCGGCGGCGTCGCCGTAAGCGGTGCCGTCCTCGTTGGGTCGATCGTTGATCACAATCTGATCGGCCAGAAAGGCGAGGGCGTCGTGACTGAGCGTCAGGGGACAGATGGTATCCGCATACCGCGCGAACGTGATCATCCCGATCAGGTCATTGGGACGGCCGGAGAGTTCCCCCTCCTTGCCTTGGATGAATTCCCGCAGCACTTCCTTGGCCACCACCATCCGCGGGACCTCCTTGTCCTGGTAACGAACCCGCATCTCCATGCTGCTCGAAATGTCCACCAGCAATTCGATCGCCACCCCGTCCCGTTCCAACGTCGCGGTCAGTTTCTCCGTTTGCGGACGGGCCAACGCCACCGCCACCGCCGCCATGGCCACGACGCGCAGGGCCACCGGAAGCCACACCCAACGCAATCGCGCGGAAGGCGAAGTCGCGCCCGCCACCTCCGCGGAAGACCAATCCAGACTGGCGGCCCTCGAATCGCGCCAAGCCCGCAAACAGAAAAAGAGGGCGGGCGGAAACGCCAGCAGGGCCCATGGATATGCGAGAGTCACCGTTCCCCTTCCCGGATAAAGGTTTCCAATCGCCTCCGCAACGCCTTCCGCCCGACGCCCTCGCGCCCGAACCGGAGCCGGTCGAGATCCCGCAAAAGTTCCCGCAACTCGCCTGCCCGCCGCGCCGGGTGGACAAGCCCAGCGCCGGCATAACCTTCGAGAATGGCCCGCCACTGACCCGGGTCACGGCTCGCGGCGAGTTCCCGCAAGGCCCTCTCCCCCGGGCCCGGAGAATCCAACGCGACGACCGGCGGCTCCGCCCGCTCCCGCCACCGCCAAAAGGCCACCCCGGCCACCACCAAAAAGATCAGGGAGGAAGCACCGCGCCCATTCCCTTGGGCCGGCGGCAAATCGAGAACGGGGCGAGGGTCGACCTGCAACGGATCGCCATTCACCAACCCGCGCACCGTGAAGCGCAAGGGTTCGGTCCGCAGGGTGATCGGTGCCACCGCCGGGGCGACGAAAACGAGATCGAGCGGAGGAAGCTCAAAGTCGCCGGGGCGGCGCGGCTCGAACCGGTAACGATGGACGGTGCGGATCCTTCCTCCGGGCACCGTCTCCTTGGAGGCGGGTGCAACGGGCAGCAGACGGAGTCCGCCGATCCGATGCCAAGGTCCGGCCGAGGCGTCGAACCGATAGAGGCTGTCCCGCCCGGTCCGCAACGTCTCCTCGAGGGAAGCGGCGGGCAGGGTGACGACGAGTTGCACCTCGGGGACCTCCGCGAGGGTGAACGGTCCCGGCGGAGCGAGGAGCTCCACCGACACCGGCCCGCTCCGCCATTGCTGGACGAGCATCGCCGATCCGACCGCGAGAATGGCAAGAAACGGACTCATGGGTCAGCGGCGATGGTCCAGTCTGGCTTGGAGGAAAGCCCGCAAATCCACCACATAATCCTCCCCGCACACCACCTCGAAGACTTCCGCGCCACAGGCCTGGAGCCCTTCGCGAACCCTCGCGTCCCGGTCCGCAGCTCGTTCGGCATACTCGCGCCGGCTTTTCCCGTCTCCCGAATCCAACCAGACGATGCGTCCCGTCTCGTTATCCCGCACCCGGCAGATCCCGCCATCCGCCGGAAGGCTGGACTCCCGGGGATCGTGCAAACGCACCGCGATCAGATCATGGGAAAGGGCGGCGCTTTCCAGAGCCTCCTCATACCCGGTGGCCTGGAAGTCGGAAATCAGGAACACCACGCCGCGGCGGCGCGTCACGTGCATCAGGAAATCGAGCGGTTGCCGCAAATCGGTTCCACGACCCGCGACCGGATGATTCTGGATCAGGTCGAGAATGCGCGCCACCTGGTTGAGCCCCTTGGCCGGGGGAAGGTGGCATTCTACCTCGTCCGTGAAGAGGATCAGCCCGGCCCGGTCGTGATTGCGGATGGCCGCATGAGCCAGAAGACCGCAGATCCCGGCGGCCGCGGCCAGTTTGTCATCGGCCCGGCTTCCGAAACGGGAGGAGGCGGAGACATCGACGATCAGATAAACCGTCAGATCCCGCTCCTCGATGAATCGCTTCACAAACGGTTTGCCGGCCCGTGCCGTCACGTTCCAGTCGATCGACCGGACATCGTCGCCCGGTTCGTAAGGACGGACATCCTCGAACTCGATGCCGCGTCCCTTGAACACGCTGAGGTATTCACCCGCCAACATTTCCTCCACCGCATGCCGGCAGCGGATATCGAGATCGTGGATCTGCGCGTCGGTCATCACGCCGGAACGGATACCTTGCGGAAAATGGACTCGATCACCTGATCCGGGGTAATATCCCGGGCCTGGGCCTTGTAGGTGAGGGCGATGCGGTGCCGGAGCACTTCGGGTGCAATCTCCAGCACATCGGAAGGAACCACATAATCCCGCCCCTCCATCAAGGCGCGGGCCTTCGCCGCCTTGGCCAGATAGATGCTCGCCCGGGGGGAAGCCCCGTGCCGGATCAGGGGGACCAAATCCTCCAACCCGTATTCCCCGGGCCGTCGGCTGGCATCCACCACCTGGAGAATATAGGACTCGATCACGTCCTTCATGAAGACCGAATCCAGCGCCCGGCGCAGCTCGAGGATCGCCGGGGCTCCAGTCACTTTTTCCACCTCGAGTTCCGGAACACTCCGGGACATCCTCCGCAAGATCTCCCGCTCCTGCTCGAGAGCGGGATAGCGGACGATCACCTTGAACAGAAAGCGATCGAGTTGTGCTTCGGGCAACGGATAGGTGCCCTCCTGCTCGATCGGGTTTTGGGTGGCCAAGACCATGAACGGTTCTTCCAACCGAAAGCTCTCTTCCCCGATCGTCACCTGCTTTTCCTGCATGGCCTCGAGCAGGGCGCTCTGGACCTTGGCGGGCGAACGGTTGATTTCGTCCGCGAGGATGATCTGGGCGAAGACCGGTCCCTTGCGGGTGTGGAACCCGCCGCTCTGGGGATGAAAAATCTGGGTGCCCACCAGATCCCCGGGAAGCAGGTCGGGAGTGAACTGGATCCGGCTGAACGAGGCGTCCAAGGTGCGCGCCAAGGTGCTGACCAACAGGGTTTTGGCCAGACCCGGCACTCCCTCGATCAGCACGTGTCCCCCGCAGAGAATAGCGACGAGGAGCCGGTCCACCACCTGTTCCTGCCCCACCACCACTTTGCCGATCTCCTCCCGGATTCGACGCAACAGCTGCTGTTCTCGGGCGAAGGATTTCGGTGGGGATTCCGGCATGGGACCGGAATTCTGCTCCGATCCACCCGATGACGCAAGGGGAAGCGCATCGGGAGCCCGTCAACCGGCGAATCCGGTCACCGTCGTGCGGAATTTCTCAGCCACGACGGGAGCCCCTCCGGTCACCGGGGGCTCGACGGGTGGAGCAGCGGGCTTGACGGGTTTGGCCTCCGGCGGACGAACCGACTCCAGGGCCAAGGATGGATCCGCCAGGGCGATCATCGCGTTGAGATGGGCCAGGCGGGCGCGGAGATCGTCCCTCCCGGTCCCCGGTCCCCCCCGGAATCCGGCGGCGGCCAACTCGCGCAGAATCGGCTCGGGATCGAGATGGGCTTGGGCGGTTTTGGCGGCGATCGTGGCGAAATCTGGCGGGCTCGCGTAGAGTTGCGGAACAAACCACCCGTTGACCACGGCGGCAAGCAGGTGCATTTGCCCGGGGACGTCCCCGGTGGTGGACGGGTCCCGGAAGAGATCCGTGTAGAATTCCCCCCAGGCGAAGGGGCGCCCCACCGGCTTGTTCTTGATCGCGGACAAATAGAGCAGGAATTCCGTGATGTTTTGTTCCGTGGTCAGTCTCGAATGATCGAGCGGCGCGTCATCTCCATTCCAATACACCAGATTGGATGGCAGGGGGACCAAGCCGATCCCTCTCTCGTGATGCACAAATCCGGGGTCCACTTGTCCTCCCTTCATCCCCATTTCCGCATTCATGAGAGAGAAGGCATCCACCAGGGTAAGCGGCACAAAGAACTCCCCGTGCGCCCGTTCCTCCTGAATCTTGTTGATGTTCTCCACCGCCATTGCCAGCAAAGCGTGATTCCGCGCGAAGAATTCCTGACGTCCCAACGACTCGGTTTCCAAATGCATCGTGCCGAAACCATTCCTGGCGTTGATCTCACGCCCCGTCGGCAAGGCCTCCCTCTCGAAACCCGCATACCCTGACAACCCCTCCAGATACATCCTCGCGAACCCTTTGATTCCGACGCGTTGCGCGGCCACCAGGTCCACCGAATTGGTGGAGAAGAACGGCTCGACCAACGCCGCGGTGGCGCGCGCGGCATGGAGGCTTCTCCCGCCCCGGTCCGTCGGTCCGAGAACCTTGATGCCCCGGTCAGGACGTGCCAAGGCCTTGACCATGGCTCTCTGCAAGTGTCCTGACAGCGAAAGGGACTTGGGTCCTCCGCTCGAGAGCGTCTCCGAGCCCGTGGCTCCCGGATGCGCCGCGTTGAAATGCAGTTCGAGGCTCGCGTCCGCTCCCCCGCGCGTGACCTGGTCATAGGCGGCATCGATTTCCGTGCTGTAACTCGACGAGAGGGCGCGATGCACCTTGAACAGCTCCAAGGGACGCGCTCCGCCCAGCCGCCCCATGACCGTCCCCTTGGACAACCGGATCATCTCATCGGCGACGAGATTGTTGAAATCATATTCCGAGAGGCCGATCGGAGTGGGTGCATAGGCTCCCGGTGCCTTGGCATTGTGTCCGACGACGATTGCGATTTTCATGTCAACACGGGTAGGTTGGAAATGAGCGTCAAACAACCGGCGCGCCCCCCCCGGGTCCTGCAGGAGATCCGCCTCAGGAAATACCGTAAGGACGGGTGGCAGCCCGTGCCCTGTTCTCCCCGCGGACTGACAGTGATCCCGCCTCATTGTCCGCGTTCGAACCCGGCCCTTGCGAAAGTTTCTAGCCGAACCCAAACAAATTCCCGGTGGCGTGGCGATGTATCGGAAAGAACCTGCCCGTTCCCCACATGAAATCCCCGATTCCCCACCGATTTCCGGGCGCCTCCGCCCTCGCCACGCTCCTCTGGGTCCAACAGATTCCCGGCGTCATGGCGCAAGACAGGCCGGCGGCGCCCCAACCGTTCCAAGGCCCTTGGTCCAGGGACGTGATCGTTTCCTCGGTCTCCGGGTCCGGTGAGACCAGGCAACTCGCCACCTTCGCCCGCGCCGGGGTGCCAACCTTGGCCCGCCTAAGCGACGGCCGCCTCATCGCCGCCTTCCAACATTTCCCGGAGAATGACGCCGCCAACTTTGACCGGGTGGCCGTGGCTTTCTCTTCGGACGAGGGGAAAACATGGACCCGCCCGGAACCGATCCGCCTGACCGGTCTCGAGGAGGGTTTGATGCGACCTTTCGACCCCACGCTCGTTCCGCTTCCAGACGGGAAGATCCGTCTCTATTTTACCTCCAACCGGAACCGGGACTTCCAAGCGGGCCAGCCCGCGATCTACTCCGCTGTTTCCGGGGACGGGGTGTCGTTCACCGTCGAACCCGGGGTCCGCTTCAGCGTGCCCGGCAAGGTCGTCATCGATTGCGCGGTCGTCCTTCACGAGGGTGAATTCCACCTCTACGCCCCCGACAACGGAACCGGAGGAGGACCGGTCCCCCCGCGTCCCCCCGCGTCCCCAAGGCCAGCCCGGCGGTCCAACGCCTCCCGCCCAACCGCGCGTCCCGGCTCCGGGCTCCCGCCCGCCCGGTCAAGTTCCCGGCGGACAGATTCCCCCGCCCCCTGGAAAAGGCTACCACGCGACGAGTTCCGACGGATTGATCTTCGACCGTCTTCCGGACGTCGAGGCCGGCGCTTCCCGGCGCTGGCTTGGAAACGCGCAGTCGCACGAGGGCCGGATTGTCTTTTTTGGCACCGCGGACCCCGGAGGGATTTGGATGGCCCGCAGTCGGGACGGTGCCATCTGGGACGAGCCATCGATGTTGGATCCAAAGGGAGCGGATCCCGCCGCGGTCCCGGCCAAGGACGGCAACGGCTGGATTCTCGCGGTGACCGGCCCGAATGTCCCCGGTCGTCAACCGGGAGCAGGTGCCCCGAATCCGCAGGGTCCGAATCCGCAACAGCCGCAAACCATCCGCGTGGAGAGGGTCGACTCAGCCTATGCTCCGGCCCCGGCCACGCCCTCCGGTGACTTCAGGACCGGCCAGCCTTCGGACCTGGTGCTGGGGGCTTTCGGGTTCAACCAGTCGGGCGGCGCCTCCGCCCTGAATCATCCGACCGGCCTGGCGACCGACGGCAAGCGGTTGATCGTGGCGGACCGTTGGAACAACCGGGTGCTGATCTGGAACACGGCGCCGTCCTCCAACCAGCCGCCCGATCTCGTGCTCGGGCAGAAGGACTTCACCACCAACGAGCACCGTCAGGGACTGGACGGGATGAATTGGCCCGGCAACGTCTCGTTGGGTCAAAACGGGAGGCTCGCGGTCACCGACACCAACAATCACCGGGTGCTGCTCTGGAACAGCTTCCCTTCCGCCAGCGGACAACCCGCCGATCTCGAGATCAGTTTGTCGGCCTTCAACTCGCCCGGAAATCCGCAACGCCTCGAGTGGCCCTGGGGAGTTTGGACGGATGGCGAGAAACTCGCGGTGGTCGCTACCCGCGGGGCCGCCATCCTGATCTGGAACTCCTGGCCCTCCAGTGCCACCAAGGCGCCTGATCAAATCCTGCGTCCCGAAGGCGCCGGCACTCCGCGCAACATCACCAGCGACGGAACCTTCCTCATGGTCAGCGACCACAATTTCCGTGGCGATCGACCCATGCCTCCCCAAGGCCCCGGCCCGGTTCCGCCCCGGAGTCCGGCGGATGACCGGCGGATTCGGCGCGAGGAACACCGTCAACGGGAGCGCGATCGAGGCACCGTTCCCCAGCCTCCGCCTCGTCCTCCGGGAACTCCGGTGCCACCGCCCGGGGCGCCGACGACTCCTCCGGGAGCGCCTATGCCTCCGGCGGGTCCCGGACGCCCCGTGGTTGGACCGGGAGGACCGGTGACCCTGATTTGGAACACTTGGCCGACGGACGCCACCGCCAAGCCGGACTTCATTTTGCCGGAATGGATGAAAGGAACCGGAACGGCCAATGGCGGCCTGATTCTGGCCGGTATCCAGTCCATTTCGATTTGGGAAAAGCGGCCGCTCGACTCCAAAACCCAACCTTCAGTCCGGCTTGCGCCCCCCACCTACCGGAATGGAGACGGTCCGGACGCGGTCATCGCCGGAAACCGGCTCTACGTCTCCAATTACAACGGTTCCAACATCCTCGCCTGGCATTCCGTGCCGACGCAGGGCAATGTCCCGCCGGATTTCGCCCTGGGAAGCCAGACGCCGGAAGAGGACGTCTGGTCCAAGCGGTTCTTCATCCAGAACCCGGTGGTGGCCACCGACGGGAAGAGCCTCTTCGTCAGCAGTGACTTCGACCGCAAGCTCTTCGTCTGGAAACAATTGCCCGGTGAGAGCGGTGCCAAACCGGATCTGGTGTATCATCTGCCCACCGGTCCGTGGGACAACGCGATGCACGACTCCACCTTGGTCCTCGGTGGAAGGGATACCCTCTTCATTTGGACCAAGCCGCCCGTGGACGGCCAGTTGCCCGACCGCATCCTGCGTCGCCGCGTCGGCCCGGTCGAACTGAGGGAAATCACCGGCGTGGCCGTGGATCAGCGGCACCTCTACGTCGCCGACCGTTCCGCCAACCGCGTTTATGTATGGAAGGGCATCCCGGGTGATGAAGACCGCCCGGACCAGATCCTCGAGGTTCCCAATCCCGGCCGGATGAGCAGCGATGGCCGTTGGCTCACGGTCGCGCCGTTCGAGGGTCAGGAAATCCTCGCCTTTCCGGTTTCCGGTCTGAAGGAACCACCCCGGCGGATTGGCGGCAGAGGCCTGCTCAATCTTCCCGGCAAGGCCATCATCGCGGACGATCGCCTCGTGGTAGCGGACACCGGCTTCAACCGGGTGCAGGTCTGGAACAATCTGCGGCGGGCTTTCGACGGAGCGCCGTCCGACGCCATCCTCGGTTCGGAAACCCCTGGAGATCGGGAGCCGGGGCTGAGCCGGACGAAACTATTCATGCCCGGCAGCGTCGCTTATGACGGTTCGGCGCTCTGGGTCGGGGAGTTCAAGTTTTCGACGCGGATCCTGCGCTTCACTCCCCCAGGGCGGTGAGGACGGCCGCATCTTGACCCTTCTTCCGGAAGCGGGAAAACGTCAGGACCACGGTCATGATGATCCCGGCGCCGAGGTAGAAGCCGGCGCTCATCCGTTCGGTATCGCCGAGGATGAGCGCCGCCAGCAAGATACCGTAAACCGGCTCCAGATTGTAGACCACATTGATGGTGAAAACCGAGAGCCGGCGCAGGACATCGAGGTAACCGATATACGCACCCACCGTGCAAATCTGGGAGAGGAGCAGGAGCCAGAGCAGATCCGCGCCCGAAGGCCACGTGATCGCGGCCCCGCCGAGCGGGAGAAAGGGCAGGCAAGCGACGCAGGCACCCACCATCTGGAATCCGCAGATCACCACCGGCGGGTGTTTGCCGACGAACGACTTGTTGATGACCGCGAAAAGCGCCGCCAGAAACGCCGAGATCAATCCCACCGTGAATCCGGCCCAATGCGCGAACTCCACGCGGTAAATCAACCAGACCGCGCCGACCATCACCGCCCCGACCCCAAGTTCCCCGCGGCTCCAGCGCCGGGTTCCATCGAAGATCGGTTCGATCAGTGAACACCAGATCATCACCGTCGGCATCGCGGCCAGCGAGACCGAGGCGTTTCCAAGGCGGGCCGAGAGGAAGAAAAGCATCCAGTGCCAGCCGATGAGCAGTCCGGTGCCAAGAAACGCCGCCACCGTCCCCGGGCTCAGCCTGGTTCGGATGCGGCCGAACCAGCCCACCACCCCCAGGCCGGCCGCAGCCAACCCGGTGCGCCAAACCGTAACTTCGACCGCCGTCAAGGTGATCAACTTCCCCAAAATGGCGGTGAAACCCCAGGCCAGAACCACAAGGTGAAGCTGAAGCATGTCGCGCGGGGCGGGACGAATCGGAGGCATGGCGGGGAATGGTGGCCGGGATCCTTCTCCCCGGCAACTCCGCCCGCGGGCTTTCGATCCCGCCCCCGCCGGGCACTCCGGCTTGCAAGATGGCCTGACAAGGCGCAAATCTTCCCATGCCCGGAAACCTGCACGACATTCTCAGGGAAACCTTCGGCTACGACTCGTTCCGTCCCTTCCAGCAGGAGATCATCGAGGCCTCTCTGGCCGGTCGGGATGTGGTGGCCATCCTCCCCACCGGCGCGGGCAAGTCGATCTGTTATCAGGTGCCCGCCTTGGCCCGCGAGGGACTGACCCTCGTCATCTCCCCGCTCATCGCGCTGATGAAGGATCAGGTGGACGCTTTGGTGGCCAACGGGGTTTCCGCCACCTTCCTCAACTCCTCGCTCGATCCGGAGGAGGCCCGGCTCCGGCTCTCGGGCCTTGATCAAGGCATTTTCAAACTGCTCTACGCCGCGCCGGAACGGGTGATGAACGGAGGATTCATCGACGATCTCAAGCGCTGGGGCGTGCGGGGGGTGGCGGTGGACGAAGCCCATTGTGTCAGCGAATGGGGGCACGATTTCCGGCCCGAATACCGCCAGTTGGCCCGCCTCCGGGAGGAACTTCCCGGCGTCCCCTTCCTCGCGCTCACCGCCACCGCCACCCGACGGGTCCAGGACGATCTGGTGAGCCAGTTGGCCCTGCGCCAACCCGAAGTTTTCGTCGCCAGTTTCAACCGGCCCAACCTCACCTACACCATCATTCCCAAGGCCAAGCCGGTCCGGCAGGTCTTCGATTTCGTCCAAGCCAGACCCGGTGAGGCCGGCATCGTCTATCTCCAGAGCCGCAAGGGAACCGAGGAAATGGCCGCCGCCCTCGCCGCCGAAGGCATTCCCGCCCTGGCCTACCACGCCGGTCTGGAACCGGGACTGCGCTCGGAAAACCAGGAGGCCTTTCTCCGGGATCGGGTCCGCGTCATCTGCGCCACCGTCGCCTTCGGCATGGGCATCGACAAACCGGATGTCCGCTACGTGATCCACGCGGATCTCCCCAAGAACATGGAGAGCTATTACCAGGAGACGGGACGCGCCGGGCGCGACGGACTCCCGTCCGACTGCGTCCTCCTTTTCTCCAAAGGCGATTTCATGCGCAATCTCCGCTTCCTCGAGGAAATGACCGATCCCGAAGCGGCCGCCATCGCCCGGCGCCAGATGGGGCGGATGATCGATTACGCGGAGAGCCCCGAATGCCGCCGCCGCGTCCTGTTGGGCTACTTCGGCGAGGTTTGGCCGGGCGACAATTGCGGCTCGTGCGATATCTGCCTCGGCACCAGGGAAAGTTTCGATGCCACCCTGGAGGCCAAGAAGTTTCTCTCCTGCTTGTTCCGGATCCGGGAGAAGAGCCGCTTCGATCTCGGGATGACCCACGTCGTGGAGGTGCTGACCGGAGCCAACACTGAGAAGATCCGCAAGTGGGGGCACCAGGCGCTCAGCACCTACGGGATCGGGTCGGAATTGACCCGGGAAGAGTGGCGCGAGATCGGCGGCCAATTGGTCCGGCTCGGCTATGCCCGGATCAGTGAGGACAACTACCAGACCATCGGTCTCACCGAAGCCGGAAGAGCGTTTCTCCGGGGCAACGAACCTCTCTTGTTGACCCGCCTCCCCCGCCGTCCGGAGCGGTCCGCCACCGGTCCTTCCAAGCCCCTCCGCACCGGGGATATCCCCTGCGACGAGGGATTGTTCGCCAAACTCCGCGAACTGCGCAAGCAGTTGGCCGAGCAGCGCGACGTTCCCCCCTTCGTCATCTTCGGGGACAAGACGCTCCGCCACTTGGCGCTCCGCTACCCGGCCACGCCGGAGGAATTTTTGGCCATCCCGGGCGTGGGCACCCAGAAACTGAAGGATTTCGGAGAGATTTTCCTCGCGGAAATCGCGGTCTGGCTCCGTGACCACGAGCGGCTCGGCTTGACCGAACCAGCCCCGGCGCCGGCGCCGGCCCGCCCCATGAAATCCGAAAACGGGATCAGCGCCACCGCCCTCGAGAGCGTCCGCCTCTTCCGCGAAGGACAGGGCATCGCCGCCATCGCCGCCCTCCGCGGTCTGACCGAGGGCACCATCTGCAGTCACCTCGCCAGGGCGGTGACCGCGGGCGTTCTCGACCTCGATCCACGGGACTTCCTCACCGAGGAAGAGGAACAGCGAATCACCGCGACGATGACCGCCCGGGGACTCGGTTTCCAGGAGCTTGGAGCCCTCCATCATGCGCTCGGCGGTGAAATCCCTTACGCCAAACTTCATTTCCACCGGGCTTTCCAGCTCCGTGCGAACCCGGCACCGGGTACCGAATCCTAACCCCGCAAAACCGGGCGAAATGCCCGTGGCGGCAACTCTTGCTTGTCATCCCCCCGGGTGACTCCTATTCATCTTGCCATGTCGATTCAAAAAACCACCACCTCCCGCCGCTCCTTCGTCAGAGGCGCGGTCGGCTTCGGGGCCGCCCTGGCCCTTCCAAATTCACGGGTTCTCGGCGCCAATGGCGATCTCCGCGTCGGCGTGGTCGGCGTCAATGGACGCGGCGGTGCCCATCTGGACGCCTTCTCCAAAATGAGCGGGGTCCGCGTCGCCGCCATCTGTGACGTCGACCAAAATGTCCTCGATTCCCGCGTGGTGAGACTTTCCGAGCAACAGGGATTCAAGGTGAAAGGGTTCGCCGACATGCGGGAAATGCTCGACAGCGGTGAGGTCGATGTCTTCGCCACCGCCACGCCGAACCATTGGCACGCGCTCTCCGGCATTTGGGCGTTGCAGGCCGGGAAACACGCCTACATCGAGAAGCCGATTTCACATAACGTTTGGGAAGGCCGTCAGTTGGTCCGCATGGCGCGCAAGCAAGGCTTGATGTGCCAGGGCGGCACCCAAGCCCGTTCCATGGAGACCATCCGCAACGCCGTCACCTATGTCCGGGCGGGCAATCTCGGCAAAATCCAATTCGTCAAAGGCTGTTGTTACAAGGCCCGTCCCTCCATCGGGAAAGGAGGAAACGGAGAAATCCCCGCGAACGTCGATTATGACAAGTGGTGCGGCCCTGCCAAGGTCGAAAAACCCCTCCGCCGCAAGAAGTTCCACTACGACTGGCATTGGTTCTACGAATACGGCAACGGAGACATGGGAAATCAGGGCATCCATCAGATGGACGTCGGTCGCTGGTTCCTCGGAGTCAACGAACTCTCCCCGGTGGTGATGTCGATCGGCGGACGCCTCGGTTACGATGACGACGGTGAATCCGCCAACACCCAGATCGTGTGGCATGATTACGCGGTCGCTCCCCTGATCTTTGAAACCCGCGGCTTGCCACGCGACAAGGCGGCGCAGACGTCCGGTTGGAAACCCATGGACGTTCCCGAGGAGTTCGCGGCTTCGGGAAGCGGCATCGCCATTGTGGTGCAGTGCGAGGGAGGCCGGGTCTATGTCAACCACGGTGCCGCCGTCATGGTCACCGACAACTCCGGCAAGGAGATCACCAAGATTGCCGGGAAGATCGACCAGAAGTCTCACTTCGAGAACTTCATCGCGGCGATCCGCTCAGGGAAAGTCTCCGATCTGCATGCCGACTGCGAGGAAACCCATCTTTCCTCCGCCCTTTGTCACACCGGGAATATCTCGCACCTGCTCGGCAAGAAGATGAGCGACGGAGAGATCCGGGACCGCATCAAGGACAGCAAACTCCTGACCGAACGCTATGCGGCGATGGCGGATCACCTCGCCAGAAACGAGGTGGATCTCAAAGGGGGCGCCCTGACGTTGGGCCCATCCCTGAAGTTCAACCCGAAGACCGAATGGTTCGAGGGCAACGGGGATCTCGACGCCCCGGCCAACGCCCTGGCCACCCGGGTCTATCGCGAGCCTTACGTGGTTCCCAAGGAAATCTGAGGACCAATCCCCGCCAGCCTCCGCAAGTCCGCCTCGAACTTTTCGCGGGGATAATGCCAGTCGCGTCCCATGCCGGCATAGGCGATCCCGCTATGCAGGCTGACGGACTCGTTTCCCGCCAGTTCAGCGGCATTGCGGAAGGCTGCGCCCCAACTCCCGTCCCGCGTCCGTTTGCCTTGTTCCAGGAACATCACCCGTTTCCCGCGTGTCAGGGCGGACAAGTGCATGCCCTGCCCATGGGCCCCGGCCAGGTGATCATGATGATTGACGAGACGAATCTGCTCCTCAAAGGGAAGCCCTGACAACACCACCACCCGGACTTCCGCATACCACGCTTTGGCTGTCTGGATCAACTCGTCCTCGTTGGCCAGCCTCCGCCCCGGCGCGTCCCGGCGTGAAATCCAGAGGAGGGTCCGGCCCCGCTGCCCGCCCCCTGCTTCCTGCCCCGCCCATCCACGGCGCCGGATTTCCCGGTGGATCTCCGCCAACATCTCCCCGAACCTGACGGGATCCCCCATGTGCGGATACTGATCATCCCCGCCCAACAAGGGCACGAATTCCAACTTGGACGCCCGCAAGGTGCCCGGAGATCCCTCCATCAGCCGCTCCGCAGGAATGCCCAACAAATCCAGGTAACGGCTCTGCCACCTGGCGTGCCCGGGAGCCACCAACAAACCCATACCTTCCTCACGCACCCGCCGGCTGACATGGAGACGCGGCAGATACTCAAACAAAAAATGCGCCCGGTTGTCGTGGTCCTCACCGGTCAGGTGAAACACCTCGCCGCAGGCACGCCCCCGCATCCCTGGCAAGGGACGACGGATTTTCGCCGCTCTTTCCGCCCAAACCCCGGTGCCCGGACCGATCGTCGATTCGTCCTCGAAAAAAATGCGTGCCTGATCCCCGCACAAGCGCACCTCGCCAAAGGTATGCAGAAAACGCTCGGGCCACTTCACCTCCGAACGCTGAGCCGACCCGCCCAGAAAAGCACTCTGCAAGGGATGCACCAGCATCGCTTGACCGGCAGCCTGAACCAACCGCGGCTCCTGCAGAGAGGGCGACTCCTCAAGCGATTGAAACCGGAGAGGCGGTTTCCAAGCCTGGGGCAGACTCGCATAGGAATCGTGGACCAGGCGCTGCCATGGCTGGGGCTTGATTCGCAGACTCATCGGTCGGATCCTGCTGCGAGCCTAAGGCGGTTCCTCCGGTTTCTCTACCGGGATTTGGAGGCAAGTGCCAGAAGCCGCGTGACCTCGTCATCGGAAGTCTGGCCAAAGTCGTCGTAGACCTGCCCGACCGCATGGAAAGGGTCCGGAAACGTAAGCACGACGAGTTCATCAACCAGACTGTTCAGTTCCGCCTCGATGGCCGCCGGTGCCGCGGGAATCGCAACCACCAGCCGCCTTGGTCTCTGGCGCCGGACCGCCTGAATGGCGGCTTTTATCGATGCGCCCGTGGCCACTCCGTCATCAATCAGGATCACCGTCTTTCCCGCCAGATCGGGCACTCCCTCATGTCCCCGGTAGGCCATCTCACGCCTTCGCAACTCCCGCTCTTCCCGTTCCCGCACCCGCCGCAAAGCCGATTCCGAGAGATCCGATACCGCGAGAACATCCGCGTTGAGCACCTGCACCCCGCCGGTGGCGATGGCCCCAACCGCGAGTTCCTCGTATCCCGGCAGACCGAGTTTGCGCACCACAAACACGTCCAGCGGCGCATGGAGGGCCATGGCCACCTCAAACGCCACCGGCACCCCGCCCCGGGGCAAGCCCAGCACGATCACCCCCGGAACCTCCCCATACGCGGGCCGCAACACGGAAGCCAAACGAATCCCCGCGTCCCGCCGATCCCGAAACCGATCCATCTTCCACCTTCACCCGGGAGGGATCGGGACGCATCGAAAGGTTTGCCGTAAGATCCGGTTGCGTCCCGCCGGGACCCTAGGGGTTCAGTGACTATTCCTGGAGGAAAACAAAGACGCCGCGCTTGTTTCCGACCACCACATCCATCTTGCCGTCCTTGTTGACATCGCCAGGCGTGACCTGCGTTCCCACCCCACTGTCATTGTCAATCAAATGGGGAATGAAATCCGCGCCCCCGGCGGCCTTGGCATCGCGCTTGATCTCGAACCAGTAAAGCACCGGGTCTGCCATCGGCTCATCGTCCTTGAGCGGCCCATGGGCCCAACGTCGCTTTCCGGTGACCACGTCCAGGACGCCGTCACCGTTCATGTCCGCAAGCTGCATGGCGTGGAGCTGGCTGAACTTGACCCCGTGCGGGCTCTCCTCGGGGGTCGCCCCCATCAGTTTGTGCTCGAGGAAGGCGCCATCCGCTTTCTGCTCAAACCAACCGAACCCGAACCCGTGGGCATCATACCCGGTGATCACATCGTTCCGCCCGTCGCCGTTGGCATCGAACACCAAAAGGAAAGAACCACCCCGTCCCCCGGCCCTCGTGAACAATTGGGGATGGAAGACCCACTCGGAGTCCTTGGTGAGATCCGCGGGTTGCTCGCGCCAGCCTTCCTTGTCCAGAAGATCCATCCGCCCGTCCCCGTTCACATCGCCGGCCCCGTAGCCGTGGGTATAACGGAAATACTTCTTGTCGTTCTCCGGAGATTTTGCCGTGACCGCTCGGAACTTTGCCTTGGCAAACGGATGGGCCCAGTCAATTTCAGCGAACCCCAACCGGCCGCCGGTATGACAAACCAGATCCGGTTTGCCGTCCCCGTTGACATCCTTGAAGTCGGGCGACTCGTTGTCCGTCACGTCGAAAATGGTGTGGCGCGTCCAGTGGCCGGGAACGTTCCTCGGATTCTCAAAGACCCAGGTATCCTTGCCCGGCCACGAATAAACGAGGATGTCACTCCAACCGTCGGCGTTGAAATCATGGGTGTAGGTCAGGAAGTAATCACTATATCCGGCCGCCGGATCGTAGGGCTTGGCCGCAGGCTGGGAGAAGGTGATCCGCTCCTTGAAATCCGGTCCCTTCCAGATGTTCGGCCCCGCACAAATATCGTGATCCCCGTCGTGATCGAAGTCCGCGAAATGGGCTCCCTCACCCACGAACTCCTCCGTCAGGGTGATCTTGTTGAACTTGATCTCCCCGCAAACCGGAGAGAGGGCGAAGGCGGCTCCAAGAAGGAGGATGAGGACGGATCGGGGGTTCATGATAACACTACCAATGGAACCCGTGGAAAGAACTTCGTCAAGCCTGTCAACAAGGGAACGCGGAAAAGTCTTCGTAAGTGAAACTGTCAACCTATCTTGAATTTATTTGCCAGAGCCACCGCTCCCTTCTACACTCACTTTGTCACCATGCCCGAGATCAACCTGCTGCAAGACGCCAAGACCTTCCGCGCCGCCCTCGAACAGAGGGTCGCCGAATTCCAATCCGAGACCCTTTCCGCCATCGAGGTGGGCTATGATTGTGACGATCGGGGCTGGATCTACATCCATGCCGACCGCAGGGCCGTTCATGAGGCCGACGGGGATTGGACCATCGAAATGGACGAGGACGATGTCGTGCCTATGGAGCATTGGGTCACGGCCCGGGAAGCCCGCTACGAGGGAGAGCCGTTGTCCGTGAAGAGAGTCGACGGGAGCGCCGTCGCCCTCTCCGCCCTGGACGACGACGAGATGGAACACGAGGAGGCGGATGATCTGCCCGCCGCCATCGGGGAAATGATTCGCTCCGTCCTCTTCGAAGCTCAAGCTGATGGCCTCTTCAAACCCCTCACGGATCGCGGTCCGTTGTCGCTGGGCGTCGAGGAATACAGCGGAGCCTGGTCCTGGCCCCGGGAAGGGGAGCCGGAAACCGTTGAGACGAGGTGACAAATATAGGCTGTCTGTTTCAAGGCGAAGAGTGTGTCCACTTCGCGCTCTTCCCGAATCGGGTCCGGTATTGGCGGGGCGTGAGGCCGACGCGCTTTTGAAACTGGCGGCAGAAGGCACTCTGGTCGTAGAAGCCGTTTTCCATGGCGATGGAGCCAATCGAGGCATCCGTGCGCTGCAATTGCTGGCAGGCGCTGTCGATCCGAAGCTGGAGAAGATATTGAATGGGTGAGGTCTGAAACAAGGCTCTGAATCGTCGCTGAAATTGGCTAGTCGAGAGATGCACCATGGCGGCGACGCTCTCGATGGTGATGCTCTCGTTGAAATGGCTGTTGAGATAATCCACGGCGGTCTTGAGATCCTCGTAGGGGCCGATGATTGCACCCGCGCTGCGGGCATCCCGCATGACTCCGGCGATGCCGATGACTCGCCCGGCCCGGTCGCGAAGAGGTACCTTGCTGCACAGGTAGCAGACCAGGGCACCTTTGCTGTTGGGCACGAACCAAATCTTGTCCCTGACTGCTAGGTTTTTGTCAGCAATCCAGCGGTCTTCTTCACGGTAGCCGTGGGCGAGAAAGGGGGAGAAAAAGTCCGCGTCCGTGAATCCCAGCACTTCGGCTTCATGGCGAAATCCGATGGCCAGCAGCAATGCTTGATTCATCCGCATGAACCGCCCTTCGGTGTCTTTGACGAAGAAATAAACATTCGGGAGCATATCAAACAACTGGCCCAAGGAGTCTTCGGGAGTGAGACGCGACAAGAAGGCTTCCTGGAGGTGTCTCCCCTCGGAGTCTTGAGCGGACTGGGAGGTTTTGTTGCGCATTTTCATGGGTGACTCTGAAACGAACGGGATGCGCCGAAAATACAAAAAGTCGCGGGTATCTGCCAAGCAAAACGGCAACGGTTGAGACTAAAGTGCCTCATTAAATAACTTTGTTCCGTGATCCGCCTCAGTTTTGCCCCTATGAACACTCATCATTCCTTCAAAGTCCCTGGGCTTGTCATCGCGACAGCCATCCTGCTCGCCCAGCCGGATCTCCGCGCTGAACCCGCTGCCTTCACGCTGCAGGCCAACGACGTCATCGCGCTGACGGGTGGATCGAACATTGAGCGCACGCGGTTCAATGGATTTCTCCAGACGCATCTCTTCGCCGCGCAGCCGGACGCGAAGCTCAAGGTGCGCAATTTCGGGTGGGAAGGCGACACGGTGTTTGAACAGTGGCGCGATGGTGGCGCGGCGGGGAAACTCGACCCGAGCCAGAGCTGGCAGCAGCAGCGCGATTGGCGGCAGCACCTCGCCGAGGTCGGAGCGACGGCGGTGATTGCGCAGTTTGGCCAGATGGAATCGCTCGCTGGCCTGGAGAGGCTGCCTGCGTTCATCGCGGCCTATGAGAAACTGATCGCTGATTTCAAGGAGGATGGTCGGCGCGTGGTGCTGGTATCGCCGATTCGGTTTGAAAAGAGCACGCAGCCGCTCGCGCCCGACCTCACGCGGAACAACCCTGCGGTTCGGGCTTATGCGAGGCCATTCGCAATCTGGCGGCGAAACTCGGTGTAACGTTCATCGACCTGACGAAACTCCCGCAAGATGCGCAGCCGCTGACGGACAATGGCTATCAGCTCAATGAACAGGGGCATCGCATCGTGGCGGCGCACATCGCCAAGTCGCTGGGCATCTCCACGAAGCCCGAGGCGGAAACAGGAGCCCTGCGCAGCGCCGTCATCGAAATGGAGCGCCTGTGGTTTGATTACTGGCGGCCCATGAACTGGGCGTTCATCACCGGCGACCGCACGACTCAGCCCTTTGCCAGAGACTGGAAGGACAACAAAAAACACCTCATGCCGGAAGAGATGAAGGACTTCGTGCCGCTGGTCCAGCAGGCTGATGAAAACATCTGGAAGGCGCTCGCGGGCCGGCCCGTGACGCCCATTGGTATCCACTCGTCCATCCCTGTCGAGCCGCCGAGTGTGAAGCCGCAATTGCCGGAGGAAGAACTCGCTTCCTTGAACGTCCTCGATGGCTTCAAGGTGAATCTTTTCGCCTCCGAGGCCGATGGCGTGGTGAAGCCATCCCAGATGCGCTGGGATGAGCGCGGGCGCTTATGGGTCGCCTGCACGGTGAGCTATCCGCAGATCAAGCCAGGCGAGAAGCCCAACGACTATGTGCTGGTATGCGAGGACACGGATGGCGATGGCCGCGCGGACAAGTTCACCAAGTTCGTCGAGGGCTTGTTCATGCCGACTGGCATCGAACTTGGCGATGGTGGACTCTATGTCGCTCAGGGCACGGAGTTGCTGCACTTCCGCGACACCAAAGGCACCGGCAAGGCGGACACTCGGCGCATCGTTCTCGGTGATTTCGGCACGGGGGACTCGCACCAATTGATTAACTGTCTGAACTGGGGCTTTGGCGGGGAGCTGTGGTTCACGCAGGGGCATCACATCTACTCACGCGTCGAGACCCCGTATGGCGTGGAGACGCTGAACCGCTCTGGCGTGTGGCGTCTGCGCCCGCGCACCGGGCACATCGATCCCTTCTTCCAATGGTCCACTGCGGGCGCGAACTGCTGGGGCGTGGTCACCACGGACTACGGCCAGCCTTTCCATATTAGCGGCGCGAATGCCACTGCCTACTTCACCATGCCGGGTCTCTCGCGCTCGAGCCTTTCCACGCCAGCTGAAGCCATTAGGGTTTGCGAGGCAAGCAGCAAGCAGGTCGGCATGGAGTTCCTCGGCAGCAGCCAGTTTCCGCAGGAGATGCAGGGCCGCGTCATCCTCGGCGGCTTCTACGCGAAACGTCTGGAGCAACACGAACTGCACCTCAAGGACGGCGTATATTCCTCGACGCAGCTTCCGAGCATCATCGAGACGAAGAACCATGTCTTCCGCCCGGTGGAAGTCCGCAGCGGCCCGGACGGCGCGCTCTATGTCGCGGATTGGTATAACCCCATCATCGGCCACTACAGCGCCTCCTATCGGCATCCCGACCGCGACAAGGAACATGGACGCATCTGGCGTGTGAGTTACCAGGGCCGTCCGCTGGTCAAGCCGCCATCGCTCGCGAATGCCACCGTCAGTGACCTCTTTGAGCTACTCGACTCTCCCGAGCGGTGGGCCAGCTACCAAGCCAAGCGCCTCCTGTTCGAGCGCGACAGCAAGGAAGTGACCACGGCCCTCGACGCATGGGTTGCCAAACTGAAGGCGGGTGATGCGAAGGATGAATACCGCCGCCTTCAGGCCCTCGCTATTTATGAGGCCCACGAAACGGCGCGACCCGAGTTGTTAAAGTCGCTGCTGCGTTCGCCGGACGCCCGCATTCGCGCCTACGCCACGCGCACGCTTTCGACGTGGGCGCGCGACGGTGCCTTGCCCGAGGCCATCACGTTGCTGGAACCGCAGATTGCTGATGAAGACCCGCTGGTGCGTCTGGAAGCCATTGTCGCGGCCAGCTACGTGCCGGACCCACGCGCAGCCATGGTCGCCCTGCGCGCTTTAGACAAGCCTTTCAACGCCTATCATCAACACGCACTCCCGAAGACGCTGAACGGCCTCGCTCCGATTTGGGTGCCAGCTCTCGCCGCTGGGAAACTCGCTTTCGACAAGGACGAGCACCTCATTTTTGCCCTGCAAACTGCCAAGGTGGAGAACAACAGGGACATCATGCGCCAGCAGATCGAGCGTCACACAGGCGATGCCGCGCGTCAGTCACTTTGGCTCAAGGCCCTCGCCACGGTGGCCAGTGCGACGGACATCCGTCTCATCCTCGAGCGCGGCGGCCACGATCCCGCCGTTCTCGCTGCTCTCGCCAGTTCATCCGCCTTGCGCGGCTCCAAACCCAAGGACACCGCCTCGCTGATCGAGCCGCTCTTCACTTCGACGAATGCCGCCGTGCGCACCCAGGCCGTGCGCATCGCGGGTGCCTGGAAACTCGCTGCCTTTGCCGAGCGCATCCGCGCCCTCGCTGCCGACGAAGCAACACCGCTGCCTTTGCGCAAAGCCGCGCTGATGGCCATCGGTAATTTTGGCGGCCCAGCCGATCCTACTCTGCTCCGTATCATTGACAGCGCTGCGTCTCCTGAGTTGCAAGCCACCGCGCTCGATGCGCTCATCACTGGCAGTCCGGACGAGGCTGCACGGATCGTGCTGGGCAAACTCGACCACGCCACGCGCAGCGAGGAAGCCACACCGTTGCTCAAGGCCATGCTCGCTCGCGCAGAAGGCAGCGCCGCTTTCAACAAGGCCGTGTCGAAGCCGCAAGCGCTCAGCGCCGCCAGCGCCAAGCTTACGCTCGCCGCACTGAATCTGCTCGGCCATAGCGACCGCAAACTGCCGCAGTTGCTCATGAAGCTCGCGGGCATGAACACCACGCTCCCCGTCTATACGAAGGCGTATGTCGCCACCATCGTGAAGGCAGCGCAGACCATCGGCCGCTCAGCCGATGGCAAAAAGGTCTTCGAACAAACCGGCTGTATCGCCTGCCACATGCCCGGAGCGGCGCAAAGCAAGATCGGCCCCGACCTCAGCGCCATCAGCCGCAGCATGCCCATCGACATGATCATTGGTCAAATCATCTGGCCCGCGCTCAATGTCAAAGAGGGCTACGAAGCCGCCACCGTCACGATGAAGGATGGCAGTGTGATTGCGGGGTTCAAGCATACCGAGACCACCGACACCATCGACATCCGTGACCCGGCCACCGGCAGCGTGAAGACCCTCCAACGAGCCAGCACCGCCAAGATTCAGACCGGCGGCACCCTCATGCCCGATGGCCTGACCGCCACACTCAGCGAGCAGCAGCTCGCCGACCTCATCCGCTACGTCAGCGAATTGGGTAAATGAGTCCACGACCATGCAAACCAACCTCAAGCACCTCATCCAACCCATGAAAACACTATTCCTCACCCTTCTCCTCTTCACTTCCGCCGCCTCGGCGCAGACACCGCTCTCCGATGGCAAGACCTTCACCGGATGGGAGGGCGACACCACCACGCAATGGCGCATCGAAGACGGTGCATTCACTTCGGGTTCCCTCGAGAAGAAGCAAACCCGCAACGACTACCTCACGACGACCAAAGAGTTCGGCGACTTTGAACTCACGCTGAAATGGAAACTGGAAGGCACCGAAGGCTTCGTGAATGGCGGCGTGCACTTCCGCTCCAAGCGTGTCCCGAAGGGTACCGAAGTATCAGGCTTTCAGGCGGACCTCGGCGCAGGTTACGACGGAGCGCTCTACGACCACATCCGCCGCAGCAAAGTCATCCAGAGACCCACGAAGGAGGTGCTGGAAAAAGCGCGAAAGCCCGTGGGTGAATGGAACGACTACCGCATCCGCGCCGAAGGCTCGCGCATTCAGATCTGGCTCAATGGCGTGCAGACCGTGGACTACACCGAGACCGACCCGACCGTCGAGACCACCGGCATCATCGCCGTTCAGATCCACGGCAATTCAACCGCCATCGTGCGCTACAAGGACATCGCCATCACGGAGCTGACCGGCGGGGACGCAATCGAACCCACGGCCAAGGTGATGTTGTTCGACGGCAAATCCCTCGACGGCTGGATTTCCTTCAGCCCCGAGGTTGGGAAGGGCAAAGACGACAATTCAAACATCGCAAAGGTCTGGTCAGTCCGCGATGGCGTGATCCACTGCGAGGGCAAGCCGTCGGGCTACCTCCGCACCAGCAAAGACTACGCGAACTATCAACTACATCTCGAGTGGCGCTGGGACGGCAAGCCGACCAACAGCGGCGTGCTGCTGCACAAGACAGGCCCCGACCTCCTCTGGCCAACCTCGATCGAGGCCCAAGTCATGCATGAGAACGCAGGTGACTTCTATTTGATCAACCTCTCGTCCTTGACCGTCAACGGCAAGCAGATCGGCCCGGTTGTAAAACCATACCTAAGAGCCAAGAAACAGGAGTTATCGAACGAGAAACCCCCGGGCGAGTGGAACAACTACGACATCGTCTGCGATGGCGATTCGATCCAACTGACCATCAACGGCCTGCTACAGAACAAGGGCACCGGCGCCAAACCGTCCAGCGGCGCGATCTGCCTGCAGAGCGAGGGCAGCCCGATCCAGTTCCGCAATATCTACCTCAAACCGCTCGAGAAGAAATGATCCAACACCTCGGCAACTGACTTCAACCCACACCATAAAACTCACCATGAAACCCACCCACCCACTCCCTACCGACATCACCCGTCGCACCTTTCTCCATCGCTCGACGGGAATCCTCGCTGCCTCCGCTGGCTTTGCCGAACTCGCCCAAGCGGAACCCGAGAACAGCTATGGCGTCCAGACACCGGACCTGCGCAGCCGCGCCGAGGTTAATGCCGTTCTCGGCAAGGCACCAAAGCCCGCCGCAGAGGCGAGCCTGCGACCGCTCACCATTCTCTTCGCCGGAGGAGCCAAGGATCACCCGCCAAGGTCCCATTCTCACGATGTGCTGCCGAAACGCTGGAAAGTGCTGCTTGGCGGCGCAGGTCCAGGTGATGAGGCGGTGACGAACCTGTATCGCCCCCAGGTGGAGGCGGACCGCGCCTTGATCACCTCAGGTTCACCGCAGGTCACGGCCCTGAGCACCTTGGAATGGCCCACCGAAGAGCAGTTCGCCACGGCGGATGTCATCATGCTATATCAACACCCGAAGTGTTTGTCTGACGCGAAGCATCAGCAGGAGATCGAGGCATTCCTGAATCGTGGCGGTGGCCTCGTGCTGTCGCATTATGTGCTCTGGAATGCTTCGCCAGCGCTCGCGGATCTGCTGGGACTCGCCAAGGGAAAGGACAGCCACTACAAGCACAAGGTCATCACCCTGAAGCTGCCGGCGCCGCGTCATCCGATCATGCACGGGCTGCCGGACACCTTCACCATCGCCGACGAGTGCTTCTGGAACCTGCAAGGCGACCGCAGCAAGATCACCGCGCTCGCCACCTCCGATGAAACCGTGGGCGACAAGGTCAGCGCCGAGCCGGTCATCTGGGCCCACGAGCACGGGAAAGGCCGCGTCGTGGCCTCCACCCTGGGGCACTTCGACTGGACCTTCGACGACCCCTTCTTCCGCACCATCCTGCTGCGCGGCATCGCCTGGGCCGCCGGCGAGTCACCGTATCGCTTTGATCCCCTTATCCTGCGCGGCATCCCGCTGAAAGACTGATGCGATAACTCCACCGTTCCGTCAGCAGCGGCTCAAGTCGGTCGCATTTGCCACAGACTTTGATGCCGCGGGTGCAAGCGGGAAGGCTCACTTGTGACCCCGGGATTCTTCGTCGGGCCGTCGCCCGCCGATCTTTCCAAAACCAAATTTGGCACCCGGAGCGGGTTTCGCCGAATTACCAGTGATCCACGCTCGTGAAATTCTGAAACTGCCCCGCCTACCAAACAACTCGTCCCGCTGCTGACCCATCGGCAGGAGCCGTTGTTTCGTTACATCCTCAGTTTCGCGGCGTGCGAGGCGGACTCGCCTGCCGGTTTTCGCCCGCCATTCACGCCAAAATG
>JAGWVU010000051.1 GCA_018970725.1 Verrucomicrobiota bacterium
CAATCCCTTCAAGGGGCCGGAGGCGTCGGCGGTCTTCTCAAACTCACCGATGCCGCCACCGGCACCGCCCATTTCCCCGCCTACGACGGCAACGGAAATCTCACGGCCCTTGTCAACGCCAGTACCGGCGCGCCCACCGCCACCTACGACTACGACCCCTTCGGCAACCTCCTCCAAGCCACCGGTCCCCTCGCGGAAAGCAACCCCTGGCGCTTCAGCACCAAACCCGCCGACGAATTCACCGGCCAATACTTTTACGGCTACCGCGACTACGACCCGGCTCAAGGAAGGTGGCTGAGCCGCGATCCGCTCGGGGAAGCGGGTGGGGTGAATTTGTATGGGTTTGTGGGGAATGATGCGGTTGGGCAGATTGATCCTCTCGGGCTTCTCAATCTGCCCGGTGCGGGTCCGGTTGGAATTCTCCCCGGTTGGGTCAACAGACTTCACGAGAACATCGGCACTCTCTCCATCTTCCCAACATTTACGCCGTTCGTGCCATTGCCCTCCACGATTACCACCATGCTGCAAAAGGCAATCATGCCATGGGCTGACTCCAGTGAACCGCCCCAAACAGGGGACGCCTCAGACGAAAGTTCCGTTCTCTGTGACTACTACAAGGGAATCCTGCTTCGCGCGCAACTGGCCCAAGCCTCCTACGACGGCTATAGTCCCCCACCGGGATGGCGGGTGCTTGAAAGTTATGCTAATAAAAATTCAGGGTTGAACTTCTCAGTTTTTGTGGATCAATCCGGCAAGGTGGTGGTTTCTTTCAGGGGGTCGGATATGGAATGGCCGGATTGGATCAATAACGGCATGCAATCCCAAGGATTTATTGGTAGACAATATGAACAAGTGCACAATTTGGCGGAGAGTTTAAGGAAAATTTACCCTAACGCCGAATACGTCGGACACTCTCTAGGCGGCGGTCTTGCCAGTGCCATCGGAGGGATGCTCGGCCGCAGAACCACCACGTTCAATGCTTCTGGCCTCCATCTGCATACCCTGCTCTATTTCGGCATCAATCCAATCAGGGCGCGATCCCATGTGGAGACACACAGTTTGCTTGGCGATCCCCTGAGCTTCATTCAAGACGCTGGGACGGCGTGGGATCTCGGTAATTTCGGTAGGAACAACGGGCCATCCACGCCCATCGCTTTGGGAGAGCGAAACATCTACCTTCCTGAACGCATGGAAAACCCGATCAATCTGCACTTGATGCCCGCGATGCTTGCGAAGTTCCGCAAGCTGGCGTATTGTTATTGCCGTTAACAGGTTCCCATGACCACGCAAACCCAGTTCTCCGGCTTTTTGGGCCTCCTCGCCTGCCTTGGGCTCACCGGTTGTCTCGTCAACCCGTTCGACCCCGTCATGTTTTATAATTTCCTGCCAAATGGAAGAACCAAGCCGGTGAGAGCCAGCGAGATTTTTGCTTCTGCGGATGGCAAGGAGATGGCTTGGGCCATCGTCTGGCGGAATCGGGCCAAGATAAAGAAATTGGCCGCCTCCCCCGCCTTGGTGAACCTGCGCGGACCTCACGAGATCACTCCGCTCTGGTTGGCGGTGGAGTTGCGTGATCGGGAATCCGTTCGCCTCCTGTTGGAGGCAGGAGCTGATCCCAGCATCCAAATGGATGATGTGTATCCGGTTCTCATCAGTGCCTTGACGCAGGAGGAATATCATGGTGAGGATGGGATTTTCGATCTTCTGATGGATTACGGCGCGGATCCAAACATTGAGTATCGGACCTCGGGCACGGCCACCCCGGCAATCTTTTATGCGGATTATTCCAAGAAAAAGATCAAGCGGCTGATGGATGCGGGCGCCGATATCAACGCCACAGACGACCGAGGTTCCACCCCTGTCACGTTGAAGGCCCATTCCCACAGGGTCTCCAGAGTGCTGTTCTATCTTGAGCTTGGCGCCGACTGGAGGAAGCCGACGTTTGGAGGGCGCGACCTTCTCGGGTGTATGGATCGGCAGATCTTCTACGGAGCATCCGACCGGCAAAGGCTCGAGCCAATCTACCAATGGCTCCGGGACCACGGCCAGATTGATGCCCGGAACCAACCCCTGCCTGCCCAGGCGACGCCGGAGAAAGGGACTTCCGCGCCCTAGTCGATCGATCCATCCAAGATTCTCTTCGCTCTCGATCTTCCGGTCTTTTCCAGTCAGGCGCTATCGGCTTGGTCGGGACACAGCCGTCCCGGCTGTGAGGTTTTGCGGGCGTCCCGCCTGCAAAACGATCCTCCTCCCTCTTGTCCCTGAACCGGTCCAGGCCGAACGAAGAAGAAAGTCCCGTCCCGACGTCCCGCACATCTTTGAAAGGGCACCGTGCAGCGGAATCACCGTTCTCCTTTGCAGGGAGGTTTGGAGAGGTGCGCACTACTAGGGCCCGCTGACGACCAACACACAACGAAAACCAGACCAGAGGATCCAGGAAGTAGGGGCCTGATTGTAGCGATACGAGGACAACAGATGGTGTGGACTGTGGGTGGACACCGACGCACCCCGCAAGACATGAGACGAGGCGATGGGCTCGTAGGTGTCTTCACACCATTCCCAAACATTCCCGCCAAGGTCGTAAATCCCCAGCCGGTTGGGCGCAAACCTGCCAACGGGAGAGAGCATAATAGACACGTGATCTTCCCGTTCGCCCATGTAGTTTCCAGCTCCTGCCGGCGGGGGCCATTGGGTTCCCCAGGGATAGACACCTTTGATCTTGCCATCCTTGTCCTTGGGGCTCGCCTTGGGGTCTTCGCGGTCCCCGATCCCCACCGCCACACTCCATTCATGATCCGTCGGCAAACGGTAGGTTTTTCCTTCCCGGCGACTCAGCCATTCGCAGAAGGCCGTGGCTTCATCCCACGTCCTGCTTACCACTGGAAATTCCGGGCCTTGCTGATCCGTGCGCTCCAGAAATTCCACCTTCGTATCGTTCACGAACACCATATACTCCTGAACCCGAGTCTCCCAAATGCTCATCAGGATCGTCGTCCCAGGCACCGGCACGAACTTCATGCCCAGGGAATTCACCATCGGTTCCTCCTTGGTCGGCCCGGCCCACCCTGACGCCGCAAGAATTGCAGGCAGGACGAGCGAAAGAAATAGCTTGTTCATCCCCGCAACCTTGGGATACTACTCACCAAATGAAAAGTGAAAACTTTGGCCGACGTCGGGCCGGGCATGTGCTCCCCTCGGTCCGGGATGCATCCAGCTTGTCGACTCACGGGGACATCGGTGTGGATCCCTATTCCACGGATGCCCACACGGCGATGATTCTCCGAGCCCGTGCCTTTGGGGTTTCAATCGATATCTTCAATCTCTACAACCACTACCCTCGCACCAAGCTATGATGATTTGTCTTCGAACTCTGTTGGCCATTTCGGCGTTGATCACCCTTTCGTGTGAGTCGCCATCGGCTTGCATGATCCAGATTCAAACTGAATTCGATTATGTGGTGACTGTCAACTCGGTCCGGGGCATCGGATTCGCTCCCTTTCCTGATCCGTCCGAGCCGACCGATGCCTTTGTCACAGGGTTCGTTGGCCGTATGCGCAAGGCACACTCGCTCCGCGGTCGGATCATGGTTCATGACACCGCAACGATCGTCTACCGCGATCCTGCGGGGAACTTGCATCATCCCAAGGTCAAAATCATCGATCTCCATCCCGGGCAGAAGGACTATGGTAGGGTGGGCATTGTGATCACGGGGCCGGAGGAGGCGCTCGTCTACAAAGGGGAGATGAATGATTCGGAGTTTATGCGGTTTTAGCTTGGTTGGAAATCCAAGCCCCCGGGTTTTCAGGCCGAAGTTGCTTGAAAGAGTCTGACGACGTCTCTGGCTCTTTGGGTGGCGTTGACGCTCAGAGGTTCGCGTTTTGTTTCTTTGCGGCTTTCTTTCCCTTCTTCGCTTTGCCGTCGCGCTCGGAGGAAATGGCAGGGGCTTGCTGCGCGTTCCATTCATCCCAGAGGGCCTGGAGTTTGGCGGCCTGTTCCGGGCTTTCCGTCGCGAGATTCCGGGACTCGCCGATGTCCTTGGAAAGATCGTAAAGTTCGGGGGTTGGACCGCCGCCGGAAGCTTTCACGAGTTTCAGGTCCCCATGGAGGACCGCCATCTGATCGCCGAAGCGCCAGTAGAGGGTGTCGTGGGGCCGTGCGGAGTTTTCTCCGGTGAGATGGGGGAGGAGATTGACCCCGTCCAGCTTCCAAGCCGGATCGGCGGTGACGCCTGCCGCCGCGAGACTGGTGGGCAGGATATCGAGCTGGATGATGGGGTGGGGGTAGGTCGTGCCGGCCGGCAGGTGGCCCTTCCACTGGACACAGAAGGGGACGCGGACTCCTCCCTCCCAGGTTTGCGCCTTGAACCCGTGGAGCGGTCCATTCCGGGAGGTCGTGCTTTGAGTGGGGCCCCCATTATCCGAAAGGAACCAGATCAGCGTGTTTTCCTCTTGTCCCAGTTCCCTGACTTTGCCGAGGATCCGCCCGACGGCGTCGTCCATCGCGGACATCATGGCCGAGAAAAGGCGGCGCTTTTCATCGGAGATATCGGGGAACCGGGCGAGGTATTTTTCGGGTGCTTGGAGAGGAGCATGCTGGGCATTGAACGGCACGTAAAGGAGCCAGGGGGCGGCCTTGCTGCGCTCCAGCCAGTCCACCGCGCGTTCCGCGTAGGCATCCGTGGTGTAAAAATCCGGATCCGCCGGCGGCTGAACCTCGGGGGAAACGCGTGAGTCAATGAATTGGGTCGGCTTGAAAAACGGAGTGTTCGCCAACGTGCCGTAAAACTCATCGAACCCGCGTTGCACGGGGTGGAACCCGGGGGCGGAGCCAAGGTGCCACTTGCCGATGGCGCAGGTCTGGTAGCCCAAAGGCTTGAAGCGCAAGGGGAGCGGCGTTTCCTGAAGCGAGAGTCCGCGCGGGCCGGAGGCCGCGGAATTGAACTCGTGGCCAAAGCGGGTCTGGTAGCGCCCGGTCATGAGCCCGGCGCGGGTGGGGCTGCAATAGGGACCGCTGACATAGCCTTGGGTGAACCGGACGCCATTCCGGGCGATGGAATCGATGTTCGGAGTGGGAATGTCCGTGGCCCCTTGGAAGCCGGTTTCGCCCCAGCCAGTGTCATCACAAAGGAAAATCAAGATGTTGGGTCGGGGCGGGGCCCCGGCATCGAGGCGGAGGGCACTCGTCCAAAGGCTGGCGATCGTGATCAGGACGGGAATGAGCTTCATGAGGGATCGGGGTTGGAAAGTGAAACGCCTCGCGCGTCCAAAAGTTCCTCCCGATTTCAACCGGCTGCGGGAAATGCGCAGGATGGCTTTTCGCATGATCGCCCAGCCCGTAGCGATGTTTCACCGTCCCTTGGAGGACTGCGTCGGCGGATGACGCGGAAGAGGGCTTTTTGGGGGCACGGATGAAACACGGAGGGGCGGGATGACACGGATGGGAAGAGACATTCTCTTCTTCGGGGTCGTCTCCGCGCCATCCGTTTCATCCGTGCCCCTTAACCCAGTGGTCCGCCCTTGGCTGATCCTGTCCCGATCCTTCGGGGCTGAATTGGTGCTTTGATTACCTAACGGTCAAGCGGGATGAAGGTTGCTTTTTTGGGGGCACGGATGAAACACGGAGGGGCGGGATGACACGGATGGGAAGAGACATTCTCTTCTTCGGGGTCGTCTCCGCGCCATCCGTTTCATCCGTGACTCATCCGTGCCCCAAACCCAGTGGTCCGCCCTTGGATGATCCTGTCCCGACCCTTTGGGGCTGAATTGGTGCTTTGATTACCTAACGGTCAAGCGGGATGAAGGTTGCATTTCTACGCTTGCACAGACTATCGAAATAACTCCAGTCACTTGTGCAAGAATCTGCGTGCCGTGCGTGACGATATTGTCACGCTAGGAAAGGCCTCTGGATCGCCTGCAACCGTTTGAACCGGCGGAAACCAGCACGACCGGCGCTGCCTGCCGGTGGACGCTCGATCCTCCGGTTGGCCTCCCTGACCTCTTTAGGCTTATGGAGGGTTTTGTTGAGACTTTGCGAGTTTTTTCGTCGTAAGTCCCTGAAGATCAGCAATCCGGACAGGGGGGGATTCGAACCCCCGGTACTGTTACCAGCACACCCGCTTTCCAGGCGAGCCCATTCAACCGCTCTGGCACCTGCCCTCAGATCTACTTTCTCCCGGATGCCGGGGCCGGAGCCTCGGTCGGGGGGGATAGCTAATTCCAACCCGGGCCGGATGCAAGGATCTTTCAGAGAAGAAGATCAGCGGCACGATCCGGGAAGCGGGACAGAATGACTGCGCCAAAATGACGCGATGGGGCGCGGGAGAGTGCCAACGCGTCCCTTTCCGGGGCCGGTCCGGCAGGGGACGGTCAGGGGTTGAGTTTGTGCAACTATCTGGAAATCAGGGAGTTGGCATAAAAATAGACTCGGTGGCACGGTTTGTGCCTTTCTGGTTGTCAGGGACAATCGGCGGCCGAGGGCACGCGATCCTCCCGCAATGCACAACCCAACCCCACAGGAACGAACGTCATGAGCAAGATCCTAGGAATCGATCTGGGCACCACCAACTCCTGCATGGCCATCATGGAGGCCGGCGAACCGACCGTCCTGGAGAATTCCGAGGGACAGCGCACCACGCCATCCGTCGTCGCCTTTTCGAAGACGGGCGAGCGGCTCGTGGGGCAGGCGGCCAAGCGTCAGGCGGTGACGAATCCCCGGAACACCATTTTTTCGGCCAAACGTTTGATCGGCCGGAAGTTTGCCGAGTTGTCCGAGGAGGACAAGAAGCTGCCTTACCGCATCGTGGAGGCCGCGAATGGCGATGCGCACATCGAGGTCGAAGTGGGCGGGCAGAAAAAGGTTTACAGTCCGCAGGAGATTTCGGCGATGGTTTTGAGCAAGTTGAAGGCGGACGCCGAGGCCAAGCTCGGGGAGACGATCACCCGTGCCGTCATCACGGTCCCGGCCTATTTCAACGATTCCCAGCGGAACGCGACCAAGGCGGCCGGTGAGATCGCGGGATTGAAGGTGGAGCGGATCATCAACGAACCGACCGCCGCCTCGCTGGCTTATGGGTTGGAGCGCAAGTCCGACGAGAAGATTGCGGTCTACGACCTTGGCGGGGGCACTTTCGACATCTCGGTTCTGGAGATTGGCGACGGCGTCTTCGAGGTGTTGGCGACCAACGGGGACACCCATCTGGGCGGTGACGACTGGGACAACGCGATCATCCGGTGGATCGTCGAAGAATTCAAAAAGACGAGTGGCATGGACATCAGCAGCCAGCCGGATGCCCTGCAACGGATCAAGGAAGAGGCGGAGAAGGGAAAGATCGCCCTGTCGTCCTCCCAATCCTACGAGATCAACCTGCCCTTCATCACCGCGGACCAGACGGGTCCGAAGCACATCCAGCAGCAGTTGACGCGCGCCAAGCTCGAGCAACTGACGGACGCTTTGTTCGAGCGCACCAAGGGGCCGGTCAAGGAGTGTCTGAAGGCGGCGGAGTTGTCCGCGGCCGAGGTGGACGAGTTGGTCCTCGTGGGCGGGATGACCCGGATGCCCAAGGTTCAGGCGATCGCCCGCGAGTTGGCCGGCAAGGAGCCGCACAAGGGGGTCAATCCGGACGAGGTGGTGGCGATTGGGGCCGCGATTCAAGGCGGTGTCTTGCAGGGAGACGTCAAGGACGTGCTGCTGTTGGACGTGACGCCCCTCACTTTGGCGATCGAGACCATGGGCGGCATTGCGACGCCGATGATCGAGCGCAACACGACGATCCCGGTGAAGAAGGCCAACATCTTCTCCACGGCGGCCGACAACCAGCCCTCCGTGGACATCGTGATCACCCAGGGCGAGCGGAAGTTCAGCCGGGACAACAAGAAGCTGGGGGATTTCCGCCTGGAGGGGATCGAACCGTCTCCGCGCGGTTTGCCGCAGATCGAGGTGACCTTTGACATCGATGCCAACGGCATCCTGCACGTCAGCGCGAAGGACAAGAAGACCGGCAAGGAGAAGAAAATCTCCATTGAAGGATCGAGCGGTCTGACCGAGGCCGAGATCGAGCGGGCGAAGCGCGAGGCCGAGGAACATGCCGAAGAGGATCGGCAGCGCAAGGAATCGGTCGAGGTGCGCAACAACGCGGACTCGCTGGTCTACCAGGTGGAGAAGCAGCTCGCGGAACTGGGAGACAAGGTGACCGAGGAGCAGAAGCGGCCCATCACCGACGCGGTCGACAAGTTGAAGAAGGCGATCGAGACGAACGATTCCGCCCAAATCAAGTCGGCGACGGGCGAGTTGGAGGGAATGTTCGCGCAAGCGATGGCCGCGGCGCAGGCCGCCGGGGTGAATCCCGAGGATTTCGCGGCCGGTCAGGGGGCTCCCGAAGGTGACGAGGGAGGCTCCAAGGGACCGAAGAAGGCGAAGGGTCAGGTGATCGATGCCGATGCGGAAGTCGTCGACTGATCTCCGGATTCTTGACCGAGTGTGATTTTTCCACGGGGATTCCCGGGTTCCCACCGTTTCCGGTGTCCGGGGATTCCAAACAAAACCAAACCACTGAACCAACACCACATTAACATGGCAGCAAACATCACGCCCCTGGGACAGCGAGTCCTTGTCAAGCGCATCACCGAAGCGGAAGAGAAGACGCAAGGTGGCATTATCATCCCCGACGCTCACAAAGAGAAGCCGCAAGAGGCTCTTGTCGTGGCTCTGGGAGTGGGCAAGGACGAGGACGGCAAGGACCTCGCCTTCACGGTGAAGAAGGGTGACAAGGTCCTGATCAGCAAATACGGCGGAACGGAAGTGAAGCTGAACGGGGAAGAGCACCTCATCCTCAACGAAAACGACATCCTCGGCATTCTGGGCTGAGAAAGGGTTGGGAAACTCCCGGCAAAAACGATCAAACGATACAATTAAATATGGCTAAACAACTCCAATTCGACGAAACCGCGCGCAAATCCCTGCTCGCCGGTGTCACCAAACTCGCCGCCGCCGTCAAGGCCACCCTTGGCCCCGCCGGACGGAATGTCATCCTCGAGAAGAAATTCGGCAGTCCCACGATCACCAAGGACGGTGTCACCGTCGCCAAGGAGATCGAGTTGGACAACCCCTACGAGAACATGGGAGCCCAGCTGATCAAAGAAGTCTCCTCCAAGACCTCCGATGTGGCGGGTGATGGAACCACGACCGCCACGGTTCTGGCGGAAGCGATCTACAAGGAAGGTTTGCGCAACGTGACCGCCGGTGCCAACCCGATCTCCCTGCAACGCGGGATCACCAAGGCGACCGAGGCCATCGTGGCCCAGCTCAAGGTCCTTTCCCAAGAGGTCAAGGACACCAAGGAAATCGCCCAAGTGGCCACCGTTTCCGCAAACTGGGACACCGAGATCGGCAACATCATCGCCGACGCGATGGACAAGGTCGGCAAGGACGGCACCATCACGGTGGAAGAAGCCAAGTCGATCGACACCACCCTCGACGTGGTCGAAGGGATGCAGTTCGACAAGGGATACCTCTCCCCCTACTTCGCGACCAACGCGGAGAGCATGGAAGCGGTGTTGGAGAACGCCTACATCCTCATCAACGAGAAAAAGGTGTCGAGCCTCAAGGACATCGTTCCCCTGCTGGAGAAAGTGGCGCGGAGCGGCCGGCCCCTCTTGATCATCGCCGAAGATGTCGAGGGCGAGGCCCTGGCCACCCTCGTGGTGAACAAGATCCGCGGCACCCTGAACGTCTGCGCCGTCAAGGCCCCGGGCTTCGGTGACCGCCGCAAGGCCATGCTGGAAGACATCGCGGTCCTCACCGGGGGCCGCGTGATCACCGAGGATCTCGGCATCAAGCTGGAGAATGTGGACGTGGCCGATCTCGGCTCCGCCAAGAGCATCCGGATCGACAAGGAAAGCACCACGGTCATCGAAGGTGCCGGAACCAGCGATGCCATCAGTGGCCGGGTGAACCAGATTCGCCGCCAGATCGACGAAACGACCTCCGACTACGACCGCGAGAAGCTGCAGGAGCGCCTGGCCAAGTTGGCCGGCGGGGTGGCTGTGATCAACGTCGGTGCCGCCACGGAAACGGAGATGAAGGAGAAGAAGGCCCGCGTCGAGGACGCCTTGCACGCGACCCGTGCCGCCGTGGAAGAGGGGATCGTGGCTGGTGGAGGCACCGCCCTGATCCGTGCCCAAGCCATGGCCGGTGATCTCGGTTTGGTTGGGGACGAGGCGACCGGTGCCCAGATCGTGGCCCGTGCGATCGAGGCCCCTCTCCGTCAACTCGCGGCCAACGCCGGGGTCGAGGGAGCGCTCATCGTCGAGGAGGTCAAGCAGAAGACCGGAGGCTACGGCTACAACGTGGCCACCGGAAAGTATGAGGACCTGATCAAGGCCGGGGTGGTGGATCCGACCAAGGTGACCCGTTCGGCCCTGCAGAATGCGGCTTCCATCTCCGGACTGCTGCTGACGACCGAGTGCCTCATCAGCGATATTCCGGAGCCGCCGGCCCCGGAACCGGCCGGTGGTCATGACCACGGCATGGGCGGAATGATGTAAGCGGCCCCAACCGCGCGGGACCTCGGTTCCGCATTTCCCAAGCCGGGTGAGCCTTCGGGTTCACCCGGCTTTTTTGTTGCTCGCAGGAGCCTCGCGAAATCTTTCTTGCTGCGGACGCAGGTCCCGGAGGTTTTCAAGAGACTCTTGGACGCGGACTGGCGGAAAGGGTGCTATGGTCAGGCCATGCCATGGAACGCCGCCACCCGACGGTTTTGGGAAATTCTGGCCGCGGGGATTTTGGCGGGAACGCTCTTGATTCATTGCATCTCCCGGCCGGAAGCCAGCGGAGGCGGAGCGCGTCCGCTCGTCCTCACGGAGATCGACTTGGGCCGGGCGGTGACGGTGAAGCGGGAGGGGCCGGCGTTTTCCCTGCGGGCCGGGCCGCGGAAAGGGGCGGGGACGGAGCAGGTTTGCGCCGTGGACGTTCCGCCGGGGTTTGCATCGCGGGCGCGGACCTATGCGATGGCTGGGGAGGTGAGGTGTTGGATGCCGCGCGAGGGGCGGGGCGGGTTGCAAGCAGTGAGCCGGTTCCCGGGGGAGCGGGTACCGGTGGTTTCGCGAGGATTGGGGCGGGAGAGGCGGGAGCTGCTGTTGTTGGGCGGGGCATCGGGTTGGCGCCGGTTTGTGGTGCCCTTTTCCCTCGCCGGTTCCGGGGACGGGCCATCGAAGCTCGAGTTGCACGTGACGCTGCCCGACGGGGCAGCGATCGAGATTCGGAAGCTCACCCTGGTCGATGGATGGGGCGATTTTCCCGGGGCCTGGGTTTCGCAGGCGCGCAATGATCGCCTTGGGGCGGTGGCGGGCACGTTGATGGGGCTGTGGGGAACACTGCTCGGGATCAGCCGGGGGCTGTGGAAGGAACGATCATCCGGAGCGCTGCTTGCCTCTGGATTTCTCTGGATGACCGGCGGAGCGATTTGCCTCTTGATCCTGGGTTGGGCGTGTCTGGCGGGACAGCCTTGGTGGGTCCGGCAACAACTGGCCTGCTGCGGGGTGCTGCTGTTGCTCGCCGGAGCGGGATTTTGGGGGTGGGGCAGGGCGTCGGTCCTTGCAATCCGCTGATCGGGAACCACGTTGTTCCCCATGATCACGGCGGACTCCACGATGCGGCAGGTTTTGGAAGCCTATCCGGGCGCGCAGCGGGCACTCTTTGCGCGATACCACATCGGAGGGTGCAGCAGTTGTGCGTTTTCGCCGGAGGAGACGCTCGAAGCACTTTGCCGCCGCAACGAGGGGATTCCGGTCGGTGAGATGATCGCGTGGATCGAGGAGACGCACGACGCGGACCGGCAAATCCTGTTGGAGCCGGGGGAATTCGCGGCCATGCTCGCCTCCGGCCACCCGCCGAAGGTGATCGACGTCCGGACGCGGGAGGAACACGAGGCGGTGGCGATTCCGGGGAGCCTGCACTTCACCCAGGATCTGATCCGGGAAATCTTCGGAACCTGGGACAAGGAGGCGGTGATCGTCCTGCACGACCATACCGGCAACCGGGTGCTCGATGCGGCAGCTTATTTGATCGGGCACGGGTTCGTCAATGCCCGTGCCCTGCGGGGCGGGATCGATGCCTACAGCGCGGAGGCCGACGCGTCGATTCCGCGATACCGGGTGGAGATGGAGTGAGGTGTTGGAGTGAGCGGACTCGTCACCGCTTTGTGGCCGAAGCTTGCTGAGGAGGTTCCGGAGTTCTCACTTCACCGGGTTCCATTTCGCTTAGATGACCCGGGTTTCCAGCCAGCTCACGATGGCTTTGGCGGTGGCGAGGTTGGTGGCGAGGGGGATTTGGTGGACGTCGCAGATTCTGAGGAGGGCGGAGACGTCGGGTTCGTGGGGCTGGGCGGTGAGGGGATCCCGGAAGAAGATGACCGCCTCGATGGAACCCTCGACGATTCTGGAGCCGACCTGAAGGTCCCCTCCGTGCGGACCGGAGGCGAGGCACTGGACGTTGAGCCGGGTCTTCTCATTGAGGACGGCGCCGGTGGTCCGGGTGGCGAGGAGAGGGAAGCGGGCGAGCAGGGCCTCGTGATCTTTGGCGAAGATCGCCAAATCGAGTTTCCGTTGGTCGTGGGCGATCAAGGCGATGGCTTTGCGTTCCATGATGAAGAGGGGCCGGGCTTGTCGAACGGCCGAACCCATGCTACGGGGCCCTCGTCTCCTTGTCGAATTCCTTTCCTCACCCTGACCACTCCATGAAGCGCTACGCCATCGGCCTTGACTACGGCACGAATTCCTGTCGTTCCCTGCTCGTTGACCTCGATACGGGTCAGGAGCTTGGTTCCGCGGTGTTTCCCTATCCATCGGGCGAGATGGGAATTCTGCTGGACGCCTCGGACCCGCACGTGGCGCGTCAGAATCCCCGGGATTATCTGGACGGTCTGGTGGCGATTGTCACCGGAGCGTTGGCGCGGGCGCGGGAGACCGATCCCACGTTCGATCCGGGGGACGTCATCGGGATCGGGATTGACACCACCGGCAGCACGCCGATTCCGGTGGATGCGGAGGGGACGCCGTTGGGGCTGAAACCGGAATTCGCGGGAGAGTTGGCGGCCATGGTCTGGTTGTGGAAGGACCATACCGCGTATGCGGAAGCGGCGGAAATCACGGAGACGGCGGCCCGGTTGCGGCCGCAGTATCTGGCCAAGTGCGGGGGCATTTACTCCTCCGAGTGGTGGTGGAGCAAGATCTGGCATTGCCTCAAGGTGGCGCCCGGGGTGTTCGCGGCGGCGCACAGTTGGGTGGAGCATTGTGATTGGTTGCCCGCGGTCCTGACCGGAAACACCCGGCCGGAGACGATGGCGCGCGGGGTCTGTTCCGCCGGGCACAAGGCGATGTATGCGGAGGAATGGGGCGGACTGCCGGACGAGGAGTTCCTGACGGCGTTGGACCCGGCGTTGGCGGCGCTGCGACCGAGGCTCTACAAGCACGCGGTGACCTCGGACATCGCGGCCGGCGGCCTGACGGCGGAGTGGGCCACGCGTTTGGGGCTGCGCGAGGGGATCTCCGTGGCGGTGGGTGCCTTTGACGCCCACATGGGCGCGGTGGGGGCCGGTGTCAGGGAGGGAACCTTTGTCAAAATTCTGGGGACGAGCACTTGTGATATCACCGTCGCTCCGCTGGCCACGGGAGTGGCGGATATTCCCGGGGTATGCGGTGTGGTCAACGGTTCCGTTCTGCCTGGATATTACGGAATCGAGGCGGGGCAATCGGCGGTCGGCGATATCTTTTTGTGGTTTGTGAACCAGTTGGTGCCGGATCGTTACGGGGCTGGTCTCGAGGAAAAGTTCATTGAGATGGAAAAACGTCTGGCCGTGCTGGCCCCGGGGCAGACCGGCTTGCTGGCCTTGGATTGGAACAATGGGAACCGCACGATCCTGGTGGATGTGCGATTGACCGGTTTGTTGCTCGGGCAGACCCTGCACACCCAGGCCCACGAGATCTATCGGGCCCTGATCGAAGCCACGGCGTTCGGGGCGCGGACCATCATCGAGCGGGTCGAGGAATACGGGGTGCCGATCGATACGGTGGTCAACATCGGCGGTCTCGCGGTCAAGAACGCGACCCTGATGCAGATCTACGCGGACATTCTGGGCAAGCGCCTCAAGGTGGCCGCCAGTGACCAGACCTGCGCGTTGGGCGCAGCGATTTTCGGAGGGGCTTCGTCAGGGCGGATCAGCCTTGCGGCGGCCCAGCAGAACCTTTGCGCCTACCGGGAGCGTGTCTATGATCCGATTCCCCGGAACCAGGCGGTATATAACGAGCTATATGCTCTCTACAAAACATTGCACGACGCGTTCGGGGCGCCGGATTGGCAGGGTTCTTTGGGGCATGTCATGAAACGGCTCCTCGAGATCCGGGCCCGGGCCGCCGCGGGCAACGCCGGGGCCTGAGCCTGGCAGGTCTCGCAAAGCCGGAAAGAGCGGGGCGATGTCCGCCGTGTCAGGGCACATGTTTTTCCCTGCCCGCCTCGTCCTCCCGCTCGGTTGCCTCGCGCTTGGCTTCGGCGTTCCGCTCCGGGCGGAGGCGCCGCGCGGAGCCACTCCGCTCCCGCCGCCGGGAGCACCGGTGTCCGTGGCGCCGCATCTGGCGTCGGATTGGAAGGCGGGCGCGGCCCGGGTGGTGGTCACACCGCCCAAATTGCTTTGGATGGCGGGTTATGCGGGCCGGAACAAACCGGCGGAGGGGAAAGTGCAGGACCTTTTCGCAAAGGCGCTGGCGCTCGAGGACGGGACCGGAAACCGGCTGGTGGTGGTGACCTTGGATCTCATCGGGGTGCCGCGGGAATTGCGCCTTGACATCGCCGAACGGGTCCGCGAGACCCATGGTCTGCCGGCGGCCAACCTCATCCTGAATGCATCCCACACGCATTCCGGGCCGCAGCTGCGCACCCGACCCCCGACGCCTGCGGAACTCGAGGATGGAAAGACCGCCGGGGCCTTGGAATACACGGAAAAACTCAAGGGAGACCTTTGCCGGGTGATCGACGAAGCGATCGCCGGTCTGGCTCCGGCCCGCTTGACCTGGAACAAGGCGCGATGCGGTTTTGCGATGAATCGGCGGCGTGACTTCACCTTGCCGGCGGGGCATCCGAACGCGGACAAGGCTCCGAATCCGGACGGGCCGGTGGATCACGAGGTCCCGGCGCTGCGGGTGGAAGGGGCCGACGGCAGGGTGAAGGCAGTTTTATTTGGTTACGCCTGTCACAACACCTGTCTCGGCTTCTACAATTATTGCGGGGACTACGCGGGCTTTGCCCAGCAATATCTGGAGGAACATCGGCCGGATTTTGTCGCCTTGTTTCTCACCGGGTGCGGCGCGGATCAGAATCCCTACCCGCGGCGGTCGGATGTCGTGCCCGGCGTGACCGATCTGGAACTGGCGATGCAGCACGGCCGGTCCCTGTCGAACGCGGTGGAAGTGGCGATCACGGCCAATCCGCGGCCTGTGGGCGGGCCGATCCGGGCGGCCTATGAAGAGATCCCGCTGGCCTATGCGAAGGCGGACCGGGCACCGCACCTTTACCCGGTGCAGGTGATCCGATTCGGGGGCGATCTCGTCCTGATCACGTTGGGGAGCGAGGTGGTGGTGGACTATTCCCTGCGCTTCAAGAAAGAGTTTGCGGGGCCGGCCGGGGTTTGGGTAGCGGGCTACAGCAACGATTACAACGGCTATATCCCGAGCCTGCGCGTGCTTCGGGAGGGGGGCTACGAAGCCGCCACCGGTTGGGCCGAATCCGTGGAGAGCCGGATCGCGGAAGCAGTGCACCGGCTGCACCGGGAAGTCTCGCGCTGAAGCGAGGCGGCCCTTCGTGGTGAAAACCTGTTGCGCCGCGCCACATCCTCGCGTTGCTGGGGATCATGTCAGGCAGGGACATCTTGGAAGTCGCGGCGGAATTGGGGATCCCGGCGTCGCGGGTTGAAACCTACGGGCGGGACCGGGCCAAGATCAGTTTGGATCACCTTCACGCGGCTCCGGCCCGGGGACGGTTGATTCTGGTGAGCGCCATCACGCCGACGCCGGCGGGGGAAGGGAAGACAACGACCTCGATCGCCTTGGCGCAGGGCCTGCGCCATCTGGGGAAAAGCGCGGCGCTGGCCTTGCGGGAGCCCTCGATGGGACCGGTCTTCGGGCGCAAGGGCGGGGCGACGGGCGGGGGCAAGGCCTCGGTGATCCCGGTGGAAAAGATCAACCTGCACTTCAACGGGGATTTTCACGCGGTCACGGCGGCGCACAATCTGATTGCGGCGGTGTTGGACAACCAGCTCCACTTCAAGGACACGGAGGCGGATCCGGACCACGTGTTGTGGAAACGGGTCATGGACTGCAACGACCGGTCGTTGCGCGCCATCCGGATCGGGGGCGAGGAGGGGCGGGCGGGGAGCCGGCGTTCCGGGTTCGACATCACGGCGGCGAGCGAGGTGATGGCGATCCTCTGCCTGGCGGAGGGAATCGAGGATTTGCGGGCCCGGCTCGACCGGATTCTCCTCGGGTTCAGCGCCAAAGGGGAGCCGGTTTGGGCGAGGGACCTGAAGGTGAGCGGGGCGTTGCTGGCGATTTTGCGGGATGCCCTGATGCCCAATCTGGTGCAATCGCTCGAAGGGGTGCCGGCGGTGGTCCACGGCGGTCCGTTTGCCAACATTGCGCACGGTTGCAATTCGGTTTTGGCCACGCGAACGGCGTTGGCGGGGGCTGATTACGTGGTCACCGAGGCGGGCTTTGCCTTTGATCTGGGCGGCGAGAAATTCCATCACATCAAATGCCGTTCCTCGGGTTTGGCTCCTGCGGCGATCGTTCTGGTGGCCACCTTGCGGGCCCTCAAGATGCATGGCGGGGTGGCGTTGGAGCATCTGGCGGTTCCGGCGGCCGCGGCCGTGGAACGCGGCTTGGAAAACCTGGCCGCGCATCTGGATGCCGCCGTGCTCTTCGGGCGCCCGGTGGTGGTGGCGCTCAACCATTTCCCGACGGATACGGAAGAGGAGATCGGGATCGTGCGGGGTTTCTGTGAGGCCCGGGGCGTCCCATGTGTCGTCTCGCGCGGGTTTGCCGACGGTGGACCCGGTGGAGCGGAGCTGGCCGGGGCGGTGCTGGAACAGGCGGCGCTTCCGAGTCCGCCGTTGCCCATGCTCTATCCGCTCGAGGCTCCGCTCCCGGAGAAGATCGAGACGATCGCGCGGCGGGTTTACGGGGCGGACGGGGTGGATTTCACGGCCAACGCGCGTCGCAAGCTGGAATTGGCCGCAGCCATGGGATGGTCGAACCTCCCGGTTTGCATGGCCAAGACGCAGAACTCGCTCTCCGATGATCCCGGGAAGTTGGGGCGGCCGACCGGGTTTCGCATCACGGTGCGGGACTTGGAGTTTGCGATCGGGGCCGGGTTTGTGGTGGCCCTGACCGGAAACATTTTGCGCATGCCGGCGTTGCCTCGGAGACCGGCCGCCGAACAGATCGAGGTGGGGCCGGACGGAACGATCACCGGGTTGATGGCAGGGTGAGGGCCGGGGAAAATTCCCGGGAAGTCGCGCAGCAGCGGGATTCAGGGGCTCTAAATGGGAATCCCCGCTTGATCCCGCGCCCACTCCGGGTAGGTTCGCCGCTCGCTCTGTCCGGTTTCCGGACATTTCCAGTGTCAATTCTTCGTAACATCCATTCATGAACGCCACTCCCATCACAGTCGCGCACGGCGACGGCATCGGACCCGAAATCATGGCGGCGACGCTCCACATCATTCAGGAGGCCGGAGCCCAATTGGCCATTGAGACCATCGAGATCGGGGAGCAGGTGTATCTCCGGGGCAACATGGCCGGGATCGAGCCCTCGGCTTGGGAGTCCCTGCGCCGCACCAAGGTTTTCCTCAAGGCACCGATCACGACGCCTCAAGGGGGTGGCTTCAAGAGTCTCAACGTGACCACGCGCAAGGCACTGGGGCTGTATGCCAACATCCGGCCCTGTGTCTCCTATCATCCGTTCATCGATACCAAGCACCCCAAGATGGACGTGGTGATCGTGCGCGAGAACGAGGAGGATCTTTACGCGGGGATCGAGCACCGCCAGACCGTGGACGTCTACCAATGTCTCAAGCTCATCACCCGGCCCGGGACCGAACGGATCGTGCGTTACGCGTTTGACTATGCCCGCGCCAACGGCCGGAAGAAGGTCACCTGTTTCACCAAGGACAATATCATGAAGCTCACGGACGGCCTCTTCCATAAGGTCTTCGATGAGATCGGCGTGGAATATCCGGACATTGAGAAAGAGCATTGGATTGTCGACATCGGAGCCGCCAAACTGGCGGACACTCCCGAGGTCTTCGATGTGGTGGTGATGCCGAACCTTTACGGGGACATCCTTTCGGACGTGGCCGCCCAGATCGCGGGTTCCGTCGGCCTGGCGGGTTCCTCCAATATCGGGGCTTCCTGCGCCATGTTCGAGGCCATCCATGGTTCCGCTCCCCGTCGCGCCGGGCAGAATCTGGCGAATCCCTCCGGCCTTTTCCTCGGCGCGATCCAGATGCTGGTCCACATCGGTCAGACCGAGGTGGCCGAGCGGGCGCACAACGCGTGGTTGAAGACGGTCGAGGAGGGCGTGCACACCTACGACATTTTCCAAGAGGGCGTGTCCCGCCAGAAGGTCGGCACCAAGGAGTTCGCGAGTGCGGTGGTGGCCCGGCTCGGCCAGAAGCCGGAAACGCTGAAGCCTGCGGTTTATCGGAAGCTCGACGACGGCGGGTTCAAGGTCCCGGTCTATGAACGGCGCACCGAGAAGAAGGAACTGGTGGGGGCGGATGTCTTCATCGAGTTCCTCGGGCGGCCCGAAGAATTGGGGGCCAAGTTGCAGCCTCTGGCGGCCGACGGCTTGCAGCTGGAAATGCTCTCCAACCGTGGCATGGCGGTGTGGCCCAAAGCCATCGCGGAAACGTTTTGCGTCGACGCGTTCCGTTGCCGCTTCAAGCTGCCGGACGGAAGCAGCGGTTCGGTCCCGCACGAGGTGATCCCGCAACTCCTCAACCGCGTGCTCGGGGCCGGTCTCGAGTTCGTGAAGATGGAATTGCTTTACAACTTCGACGGACAACCGGGCTTCTCGCGCGGACAGGGCCAGTGAGCCCTGCCGGCTCTCCGGGGGCGGAATTCTGCGGAATTCCGCCACGAGTCGTTGCGCGGTCCGCCAAAGCCTGCTGGATTCACGCCACGATGAAAATTGCAAAGCCCCTGTGCGTTCTGGCTCTCGCCCTCGCCACTTTACCGGCCCGGGCGGAGGTCACCGTGGAAAAAAGTGCGGCGGGTGCCGCGGTCAAGATCGATGGTGTGCTCTTCACCGAGTATGTCACGCTCTCCGGCAACAAACCGATCTTGTGGCCCATTCTCGGGCCGACCGGAAAGAAAATGACCCGTGACTACCCGATGGTGAAGACCGCGGGCGAGACGGCCGATCACCCGCATCACCGCTCGCTCTGGTTCACCTTCGACCGGGTCAACGAAGTCAACTTCTGGGCGGAACCGGCCAGCCTCACCGGCGGGGATCCTGCCAAGGACAAGCCGGGGATCGGCGTGCAGAGGCACCGCGCGTTCACTTCGCTGGAAAGCGGGAAGACCGGTCGCATCGTCAGTGTCACCGATTGGGTCGATGCCTCTGGCAGGAAAGTTCTCGAGGACGAACGTATTCTCACCTTTCACGCCGAACCCGACGCCCGGATGATTGACTTCGACATCGAACTGAAGGCGACCGAGGGCGACGTCGCTTTCGGCGACAGCAAGGAAGGGGTTTTCGGGATCCGCGTGCCCACGAGTCTGGACGTGGAGCAGAAAGTGGACAAGGCGGCGGAACCGGGACACATCGTGAGCGCCGAAGGACTCAAGGATGGAGACGCCTGGGGCAAACCGGCTCCCTGGGTGGATTACCATGGCAAGGTGGGCGGGGAGCAACTCGGGATCGCCATCCTCAATCATCCCTCCAGTTTTCGTTTCCCGACGCCTTGGCACGTCCGGACCTACGGACTCTTCGCGGCGAATTGCTTCGGTCTGCAGGCGTTTGACCAGAATGCCAAGCCGGGAGACTTCAAACTGGAGAAGGGAAAATCCCTGGTGTTTCGGTATCGCGTGATTTTCCATCGCGGGGACGAGAAAGCGGCGAAGATCGCGGAAGCCTTCACGAGCTACAGCGGGACTGCGAAGTGAGCTTCCGGCGGCGGGGAATCGGAAGGTGACCTGCCTTCCAGAAAGGCAACCGCCCCGCCCGAAGTCCACCCGGACCTGGGCGAGGCGGTGCATGCCACTATGCTACTACTCCAAAGCTGAGAACATGTTAGGGAGGATTTGTCGTAATGTCAAGGTTTCTTAACTAAAAACGCAGCCTGCCCCTTGATTTTTCCTCTCTTTCCCCGTTGAGTCTTCCCATGACCGCTCAGGATCGACTCGACCAGCTCTTCGCGTATCTCCGGTTCGCCTCCATTTCCACCGACCGGGCTTATGCAGGGCAGGTGCGGGATTGCGCGAACTTTCTGATCGGAAAATTCGGGAGCATGGGGCTGCTGCCGGAGTTGCACGAAACGCCGGGGCACCCGGTGGTGGTGGCGCGTTCCCGGCCCCGGGAAGGACGTCCCACGGTGCTGATTTACGGGCACTACGACGTGCAGCCGGTGGATCCGGTGGATTTGTGGACTTCGCCGCCGTTCGAGCCGGTCATCCGGAACGGCGTGATTTATGCCCGGGGGGCGACGGACAACAAGGGGCAGAATCTGGCCCACATCCTCGGCGTGGAGCAGACCCTGGCCGAGGAGGGGGATTTGCCGGTGAACGTGATTTTCCTCATCGAGGGGGAGGAGGAGATCGGCAGCAAACATCTGGCACCATTCCTCACCGCCCACCGGGACGCTCTGGCCTGTGATGTCGTGGCGGTTTCGGACACCGGCATGATCGGGCCCGGCATCCCGACGCTGACTTACGGGTTGAGGGGGATCGCGTGTCTCGAGTTCATCGTTCGCGGGCCGGCGTTTGATCTGCACTCCGGTATCTACGGGGGCGGGGTGGCCAATCCGGCGATGGTGGCCTGCCAACTGGTTTCCGGACTGCGTGACGCGGTCAGTGGGAAGATCCTCGTGGAGGGATTCTGTGACCGGGTCCGGGAGCTTCAGGACTGGGAGCGGAGCACGTGGAAACGGCTTCCGGATGGGGACGAGGCGCTGCTCGAACAGACCGGCGTCCCCGCCCTTTTCGGCGAGGCCGGTTTCGATTCTTACGAACGGCGCTGGGCGCGACCCACGGTGGAAATCAACGGGATGGGGAGCGGCTACCAGGGCGAGGGTTCGAAAACGGTCATCGGCAAGGAAGCGATGGTCAAGATTTCCTGTCGGTTGGTGCCGGACCAAGATCCGGAGGAGATCCTGCAACAGGTCGCCGACCACCTCCGGAAACATTGCCCGCCTTCGGTCCGGTTGGAGGTGGCTCCGGGCCACACCGGAATGCATTACCTCATGGATCCCTTTTCGACCCACGGGCAAGCGGCGCAGAATGCCTTGCGATCCACCTTCGGGAGCGAGCCGATGTTGATCCGGGAAGGCGGCAGCATCCCGATCATCCGAGGGTTCAAGGACATCCTCGGAGTGGATACCTTGATGCTCGGCCTCGCCTTGCCGGACTGCATGGCGCACGCCCCGGACGAGAATTTCCCCGTGGCGAATTTCGAGGCCGGTCTCCGCCTCAACCGCGCCCTGCTCAAGGAATTGGCGAAATGAACCCACAGGTCGTCGCCACCGTCACCACGCCCGGGGATCTGGCGTTTCTCCGGCGGGAACCGGGCTTCGCGGGGGAGATCGATTGGCTCGAGTTCCGTCTCGATGATCTTCGGGAGCATTTGGATGAGGCGGAAGCCCTCGCCGAGGTCTTCCGGGGGCGGCTTTTGGTCACCGCGCGGCATCCTTCCGAGGGAGGGAAGGGGGAGCTGACCCAGGAAAGCCGGTTCACGCTTTTGCGGAGGTTCCTCCCCTACGCGGGCTGGATGGACGTGGAATTGCGCACCGTGCCGGAAGCGGAGGAAGTTCTGGCCGCAGCCCGGGCGCAGGGCGTGAAAGTGATCGGTTCCTTCCATGACTTCACCGCCATGCCGCCGGACGCGGTGCTGGCGCGGAGCATCGCCTCCGCCATGGAACACGGACTGGACGCCGCCAAGTTGGCGGTTCGGATGGAAACGCTGGGCGATCTGTTCGTGCTCGCGGCCATGGTCGAGACCAGCTCGATCCCTCTTGCCGCCATGGGCATGGGGCCGGTGGGCAAGCTCTCCCGGCTCGTGCTGGCCCGCGCTGGCTCGATCCTCAATTATGGTTACCTGCAAACCCCGAACGCCCCGGGACAATGGCCGGCGCGGGAGTTGCAGCGTTTGCTCGCAGAGATCGGCGCGGCGGGTTGATGGAAGAGATGGGTCGTCCCGGCCCGCCGGCCCTGACGAGCTGGAGTCTTCCAAGGAATTGGCGTCGGATCGTGTGCAGCGATTCAAAAAGAATCCTGTCCGAATCACCAGGAACTTCGCTTTTTCTTGACAATCCTAACCCTTCTCCATTAAGGGAACCAGCGTGCTGCGAAACCCTGACTTTGTTCGCGTGAAGCCGTGCGACCAAGGGCGGCAGCCTGTCCTTCCAAGGACCCGGTGAACGCGATGCTTTCGTTGGCTTACAGTCTTTTGACCAAGGATTGCACGATTGCGGCCACGGCGGTCGGATTCGATCCCTATCTGGGCTTTTTCCATCAACCCCGTTACGGGCGTCCGGCTTTGGCGTTGGATATCATGGAGGAATTCCGGCCTTTGGTCGCCGACTCGACCGTGATAACGATCATCAACAACAACATCCTCCAGCCCCGGGATTTTATCCGGGCCGGGGATTCGGTAAACCTCACACAAAAAGCCAGAGGGACATTCATTGAAGCTTATGAGCGCCGGATCAACACCCTGGTAACTCACCCGCTCTTTGGATACCAAGTCAGTTACCGGCGAGCCATCGAACTTCAGTATCGCCTTCTGGCCCGGGTCCTGACCGGGGAGACTCCGGTGTATCGGTCCTTTGCGACGCGATAGGTCCGGGCCCTTTCCGGAGGATTATAGGAGACGAATGATGCGAACAACCTATTTAGTTTGTTATGATATCCGAGATGACAAGCGGCTCCGCCGGGTGGCGGGAATTTGCGAGGGCTATGGGCTGAGGGTCCAGTTCTCGGTTTTCGAGTGCGACCTGAACCAATCGAACCGGGTCGAACTGGAACGTGAACTCAGGGAGGCCATGAACCTGAAGGAAGATCAAGTGCTCTTTGTCAGTCTGGGTCCGTCGGAGGGGAGGGGAGACCGGGTGATTCAGGCGTTGGGAGTTCCGTATTCGAAATTGGATTCCCCGTGCTATGTGGTGTAAAGGTCACGGCGGAAAAACGGGAGGCTGGCCCCGTGATTCTCGAAGGAAAAATCATCGGTCGACTCCGCGAGCGGCCAGTTGATGAGGATTCTCCGGGGCCCGCTCGGGAGTGTGTAACCTTATGGATGCCAGAGTCTTACGATTTTCGTTGCGGAGTTTCCGCAAACGCATTCTGATGAGATTCCTCCGCCTCTCGCGAACTTTCGTGTTGAAGGTTGAGGTTCAGGGTGTTACAAAGAGGCTCTTTCCACGGCCTCACAGCCGTGGCCCCATTGAAGCCCGTGAGTGCTTTCAACGGCCCGTGGGAGGCTCTTGCGCTTGATGATGCCGTGCGTCCACCGGGCGGACGAGGAGGTTGGCGAGCAAGCCGAGCATGAGGAGGGCGCACATGAGGAAGAAGGTGCCGTTGTAAGCTTCCGCCTTGGGCATGCCGGCGGAGATGCGGCGGTCGGAGAGGCCGTTGATGAGCAGGGGACCGATGACCGCCGCCATGCTCCAGGAGGTGATGAGCCGACCGTGGATGGCCCCGATCTGGCTCAGGCCGAACAGGTCCTTGAGGTAGGCTGGAATGGTGGCGAATCCGCCGCCGTACATGCTGATGATGACGGCGGTGAAGAGGACGAAGAGGCCGCGGTTCTGCGTCTCTTGCGTCCAAGGCAAGAGCGCGTAGAGCGCCGTTCCCAGCAGGAAATAGAGGCAGTAGATCACTTTGCGGCCGAGGAGGTCGGACATCGATGACCAGAAGAAACGGCCTCCCATGTTGAACAAACTGAGCAATCCCGTGAATCCGGCCGCCATGGAGGCGCTGACGCCGAACATGTCCTGACACATATCCGAGGCCCGGCCGAGCACGCCGATCCCCGCGCTCACATTCATGCAGAGCACGACCCAGAGCAGCCAGAATTGCGGGGTGCGGATCGCTTCGTCCGCCGTGACGCTCGCCGTGGTGATCATCCGGCCGGAGTGGACCGGCGGAGTCCACCCCGGAGGTTTCCATGGCGCGGCGGGTACTCTCACGAGGATGGCGCCGCCGATCATGAAGACGGAATAGAGCCCGGCCATGCTCACCAGCGCCTGGACCGCGCCGGTTCCGGTTCCGCCGGCGGCAGCGCCATGGATTCGCATCAATTCCTGGGCCAGGGGGCTTCCGATGAGCGCCCCGCCGCCGAATCCCATGATCGCCATGCCCGTCGCCATCCCGGGCCGGTCCGGGAACCATTTCACCAGGGTGGAGACCGGGGAGATGTAACCCAATCCGAGTCCGATCCCCCCCACGATGCCATAGCCGAACCAGACCAAGGGCAGCGAGCCCATCCGGACACCAAGGGCCGCCAGGAGCAGACCGCCGCAGAAACAGAGCCAGCTGGCCAGCATGGTCTGGCGCGGTCCCACCCTTTCCACCCATTTGCCGAAGACCGCGGCGGAAACGCCCAACATCATGAGGGCGATCTGGTAGGCCCAATTGACTTGGGAAACAGATTCTCCCAACTCCGCCGCCAACGGCTTGTTGAACACGCTGAAACCGTATATCTGGCCGATGCACATGTGCACCGCGATCGCCGCCGGAGGCACCAACCAGCGCGAGAAATCCTCTGAGGCCACGGTGGCCTCACGTTGCAACCAGTTTTTTACGGTTCCCCCCATGCCCTTCATGATGTTCGTGGCGACGGTCGCCCCTTGGTGGCGACCCTCCCCGGAGCTTAGGACACCCGACCGGATTGGTAAAGCGCTGATCGAGGGGCGCTTAAGAGTAAGAGCAAGAGCGGGAAGAGATCATCAGCCTGTGGAGGGAGGCTGGCGGTGGGGGGAGGGGCATTCCTGTTTTTTGGATCACTTGACCGGCTTCTCTTTTTTTTGCTGTTTCTTCGCCGTCCTGACCTCTTCGCCATCCCAGCTTTTGCCATTCCCTATCGGCGGCGGCATGGGGGCGTTCCATTGATCCCACAGGGTCTGGAGTTCCTTTCGTTTGTCGGCGTGAGTGGCGGAAAGATCATGTGCTTCGCTGCGATCGTTTGCGAGATTCACCAGCATCGGTTCCATGTCCTTCGCGGCCTTGACGAGTTTCCAGTCGCCCTGACGGATGGCAAACTGCGGCCCGAAGCGCCAGTAGAGCGCTTGACGCGGTGGTTGCCCGGCTCCGCCTTCGAGCAAGGGCAGGAGATTCACGCCGTCGAGCTGCCACGCGGGCTTCAGCTCCGCCCGGGCCGCGGCGAGTGCGGTGGGCAGGACATCGAGCTGGATGACCGGCGTGCTCACGACGCGGCCCGCCGGGATCCGGCCTTTCCATTGCACCAGCCACGGCACGCGGATGCCGCCCTCCCAGAGCAGCCACTTGTGCCCGCGCAGTCCTTCCTGATTCGCGTAGGGTGAGGAGTCGCCGTTGTCGCTGATGCAGAAGATGAGCGTGTTTTCCTCGAGGCCGAGTGAGCGGAGCTTCGCGAGCACGGTCCCGATGGCGTTGTCGGCCTCTGCGAGGCTGGCGGCATAGTCGCGCTCCCGGCGCTTGAGCTCGGGGAACCGTGCGAGCACCGCTTCGCTTGCAACGTTCGGGTTGTGGACCGCGTTGAACGCGAGACAGAGGAACCACGGCCCGGCCTGGCTGCGCTCGATGAATCCGCAGGCTTCGCGCGCATAGAGTGGGGAGGTGACCGGTGCGCCATCGAGCTTCGGCAACCGCTCCGTTCCGCGATAGAAGCCTGTCTTCACGCCTTCGCCGCCGAGATTGCCCACGCTGCCGACGGAGAAATCGAACCCGCGCGCCGCGGGCAACGTGTCCTTGCCGGAGCCGAGATGCCACTTGCCGACCAGGGCGGTGGCATACCCGATGTCCTTCATCCGCTGCGCGATGGTCGTTTCGCCGAGGGCGAGATCCCCCTCATTCGAGTCGTGCCCGGAGCGCGCTTGGTAACGTCCCGTCATCAAGCCAACGCGGCTCGGCGCGCAAACGCACGCGGAGACATAGCCGTCCGTGAAGCGCACCCCGTTGGCCGCGAGGGAGTCCATGTGAGGTGTGGGTGCAAGTTTGCCTCCATAGCAGGCCGGGTCACCGTAAGCCATGTCATCGAGGTAAAAGATGAGGACATTGGGTTTGCGTGCTTCGGCACCGGAAGCGGACGCGCCAATGAGGGCGGCGATGAGCAGTTGGATCGGTTTCATGAAGCGCTTCGCTGAAGAGCGGTCATTGATCGTTGTCGTTGTCGTTGGGGGCGGGGGCGTCGTCATGCTTCGGCAGCGTCGCCTTCCATGCCTCGAGTTTGGCCGAAAGGAGTTGCACGATGTCAGGATATTCTTTGGCGACGTTGCGCTCTTCACCGGGATCGGCCGTGAGGTCGTAGAGTTCGGGCTCTCCGCGGGACTTGCGCGCCGGAGAGAACTTCCACGAGCCATCCCGGATCGTGCCGGGGGCGCCGGGACCGGGGAGTTTCCAAAACAGTGGTTTGGTGCGGGCATGCTCCCCCTTGCCGAGCCAGGCGGCGGACGTGTCTTCTCTGTCAAACCCGGCGATGTCGATCTTCGTGCCGGAGAGTGCGCAGAGGGTGGGCAGCCAGTCCACGCCGCTGAGCACGGACCTCTCATCCACCCGCCCGGCCGGAACCTGTCCGGGCCAGCGCACGATGAAGGGGATGCGAACGCCTCCCTCGAGGTCGAGGTGTTTGCCGCCACGGAAAGGACCGCTGCTGCCCATCGCGTTCAATCGGATGTTGGTCTCTGGATTCGATTCATCGTTGGCAGTCAGCGGGGGCTTGACTTGGTCCATGCGTTTTTGCTTCTTTTTCGCCACCGTGCTCCGCGATATGGTTGTGGACCCACGCCACCGCCTTGGCGACGTCTTGGATGTTCGCCGGATGCTTTCCCGCCGGCGTGAGGCGGTGGTTCATGCTCACGAAGACGAAACCTTCCGCACAGAAGTGCGCGGCGGGTTGCGAGCCGACAGCGGGATTGGACTTGTCCCCGTTCCGCCAGCCGCCGCCGTGGATGAAAATGATCACCGGCGCGGCCTTCGCGTCCTTTGGCGCATACACATCGAGCGATTGCGACTTGGCCTCCACGTCCGGCGTGTTTGCGTAGCGGATATCGAGCGTGCGCTTCACTTCCGCCGAGGATGCCGTCGGAGTCATGGCGGGCGTTGTTGGCGTGGTGGGCGTCGTTGGAGCGCCAGGGCGATACGCGGCCGCCTCCTCGGGTGTCACCACGCCGTCCTTGTTCTTGTCGAGTTGGTCGAAGAGCCGGGGAATCTCATCCTTCGTGAGCTTCCCATCGCCATTGCGGTCGAGTCGCTGGAAGGCGGGATTGGCGGGTGCTTGCGCGAAAGCCTGTGCGGCAACGAGGAGAAGGACGAGGATGCGTTTCATAGTCAGGTCTTCGGTTCATTTCTTCTTCCACAGGGCCTTCAGCTCAGCTTCCGTCACGAAGCCGTCCTTGTCGGCATCGAGCTTGTCGAAGAGGGCGGCGGGGAGTTCGTCGCGGCTGAGTTTGCCGTCGTTGTTGGTGTCGCGTTGCTTGAAGGCGTTGCTCATCCCGCCGCTGGCGCCCGCAGGAGTGCCGGACATCGCACCTCCGGGGGCAGTGAGTCCGGCAGCTTCGTTCGCCAGGGCGAGGAAGGCGGGATAGGTCGGGGCTTTGTAGTGCTGGGTCTGCACCATGAAGAGCGTGAAGGTGCGCTTGCTGCGGTCCACGACGAACTGCGTGCCGTCTGCGCCGCCCCAGCCGTAGCTGCCCGCGCCGTTCACGATGCCGCCGAGGCCGTATTTCATCGGGGGATGCTTCAAGTGGTTCTCGAAGATGAGGTCCACGGTTTCCGGCTTCAGCACACGCACTCCGTCGAGTTCGCCGCGATTCAAAATCATGAGGCAGAGCCGCTCGTAGTCGCCGATGGTGCCGAACAGGCCGTGACCGCCGAGGCAGAGCGTGGGCTTGGTGGTGACGTTAGCCAGGTCGGTGCCGGGCACGAGCACGCCGGGGCTGGGCTGGCCGTAGATTTGGCAAAGGCGGTCCACTTTCGCCGCCGGGACATGGAAGTCCGTGTCGGGCATCTTCAACGGGCCGAAGAGGCGCTCTTTCAGGATGACATCAAGCGGCTGACGGGTGAGGGCTTCGAGGTAGCGCCCGAGGATGTCGAGCCCCATGCCGTAGTTGTAGCTGGTGCCGGGCTGGAACATCAGCGGCTCTTTCGCCACCGCTTCGGAGAAATCCTTCAAGGTCGCGCCGGGCTTGATCATCGCCTGGTAGGCCATCGCCGCTGCCGCCTGACCACCGCCGTAGCCGAGGCCGCTGCTGTGGCTCATCAACATGCGCGGCGTGATGGCCGCCTTCGCCGGAACGACCGCGCCGCCTTCCTTCACCGTGGGATTCGCCCACTCGGGGCAGTGTTTGGCAATGGGTTCATCGAGCGTGAACTTGCCCTCATCGTAGAGCGTGAGCGCAGCGAGCGCGATGACCGGCTTCGTCATGCTCATGAGGCGGAAGATCGCGTCCTTCTCCATCGCGCGCCCCTTCTCGACGTCCGCCATGCCAAAGGTCTCGAAGTAACCACGCACACCGTCCTTGCCGATGATGGCGCTAATGCCCGCAACGTTTTTCGCCGCGACATGCCGCTGCATCTCGATGTCGAGCCGTGCGATGACCTCCGGCTTGAGGCCCGCCTTGACGATCTCATCGCCATGCGGACGCGGCTTGTAGTTTTCCGCCGGAGGCAAGGGAGCGCCGGTGGAAACCCCCATGCCTTTCCATTTCGAGGCCTGAGCGTGGGATTGAGCCACAGAAGCGCAGAGCACTCCGAAGAGAAGCAGCGGGACGATGGATCGGTGGAGTCTTGGAGTCATGAGTGCTGGTCTATGTGCGGAGGACGCTTGTGGTTGGCGATAACATCAGGGCGATGTGGTGATCGCATACTCTGCATCTTGGGGTGGTATCTCCACGCGCAGCAGCGAGTGTCCGTCCCGCTCTGCGGGATGAACCTGGATCGAGGCTCCCGACTTGTGCTTGACCACGATTTTCGCGGCATTCCATCCTGACGGTGGGGTGATCTCGATGGTCAGGGGCTGATCGTAGAGGGCGGCGTCTGTGGCGCTGTCGAGATGGAAGACAAGACTGGTGGCGTCTGATTTCACCAGCGTGAGCCTAGCCGTGTTGCGCTCGGTTTGATACTTGGGCGCTTGCGGATTTCTGGTTGCTGGTCTCATGCGGGATTCATGTCGAGGTCGCCCAGGTGGAACAGGATTCTGGCTCTGAAGTTGGCGAAGTTAGGCAATCCTCTGGCTGCTGAGCGGAGGCTCTGGATGATGGAGTTCATTCCCTCGGACGATGCGTTGGTGATTGGGAACGTAACGTAATTCATGATTCCGGCCATGTGTCTTTGTAAGGTAGCGGCCGCAGCGATCA
>JAGWVU010000095.1 GCA_018970725.1 Verrucomicrobiota bacterium
GTCGAGCTGATCACCTGGCGCAATGAGACTTTCGCCTATGCTGAAAGCTACGACCAGGTGCAAGGACGCTACCGGGGACTTCGAGCAGGGCAGACGATCAGCCTGACGCCCGATGATCCTGGCCTCATCGTGAGACCAGACGTGGCTCAACGGCAGATGGAAGCGGAGGCACCCCAAGCAGCCAGTTCTTCAGGCGGCGTCCCAACATTGGAAAGCGGCCCAATTTCCGCCCCGGGCGCTTCAGAGCCGTCATCGGTTTCGGCCCCACCTGCCGGGAAACCCAAACCACGTCGCTATCACGGCACCGTCCGGCTCGATGCAACTCGCGTCGGTCGGGATGCCAGCCGGATCGCCGACGAGGTCATTTCGCACCTCGCCGGCCAAATGGGAGCGGAGGTTTCGGTGGTTCTGGAGATCGAAGTTAGACTTCCCGAAGGCGCCTCCGACCAACTGGTCCGGATCGTCACTGAGAATGGTCAGACCCTGAAGTTCGAACCGGGGCATGGCTTTGAGGTTGAGTAGAGCTTTGGAATGAATTTGCCAGCCATAGCTGTGACCGTGACCGAGGATTCACCGCAACCCCGCCAGCACCTTCTCCGGATCCTTTTTCCACGCCTTGGCCATCCTCAGCAGTTCGGATGGAATCAAGCCACCCACTTCCTGTTCGCCCGGAGAATCCGCGCCACTGACCGCTTCCCTTACGAGGTGCGCCAGGAACTGCCCGCGCAACGAGAGCCCTCGTGATGCAACTTCTAGCAGGAAGTCGTCGATCACGTCCTGGTCCTCCGGGTGCATCCGGGCGATGGCCACGGTGATGGCGTGAGGTTTGCCGACGATGAGCTGGTAGCGGGCGAGCCCGATCCAGGCGGCGTTTTCGCTCGGGTAATCGAGAGTTCCGTCCTGGATCTGGGCGACGAGGCCTTCGCGGATTGGGTTGGGGATGGTGATGGTTCGTTTATTGGAGCGCGGCATGGCAGCGGGGTGAGGATTGGAATTGAAGATGTTCGCTTGATCGGGCTCGGCGGGTTTCTTGGGATGCTTGATTTTTCTCTGGGTGGGGTTCCCGCAGGGTTCCCGGTCAATTGTTGATAGCGCAGTCGCGCAGTGTTCACAATAGCGCCATGCACAATTTATTCATTCCAGTTCCACGCGAGACCGCACTCAAACTTCAACGGCTTCCCGCATTTTTCCTTGACGGGTATAAGACACCGATCCACTGTTCGGACGTGCCAGGACAACGTCACCCCGACAAGACCACCCTCTCCGTATACCTCCCCCGCACGCTCATGCAGCGGTTGCGGCGGCTGGCGGCGGAGAGGGGCACTACCGTGACCGAGGTGGTCGAGGGGCTTGTCACGTCGGCGACCCGGGATGTGGTGCTCTCGGCGGAAGACTACATGACCATCGCCGAAGAAACCCGCCAGGCGCAAGGCCGCACGTCTTCCAAGAAGGCGGGCTGAGCCCCTTTTTTGCCAGCGGGTCTAAGACACCAATTTCTAAGTCCGTTCATCCCATGCAAGCCACCACCAAAACCAGAACATCCTACGTCTCAAGGTCTAAGACACCAGTCGCCGCGCTGCACCCTGATCATGGATCCGCCGGTGTAGGCCGCACCGCCCCGGTCCGAGTTGACAGCGCGTCCCCGGGCATGAACCCGAATCCCACATCCGCCTTCCGCGAAACCTCCTCCGAAGCCGAACCGCTTCTCTGGTCCACGGCTGATCTCGCCAACTACATGCGCTGCTCCGAGCGCCACGTGCTGGCCCTCCGCCACAAGGGGTTGCCCTCCATCAAGCTCGGTCACCTGATCCGCTTCGAGCCTCAAGCCGTGCGCCAATGGCTGGCTGCCAACTCCGAGTCGAAGCCCCGCTCCCAGCAGCTGGCCGACATCGCCGCCACCGGCAGCGAGGACAACGCCGAGTGCGCCGCCGCCGACCTCAACCGCGAGTTCCCCGACTCCAGCCACTGATCCCACCGATTTCCCGCTCCCCGGCACTGGCAGGCCGGACCGGGAGCGGGCCACCACCACCGGCCTCCATCTTTGTGACGCAACAAACATACCTAACTAAATTCAATGAAACTCAAAGCCACATCCAACTCCAACTTCGAACCGCATCCCGAAGCCGACTGCACTGCGGTGTGCGTCGATATCACCCCAACCAAGAGAGTCGAGACGGCCTATGGCGCCCGGGAAGTCTTCCGGATCGTTTTCGAGACGGACGTGCTTCAAGGCGACGGCAAGCCTCACCTCGTCTGGAGCCGGGGCTTCACGCCCACCCTCCACGAGAAGTCCGCTCTGCGCGCCTTCCTGAAGCAGTGGTTCGGGCGTGACCTCAACAGCCGCGAGCTCAGTGAGCTCGACACGGAGAGCCTAATCGGCCTCACCGCCAAGCTCTTGATCGTCCACAACGAATCCAACGGCACTGTGTATGCCAACATCGGCCTGATCCGCCCCGACAGGTCCCCGAACCCGCTGAAGGCTTCGGGCAAATACGTGAGGGTGCAGGACCGGGAAGAGAAGCGTGACGGCCAGTTCCGGCGCGCCGCCCAAGACGACGCCGCTGACGAGGAAGAACAGACGGACGACTCCTTCTGGCGCCGCGTGAAGGTTCACATTGGCAAGAACGCCGGCATGGACCTGGGCGACCTCGACGAAGCCTCCGTGCGGGCGCTGATCGAGCGCTGGTTGCCCGGCGCCCTGGCCAACAAGAAGCCGCTCAAGGCTGACCGCGAGCTCATCGCCGCTCTCAAGGCCGCAGCCCTGGTGCTCGGCATCACGATCGCCTCTGACGAGGACGACAACCTCATCTTCTAACTCTCACCAGCCCACACCATGATCCTCGTTCATCGCGAATCTCCATCGCACTGGTATCACCCCAACGGCACGCCCATCCACGAGGTGGAGCGGGCCGACGGGAAGGGCACCCGGCCCACCAGCCTACGCGACGCACGCAAGCTTGGGCTTTATCCAAGCGTGACCAACGTGCTTAACGTTCTAGCCAAACCGGGCCTGGACGCCTGGCGCATCGAGCAGGGCATCATTTCGGCCCTTACCCTCCCCCGGCGCGACGGAGAACCGCTGGACGCCTTCGCCCACCGCGTGGTGGAGGACATGGGCAGCCAGGTGCGGGACGCCGCCGACCTCGGCAGCGCCATCCACGCCGCCATCGAAACCTACGCCCAGAGCGGGCAGGTGCCGACGAACCCGGACGTGCTCCGACTTTTTGAGCCCGCCCGAGCTTGGTTCGACGCGGAGGTGACGAGAGTGCATGCCGTGGAAGAGGCGGTTTCCCATCTCAGTTGGGGCTACGCGGGCCGGGTGGACTTGGTCGCCACGCTCCGATCCACGGGGCGCCATGCGATCATCGATTTCAAATCGCAAAAGGTGCGCACCGGCAAGGACGGCTCCTTCCAGCCGATCTTCTACGACACCTGGCCGCTCCAGCTTGAAGCCTACCAGCGGGCCCTGGAGACGCGCGTGCCGGAGTTCGAATCGGCCGACATTGCCTCCGTGGTGATCGGCTCCACCGAGCCCGTGCCGGTGAGCGTGAGAATCTGGCCCCGGGAAGAATCCACGGCCCGCTTCCGCGCCTTCCTCGCCGCCCGCCAGCTCTGGGTGTGGAGCAAGGGCTATTGCCCGGCGGCCCACGACGCGGACCGGCCCGACGACGATCCACCTTCCGCCCTGGTCAACGCGGCCTAACCCCAATCCCCGATTCATCCGATGCACGAACTGCTTCACCCGGGCACCATCGCCCCTCCATCCTCGCTCACTCCCGAAGAGCGCTTCCACGCTCTGGCCGATGCCGGCGCCAACGTGTTCCTCACCGGCCAGGCGGGCACTGGCAAAACCTACCAGCTGCGCGAATGGCTGGCCCGCCATCCCGAGGCGGCGGTCACCGCTTCCACCGGCGTGGCCGCGCTCAACGCGGGCGGCTCCACCATCCACCGCTGGAGCGGCATGCTCATCGGGCCCGCTCCCGGCCAGGGATTCGCCGACTACTTCAGGGAGCTTTCCCGGGACAGCCGTCATGGCATCCGGGCTGCGTTCAACCGCGTGCGCAATGCGGAGCGGCTGGTGATCGACGAGATCTCGATGATGCCGGGCCGCTTGCTCGACTACCTCGACTACCATTGCCGGGCCATCCGCGATGACCAGGAGCCCTTTGGCGGCATCCAGGTGATTGCTACCGGGGACGCTGGGCAACTCCCGCCCGTTCGCACCAATTCAAGCCGGGACTTTGACTGGTTCTTCGATTCCAAGGCTTGGGAATCGGCCGGGTTTCGGGCCATCGAACTCACCACGATCCGTCGGCAGGAGGATCAAGCCTTCGCCCGCGCCCTTGGCAAATTCCGCCTGGGCGAGATCGATCGCGAAACCACCGCGCTACTCAAGCCCCGAGTGTCGATGTTCCCGGACAGGGGTCTTACCCGCCTGCTCACCCACAACGCGGCGGTGGACAAGTGGAACGCGCTCTGCCTGGCCGAGCTTCCCGGCACGGAGCGGATCCACCAAGCCGAAACCTGGGGGCCGTCCTCCCAAGTGGAGTTCCTCACCAAGAACCTCCTCACGCCCGCCACGCTCCGGCTGAAAGTGGGCTCCCGGGTGATGTTCACGGTGAACCGGCCCGACTCCGGGTTCGTGAACGGCCAAACCGGCATCGTGGCGGACCTGCGCGGCTCCGGTATCACCGTGGAAACGCACGGCGGGCGCATCGACGTGGAACCGTTCACCTGGCTGTTCGATCCGGGCGACCGGTCAGCCGGGGCTTTCAAGCAGTATCCGATCCGCTTGGCCAACGGGGTCACGATCCACAAAGCGCAGGGACTCTCCCTGGACGCAGCCTTCATCGACATCCGCGCCGCCCGGGAACCCGGCCAAGCCTACGTGGCGCTCTCCCGGGTGCGCTCCCTGGCCGGACTCCACCTCAAGGATTGGCCCCGGGGCATCTTCGTGTCGCAACGGGCCCTGGACTTCCAGGCCGCCTGCCGCGCCGACCTCATCACCACCTCACTGCCATGAACACCGCTCCCCAAAGACCCACACCCCCTGCCAATCACCATGTCCTCCAACGGATGGAGCTTCGGCTGCTGAAAACGCTCCGCCACGGTCTCGATCTCGCGGGATTCCCAACCGGACGCCGCAGAAGGTCCCACCTCATCCTGGATGGCGATCCTCCGGTGGGCGTGCGGCTGAACCCCTACACCACCGATTCCAGATGGTGGCGCATCACCTACGGAGAAGTTTTCTTCGAGGGC
>JAGWVU010000052.1 GCA_018970725.1 Verrucomicrobiota bacterium
CCGGAGGTGCCGAGGGCGATGGTGCCGCCCGCGCCCGGCACGGAGCCGGCGCTGCTGACCGCGCCGACGAACTGGACCTGGTTGTTCAGGTCGAAGGTGCCGCCCGGGTTCACAACGAGGGCCGCGTTCTGGAAGATCTTGTTGAGGCCGGTGCTTTGCAGAGTGCCGGCGTTGATCGTGGTGGTGCCGGTGTAGTATTGGTCGGCGGTGAAGACGAGGGTGCCGCCAAGGGTCTTGGTGAGGCCGCCGGTGCCGGTGATCCCGCCGCGGCCGGTGCTGCCGCCCTGCACGTTGAGGATGTTGCCCGCGCCGACGTGGAAGAGGCCTTCGGTCGCGCCGAGGGCCACGTTGCTGATGCTGAGGGTGTTGGTGCCCGCTCCGGAAGAGAGCACACCGCCGGCGGTGAGGGTGAGGACCGAGCCGTTGACGCTGTCCGCGGTAATGCCCGGGCCGTTGAGGACGAGGGCGTTGCGCGTGGCGGCGAAGGCATTGAGGGTCTCGCTGGTGGTGAGGCGGACGGTGTTGGTGACCCCGGCGGTGTTGATCGAGGCAATGTAGCCGGTGAGGGCATTCAAGCTGCCGCCGCTGTAGGTGGCGAAGTCCGTGCCGCCGACGGTCACGCGCGGGAGGATCCCGGTGGTGGCGGGAAGGAGGGTCGGCGCGGTGGTGAAGACGATCGTCTTGCTGGTGCCGAGCCCGGTGATGTTGAGATCCATCGAGCTGCCGGCCCCGAAGGCGAGCGAGGCGAAGGTGAGGGAATCAGTGCCCGTGCCGGTCATGCCGATGACGGAGGCGCCGTTGTTCAGGGTGAGAGCTCCGGCGGCCGTCTCGAGGGTGCCGGAGGCGTTGCCGATCTGGTTGAGCGTGCCGCCCGAGAGGGTCACGGCGCGACCGGGGATGCGGCCGCCGGTGGCGTTGGTGGTGGTGTTGTCGAGGGTCAGGGTGGCACCCGCGTTGACGACAATGCCCGAGGCGGCGGTGATGGTGCCTTGGGTGGCGGTGGTGCCGGTGAGGGTGGTGGTGCCGCGGTTGAAGGTGAAGGCACCGGTGGCGTTGTTGACCCCGCTGAGATTGAGGGTGCCGTTGCCCGCATAGGTCAGGCCGGTGGCGGCGGTGCCGGTGGTGACGTTGCCGGTGATGGAGTAGGCTCCGGAGCCGACGAGGGTCAGGGTAGCACCAGCCGTGTTGGTGATGTTGCCGGAGAAGATGAGGCTCTTGCCCGCATCGAGGTTGTTGATGAAGTTGCGGCTCGAGGGCAGGTTGACCGAAACGGTGCCACCGAATTCCATGGAGTTCGATCCACTGAAGATGGCGGCGTTGCTTGCCGGCACGATGGGGTTCAGGATTCGGTTTGCCCCGGTGAGGTCGATGGCGGCCTGGAGCACGCCGCCGTTGGCGGCGAAGTTCGCGGTGGAGGCACCGAGGGCGCCGACCTTGTTGAGGATCAGGGTGCCCTGGGTGAGGGTGGTGGTGCCGGTGTAGGTGTTGGCGGAAGCCCCGCCGAGAGTGAGGGTGGAACCATTTGAACCCGTCAACGTGAGTTGGGTCGGGGCGTTCGCCGAAGAGTTGCCAATGACGCCATTCCAAACCGTGGCACCCGTGCCGCCGAAAACAAGGGGGTGAGCATCGCCGACCGTCGGCTCCGCATTAATGAAGTTCGAGTTAAAGGTGAGGGTGCCGCCGTCGATGGTGTTGATAACGTTCCAAACCTGAGTGTTTGACCCATCTGGCCCCGTGACGGTGCCGTTGAAGGTGATCGATTGGTTTCCGGTGAACTCGCTGTTCGCATTGACAGACAAAACGAGCGCCCGCGAGGTCACGATCGGCGCCCCGACCCCGAAGAGGTAACCATTGCTAATCACAACCGAACCAGTGGCCGCCGAGCCGAGGGCCGCGCCGCTGGTGACGCCGAGGCCACCGCCGCTGATGTTGAGGTTACCGGTAAAATTGTTCGTGCCCGACAGGACCCAGACGCCGCCGTCGGACTTGGTCACAGTCAGTGCCCCGCCGTTGTCGTTGAGGTTGCTCGTGATCGTGTTCGGATCGTAGTTCATCCCACGGATATTCAGGGTCTTGGCCCCGGCGAGGTTGTTGACGAGGTTGTTGACGACGAGCGCCCCGCTGCCGCTGGCATCAATCGTCGGGGCACCGGTCGCGGTGTTGAGGTTGATGGGGCGGGTCGTGGTTTCACCGGCTCCGTAGTAGAGCAGGTAGCCGCCGGTCGCCGCTCCGTTGCTGAGGTTTAGCGCCCCGCCGCCGACGTTGGTGCCGAAATTCGTGGCGGTGGCCCCGGCGGCACCGATGGAGGTGACGGCCACGGCGGCCGCACCGGAGAGGGTGGTATTGCCGATGTAGGTGTTCGCCCCACGAACGTAGAGCGGAGCGCCCGCGTTGAGGGTGAGGTTGCTGCCCGCCGTCGCGCCGGAGATGACGCCGGAGAGGGTGGCGAAATCCATGTTGGTGGTCGTGTTATCGAGCACCTGGATCGTGCGGGTGGCCCCGTTGAGGTTCATCGCGTTCTGGAAGTCCACGTCGAAGAGGGCGGTGGTGGAGTTCAAGAGCAGGGTGCCGGTGCTGAGGAAGCCGGGGGTGGTGCCCCAGGTGAGGGTGCCGGTGCTGAGGTTGACGGCGAGGGGCGCGGTGGAGGCGGCAAAACCGCCGTTGGCGGTGCCACCGGTCCAGGAGACCTGGCCGGCTCCGGTGCCGACCGCGCGGGTGAAGGTGCCGGAGGTTTCGAGGACGCCGCCGTTGAAGGTGAGGTTGCCGCCGGTGGTGAGGCTGCCGCCGTTGGCGGTGACGCGCAACTGGCCGGCGGAGATCGTGGTCGCGCCGGTGTAGTTGTTGCTGTTGTTGCCGAGGACCCAGAGACCGGCATCCGCCTTGGTCAGGCTGAAGGCACTGGCTCCGTTGTCGGTGAGGCGCAGGGAGATCTGGTTGTCGCCGGTCGAGGTGCCGCCGAGGGTGAGGAGACGGGTTCCGGTGCCGGCGAAGGCGATGTCGCCGGTGTTGTTGAAGACGAGGGCGGCGCTGTTGGCGGTGCTGGTGCCGACCTGCTGGTTCCCGTAGGTGCCGGAGGACTGGATGGTGCCGTTCCCGGCGAGGGTGAAGAGACGATCGATGGAGATGGAGGGCGACTGGGTCGTCTGGTAAACGGTGGCGTTCGCGCCCTGATAGAGCAGGGTGCCGCCGTTGAAGACGAGGTTGCCGGCGGCATTGCTGGACGCGCCGATGGAGCTGGCCACGCCGCCATTGGCGAGGGTGTTGGCCTGGAGGATCGCGCCGCCACTGAGGATGGTGGGGCCGGTGTAGGTGTTCAGCCCGGTCAGCGCCTGGGTGCCGGAGGCGCCGTTGCGGATCACCGTGAGGGTGCCGGAGCCGTTGGAGATCACGCCGGAGAAGACACCGCTGCTGGTGCTGGCGCTGGTGCCGAGCTGGATGGCCTGGGAACCGGCCGCGGTCGAGGTGATGGAGCCCGCGCCATTGATGGGTGCGGAGATGAGCGTGGACAAGGCCACGCCGCCGGTGAAGGGAGCGGCGGAGGCCCCGGCCCCATTGACATCGAGGAAGGTGTTCTGGCGGAGCACGTTGACGGTGCCGACGGCGGGCGCACCGAGCGTCTGGGTGTTCGTGCCGGAGGCGCGGAGGACGCCCTCGTTGACGATAAGGCCGCCGGTGAAGGTGTTTTGCCCGCTGAGGACGAGGGTGCCGGTGCCGGCCTTGGTGACCACGCCGGTGCCGTTGTTCAGGACGGAGGAAATGGTGAGGGTGTTGGTGGTGAGGAGCGGATTGGCATTCGTGCCGGTGCCGCCGGTGATGATGACGAGTTCCTGGTTGGCGGTGGACACGTTGATGTTCTGGGCCCCGCTGATGGTGGAGGCCCCGGAGGCGTTGTTTTGGAGGATGCCGCCGGAGGTGCCGGTCGCGGCGGAGGTGAGGGTGAGCGCGCCGCCGAGGGCGAGGTTCCCCCCGGTGATGCGGATCGTGTTGGCAGCGACGGCACCGGTGGTGGTCGTGTTGCCGCTCATGAGGTAGTTCGCCGTGGCGGAACCGGTGGCGGTGGGAAGGGCGGTCGTGGCCCCGAGGGCGGCGATGTTGGTGTTGATCGCCGGGGTGGCGACGAAGTCGATCGCCCCGGTGGTCGGATTCACGATGTAGGCGTTGCTCAGGGCGCCGTTCGAGACGGCGGTGGGCACGGCGGCGAACTGGATGCCGCCGGCGGTGGTGGGCTCGAAGCGGAGGGTGGCCCCGACGGCGCGGTTGGCGGCGGTGAGGGAGGCGAAGTTCAAGGTCGGCGTGCCGCCATTGAGGACCATGCGGACCGTGCCGAGACCGGCGGTGGAGACGAGCGCGCCCGCGGTTTCGGTGAGGGTGCCGGCGGCGGCCGAACCTTGGAACTCGAGGACGCCCCCCGCGAAGCCGTTGCCGGTGAGGGCATCGGTCACAAAGCGGACGGAACTGGTGTTGTTGATGATGTCGGAACCACTGCCGGTGGCGGCGGTGGGACGGAGCTGCAGGGTGCCACCCGCGATGTCGAGGTTGCCGGTGAAGTTGGAGGTGTCGGCGAAGGTGAACGTTCCGGCCACGAGCGCCGTGGTGATGCCATTGCTGATGGTGACCGTATTCGTCGCGCTGTTGATCCCGGTGACAACGGTTCCCGTCGGGATGCTGGTGCCGGTGACGCGGGCTCCGAGGCCGATATTGGCGACACTGCTGACAACGAAGCTGTTCGTGTTGGCTGCCCCGCCGCTGACCCATGTCGGTGCGGCGCCCGTCGAGTAAGTCGAGGCGGCCGGGTCGTAAAGCCAAGTGCCCGGACCGACCTTGGCAACGCTGCCATCACCGACGATGACGCCGGCGATCTCGTTGGCGGCGGTGCTGGTGCCGCCGAGGAAGAGGGTCTTGGCGCCCGCCTGACCGGCGCCGACGGCACTGGTGTTGAAGACGAGGGGACCGGCGGTCTGGTTGGCGAGGATGATGGCATTACCGGTGGTGCCGGATTGGTTGATCGTCTTGGCGGTCACTTCACCTGCGCCGCGGTAATCGAAGGCGCCGCCATTGAGCTGGAGCGCGCCGCCGGCGACACCATTCAGAATGCCGCCCGAGGCTCCGCCGATGCGGGCGCTCGGTCCGCTGAGCAGCAAGGTGCCCCCGGTGATGTTGGTGCTGCCGGTGAAGTTGCTGTCCGTGTTGGAACGGACGCCGGTGCCAGTCATGACCCAGGTGCCCTGGTTGGACTTGGCGAGGTTGTAGACACCCGTGCCGGCCCGGAAGTAGCCGGTCATGACACTGTCGGCGTTGCCCTGAAGGTTAAGGGCAAGAGTGCGGGCCGTACCATCCCCCACGGTCATGGTGCCATCGAAAGTAAAGACACCATTGGAGCTGTTGACCAAGGTCACGCTGGCATCGCTGCCGATGCCCGCATTCGTGCCGGCACCGGTGGCGCCGTTGACTGTGAGACCATAGCCGTTGCGACCGTTGATGGTGAGGATGCGGCGCTGGTTGGTATAGTTGCCGAAAAGGACGTTGCCGGAAGCCGATGCGTAAGAGGGGACGCCGAGCGCGGAGACCACCTGGGTGCCGAGGCCGCTGCCGTCCACGGCCCGGTCCACAAAGATGGTCCCGTTGTTGGTGATCGTGGAAAAGTTCCGAGTGCTGAAGCTGCCGGGTGAATCGGTGCGCACCTCGAGGGTGCCCTGATTGAATTCGATCGCGCTGGCAGAAATACTTTGGCCAAGAGCACCGCCATTCGCAACACGCAGAGTGCCAGAATCGAGACGGATGGTGCTGGCGAAGTTGTTGCTGGCATTGCCCAGCACCAAGGTGCTGGCAACGGCACCATTGTTGATTTTGATGATGCCGACGGCAGTCGCGCTCCCGGTCACCAAGCCGTTGATGATCTGGTTGCCCGCGCCACCAATAAAGAGGCCGCCACCGTTCGGGGTGACGGTGCCGGTGAAGGTGGTGTTCCCCGCTGCCGCGTAAATACGCCCTTCCGAGCTCCCGAACCCACCGGAGAGATTGCCCGCGATGGTGTTAGCCCCGACGCTGGTGAAGGCGGTGCCCGCGCTGCCGGCGGTGAAGCCACGGCCCGCGACACTGAGATTGCGGGTGAAGGTGAAGGGCGTGTCGCCGCCACCGAGGACGAGGGTGCCGCCGGTCCATCCGAAGCCGGCGATGCCGTTGACCGCGACCGTGGAGGTGCCGGTGCCGAGGGCGCCGTTGTTGGTGACGGTGACCGTGCCTTGGTTGATGACGGTGCGGCCGGTGAAGCTGTTGGCCGCATTGGTCAGGGTGATGGAGCCGTTCCCGGCCTTGACGAGGGAGAGCGCCCCGCCGCCCGTGCCATCCTGGATGAGACCGCTGAAGACATTGTTGGTGCCGATGGCCGGGTTCAGGGTGAGGGTGGCGGCGGTGGCGCTGGCGTTTTCCACGACCGGGGTGCCGGGAGACGCGGTGTTCGTGGAAAGGCTCGAGATGGAAGAATTGAAGCCACCAAGCTGGAGGCGGCCGGTGGAACCGGCGGCGAAGGTGACCGCATTCTGACCGAGCGCGGTCTGCGCGGCGACGGGGCCGAAGAAGCGGATTTGGAAATCGCTTGGCGCATTCGGAGCACGCAACGCCGCGGCATTGCCAAGGCGGAGGGTGGCGCCGGCGATGGTGACGCCGCCGGTGAAGGTGTTCGCACCGCCGAGGACGACCGTGCCGCTGCCGAGCGCGGTCAGGCTGCCGGTGCCGCCGCTGATCGGGCTGTTGAGGATGAGGCTGCCGGTGCCGTTCTGCTGGATGATGACCTCCGAATTGGTGGCGCCAAGCTGACCGCCGAGCAGGGTGGCATTGTTGCCATTGATTTTCTGGATGGCTCCGCTGGTGAGGGTGAGCACGTTCCCGGCCGCGCCCATGTCCACGATTTGATCGCCAGCCGAGGCATCGAAGGTGAGCGAGTTCACCGCACGGGTGGTGATGCCGTTGCTCCAGAGGAGCGGGTTGGCCGCCATGCCGGCGGTGGTGAAGTTGCCGGCGGGGGCGTTGGTATTGTCCGCGAGGATGCCGCCGGAGAAGGTGGTCATGCGGACGATGTTGGTGCCATCGGCGATGGCCATGCCGGTGGCGGTGCCGTCTTTGATCGTGGCGTAGCCGAGCACGGTGCCCGCCGTGGCGGCGGAGGTGATGGCCGACCCGGCCGCGGAAGTGTCGAAAGCGACCACGCCGCCCGCCCCGCGGGTGAAGGAAGAGCCGAAGGCAGCGGTGCTGCCCGCCGCGGCATTGAAGGCAGTAAAGCTGCCTGCAGCCACATTCAAATTGCCGAAGGTCTGGGTGCCGCCGGTAAGATTGAGGGTGCCGCCGCCTAAAGTGGTGCCGGAGAGGGAACCAAGCGCGCCGCCGGCGAGATTGAGCGTGCCGTTGCTGATGGAGAGCACGCCGGTGTTGGTGCCGCCGGTGCCGGTGAGGTTCCAGGTGCCGGAGCCGGTCTTGACCAGCCCGCCCGCGCCATTGGCAAAGGCTCCGGAAAGATTGCCCGTGCCGGAACCGGCCAGCGTGAGGTCGCCGGTGCCGGTGACCGCGCCGGTGCTGGTGAGGTTGAGGGTGCCGCCATCCACGGACACGGTGGCGGAGGAGCCGAGGGCGAGCGCTCCAGCGTAAGTATTGATCCCGGCGCTGACGAGCGCCCCGGTGGCGAAGGCGGTGGCGCCATTGCCGTTAAGAGTGAGTGAGCCACCGGCCCCGGTGCCGCCGGTGCTGATGCCGCCGGGAAGGAGAAGGACACCGCCGCTCTGCACGTTGGCACCGGCCGAACCGGTCCCCAGCGCCTGGTTGTTGCCGAGACGCAGCACGCCATTGCGCACGCTGGTGGACCCGGTGTAGGTGTTGGCGGCATTCAGGATGAGGAGACCCGCGCCCGCCTTGGTGAGACCGCCGGCACCGCTGTTGCCGACAGGGCTGGCGATGACGATCGGGTTGCCATTGGTGTCGAAGGTGGCACCGCCGGCATTGAAGGTGAGAGTGCGGACGCTGGGATCAAAGACGCCGCCGAACTGGATGCCACCTCCGCCGAAGCCGATGGTGCCGCTGGTGCCGAGGGCGCTGTTGGTGCCACCCGCCGGAAGAGCGGTGATATTCACAAGACCGCCATTGAGATTGACCGCGCCGGTGAAGGTGTTGGTGCCGGTGAGCGTGGTGGTGCCCGTGCCGGTCTTGGTGATCGCGCCGCCGGTCCCGGTGAGGGTGCCGGCGTAGGTGGTGTTTTCGTTGTTCCCGCCAAACGTGAGAGTGTTGGCCCCGAGGGTGATGGTGCCACCGGTGGCGCCGGCCCCGGAGATGGAGCCGACCGTGAGATTCCCGGCGAGGTTCAGGGTGACGCCGGCGGTGTTGGCGAAGTTGACCGGGTTATTGGTATTACCGAGAGCCGAAGTGCCGCCGACCGTCAGCGTGCCGGAGGTGATTTGCACCGGCCCGGTGAAGGTGTTGCCCGTGCCGGTGAAGGAGGTGGCGGTGCCGCTGGTATTGTTGATCAGGATGCCGCCGGTGCCGGTGACGTTGCCGGAATAAGTCTGGGCAATGGCCGCGTTCGTGAAACTGGCGATGGCTCCATTATTGAGAACGATGTTGCGGGCCGTGGTGCCGCCGGTGGTGAGGGCCTGGAGGGTGGCCGATCCATTGAAGGTGATCGAGTTTGAGGCATTGCCGAGGGTGGCCGCGGTGCTGCCGGTGTATTGCAGCGTGCCGGAGTTCAGGACGATGCCGCCGCTGAAGGTATTCGTGCCACTCAAGGTCAGGGTGCCCGCCCCGCCGAGCACGAGGGTGCTGGCAGTGGCACCGGCTCCAACGTTCTGGATCGGGGCGGAGATGGTGAGCTGGTTGGCCCCGACGTTGACGAAGAAGTTGTCACCGGCCGTGATCGCCTGATACGCGGTGCCGCCGGCGAGCACGTGCGCTGCTCCGGAGGAGACGATCCCCCCGATCGAGGTCGTGCCGGCACCAGTCACAGTTAGGGCCGTGCCACCGCCGAAGCGCAGCGTGCGCATGGAGCCATTGGAGCCGAGGGTGACGGTGGCCGCATTGTAATCGGTGCCGACCGCCCCCACGAGGGATGCAGTCAGGTTGGTGGCGGTCGCGGCGATGACCCCATTCGTGCCATTGTAGGCGGCGAAGTCGGTGCCGCCATAGGTCATCCACGGGAAGATGCTCGCGGTCGTGGCGGACTGGCCGGAGATCGTGATGACGTTCTGCGTGTTGGCGCCAAGGCTGGTGCCGGTGAAATTCAACTGCGAAGTGTTGGCACTGCCGCCGGTGCGGGCGATGGCCCCGAGGGCGAGGGTCTGGGTGGCGGGCGAAGTGTTGGCGTTGGTCTGGGTGACGGTCAGCAGACCGCTGCCCAAGGTGAGGCCGCCGAGGGTTTCGGAGTAGTTGACGGAGCTGCTCGCGGTGTTGGTGACCGTGATCGTGCCACCATTGGAGGTGATGCCAGCGCTGTTGTTGACTCGGTTGAGAGCGGCTTCCGTCGCATTGGTGTTGGTCAAAATGACCGCTCCACCATTCAGGTTGATCGCCGAGGTGTTGAGCAGAGCCTGGTTGTTTGCGGAAAGAGACATCGTCTGACCCACGCCCAGGGTCGTCGCCCCACTCCATCCACCAGTGGAGGTGCCGTTCAAGGTCAGGGTGTTCGCCACCAAACCAGCAGCCAACCCACCGCTCAGGATGACATCACCCGAACCCGCCAGCTGTCCGGTGAGCGTGGCCGCGATGGTGGAGGTGGCGTTGGCGTTCGCCAGCGAATTCAAGACGATGCTGTTGCTCGCCCCGCCGAAGGTCAGGGTGTTCGTTCCGTTGCTGATGCCGAACCCGGTCGTGTCAAAGCGCAGTCCGCCCACCGTGATCCCGGTCCCGAGGGTCACCGTGCCCGCGGTGCCCCGGAAGATGGCGGTGTCGAGTCCGGCATTGTTCCAAGCCGACATCCCGGAGAGCGTGTTGCCGGTCCAAAAGGAGTTGAGGGAGGTGTTCCAGATCCCCGCTCCACCGATCCCGGCACCGGACGACAGGACATTGTTCAGCCCGGTCGTGTCGTTGTCCCAGAAGTAATCGGCGGCCGATACAGGGCCGGATGTCACCGTGAGCAGGGTGATGACAATACCGGACACGACCTGTTTGAGGGCCAAAGGCATCCCCAGGCATTGAGGGTGGCGGGTTTTCATAGATTGGCGTAGTGGCGGAAAACCGGGCCCAAAACGTCGATGCCGGACCGCAACGACGCCAGAGCGCGAATTTCCAGCTGCCGTCTTTCCAGAATCCGGGAGGAGAGGCAAGAAAAAAACTTGGGATTCCCTAGTTTCGGTGACGTTTTTTTTACACGCGGACCGCAATCGCTCCGGACCGACTCACCGAAGCACAAAAGACAGGGTAAAGCCACGCCTTGCGTGCCCGCCATCAGGGGATTGGAGCTTTTCCTAACGCCTCCCTCCAATTTCAAGCCAAACCCTCTAAAAAACAGAGTATCCAATGATGGACATCCCCACGCAAAAACGGACGACATTACGGCGATTCCTACGGGCAAAATCAAAGGATACCAACTTGTGAAACAGGAAGACCGACCCTTTATTTAGGTTAACTTTCGTGTAGCAAAATCATTGATGAATAATACCTTTCATGCTTAGCCGCAAATAAAAAAACCTGGCCTTCCCGGATCCAGATCGCAACGAAGGGCGGGAATTTCACGCAAAGCCCCTCCGACGCGCAAGGCGGGGAGGTAAACTATTAAGTTTTCAAAAATTTCAACCATCCGACCGCCCCGCCGTGGTTCCGGGGCTTGCTCCATCCATGAAGCGAACTCCGGCCATCGATGAGGGGGAACCATGGCGCACCAGGTCCCCATCCCTGGTTCTGTGCTCCCGGTGTCCTCTGTGGTGAATCCACTCCCATCAACAGCCTCCCCCCCCTTTCCGACCCGCACTTTCCCCGGTGGTGGAACGGCAGGAAACCAGACGGATTTTCCGCCGTCAGTTGAGTCCGCGTCGTGCGATGAGATCCTCGACCCGGCCGAAGTCGAGCGGGAGGTCCCACTCGGCGGTTTTGGAGGAATCTGCGAGCAGTTTGCAGAAGGAATGGAGGATCTGGTCATTGAGCCCAAGCTCCAAGCCCTGACCGTGGGTGGGGTGAAGGCAGAGGATCTGTTCCCCGGCCTCGTTGGCCTTCAGGCTCACCCTGGACAGGAGGATGGGCACCTCGCCCAAGGGAAAGACCGCGCTTTCCTGATACTGGGTCTGAAAGTCCGCGTGCTCCAAGGCCTTCCGGTGTTCCTGAACCAGCGCCTGGGTATGGGCGATCTCATCCTTGAACTTCTCCTTCGGCTGCCGTTGTTCGAGCATGTTCATGAGCGCCATCCAAAGGATCCTGACGTAACGGCGGGTGAACCAGAAGCGAAATTCCGCCCGCTGTCGGCCTCCCGCCGTGTTCACCCGGAAGAGCAGCCGGTCGTCCTCGGGCGCGAAAGTCAACTGCATCTGGTGGAGCTGTTCCATGATGAGACCACCCTATCACCGCCCCGGCCCCGGGTTCAAGCACGAGGTGATCGGACAGCGTCCCCCGGCCCCGGCAAGTTTTCCCTGCCGCGCGGGGGACTGCTGAAAAAAGCGCTCCCGGAATTGACCTCCGCCCGGCCCGGATGACCGTTGGCCATGCACCGCCTTTCCCTCCTCAAATCTCTTAGGGCCTATGCCCCGCTCCACCCGGAAGAGAGCGGAATGGTCGAGCGTTTTCTCGCCTTCGTGGAATCGGAACCAGATTGCTTCCACCGGGAATTGCTCCACGGGCACCTCACAGGATCCGCCTGGATCGTGAACCGGTCCGGCGACGAAGTCTTGCTCACCCACCACCGCAAACTCGGGATTTGGGTGCAGCCCGGCGGGCACTGCGACGGGGATCCCGACGTCCTCGCCACCGCCCTGCGCGAGGCTTCCGAGGAATCCGGCCTCGATCCCCTTACCCCAGTATCCAACGCCATTTTCGATCTCGATGTGCATCCCATCCCGCCGCGCGGTGCGGAGCCCGCCCACCTCCATTGGGATGTCCGTTTCGCCCTCCGCCACGATGGCCCCGGTCACTACCAGATCTCCCCGGAATCCCACGATCTGGCCTGGGTCCCGCTCGAGCGGCTGAGCGAGTTCAGCCGGGATGCCTCCCTGCACCGCATGGCCCGGAAGTGGAACGAACAATACCGCCCCAACCCCGCTTGATCCCCGTCCATGGACGCCATCAGCCTCCTCCGCCCCCGCGAATTCCAAACCATCCAGATACCCGAACCGGCCCCGCCCGGTCCCGGCGAAGCCCTCGTCGCCACCCATCGGATGGGCATCTGCGGCACCGACCGGGCCGGTTACCAGGGCCACGCCGCCTTCTGGAAATACCCGAACATCATCGGACATGAACTCGGGGTGGAGGTCCTCTCCGTTGGACAAGGCGTCACCCACGTCCAACCGGGGGACCGCTGCAGCGTCGAGCCCTACCTGAATTGCGGACACTGCTTCGCGTGCCGCCGTGGCCGGACCAATTGCTGCGAATCCCTGCAGGTCCTCGGCATCATGACCGAGGGCGGTCTCCGCGAAAGATTCGTCCTTCCCGCCCGAAAATTGCACCGTTCCCCTTCCCTCGGCTTCGAGGCTCTGGCCCTCGTGGAGACTCTCGCCATCGGCTGCCACGCCACCCACCAGGCGGCACCGGGCGAAGGCGACCACGCCCTGCTGATCGGCGCGGGCCCCATCGGACTCGCCACCCTGGAGTTCCTCCGCCTCACCGGAGCCCAGGTCACCGTGATCGACCGCGACTCCCCCCGCCTCGACTTCGTCCGGCAAACCTACTGCCCTGCCAATACCCTGCTCGCCGCGGACGACGGATCCGAAATCGCACAGGCCCGGGAATTCACGGGGGGAGACCGCTTCGCCGTCGTGATTGACGCCACCGGCAATCCGGAATCGATGTCTCGCGCCTTCTCCTTCGTCGCCCAGAGCGGCACGCTCGTCTACGTGGGGTTGACCACCCGGGAAATCCGCTTTGCCCAACCCGTGATGCATCGGCCGGAGGTCACGCTGAAGGCCAGCCGGAACGCCCTCCCCGGGGAGTTCACCCGGATCATCGGCCTGCTGGAGCAGGGCATCATCCGCGTGGAACCATGGATCACTCACCGCACCACATTCCGCCAGACCGCCGCGGACTTCGAACGAATCACGGACCCGGCCTCGGGGGTGATCAAGGCGATGATCGACGTCACCGCCCGGTAGGCGTCCTACCTTGAAGGCGACCGCGATCCCGCTTGGCGGTGTGGTGAGGCCACCCGTTCCACGGCTTGAAATCCGTGGCCACCTTCCGCCTTCGGTTTCAGGCCTGCGAAGCCACCATGATCTTCTGCCAGATTTTGCGAGCCAACCCGGAGGTCAGGTTTTCCACCTCGTTGACCGCGGACAAGGTCACCGGATCGTCGAAGTCCTCCACCAGGATGGCCGCCATTTTGCTGAGTATGGAAAGCATCTCGCTGCAGTAGTCGAAGTATCGCCGCAGCTCGAACGCCGTCATCTGACGCACCGGGGAATTCGGGGTCGGCATCGCCTCCGGACCGATGGTGTCCGGATCCTTGGTCAGTTGGTGCATGTCGATGATGTGGGCCAGGGAACGAATCTTGTGAAGCATGTTGAGGGCCCGGTCCCGCTTGAAGCGCTGCTCAAGACGGATCAGGAAAAAGACGGCGATGGAGAGAAAGATCAGGTCGTTGACGCCGGAATCGGCCGCTTGGAGAACATCGATGAGGCCGAACGCGTCCTGTTGCCTGGAGGCTTGGATCCCCACCGCCGCGGCGCCCCAGAAGATCAAGCCGAGGAGCGACAAAATCCCGAGCGAAGCCACGACCCGGTAGCGCAGCATGGGTCTCCCGAGTGCCTCCGCGACCGCGGCGCTTTCCCGACCGGCCTCGACCACCTCCGCCGCCACCCTGGCCAACCCGCTCTTCGGGAAACGATCCGACACCCTTGCCTGCAACCGCTCGGCGGTGGCGGTGACCTTGGCGGGATCGAGCGTGTGGATCATGGGTTCGGCCTCTGTTTGTGCCACTCCGTGGCTTTCTCATAGGCGTGGGCCGCTTTCAAAATCGCGCCCTCGCCCAGAGCAGGCCCCAACAGTTGCATCCCCACCGGCATGCTTTCGGAAAAACCGCAGGGGATACTGAGGCCGCAGATGCCCCCGAGATTCGCCGCGATCGTGAACACGTCCGCCAGATACATGTGAAGGGGATCATTCGCCAGCTCCCCGATGCGGAACGCGGTCGTCGGCGAAGCCGGTGAGGCGATGATATCCACCTTGGCGAAAACCTCCTCGAAGTCACGCCGGATCAAGGTGCGGACTTGTTGGGCCCGGGTGTAATATTGATCGTGGTAACCTGAACTGAGGACGTAAGTGCCGAGGATGATCCGCCGCTTCACCTCCGCGCCAAACCCCTCTGACCGACTCTTGCGGTAGTGTTCGGCCAGATCGTTCACGTTTTCCGCCCGGTGACCGTAGCGCACGCCATCGAACCGCGCCAGATTCGCCGAAGCCTCCGCCGTGGCCAGAATGTAGTAAACCGCCACCGCAGGTTCGGTGTGCGGAAGGGAAACCTCCACCAGTTCCGCCCCGAGTTCCTCCAATTTGCGGATCCCGGCGTCCACCGCCGCACGAACTCCGGGCGCGGTTCCCCCGATGAAATATTCCTTGGGCAATCCAACGCGCATCCCTTTGAGGTCCGCGCCGAGGCCCTTCACGTAATCCGGGACGGGAGCCCGCAAGGTGGTCGAGTCCTTCGGATCCTCTCCTGCGATCACCCCCAGCAAGAGGGCGGCGTCCTCCACTGTTTTGGTGATCGGGCCGATCTGATCCAGCGACGAAGCAAACGCGACCACGCCATAGCGCGAAACCCGGCCGTAGGTTGGTTTCAGTCCGACCACCCCGCAGAACGAGGCGGGTTGCCGGATCGAGCCTCCCGTGTCCGAGCCGAGCGAGGCAAGCGCCATGTCCGCGGCCACCACCGCGGCCGCCCCGCCACTGGACCCACCGGGCGAGCGATCCAGATCCCAGGGATTGCGGGTCAATTGGATGCCCGAGTTCTCGGTGGAGGATCCCATCGCGAACTCATCCATGTTGGTCCGCCCCAGGGGGATCGCGCCCGCTTCGCGCAGTTTCCGGATCACCGTGGCGTCGTAAGGAGAACGATAGGTCCCGGCCAACATCCGGGAGCCGCACGAACAGGGCTGACCGTTCACGTTGATCAAATCCTTGATGGCCACCGGAATGCCACCCATCGGAAGTTTCGCGTCCGCCGTTCGCGCCTCGGCCAGCGCGGTCTCGAAATCGAGCCCGATATAGCCGCCAACCCGCGGGTCACGCTCCGCGACCGCATCGCGGATCGCTTCCACCACGTCCACGGAGGTGGCTTTTCCTTTCCGCAGCACGCCGCGGAGTTCCATCATGGTGAGTTTCGCCAAGTCCATCGGTTTTCTCCTCCCGGCCCTTCACTCCACCACCTTGGTGACGGCAAACTGGTTCTGGCTTTTCTGCGGGGCGTTGCGCAGCACTTCCTCCACCGTGAGGCTCGGGCCCGGTTCATCCTCCCGATAGACGTCGAAGGCCGGCACCGCGTGAGCCGTGGCCTCGATCCCGCTCAGATCGAGCTGGTCGATCTTCTTCATGTATTCGATCACCCCGGACAACTGGGCTTGAAACTGGACCGTCTCGTCCGCGGTCAGTTCCAGCCGGCAAAGTTGGGCAACGTAGCCCACGTCAAAATCCGCGTCAGGGTCAGGCATCGCTCCACTATTGAAGGAGGGAAACCGGGTGTCAAACGCCGCGGAGGTAGTGACCGTCATCCCGCTTGAATGAGTCCCCGTGAAACTCCGGGGGCGCCCCCCCTTACCGTCCGTCGGCCAGGGTGCCTTCGGTCACGCCGAGCCGGGCCTCCGCTCCGACTCTTTTCCAGGCTTCGTCACCGTCCAATTCCCCGCGCAACAGTGCCTGATAGCAGCCCAACAACTGATGAACCATGGCACCGCTCTCCTCCAGAAGCTCCACCCGGAAATGGCGCAACCCGGCCTTCAAGAAAGAGTCCACATGACGCGCTCCGGTCTGGGCCCGCCCGTTGAACAGGGTGTTACGACACCCCACATCCGCCTTGAGAACGTGCAGCTGCCCCACCCGATCCCTCAGCTTCACCACGTGCCGGTCACAGGGGCGGCCGCAGTTGGTCACGTTGTTCCCGCTCGAGAGAAAAGTGCAGAACACGCAATGCTCCATGTGAAACATCGGCATGTGCTGATGCACCGTCAGCTCAAACCATTCCGGCGGAGCCGCGGCGAGCAGGTCGAGCACTTGGCCGGCATTCAGATCGTAGGAAATCGTCAGCCGCTCGAAACCCTCTTCCATGAAAAAGGAGGCGGAGAGCGGGTTAGCCACGTTCAACGAAAAATCTCCGATCCTCGGTAGATTCCTCTTCCCGAAGTAACCGGCCCCGCCCAAATTGCGCACCAGCACCGCGTCTGGCTCCGCGCGTTCCACGATCCGGAACAACCCGGTCTCCCCGGGCTTCTGAATCCTCGGCGTCGCCAGCACGATGCGTCCGCCTCCCGCTTCCCGCCGGAAACGCTTCACCAGATCCTTGTAGCGGGCGATATCCTCGAAATCCACATGGATCGTCCCGACCCCGAACTCCAGCGCGGCGTCGATCTGCGCGTCGTTACGGCAAAGAACGCTCAGGCAGACCGCCCCCTTTCCGGGAACGTCCCGCTCCGGCAGCAGGTCCACCCATGACCGCTCCCCGCCGACCTCGACCCGGGCGCTCACGCCCTCGGCCCGGATCCTCTCCACCAACGCGCGACGCATCCGGTTCAACTCACTGACCGGCAACATCAGGTCCCCTTCCAGTGCCACCTCCAGCGCTTCAAGCCAAAAGCCACTGCCTCCGAGCCGCCCCAATTGATCCTTGAGGAACGGAAGATCCATGGGACGCCGCTCCGCCGCCCGCAACGGGGTTGCCGAGCCGACCTCCACCCCGGACCCGAGATCCCGCAAGACCATCGCGCTCCCCTCCAGCCCTTCCACCCGCCAGCGCACCGCTCGTTCTCCGGTCCCCGGCGCGAATTTGCCCGCCGCCCACGTCGCCCGCAAGCGCCCCGCGAGGTGCGGGTCATCGGTCTTCCAAACCCGCTGACCGACCGCGAGCCGGTGCCGGTCGATTTTCCCCCTTTGGAAAAACATCCGGTCTCCGCGCACTTCGAAAACCCGTCCCCCCGGTTCCTGATCCGGGTCTTCCCCGGTTTCGAAGACCACACCGTCTCCGGGTGCCAGCGCCTGCTCCAGACCTACCTCGACCCAGTCCGGACCCACGCTCCGCACCGTGCCGAGGAAGACGCCCCGTTTTTTTCCGAAACGACCATGCACCAAACGTTGATTGTCGATTCCCCCCAGCCATCCGGTCGAAAGCCCGCGCGAAAAGACCATCTCCAGCGCATATCGATCCTCCGCGCCGACCGGAGACGGCTGCCCCGCGAGAGCGGCATCGATCGCCCTCCGGTAGACCCGCGTCACGGCGGCGACATACTCCGGCGTCTTCAAGCGCCCCTCGATCTTGAAACTTTTCACCCCGAGCCGCAGCAACTCCGGAATCTCCTCGTGCCCCGCCAGATCTTGGGGCGACAACAAATACCGTCTCTCCCCCAGATCACGGAGCTCGCCATCGACCATCATTTCATAGGGCATGCGACAGGCCTGAGCACATTCGCCCCGGTTCGCGCTGCGATGGCCGAGGGATTCGCTCGTCAGGCACTGTCCCGAATACGCAACGCAAAGGGCGCCATGGACAAAGGTTTCCAAGGGGACCGAGCCCGGTTCGGTGGCGCGGAAAAGATGGATCTCCCGGAGCGAGTTCTCCCGGGCGATCACCGCCCGATCCAGCGGGAGTCGCTGGTGCACGAAGTCCAACGCCTCCGGCGAGGTGAGCGTCATCTGGGTGGAGGCGTGCAACTCCAATTCCGGCGCCACCTTGCGGGCCATCCGCGCCAACCCGAGATCCTGAACGATGATGGCATCCACCCCCGCCTGCACCAGAACGCGCAACTGGGCGGCCGCCGCCTCCAACTCGGAGGCGAACACCAGCGTGTTGAAGGCAACGAACCCCCGAACGCCGTGACGGTGCAGGTAATTCATGAGGTCCGGGAGGTCCGCCTCCGTGAAATTCCGGGCCCGCAACCGGGCATTGAACCGCCCGAGCCCGAAATAGATCGCATCCGCTCCGTTGGCGACCGCCGCCCGGGCGCATTCCCAGTCACCCGCCGGAGCGAGCAGTTCGGGCAAAATCCCCGTTCCAGGATTTTCCTCGGTCACGCCCTACTCCCAACCCCCTCCGGATTTCCCGGTTTCCGGGGCATTTTTGAACGCTTCGAGTTCCGCTTCCAACTCCCGCGCGAAATACGCTTCCTGGGCAGCCTGAGCCCTGCGGATGTATTCCTGATCCAGGGCCTGATCGGGTTTGGTGAACCGCATCTGGCCTGAAAGAGAGGCACCGTCCTCCAGTTTGACCGAAGGCGCGATGCAATCGCCGTAGACCGCACCGGTCTTGCTGATCTGGATGGGACCTTCACAGATGATGTCCCCTTCCACGTGCCCGTGAATTTCCGCCGTCTCCGCCCGGATCCCGGGGATGAACTTGATGTTGCTCAACTTGTGCACATGGATGTGCCGGCAACGGACCGCGCCCACCACTTTGCCCGAGGAGCGGAACATCGCGTCCCCGCTGCACTCGATCTTCCCGGAAATCCGTCCGTAAACCTTCAGGGATCCGCAGGCCACTTCATTGGCGCTCAACGAGGCCCGCCGGTGGACCACCACCTTGCCCCGGGTCCGGATGTTTTCCCGCCAGTGCCCCCGGATCTCAAAGTCCTCGAGGCTCACGAAACATCCGCAGCGCCGGCAGACCGTCGAGGGCGCGTCCCGCCGCACCCGCAGATCCGCCACGCAATTCAAGCATCGCACCACCCGGATTCCCACTTCCGGCGCGGTCGACGCCTGACCCGCCCCCGCATGGGGCGGGTCGAAGCCGATCCCCGGCACCTCGACGAACTCGAGGTCTTCCGAATCGACGCTCTCGAATTCCAAGGCCTCGACAAACTCGTCCGCGGCCCCCGCCCCGAATTCCGGTTCCTCGACCGGGGCGATGTAATCCTCCGTCCCGTAAAACGGCTCCGCGTGATAACCTGACCGGATGGCTGGACGCCGGGGGGATGGCTCCGTGGCCGACAAACCCGCCCGCGAGATCCCCCCCTTGGCCGGATTGAAAAGCCATTGCCACCAGGACGCGAGGGAACGCGCCTTGGGCGGAGCCGCGCCCGCAAGTGTGTAATGCCCGCAGGCCCGGCAAAGAAACGAGTCAGCCGCTCCGGAGCCGGGTCGCTCCGTTTTGCACTTCGGACAGATCACGCGGACCTTCTCAGCGTCCCTGCCGGTCGATCCGGATTCCGTGGCGGCCACCATCGATTCCTGTCAATACCCGTTCCCCGAGGATCAGGGATTCACGATCGGAGCCGGACGCGGCGGGGTGGTCGGGAGAGGCGGCTTGGGCTCGCTCGCCATGGCCCGGGCGGCCGCACCGACGCGGGACGCGCCCATGAACTGGGCCCCTTCCTCGATCGCCAGCGTCCCGGCGGAGATATCCCCGTGCAACTCGGCGTTCGCCTTCAATTCACAACGTTCGGTCACAGTGATGTTCCCTTCCACCTTGCCAAACACCACCACCGACTTCGTCTTGATTTCCCCCTTCACCCGGGCGTTCTCGCCCACGGTCAGATTGCCATCGGAATTCACTTCCCCCTCGATCTTGCCGTCAATGATCAGGTCATGAGAGAATTTCAGGTTCCCAATGATTTCAACGTCGTTGGACAGGATGTTCTTGCTGGCACTCATTGCGCTGGAATGGCTGTAGGTTGGTGTAGGTTTGACTGGCTGAACAGGAGACAAAGGTTCACTCGCCGGGAAACCCGGACGCTCCACCCTCGGCGCACTGGCAGGATCTTGGTTGATGATTTGTTTGAGCACAATCACATTAAACCAACCATTGCAAGGGGTGTCAATTTCTATTCGTCCATCGATAGTCCGAAAACGTGAACAGAATTTTACAAACTTCTTTCACCCACCCTTCACCCGCTCCGCCAGTTCCTCCGCCGGGTAGGTCCAGATTTCCGCCAGACTCGGGTGGTAATGCGGCAGGCGCGCCAACTGTTCCGCCGTCGCTCCAAAACGCATCGCCACCACGATCTCGTGAATCAACTCCACCGCTTCCGGCCCCACCACCAACCCGCTGAGGATCTCACCGGTCTCCAAATCCGCGCAGAGTTGCACGAAACCGTCGGTCTCCCCCTGGACCATCGACTTTCCATGGTCCGCGAACGGATGCCGCGCCAACCCGACCCTGCGCCCCGTGCCGATGAGATCGGCGGCCCGCTTTCCCACCATCGCCACCTGCGGCTCACAGAACACCCCGAAGAGCTGCAACCGATAGTCCATCACCCGTGGCTCCCCTGTCACCCTACCCAACCGCAGCGCCGCGTTCCATGCCGCGGTCTCCCCCTGCTCCACCGCCAGGTGCACCACCTCGAAAGGGCCACAGACGTCTCCCGCCGCGAAGATTCCCGGCACGGAGGTTTCCTGATTGAGCCCCGTCCTGACCGAACCGCCCGCCACTTCCACCCCCGCCGCCGCCAGGTCGAGCGCTTCGATCGAGGGGCGCCGCCCCAGGGCCACCAGGATCTCGTCCGCCTCCACCCCGTGCTCGACCCCGTCCCGGACGTAGCGCACCCGCTTCCCCACCGCAGCTTCGACCGATTGGATCCGCGTGCCGCATTCCACTGCGATCCCCCGTTTCAGGAACGCCTCCCGCACCGCTTCCCCGGCTTCCGCGTCCGCCATGCTGAGGAGGGTCCCGCTCCGCTGCAACACCGTCACCTTGACCCCGAGGGCCGCCAGATAATGGGCCATTTCCAAGGCGATCGCTCCTCCGCCGAGAACGATCACCGAGCGCGGCAGTTCCACGGCTTCCAGGACGTCGTCGCTGGTCCAATACCCCACCGCCTCCAATCCCGGGATCGATGGACGACCGACATGGGAACCGGTGGCGATCAAGGAGGTCCGGGTCTCGATCCGGCGGGTTCCGCCTTCCATCAACTCCACCTCCAGGGTGTTCGGCCCCGAATAACGGGCCTGACCCCGGATCAAGGCAAACCTCCCGTCCTCCAACTGTTCCCGCCGATACGAGGCGAAATCCGCGACGAGGGCCCGCTTGCGCTCGATGACCTCCTGCATCCGCACCTCCACCGGGCCACAACGCAGACCGAACTCCGCCGCCCGCTGCATCGTGCGCGCCCGGTTGGCACTCTCGATGACCGCCTTGCTCGGCATGCACCCCTTCAGGATGCAGAGCCCGCCCAATTCCGGAGCGCCGTCAATCACCGCCGTCTGCAACCCCAAACCGATCGCCGTGCGCGCCGCCGCATAGCCCGCGCTTCCCCCGCCCAAGACCACCAAGTCAAACATGAGTCCAGTGTAGTCCGCCCAGAAAAAAACGCATCACGGGGCGCGGACTTTTCCGTCCCCTCCTAGCCTCCCTCCTACTCACCGGGACACCGCGGGACCTGGGAAATCAACCCGCAAGCTTCGCCAATTCCGGCGGCATGGGAAGGCTGAAGTTCATCGCTTCCCCGCTCCCCGGATGCACAAAGCCCAGCCCACTCGCGTGCAAGCCCAACCGCCGCGCCGGATCCGTCGCCGCACCGTATCGGGCATCCCCGACCACCGGATGCCCCAAACCGGCCAACTGCACCCGGATCTGGTGCCGGCGCCCCGTTTCCAGTCCGACTTCCAGCCAAGTCCGCCCCATTCCGCGCCGGACCACCCGGAACCGGGTGATCGCTTCACGCCCGTTTCCGCCATCGGGCACCAAGCGCACCCGCAGGGGATTCGACTCGTCCAAAAAACCGCGCAGCGTCCCTTCCTCCGGAGCTACCGTCCCTTCCACGACCGCTTGATAGGTTTTCACGAAATTGTGCCAACCCGATTGCAAGGTCCGCTTGGCCTCTTCGGTTTTGGCAAACACCATCAGCCCGGAGGTTTCGCGGTCCAACCGGTGCACGATCCAGACCCGGTTCCGCGCATCCTGATGGCGCACATGGCGCGTCAGCTCCTCGTAAACGGTCTTCCCCTTCCCCGAATTCCGGGCCACGCTGAGCCAGCCCGGCCCTTTGACGATCACGATGACGGCGGCATCCTCATGGAGCAACCGGATCCCCACGGGAAGGGGGGGCGCCGCTTTCCTCGCGTCCCCCTCCACCCGGATGGAGACGACATCCCCGGGCTGCAACGGGTGATCGTGTCGCGTCGCTGCCACCCCGTTCACCCGGACGCTGCCATATTTGAGGCATTGTTTAAGGCGGGTCCTTTTCTGCTCCGGCCATTGCGCGAAAAGAAAGGACAACAACCCGCCCGACTCCTTCACCGTGTGGCCTTCACTCATCGCCCACAGGGTGCCATCAAATCCCGCACTTGCCAGCATCCCTTTTTGCCGTTGAAATGGCGCATGCGCTTGATCCTGCCCCTGCTTTCCGCCCTCATCATCCCGGCCGCCGCCGCGGATTGGACCATCCGGACGTTCGCCGGCAACGGAACGAAGGGCTTCAGCGGGGATGGCGGCCCGGCCACCAACGCCCAAATCGACAATCCTTTCGGCGTCACCCGCGGTCCCGACGGCGCCATCTGGTTCTGCGAATACACCGGCCAGAAAATCCGCAAGGTCAAGCCGGACGGCACCATCCACACCGTGGCCGGCACCGGCGCGACCGGATATTCCGGGGATGGCGGTCCCGCTCTCCAAGCCACCTTCAACCTGCCTCACGAATTGCGCTTCGATGGTGCCGGCCATGCCTTCATCACCGACATGAAAAACCATGTCATCCGGCGCATCGATGCCCGCACCGGCACGATCACCACCGTGGCTGGCAACGGCTCGCCCGGGTATTCCGGTGATGGTGGTCCCGCGACCGCCGCCCGGCTCAACCAGCCCCACAGCCTCCAATTCGGCCGCGACGGCAGCCTCTTTATCTGTGACATCGGCAATCACGTGATCCGTCGGGTCGATCTCCAGTCCGGTCTCATCTCCACCTTCGCCGGCACCGGCAAGCCCGGTCCCACTCCCGACGGTGCGCCCATCGAGGGCACTCCGCTCAAGGGGCCGCGTTCTCTCGATGTGGACGGCGAGGGGAATCTCTGGCTCGCCACCCGCGAGGGCAACCAGGTCTTCAAGCTCGACCTCCGCCGCCAACGCATCGAACACATCGCGGGCACTGGAAAAAGCGGTTTCACCGGAAACGGCGGCCCCGCCAAGGAAGCCACTCTGTCCGGCCCCAAGGGAATTGCGATCGACCGCCAGGGAAACGTCTGGCTGGCGGATTGTGAGAGCCACAGCATCCGCATGGTGAATGCCAGAACCGGCAACATCGAACTCATCGCCGGCACCGGCGCCAAGGGAAACGGCCCGGACGGTGATCCCCGCCAATGCCCGATGGCCCGCCCCCACGGCGTCTTTGTCGATGCCGATGGCTCCGTCTTCATCGGCGACAGCGAAGCCCATCGCGTCCGGGTGCTGCGACGCTGACCTGCGCGCTCCCCGGAGCCGTCCGGACAAAAGGCGTCCGGGGCAGCGCGTCATCCGAATTGAGGGATGGGACGCTCCGTCCTACTTTCCTCACATGAAAACTCGTTTTCTCTTCTCCACCCTCACCGCCTTGGTTTGTTCCACCCCGCTCATGGCCGCGGATTCCTTCCATGAATTCACCGTCAAGGATATCGACGGCAAGGATCTTGCCCTGACAGCGTTCAAGGGCAAGACCATCCTCGTCGTGAACGTCGCCTCACAGTGCGGTTACACCGGCCAATACGCCGGATTGCAACGCCTCCACGAACGGTTCAAGGATCAGGGATTGGTTGTGCTCGGCATCCCCGCGAACAACTTCGGCGGCCAGGAACCCGGCTCCGACGCCGAGATCAAGGCGTTCTGCACCACCGACTACGGAGTGACCTTCCCCATGCTCTCGAAGCTGTCGGCCACCGGCGCGGACCAAGCTGCGGTGTTCACGTTCCTCACCACCTCCAACCCTGAGCTGACCGGCCCCATCAACTGGAACTTCGAAAAGTTCCTGATCGACAAGTCCGGCAAGGTCATCGGACGGTTCAACAGCGGGGCGGAACCGGATGGCGATGAGTTGGTGAATGCCATCAAGGATGGACTAAGCCGCTGATCGGGTTCTTCAATAATTCACCGGCTTGGATCGGTTTTCGCTCGACGGCATCCGGTCGGGCGTGAAGCCGAACCAAGCCGCATGCCACCCATCCTTTGTCATGTCCCCGCCGGAGCCGGGCATGATCTTCGTCATCTCCCGGACTTCCTTGGCCTTGATCTGCTCCACATGCCCGTCGAGAAAGGCGAAGTGGATGAACAACCCCTGGTAACGCTTGAGACCTTGCTCAAGCTGCGGAAGATCCGAGACCGAAACACTGTTGTGGTCTCCCTTGGAACCCTCAGTCAGGAGCATCACGGAAGTCCAATCCTCATACATCGTCGGTTTGCGGGGAGCAAACGCAGGGTTCGTAGCCGTCGCTTCCGCCACCAGACTGCGGTTTAACAGAAAGGAGTGATTGTAGAAATTCTTCTCCGTCGGAAACGCCAGCACGCTGGGTTTGACCACGAAGACGGTGTCCTGCAAGTGGATCCCGTTTTCCGCGTCATAGTTCACTTCTTTCCCCTCCTTGTCCTTCGCAGAATAGCCGGACTCGGGATACACATAGGGAAAAATCGTGGTGTCCAGCCAACTGCCCGCCTTCTGCCCATTGGGGAACCAAGCCGGCGGAAAATAACCGTCGTGCTCCGAAGCGTAGCTGTGGAACGAGGTCACGACGGACTTCATCTGGCTTTGCACCTTGGACCACTCGGCCCGCTTCATCGCCGCGCCAAACGCGGGCAACCCAATCGAAATCAGGAGGGCGATGATCACCACCACAATCATGATTTCCAGCAGATTGAAAGCGGCGGTCCGCGGGCAAAGCAATGGGGTGCGTTTCATCAGGGAGTGAAATCCATCCTAGGAAAGGGCGGCCCCGGGGTCAAGCAAGATCGAGAATGCCCAGCAAATCGACAGGTTTCCCGATAATCCGCCGCGCGCCGTTTTTCTCCAATTCTTCCCGTTCCCGGAACCCCCAGAGCACCCCCACCGGCAAGACCCCGGCTGCCACCGCCGTCTGCATGTCGGTATCGGTATCCCCCAGAAACACGGCGTCCCCGGCTTCCAAACCGGCCGCTCCCAGGATTTCAAAAACCCCGGCCGGGTCCGGTTTTCTCGGATGCCCTTCCCGCTGCCCGATGACGCGCAACCAGGGCCAGTCGCCAAAGAAGCGCTCGATGCACCGGTTGGTGGCCTCTTGCGATTTGTTGGAGAGGACGGCCAACTCCACCTGACGCGCCTGCAAGCCATCCAGCAGTTCTGGAATGCCGTCATAACTCCGGCTCCTCTCGTCCCAACGCTCCCCGTAAATGGAGAGGTAACGGCGCAGGCAACGATCGATGATTTCCGGTTCCCTCGCCGTCTCCGGCAGGATCCGCTCCACAAGATTGCGCGCCCCGTTGCCCACAAAATGCCGATAGCTCCCAAGGTCATGGGGGCGGAAACCCGCCTCAACCAACATCGCGTTGGCCGAATTGGCCAAATCCTCGAGGGAATCCAACAAGGTGCCATCGAGATCGAAAATCACGAGTCGCGGAGTTCTCATGCGGGTATCACCGGAGGACGTTCCTTCGCTCCGGGGTGCCACGTCCGCAACCGGATTGGAAAAACAATGTTTCCAGACGCGGATCTGGCGTAAGGTCGGACGGTTTCCAACGTTCTCCATGCACATCTCCGACATCCTCGGGCAGCATCGCCCGGCCCTCTCGTTCGAGTTTTTTCCGCCGAAGACTCCCGAAGCCTCGGAGGCCCTTTATGCCACCATTGCCGAACTTGAAGCCTACAAGCCCTCCTTCGTCAGCGTGACCTACGGAGCAGGAGGTACCACCCGGGATCTGACCCATGATCTCGTGGTGCGCATCAAGGATACCACCAGTCTGCGTCCCATTCCCCACCTCACCTGCGTCTGCCATCAGGAAACGGACATCCAAACCATCCTCGAGCGCTACGCCGCCGCCGGTGTCGGAAACATCCTCGCCCTCGGGGGCGATCCCCCGCGCAATCTCGCCGGTTACGACCGCGCCAAGGACGCTTTCCAACACGCCGCCGATTTGGTGGCCTTCATCCGGCGCTTCAACGAACGCGGCTTTCATCCCGATCGCCGGGGCTTCGGCATCGGCGTGGCCGGTTTTCCCGAAGGACACCCCACCACCCCCAACCGTCTCCTCGAAATGGACCATCTCAAGGCCAAGGTCGATGCCGGAGCCGATTACATCTGCACCCAGCTCTTCTTCGACAACCGCGATTTCCTCGATTTCCGCGAGCGTTGCGAACTCGCCGGGATCCGCGTCCCGATCATCGCCGGCATCATGCCCATCAGCAGCGCCAAAGGCATGTCCCGGATGGCCGAACTCGCCGCCGGGGCCCGCTTCCCCGCCAAACTGCTCAAAGCCATCGCCAGAGCCGGCGGAAACGAGGAGGCGGTCGAACGCATCGGAATCCACTACGCCACGGAACAATGCCGGGACTTGCTCGACAACAACGTTGCCGGGATCCACTTCTACACCCTGAACAAGTCCGGTGCCACCCGTCAGATTTATGCCAACCTCGGCATCCGCGACACCGAAGCGCTCGCCCTGGCCTGATCCGCTCGGGTCCATCCACCCGCTCGTCCTCCTCACGGTTCTCGGTGCCCTGCTCTCCGGGATCGATCTGGTGCGCCGCGGCCCCCTCTGGCAGGCATTGGGGGACCGGATCTTTCCTCCCTCCGAAATAGTCGCCATCGTCAACGGAAGCCTCATCACCGACTCCCAACTCTCTCTGGCCACCACCATTGCCCTCGCCACCCGGAGCCAGGCTTCCGCTGCGGAGGACGAAGTCCGCTCTGCGGCGCTCGATGCCTTGATCCGGGCCGAGGTCATCCGCCAAGCCGCCTCCAACCCGGCCTCGGGGCCCCCGCCCCCGGCCGATTGGCTGACCCGTGGAATCGAATCGTTCGAAAGCGGGTTCGCGCCCGGCAAGCTCGCCGCTCTCCTGACCGAAGAATCGCTCGCCCCCGAAACCTGCCGGGCGCTTCTCGTCGCCCACCTCACCCAAGTGCACTGGCTGGATCAACAGACCAAGGGGACGGACGCGGAGGCCGCCGCGTGGTTCACCGCCCATGCTTCCGGCCTGGGAGACCCGGAAACCGTCCGCGCCCGCCACATCTTTCTCAGCACCGTCGAGAACAACGGGCCGGAGCGCGAAACCTTGATCCAGGAGATCCACCAAAAACTCACCCGGGGCGAAGCCACCTTCCCCGAACTGGCCGCCCGGTTCTCCGAGGACGAACGCACTAAAGACACCGGGGGCGATCTCGGTTATTTCGGCCGGCACCGCATCCCTGCGGACTTCGCCAACTCCGTCTTCCCGCTCCAGCCGGGCCGCCCGTCACTCCCCTTCCGCACCGCCATCGGCTGGCACATCGCCGAAGTCACCGGGAGGAGGGCAGCCTCCCCGGCCCGGTGGGAAGACCAACGGGCGGAGGTGGAACTCCACCAGCGCAACATCGCCGAAACGAAGGCGCTGCAACAGTGGTGGGAGAGGGCCGGACGCCAGGCAGACGTGTCCCGCCGCGAAGCCCGGCCGACTCCCGGGGAGGACCTCAACCCGCACTGATGGGGTCAGCCTTGGGGAAACCACTTGGGCTGCCAGAAGTGCAGGAGCTGCATCACTTTGTCCGGCGCAATCAAGTAAGCAATCCCGCAAAGAACGGCGGCGCCCACGAGCAGCAGGACCACCCCGGTCGTGAGCGGGGCCCGATAGCTCAACCCCGTGCCGGGGACCCCGATCGTTGCCGTCTTCCGACCGGAAGTCCCCACGTTCACCGTGGCTCCATGACCACCGGCACTGACGGACAGCCCCGACTTCGAGATGTTGAGGTAGAGTCCCGGCAGGATGCGAATCTTCTTTTGGAAACGTAGGCCCATATTTCGGAGGGTGAAGGTTGGTCAGGAGAAAAGCGAACAGCACCAAAAAGCCGAACGCTTAATCCTGACATTCAACTAATCTTGAATTCCTTCGGATGTCAAATGCTCGCTTCGGAATGGTTGGGGAATGAGGCGCACGGCATCGACCCGGCTGGATTGCCACAGGGCAACTCCTTCCCCACCGCCAGGCCTTGGAAAATCTTGACCGCCCCAACCACAAGGACTCAAATCCTCATGGACAACCATGGGAACTTCACTCAGCCGGTTCCCCCCGACCGGATGGAAACACGCAATGCAGCGAATATCCAGGTTTTGACGACGCTCACATGAACCTTCCTTTGCCTGCGGAGCGCAATCGACTGGCTGCGTGCGAAATCCTGGCATTGGCGGCTCCGGACACCTTCGCAGGCTTCAGCGCGGATCTGCTCATCATCGAGCTGAACTCCGAAACAGAGGTCCACGACGGCAAAGAGCCGTTTTACACGGCGATGAAGGCCGGAAAGCCCTACAACGGCTTCTACGCCAAACCTTGGCGCGAGGCCTGTGAGATCTTCCAAGCGCCCGGCACCGGCCAAACTCCATGAAGTGCCCCTCGTCCCCCTTGGAATACCCCGGTCCGTAACCCCGGCCGTCCCGTCTTTGGGGATTGTGGGCGTCCCGCCTGCAACCTTTACCAGAGGGGAAGCTTCATGCCGCGGGAACATGGGCGAAAGAGGAGTCCATCGCAGTCTCACGTTGCCAAAATCTTCCGTCGGCTTCAATTTGATCGCGCCATGAATCCCGCCCTCCTAATCGTCCTTTCCCTGGCCTGCGTCTTTCCCGCCGCTGGCTCGGAGGATCCTTGGAATACGCGGGCCGGGCTTCGCCAACTGGGTTCACATGCCCGCTCCACAATGCTCGATTACGCGAGCTGGTCTGAGGAATACGTCGTGTCGGGTCGCAAGCCGGGACCAGCCGATTGGACGGTGAACCGGATGACGGAAAATCTCTTTCTCCAACTTCTCGACGCCTTGCGCGAAGCGCCAAACGCTGCCTTGCAGCGGGATTGCCTCATGCATCTGGGCGAAAAGGTGCCCCGCGAATTCGAT
>JAGWVU010000053.1 GCA_018970725.1 Verrucomicrobiota bacterium
CGCGGAAGAGGGCTTTTGGGGGCACGGATGAAACACGGAGGGGCGGGATGACACGGATGGGGAAGAGACATGCTCTCCTTCGGATTCCTCTCCGTGCCATCCGTTTCATCCGTGACTCATCCGTGCTCCTAACCTAGTGGTCCGCCCAGCCGAAAAAGACGGCATCTTCCGGTGCTTTTCACCGCCGCCTGCGTTGCTCGTCAGTCAGTTGTGTCCGCACAGCTTCCCACCTCGCGCCTTGGCGGCGGCCAAAACTCCGCGGAAGCTGACCCATCGCTTTTAGGCTGGGCGGACCACTAGAATGCGTTCCTCAGCTGTGATTTTGTATGGATTGAAGGTAAAGCCTTCTTGAGTATTCCGCGAGTAGAGAGCACTCACCATTCATCCAGGGATTGTAACGGTGTCAGGGACGCTTTCACCGTGGTTTTTGCGAGGACGACCAGGCGCTGTTCTCGAATACCTGAATCCCGGGAGGCGTGCTCCGCCAGGGCCAACAGTCCGCGCGATTCATTCTACCCTGCCAACCCTTTCACGAGGCAGAACAAGCGGCGCCGGAGTTGCTCACGGATCTCTTGAAGAGAGCGCTGGTCCACCCGCGCGGTGAGCGGGACGAGGCGGTCGGGGCACTCCAACCCGCTCAGGCAAACCTCCCGCAGAAGGTCCCGTGTCTCCGGTGCCCCCAGCCAGTCGCCACCGCCCGGCCCCGGATCCCGTTCCAGTTCCCTCAGGGTGGCGGTCACTGCTTCCACCAAACGGCATTCCTCCACCGGTTGAACCCCATCCCGGCAGAGTTTGCGAACCAGCCCGCGCCAACGGCCCGCAATCTCTGTCTCATGGGTTTCGAGGTAACGGCGCAACTGGTCGAACCGGGCGCTTTCCACCCCGGCGCAGACCGGATGTCCGTAGCGGTCACAGGACGGGCGGGGAGCCCCGGGAGTTTTCAGCGCGACCATGGTAGGGTTCGATCGAGGCTGTGGCTCATAGTTCTCCGTATCCCGCGGTTTGCCGCCGTCAAGCGGTGAACCTTCGCGGGGGAGCGGTCAAGACGGGGACCGCATCCCGGCTTGCGGGAAAATCCGGCGGGCGCATGGCATGGCCCCCTTGCTCCGGCATGGTGGGGGTTTTCAATCCGCCCGGGCCGCCACGTAGCGCCTGACCTCGAATTGCTCCGCTTCCTCGAGCACTTCCGCCAGCGTGAAGCGGTCTTCGAACTCCGGAAAAAAGGTGTCCCCGGCATGCGGTTGGCGCACCCAGGTGAGCAGCAATTCGTCGCACCTGGGCAGGAAGAGGCGGTAGATCTCGGCCCCCCCGATGACACAGAGCCGGGTGGTGATCCGCAGGGCGTCGAGTTCCCCGGGTGCATGGATCAGGTCCACCCCGGGCGGCAGGTCCGGCGCGGACCGGGAGAGCACGATGTTGCGGCGCCCCGGCAGGGGTTTGCCGATCGATTCCCAGGTTTTGCGCCCCATCAAGACCGCGTGTCCCATCGTGGCGCGTCGGAAGAACCGGAGATCACCCGGCAGATGCCAGGGGAGTTTTCCGCCGAGCCCGATGACCCGGTTGGGTGACATCGCGACGACGGCGACGGTGAACGGAGGGGGCATGGATTCAGACGGCGATGGGGGCGCGGATCGCCGGGTGGGGATCATAGCCCTCGAGGGTGAAATCTTCGTAGGTGAAGGCGTCGATTTCCGTGACAGCGGGATTCAGGCGCATGAAAGGAAGTGGGCGGCATTCCCGGGAGAGTTGGAGTCGCGCCTGATCCAGATGGTTCTGGTAGAGATGCAGGTCCCCGAAGGTGTGCACGAAGTCTCCAGGACGCAAGCCGGTGACCTGAGCCATCATGAGGGTGAGCAGGGCGTAGGAAGCGATATTGAAGGGCACGCCGAGAAACAGATCCGCGCTGCGCTGGTAGAGTTGGCAGCTCAGTTCCCCGTCCAGCACATGGAACTGGAAGAGGCTGTGGCAGGGGGGCAACGCCATGCGGGGCACGTCCACCGGATTCCAGGCACTGACGATGAGGCGGCGGCTGTGCGGCTGGGTCCGGATCTGCTGGACCACGTCCCCGATTTGGTCGATCGCCGCCGCTCCCGGGGCTCCTTCCCAACGTCGCCACTGTTTGCCATAGACCGGGCCCAGATCGCCTTGGTCGTCAGCCCACTCATCCCAGATCGTCACGCCGTGCTCGTGCAGGTAGGCGATGTTGGTCTCTCCCCTGAGAAACCAGAGCAGTTCATGGATGATGGAGCGCAGGTGCAACTTTTTGGTGGTGACACAGGGGAAACGTTCCCGCAGATCAAAGCGCGCCTGGGCGCCGAAGACGGACAAAGTGCCCGTGCCGGTGCGGTCCTGAACCGGTTTCCCCTGGTCCAGCACCAGCCGCAGCAGTCGATGGTATTCTTCCATGCCCGTTTAGAGATAGTAACATTCAGCCGACGTGAAGGCGTTGGCAATGTGATTGACCGCCGGAGGTTGTCCATCCAGCGCCACCACTTCCACGATGTCGAACCGGTAGAGGATGTCGGGATGCCCGAGCTTGCGCATCCAATCCCATCCGGCGCGGATCACCAGTTTCTGCTTCTCCGCGTCCACCGCGTCCGCCGGATTGCCAAAGGCCTCGCTGGTCCTGGTTTTGACTTCGACGAAGACCAACGTGTCCCGGTCCCGCGCCACGATGTCCGCCTCCCCGCCTCGTTTTGCCCGATAATTCCGGTGAAGGATTTTCCAGCCGTGAGTGCGCAGCCAAACCCCGGCGATGTCTTCCCCGAAGCGCCCCAACTCGATCGCGGTGAGGCGGGTTTTTTGCCCGTCAGGAGCGGTCCGCCACAAACGACAGGGCGACTTCAGCGACGGGCCGAAAGGAGCGGCGATGAATCGGGCAAGGTCCATGTTGGCGCAGTTGTTGGAGATGGAACCGGGTGCCATAGCCCTTGTGTTTCTCAAATCCGTATTCCGGAAAGATGGTGGACGCCCCGTTCATGAGCCGGTCACGGTGGACCTTGGCGATCACGCTGGCGGCGGCGATGGAGAGGCTGATGGAATCACCTTCCACGATGGCTTCCTGGGGAACCGGGAAATCCGGGACCGGCCGGCCGTCGATGAGCGCCGCTCCGGCCGTTTCCGGCAATCCCGCGAAGGCGAGGCGCATGGCGTCGTGGTTGGCCCGTTGCAGGCCCATCCGATCGATCTCGGAGGCCTCGATGGCCACCCAATGAAAGCGAACTGCCGGGTGATGGACGAGACGATCGAAGATCCGCTCGCGCTGGTCTGCAGTGAGTTTCTTGGAGTCATCCAAGCCGGAGAGCCGGAAGCGGGGCGGGAGGATGACGGCGGCGGCCACGAGAGGACCCGCCCAAGGACCGCGTCCGGCTTCGTCGATGCCGGCAATGTTTTCGTGGCCGCGGACCCGGAGTCTGTTTTCCCAAACGAGACTGGGCACGGGACGGAGGAGTTGAGGGGACGGATCAGCCCTTAGCCTGCGCCTCGCGCTTCGCCTTGCGCCGCTCCTGGCGTTTGCTGCCGGTGGCCTCCTTGGCCTCGGCGGCGGCTTCGTCCAGTTTTATCTTGGCCTTGGTCTTCCAGCCGCTCTTGGCCGGGCGGACCGAGCTGGCCGCTTTGCCGATCCGGGAGCGGAGATAATTCAACTTGGCGCGGCGCACGCCGCCCCGACCGATGACTTCGATTTCGGCCACCTTCGGGGAGTGCACCGGGAAAACCCGCTCGACGCCTTCGCCATCGGAAATCTTCCGGACGGTGAAGGCCTGATTGAGACCGGTGCCCCGGCGGGCGAGGACCAGGCCTTGGAAAATCTGGATCCGTTCCTTGCCGCCTTCCACGACCCGGGTATGGACCTTGACGGTGTCCCCCGGCCCGAATTCGGGCAGGTTGGTCTTCATCTGCTCACGTTCAATTTTGTCGATGATGGGACTAATGGAGGACATAGCTCGGTCCGCCTTGGTGGCGGGAGGTCACAGATAGCCATGGAGCGGAGGAACGCAAAGAAAATGGATAAATTTGTTGCGTGCTCCAGCTCAAGCGGATACTCTCGCCGCCCGAACTTGAAGGTCCCTTAACCGGGGCCATTGGAGCGGTAGCTCAGTCGGTTAGAGCGCCAGCCTGTCACGTTGGAGGTCGCGGGTTCGAGCCCCGTCCGCTCCGTTCGGTTCCTTTCCTTCTTTCCCTTCAGCGAGATATGGCCGACCCCGGAGAGGTTCTCGCCTCCTGCCAAGATCTCCAGCTCCGCTACAGCCGGCACGTCGTATTGGACGGCGCTTCCCTTACTTGTCATGCCGGGGACAAGCTCGGGATTGTCGGTCGCAACGGTTGCGGCAAATCCAGCTTCCTGAAAATCCTCGGGCGGATCGAGCAGCCGGACCTCGGCACCGTCTCCCTGCGTGGCGGCCTCGTCATCGGGTATCTCCCGCAGGACTTTGAACTCGATGAGTCCGCCTCGGTCCTCGGCAACGTGCGGGACGGAGCCCGTCATATTCTCGATTGGATCGAACGTTTTGAGGGGGGGGACCTTTCCGGGGACCGTCTCGCCGAAGCGCAGAACCGGATCGAAGCCCTGCACGGGTGGAGTCTCGACGCCCGGATCGAGACCGCGATGAAGGCGCTCAACACCCCGCCGCCGGATCACCCGGTGAAGGGGCTTTCCGGAGGAGAAAAGCGCCGGGTGGCCCTTTGCCGCGCCATTGTCGGAGAGCCCGACCTGCTCCTGCTCGATGAGCCCACCAACCACCTCGATACGGAATCGATCGAGTGGTTGGAAGGCTTTTTGCAATCCTATCGCGGGGCCTGCGTGTTCGTCACCCACGACCGCTATTTCCTCGACCGGGTCGCCACGCGGATCGCCGAGCTGGACGGGGGACGTTTTTTTTCGCACCAGGGCCGGTATCAGGATTATCTGGCGGCCAAGGCGGAGCGGCAGGCAATCGAGGCCGGGACGGAGTCGCGCCGCCAGCGTTTTTTGCGGCGTGAACTGGAATGGGTTCGCGCCGGGGTGCAGGCGCGGAGGACCAAAGAGCAGAAGCGGCTCGACCGCTATCACGAGATCGCCGGGCGCGAGGGGCCGGCCAAGGAGCTGGATTTGCAGTTGATCATCCCGCCGGCACCGAAGCTGGGCAACATCACGGTCAATGCGGAGGGCCTTGGGATGAGCCTCGGCGGGAAGCGCCTTTTCAGCGGGCTCGATCTCCAGTTCGAGCCGGGCACTTGCACCGGGATCATCGGCCGCAACGGCGTCGGCAAGACCACGTTGCTCCGCACCCTGATGGGGGCTTTGCCGCCCGAAGCCGGAACCGTGGTGATTGGCGAGCGTGTCCAATTCAACTACGCCGACCAGAACCGGCTCGCCCTGGATCCCGCCCGCAGCATGGTCGAGGAAGTCGGCGCGGGTTCCGAGTATGTCCTTTTCGGCGGCGAGAAACTCCACATTGTGACCTATCTGAAGCGGTATCTGTTTTTCGATGAACAGCTGCACGCCCGGATCGAGACCTTGTCCGGCGGTGAACGCAACCGGGTCATGCTCGCCAAGCTGATGCGGCAGGGCGGGAATTTCCTGATTCTCGACGAGCCGACCAACGATCTGGATCTGGCCACCTTGCGGGTTCTCGAGGAAGCCATTCTCGGGTTTTCCGGGGTGGTCATCGCGGTGAGTCACGACCGGTTTTTCCTCGATCGGGTGGCGGACCGGATCATCGCTTTCGAGGGCGGAGGCCGGGTCGTGGTGCAGGAGGGGAATTACAGTTACTACGCGGAGAAGCGCCGGGAACGGCTGGCGCGGCTGGCCCCGGCCAAGCCGGTGGATGCTCCGGTCGCCCCCGGGGACAGGGCGGAGAAGCGCAAGGCCGGGAGACCGCGCAAACTCACCTTCAAGGAAGCGCGTGAACTGGAGGAAATCGAGCCGCTGATCCTCGGGAAGGAAGAGGGGGCCGCGGAGTTGGAAACGCTCCTCGCGGATCCGGCGTTTTACCGGGATCGTGCGGCCGAGGCGGCCGGACTCCATGCGGACTTGGAATCCCTCCGGACGGAGATCGCCGCCCTCTACGCGCGCTGGGACGAGCTCGAAACGATCCGTTCCGCGGCCGGTTCCGCGTGAGCCACCGCGCCATGAACCCCATCCTTTGCCTCATCGGTGGTTGCAACGGGGCTGGCAAGACCACGCTGGCCCGGGAGTTGTTGCCCCGCCTGGGGATCCGCCGTTTTCTCAATGTGGATGAAATCGCGCGCGGGCTTTCCCCCTTGGATCCGGACCTCTGTGCTTTCCGCGCGGGGCGGATTCTGCTGGAGGAAATCCGAACGTTGTGCCGCCGCCGGGAAAACTTCGCCTTGGAATCGACCTTGAGCGGGAAAACCTATGCCGTCCTCCTGCGCGAGGCGCGGGCCGGGGGCTATCGCATCCTGCTGCACTATATTCTCGTCCGTTCGGCGGATCAGGCGATTGGGCGGGTGGCGCTGCGGGTTTCCCATGGCGGCCATGACGTTCCCGAGGACATGGTGCGGCGCCGCTTCGAGCGCAGCCGGAACAACTTTCTTGAGGCATACATCCCGCTTGCCGATGAGTGGGTGGTGTGGAACAATGAAAGGCCTCCGTTTTTTCCCATGGCCGATCATACCACCCATAGCGGGGACGAACTCCGGGATTTGGTCAACGGCTCGAGCTTGCGCGAGGTAGCCGCAAAGCCCGTTCCGTCCATCGTCACGGTGGGCCTTGAAGCCAGCCGGGCCGCGACGGCGAAGATGCTGGATTTCTACAAACGCATGGGCATCCGCGTCACGCCGGAAATGACCCTGGCCCCCGAGCCCAAGCGCCGGTCCCGCCGGAAAACTTCCGACTGAGTTCGCAGTCAAATCCGGGCAGGATCAGGGGTCCGCGCCAACCGGCCCTCGCGCGGGGCGGCATCGAAAGTCTTGACGGACGGGCCGCAAACCTTCTTGATATCCCGGGGCGGTTGGGAAATGTTCCTCCGTCCCCCTGAATCTTCGCCTGCCCACGCCGACTGGTGTTGCGTGCACCGGGCGGGGGAAAGGATCCCAGAGCCGTGAGACTTGCTTGTTCCATCTGGCGCGCCACCTTCCTCCTTGCCACCGTTCTTGGGCTTGGCGGGGAGGGGTTGTGGGCGGGCGGGGGCTTCGATTTTTTCGAGGCGCGGGTCCGTCCGCTGCTCGTCAAGCATTGCCAGGAGTGCCACTCCGAAGAAGCGGGCAAGCAAAAGGGAGGACTTTGGCTCGACCGCAAGGCCGGCTGGGAAATGGGCGGCGACGGTGGACCTGCCGTCATCCCGGGAAATCCGGAGGCGAGCCTTCTGATCCATTCCATCCGTTACGGCGACGAGAACCTCCAGATGCCGCCGAAGTCGAAAATGGCCCCGGAGGAAATTGCGGTCTTGGAACAGTGGGTCGCGATGGGGGCGCCGGACCCGCGCGAAGGGGCGATCGGAACCGGGGGGCGCAAGGGGGGGATCGACTACGCGGCGGCCCGGGCGACGTGGGCCTTCCGGCCGGTGGTGAAGCCGGACGAACCCGCTGTCGGCGCGGGCGCCTGGCCGCTCGATCCGGTGGATCGCTTCGTGCTCGCGAAGCTGGAGGCAAAGCAAGTGCCGCCCGCCGCGCCTGCGGAGCCCGCCGTGTTCCTGCGCCGTCTCCATTACGACCTGACCGGTCTGCCTCCGACGGCGGAGGAGACCCGGGCCTTTGTCGCCGATTCCTCGCGTGAGGCGTTGGTTCGGATCGTGGAGGATCTTCTGGCGCGGCCCGGTTTCGGGGAGAAATGGGGGCGGCACTGGCTTGACGTAGCCCGGTATGCGGATTCGAACGGAGGGGACCGCAATTACACGTTTTACCAAGCCTGGCGGTATCGCAATCACGTGATCGAGACCTACAACCGCGACCAATCCTACCATGACTTCGTGCGCGAGCAGATCGCGGGGGACCTCATGAGTTCCGATGATCCCGCCACGACGCGGGGGCGGCTCATTGCCTCGACGTTCCTCGCCCTGGGGCCGAAGATGTTGACCGAGCGCGACAAAGAAAAGCTCTGGCTCGACACGGTGGACGAGCAAATCGACACGATGGGTCGGGCATTCCTCGGGCTGACCCTGGGGTGCGCGCGGTGTCATGATCACAAGTTTGATCCAGTCTCGCAGCAGGATTACTTTGCTCTCGCCGGGATTTTCCGTTCCACGGAAATTGTCACCGGCACGCGCAACGGCTGTGTCAATGTCGCAAGCTGGATCGAACGGCCGCTGCCCGGTCCGAACGGGGTCGATCCCGAACTCGCAAGAAAAGTCGAGCGGCTTGAGCTGGCGATGCGGCTTGTCGTGGAGAAGAGCTTCATGAAGAAGGCGGCAGGCAAAATGACGGCGGACAAGCTGCCGTTGGCCGGGGTGATCTATGACGAGAGCGATGCGGAAGTGATCGGGCGCTGGCCGGTCTCGGATCTCTCGCCGAATCGCTTCGGCACGCATTACCTGCGGGATGACAAGGAGGGGAAGGGGGAGAAGCGGGTCATTTTCCGCGGCAGCTTGCCCGAGAGCGGCCCTTACGAGGTCCGGGTGGCTTACAGTGCCGGGCAAAATCGTGCGGAGAAGGTGCCCGTCATCGTGCGGAGCCGGGCGGGGACCCGCACCGTGTATCTCGACCAGACCCGCACGCCTTCCGTCGCCGGACTCTTCGAGCCGGTGGGGCGGTTCGACTTTGAGAAAGGGGCGGAGTGCAGCGTCACCATTGAGACGGCGGGGACCGGGGACCGCCATGTCCTTGTGGATGCGGTGCAGTTCATCGCCACGAAGGATCTCGAGCGCGAGAGGGCCCAGCTGGCCGCCGCGGCGGGCGGGGAGGAGGACCCGCTATTCCGCATGGAGGAAGATGAGCTCAAGAAGACCCTCGACCAACTGATCGATGAATTGAAGGACGAGGAGGTCGTCATGGCTCCGCGCGAGGCGGGAGAACCGGCGGATATCCATCTCCGCATCCGCGGGGAAACGGGACAACCCGGACCGCTCATCCCGCGCGGGTTTCCCAAGGTCCTGTCGCAAAAAAGCCCGGCCATCGCGCCCGGCACGAGCGGTCGCCGCGAACTGGCCGAATGGCTGACCGGCGAGGCGGGCGGACTCCTTGACCGGGTCTACGTCAACCGTGTCTGGGGCCATCTCTTCGGGCGCGGGTTGGTGGAATCGGTCGACAACTTCGGACGCCTCGGCACCGGGGTTTCCCATCCTGAACTGCTGGACTGGCTCGCCGCGACCTTCCGGGCGGAGGGTGGGTCGACGAAGCGCCTGGTGCGTCGTCTCGTCCTGAGCCGCACTTACGGGTTGGGAGCCGAGCCGGATCCGATGCTCCGCGCGGCCGATCCGGAAAACGCCCTGTTCGGTCGACATGGGCGCCGCCGTCTCACCGCTGAAGAAATCCGTGACAGTGTCCTTTTCTTTTCGGGGCGCCTGGATCGCACGCCCGGTGGGGCGACCGCCTCCGCCATCGGGCTCGACCTCGATGCGCCGTTGTCGCTTGAGAAGGACCCGAAACGCACCATTTACCTTCCCGTGGCGCGAAACAATCCCAGCGGGGAACTCGCCCTCTTCGACGGGGCCAACCCCGATCTGGTGACTGGTCGGCGCAACGACACCACCGTCCCGACCCAAGCCTTGTATTTACTGAACAGCCGGTTTCTGCAGGCCGAGGCGAAGGCGGTGGCCAAAGCGGCGATGAAGCCGGGGACCGGGATCCAACATCTTTACCTGACCCTGCTGGCCCGGGCTCCGGATCCGGCGGAGCGGGAACGCGCGCTCGACCTGATCGCGGATCTGGGCGGCGGAGGAGAGGAATTGGATCGGGAGGAAGAGGCGCTGGGGCATCTGGCGCATTTGTTGATGGCTTCCACCGAGTTCCTTTATCTTGAATGAAGGAAGCGCCCGCCTTCGAACCCACCCGCGCTCAGATCATGAACCCCGTCCGCCAGCCGCCAGCCACGATCCGTCACGGTTTTTCCCGGCGCGAGCTGCTGCAATCCGCCGCCTGCGGGTTTGGTTCACTCGCCTTTTCCGGTCTGGCTGCCGCGGCCGGCGCCCCGGCCTTCCATCATCCTCCGCGGGCCAAGCGGGTCATCTTCCTCTTCATGCACGGCGGGCCATCCCATGTCGATTCATTCGACTACAAGCCGGAACTCCAGAAGCGGCACGGCCAAAAGCTTCCGTTTGCTCCCGCGAAAAACCTCGACCCGGCCGCGACGAGCACCGCGAAGTTGCTGGGATCCCCGTGGAAATTCTCGCAGCACGGCCAGTCCGGACTCTGGGTCAGCGATCTTTTTCCCCATGTGGCGCGACATGCCGACGACCTTTGCGTGATCCGTTCGATGCAAAGCACCGGGCAGTCGCACGGGCAGGCGGTCTGCATGCTCCACACCGGCACGGACAATTTTGTGCGGCCTTCCGTCGGCGCCTGGGTCAGTTACGGACTGGGCGCGGAGAATCACGATCTGCCCGGATTTGTCAGCATCAGTCCCTCGGCCTCGCATGGAGGGCCGCGGAATTACGGTTCGGCCTTTCTGCCGGCGGCGCATCAGGCCACGACGATCGGGGCGGACGGAAGGCTCGATCCCAAGGCGAATTTCCGTTACCTGGGTTCCGCAACTCCCGCGGCGTTGCAGGCGCGCAAACTGGAGTTCCTTCAGGAAATGAACCGCGAGCACCTCGCCCGGACCGGGCATGCGCCGGTCGAGGGCATGATCGCCTCGATGGAGCTGGCCTACCGCATGCAGTTGGCCGCCCCACCGGTGATCGACCTCCGCGAGGAACCGGGGCCGATCCGCGAACTCTACGGGATCGGCGTCCCCGAGACCGATCAGTTCGGACGGCAATGCCTTCTGGCCCGCCGTTTCGCCGAGGCGGGGGTGCGTTACCTTCAGGTCTCGACTCCGAACGTGTGGGACCAGCATGGCGGTCTTGTCAGGGGGCACACGAAGAATGCCCTGGCCGTCGACAAGCCGATCGCGGGGTTGCTCACCGATTTAAAACAACGGGGCCTGCTCGAGGACACCCTCGTGGTCTGGGGCGGGGAATTCGGACGCACGCCGATCGCACAAGGGGACGGCCGGGACCACAATCCGCAGGGTTTCACCATGTGGTTGGCCGGCGGCGGGGTCAGGGCCGGGCACGCCCATGGGGAGACCGATGCGTTCGGCTACTTTGCGGTGAAAGACAAGGTGCACATGCACGACCTGCACGCGACGATGCTCCACCTGCTCGGACTTGATCACCTGAAGCTGACCTATCGTCATGCGGGGCGCGATTTCCGGCTGACGGATGTCTATGGTGAGGTGGTGAAGGGGATCCTGGGGTGAGCCGGTCAGGAGCGTTTGAGCTGATCCAGCACCACGCGGGTCATGGCGATGACGCCGGTTTGGATGGTGGGTTCGGGCACCGGATAAAAGAGAGGGGAATGCAGTGAGGGCAGGGTGACACCCCTGACTTTGGCGTCCGCGACCCGGGCCGGGGGTTGGGTGCCGAGCCGGAAGAGGCAGATCGGCACCTTTTCCTCCGTCCGGCCGAACTCCGCGAAGTCCTCCGCACCCATCGTCGGCAGCACATGGACCACGCGGTCCGCGCCGAAAGCCGTTTCCAAGGTCTGACGCACCTGACTGGTGAGAGCGGGTTCGTTGTAGAGCGAGGAGGTGCGTTCCTCCGTCACGGTGACCTCGGGCATTTTCTCCTCCGGCATTCCGGCCGCTTCGGCCAGATTCCGTGTGATCCGTTGGATCGAGGCGATCAACTTGTCCCGGGTTTCCGCCTTGTAGGAGCGCAGGGTCAATTGGAGCCGCACTTCGTCCGGGATGATGTTGGCCTTGGTCCCTCCGTGGATGCTGCCGACCGTGACGACGGCGGGATCTCCCGGCTTGATTTCGCGGCTGACGATCGATTGGAGGGCGACCACGATCTGGGAGGCGAGGAGGATCGGGTCCTTGCCGAGGTCCGGCATGGAACCATGGGCACCGACGCCCCGCACGAGGATTTCGAGGGTATCCACGTTGGCCATGGCGTGGCCTTCCATGATCCCGACGGAGCCGTGGGGGAGATCGGCGGAGACGTGGAGGGCGAGGGCTTTGTCGGGCTTCGGCAACTTGGAGTAAAGCCCGGCCTTGAGCATGAGGCGTGCGCCGAGGATCCGTTCCTCGGCAGGTTGGCCGATGAACACGATCGTGCCCTGCCAATGGTCCTTGAGGCGGGCGATCGTCCGGGCGGTGCCGATGAGGCAGGTCATGTGAATGTCATGACCGCAGGCGTGCATCACGGGCACCTCGCGGCCGAAGTCGTCCTTTCCGGTTTTGGTGCTCGCGTAGGGCAGACCGGTCTGTTCCCTGACGGGGAGGGCATCGAGATCGGTGCGGACCAGAAGGACGGGACCGGTGCCGTTTGCGAGGACGCCGACCACCCCGTGCCCCCCCATCTTTTCCGTCACGGTGCAACCGGCCTGGCGGAGTTCCCCGGCGATGCGTCTGGCGGTTTCCTCTTCGTGCAGGGAGAGTTCCGGGTTGGCGTGGAGTTCCTTGTAGAAGCGGACGAGCGAGGGGAGTTCTCCGGCGACCAGTGGAGCGACGTCTTGCGCCGGGACGAGCGGGGCGAGGCCGAGGGTCAGGCAGGGCAGGAGCAGGCGGTGCATCCTGCATCCAAGCAGATGCGGGGGAGGATTGGCAAGGGCGACTCCGCGCCGGGACGGGGGGATTGTCTGAAATCTCCCAAATCGCGGCGATTTCCTCCTAGCCCGCCGGATCCGTTTCGGCCTACAGTGCGCCCATCATGGCCAGCGAAAGGAAGATCAGGATCGGCATTGCGGGGCTCGGGTTTGGAGCGGAGTTCATTCCCATCTACCAACGGCATCCCGATGCGGAGATGTCGGCGATTTGTCGCCGGGACCCGGCGGGTTTGCATGCCTGCGGGGACCGCTACGGGATAGCCAAGCGATACACGGATTACGATGAGATGCTGCGGGATCCGGAGATTGACGCGATTCACATCAACACGCCCATCCCGGATCACGCGGCGCAGTCTTTGAAGGCGTTGCGCGCGGGGAAACACGTGGCGTGCACGGTGCCGATGGCGACCACGGTGGAAGACTGCCTGGAAATCATCCGGGTCTGCGAGGAAACCGGACGGAAATACATGATGATGGAGACCGTGGTCTACAGCCGGGAATTCCTCTTCATGAAGGAGCTGCATGAAACCGGCGCCCTGGGCAAAATCCAGTTCCTGCAAGCCAGTCACCAGCAGGACATGGACGGCTGGCCCGGCTATTGGCCCGGGTTGCCTCCCATGCATTATGCGACCCATTGCGTCGGACCGGTGCTGGGCTTGCCCCGCAAGGACGCCGAATATGTCTCCTGCTTTGCCTCCGGAACGATCCGGGAAGAGATGCACGGTCATTACGGATCCCCGTTCGCGGTGGAGACCACGCACATCAAACTGCGGAACTCGGATCTCTCCGCCCGGATTTACCGATCCCTGTTCGATACCGCCCGGCAGTATCGGGAATCGATCGACGTCTACGGATCGAAGAAGTCGGTGGAGTGGCCGCTGGTCGAGGGACGTCCGCTGGTCTTGCATACCGCCAAGCGCCCCGAACCGGAGATTCCGGAAGAGGTGGAGTGCCCGGATTACGCCCGGCTTTTGCCCGCGGAAATCGCCCCGTTCACCACCGGTGGTGTCTACGGAGGCGATCACGGGGACGAGCATCTCAGTTTCACCCAGGGCGGTGGACACGGCGGCTCCCACCCTCATCTGGCGCATGAATTCATCCGCGCCTTGATCGAAGACCGGGATCCGTGGCCCAACGCGCGGCAGTCCGCGAACTGGACCTGCACGGGGATTCTGGCCCACCAATCCGCCCTGCGGGGAGGCGAGATCGTCCGGCTCCCGGATCAGACATTTTCCTGACCCGGGATTTTCGTTGGTGACTGGACAGGGTGGAAAAGGCGGACGATGGTCCTCCCTCCGTCCCCGTTCACCGCTGCGAACATGGATTCAGGCCCCGATTCATCCGCGCGCCCTCTCCCCAGGCTCAAAGAAACGCCATCGCGGCTTTTCGCCCGGGTGGCTCATCTGCCCGGGGCGGTGTTTCTCGATTCCGCCCTCGCGGGAGCGGACTCGGTCTCGGTGATTGGGTTCGCGCCGGAGGCGGTCGTTTCCGGCCGGGCCGGCGGCTTGGGGGAGATCCGGGACTGGTTGCGGGCGCGGGGGAGCTTGCGTGGGACCGGGCCTTTGGCGGGAGGCGCGGCGATCGGTCTCATGAGCTACGAAGGGCGCGCCGAATTCGGGCTCTATCCATCGTTGCTGGTCTATCACCATCGGTCCGGGGAATGGCAGGACATCGGTGGCTTGGCGCGGCTTTTGCCCCCCGCCCGGGAGGGCGGCGGCTTCGGGCGGGAGTTCACCGGATCGGTTCCGGTGCGGATGGAGGCGGAGATGGCCCGGGAAGAGTATCTGCGGAGGGTGGGCCGGGCCTTGGATTACATCGCGGCCGGAGACATCTATCAAGTCAATCTGGCGCAACGGTTCTCCGGGCGATGGCCGCACGGCCTCTGCGGTTACGGGCTGTATCAGGTCCTGCGGGAGGTTTCCCCGGCACCCTACGCGGCCTTTCTCAATCTGGGGGAGCGGGAGATCCTGTCCTCTTCACCCGAACAATTCCTCAGCTTCTCGGGGCGTGAGGTATGCACCCGTCCCATCAAAGGCACTCGCCCGCGTTTCGCCGATCCCGAGCGGGATGCCCGGTCCGCCGCGGAACTCAACAGCTCGGCCAAGGAAATCGCCGAGCTGGTGATGATCACGGATCTGGAGCGCAATGATCTGGGACAGGTCTGCGAGTTCGGGAGCATCGCGGTGACGGAATTGGCCGGGCTGGAGAGTTTCCGGCAGGTCTTTCATCTGGTCTCGACGGTGCGGGGGCGGCTCCGGCCGGAAGTGGACCATCTGGCGGCCTTGGAAGCTTGTTTCCCCGGGGGATCGATCACCGGAGCGCCGAAGCGCCGTGCCATGGAGATCATCGCCGAGCTTGAGCCGGGTCCGCGCGGGCCTTACACCGGGGCGATCGGTTACTTCGGGGTGAACGGGGAGAGCCAATTCAATATCGCGATCCGGACCGCCGTGATTTCCGGGGGGAAGATCGAGTATCAGGTGGGGGCCGGGATTGTGGCCGATTCCGATCCCGTGTCGGAGTATGAGGAAACCCTGCACAAGGGGCGGGGATTGCGCGAAGCTCTGGACACGTGGCAAAAACGGCAGGATTTCTTTGCGATCCCCGGGGAGTCATCCGAGGTTATGGTTCCGCATGGAACCCCGGCCCCGATCCTACGCTTGCCTTGACCGGTCGGTCAGGGTTCCCGCGTCGGCCTTTGTCGCAGCCTCGGCGGATCTTCTCGGGGAGGTGAGCCTGGGGGAGAACAGCAGTGTCTGGTATCAGTGCGTCCTGCGCGGGGACATCAATTCCATCCGGATCGGGGCGAACACCAACCTGCAGGATGGAACCATCGTCCACGTGGCGGACCGGTTCGGCACGGTGGTGGGTGACTGGGTGACGGTCGGGCACCGGGCTCTCCTCCATGCCTGCACGGTCGGGGACGAGGTGCTGGTGGGGATGGGAGCCATCATCATGGACGGCGCGGTGATCGGCAGCCGGAGCATCGTGGGGGCCGGAGCGGTGGTGACCGGCGGAACGGTGGTGCCCCCGGGTTCGCTCGTCCTCGGAGCGCCCGGCAAGGTGGTGCGGACGCTCGGGGAAACGGAGCAGGCGGAGATCCGCAACTGGGCGCTGCGCTATGTGGCCACGGTGAGCGAGTATTTGAAACGGGGCTTGAAGTAGTCCATAGGGATTGGCAGAACATTCATGAGCAACGACGTCCTTGAGATTGAAGTCCGGGCGGTCTTCCCGACCAGCGGCGGTTGCGCCGTGTTCGTGGGAAACGACGAGAAAGTCTTCATCATCTATGTGGATACCACCGTGGGGGCGGCCATCACGATGTTCATGAACGGGACGCCCAAGCCCCGGCCCCAGACGCACGACCTGATCGCCGATATCCTTTTGTCGCTCGGTGCCAAGGTGGAAAGGGTTGTCATCAACGATTTCGCCGAGGGGGTCTATTTCGCCCGCCTGATCCTCAGCGCGGAGAACGAACTGCATCAGCGCAAGATCGTGGAACTGGATGCCCGCCCGAGCGACAGCATGGCAATGGCGATCCAGCAGCACGCTCCCATCTACATCACCCGCGCCCTGTGGGAAGTCGTGGAGGATATGTCCGGAGTGCTCCGCAAGAATGAAGAGGAAGGGCCGGAAAACAGGACCTTCGGCGGGCCGGAGTGAGCGCCGCGGGATTCTCCGTTTTCCTGCACGACTTGGCTTGTCTTTTCCGGCGGAATTTGGCACGATGCCTTGGTGATGGCGGGGCATCCCGTTCCTCACAAACCAAACCATAAATATTAGAATAAAATGAACATCATCCGCTCCACCCGGAAGGCCTTCAGCCTTTTGGAACTCATGATCGTGATCACGATCATCGCCATCCTCGCGAGCGCTTCGTTCCCGGCCTACAGCCTGGTCACGACGCGCGCGAAGATGATGAAGTCGGTCTCGAACTACAAGCAGATCCTGACCACCTTGAACCTCTACGCCCTCGATTGGGACGGTTCGTTTCCCAACAAGGATGAGGGCGGCAACGACTTCGGCAACTCCACCTTGGTCTTCCAGACCTTGATGAAGGAGACCGGTGTCGGTGCCGACGAAATCTTCTACTACCAGACCAACAACCCCCAGAAGAGCAATCCGCCGAACGGGGACGGCTTCCTCGATCCCATCGAGAACTGCGTGATCTACGTCAAAGGGATGAATTCCTCGGCCCCGGCCAATGCCCCCATCGTTGCCGATGAGCAGACCGGCGGTGGTGCCTACGGACAGTTCCACCCGTGGCTCGACCAGAAAAAGGCGGTCGTCGGCTACGTCGGCGGGCAGGTCCGGCCCGAGCGCCTGACCACGAATCAACCCGGGGCCACCGTCCGCGGACCCAAGGGCAGCAACATCGACAACATTTTCCAACCGGGTCAGAAGGATGATCAGGGCCGGATCACCGGCGGTCTCCTTCCCAACTACCTTGACGGCAACGCGATCCTGCTCCCGCAGTAAGCGCCTGCCCGTCTGATCGCGCTTCACGCCCCCGGGACCCGTCTCCGTGACCGGTCCCGCGGGGCTTTTTGTTCCAGAGGCCGGTCATTCCCGGCCCCCGTGTCCCGGCCGCACCTCTTTGACTTCACTTTCCAATTCACCGTCCCGCAACCGGGTCACCAGCCGGGAGCCGGGAGAGGCTTCCGCGACCGAGCTGATGACATTGCCACCCGCATCCACGGTCAGCGAGTAACCCCGGCTGAGAACGGATTCCGGCCCCAGCGTCCGCACCAAATTGGCAAGCGGCGCGAGGCGCTGGCGCTGTTCCTCCAAACGGCGGCGCACCGCTTGGGCGAGCCGCTCCCCCAACATCTGCAGCCATTCTGACCTCTGGGCCAGAAGACGGTCCGGGCGGCTCATTTCCAGCAGCCTCGTGGCGTGGTCCACCCGGTCCCGCACCCGGCGCAACCGGGTTTCCAGCGCCGCCTCCATGCGCTCCGCGGAATCGTCGAGCCGTTGCCGCCGTTCCGCCAGAACCCGTCCTGGCTCCTGGAAGATGGCGCTGCGCGAAACCAGCTCCAGGAGCCGGCGGGACTGTTCCATCCGGGTCCGGACGCTACTTTCCATCCGGGTCCGGGCCCGGTTCAGATCGTTCAACAACTCCGCCTGATCCGGCACCGCGATTTCTGCGGCGGCGCTTGGGGTGGGAGCGCGCAAGTCCGCCGCAAAGTCGCAGATCGTGAAGTCGATCTCGTGGCCCACCCCGGAGATCACCGGAATCGGGCATCCCGCCACCGCCCGCGCCACGGACTCCTCGTTGAAGTTCCAAAGGTCCTCGATGCTCCCCCCGCCCCGGGCCACGATCAGGGTATCGATCTCCGGCAACCCGGGGATCGCCCTCTCCCCGAGGCGCCGGATCATCGCGGCGATTTCCTCGTGGGCGCCTTCCCCTTGAACCCGGACCGGGGCGATGATGAGGCGGACCCACGGGGCGCGGCGGGAAAGTACGTGGAGCATGTCCTGCACCGCCGCGCCGGTGGGTGAGGTCACCAAGGCGATGGTCCGGGGGAAGCGGGGAATCGCGCGTTTTCGGTCCGGCCGGAAAAGGCCTTCCGCATCGAGTCTCCGCTTGAGGGCTTCATAGCGGGCCTGCAGCTCACCGACGCCCTTTTGCTGGACGATGCGGACGATGATCTGATACTCCCCTTTGGTTTCGTAGACGGAGAGGTCACCATGGACCCGCACCTTCATGCCGTCCCGAATCGGCGTCTGGTCCTTGTCCTGTCCGCGAAAGATGACGCAGCGGATTTGGGCGTCGGCATCCTTGAGGCTGAAATACTTGTGCCCGGAATTTTGGTGGCGGAGGTTGCTGATCTCCCCCTCCACCCAAACCTTGCCGATGCCGCTCTCCAAGGTTTGGCGGATGCGCCGGGTCAACTCGCTGACCGTCAGGGACTCAGGGGTGGAAGCCAGTGCGGGCATGGGAAAAAGCTAACATGCGTCCCAAGGGCTGTCTGCAAATCTTTCCGGACCGGGTGCGCAAGAATTAGAAAATCTTATTTACATCTTGCGAATTCGTCTTTGTGAATCAGATTTCCTTATATGAAGCTCGATGCCGGGGTTGCTCTTTCAGATGATCTCCTGTTGCAGGCCGTCGCTCATCAGGATCAGTCCAGCTTCGCGGAATTGCACTCGCGCCTTGTCGGTTTGGTTTACAGCACCGCCTACCGCGTTCTCAACGATCCGGACGATGCCCGCGAGGTGACGCAGGATGTCTTCACCCATGTCTGGGAAAAGGCCCGCCAGTTTGAAACGAGGAAGGGCAAGGCCACCACCTGGGTTTACGCGATGACCCGCAACCGGGCCATCGACCGGTTGCGCTCGAACCGGCGCAGGTTTCGCCTCCGGGATGAATTTCTGGAGGAGCGCAAGGTGAACGAGGGCTTCCGGACCTCGTCCCCGGCCATGGCGGAATACGAGCGGAAGGATGAGATGGTGAGGGTGGGGGAAGCGATGGCAATACTCACGCCGGAACAACGCGAGGCCATTGAGTTGGTCTACGGAAAAGACCTGACGGTGAAAGAGGCTTCGGAATGGCTCGAACTGCCCTTGGGAACGGTCAAGGCCAGAGTGCGCCGCGGGTTGGCCGCGCTTCGTCAGGAACTGGATACGAACGGTCGCTGAAGACCGGGAGGTTCAGCTCACGCCTTTTTTGCCCATCCGGGTGCCCTTGGTGCGGCCTTGGCGGACCTTGAACTTCGGGTTCGACTTGCAGATGATATAAATCGTGCCCTTGCGCTTCACGATTTGGCAATCGGCATGGCGATTTTTGGCGGATCCCAGGGAAGCGGCGACTTTCATGGCGGGCTCGGTAGACGGTGTGGCAGACGGTTTTCAGGAGGCGCTCCGGAGGATTCCCCACGGAGCGGGTCGGTAATATGGAAGGGGCGTTCGGGATGTAAAGGGATTTTTCCTTGGGTTGTCTTGACGGCGGTGGCGGATTCGCGAAGGGGTAGGACCGTTACATGATTCTATCGGACAGCGCCATCCTCGCCGCCATTGAGGCGGGCACCATCGTGATCGAGCCCTTCCACCGGGATTGCCTTGGGAGCAACAGCTACGACGTTCATCTCGGCCGGCACCTCGCCACCTACAAGGACGGGGAACTCGATGCCCGCAAGCACAACGAGATCATCCACTTCGAGATCGGGGAGGAGGGCTTTCTGCTGCAACCGCAACAGACCTACCTCGGGGTCACCCTGGAATATACCGAGACCCACGAGTGCGTTCCGTTTCTCGAGGGCAAGTCCAGCGTGGGGCGGCTCGGGATCGATATCCATGCCACGGCGGGGAAGGGGGATGTCGGTTTCGCCAACCACTGGACATTGGAGATTTCCGTGCAGCAACCCGTGCGCGTCTACTTCGGGATGCCGATCGGCCAACTCATTTATTTCCGGGTTGAGGGAACCATTCTGACGCCCTACCACACCAAGCCATCGGCCAAATACAACCAGCGGTCCGAGCGTCCGCAGGAGTCGATGATGTGGAAAAACCGCTTCTGAACCCATCATGCGCCTCGAAGTTGTCAATACCGGCACGGAGCTGTTGCTCGGCCAAGTGGTGAACACGCACGTCGCCTATTTCGGCGACCATTTGCTCCCGTTGGGGATCCGGATCCAGCGCCAGACCACGGTCCCGGATGGAGCGGTCATCGGCGAACTCCTCCGCGAGGTTTTCCCCCGGACGGACGCGGTCCTCATCACCGGAGGTCTCGGGCCGACCAGCGATGACGTGACGCGCGAGGTGGTCGCGGAACTGCTCGGGCGCGAACTCCGCTTGGACGAGGCGCTGGTCGAGCATATCCGGGGGATTTTCGCGCGCTATGGCCGGGTGATGCCGGAGAGCAACGCGCGCCAGGCCATGGTTCCGCAGGGGGCCGTGGTGCTCGACAATCCGCAGGGCACCGCGCCCGGCCTTTATTTTCCCGCCGCGGCCGGGGAACACCCGCATCTCTTCATTCTGCCCGGGCCGCCCCGGGAACTGAAGCCAATGTTCCAGAACGAGGTTTTGCCGAGGTTGAAGGCCATGGTGGAGGGCACCGGGCGGGTGACCACGTTCCGCAATCTCCGCGTCGTCGGGGTGGGGGAATCCCAGTTGGCGGAAGTCCTCGAGCCCGCGCTCCTCGACATCGGGGGCTTGGAGATCGGCTACTGCGCGCGGTTGGGCGAAGTCGATGTCCGGGTGATCGGTCCGGTCGACCGTTTGGATCGGGCCGAGTCGCTCGTGCGGACGCATTTTCCGGATCAATTCGTCAATGCGGACGGGCGCAGCCTGGAGCAGACCGTGGTGGAGTTGCTCGCGGAACGGCGTCTTTGGCTGGCGACGGCGGAATCCTGCACCGGAGGGATGATCGCATCCAAGGTGACCGACGTCCCGGGGGCGTCGGCGGTCTTTCGCCAGGGTTACGTGACTTACGCGAACGCGGCCAAAACGGAGTTACTCGGCGTGGCGGAAGCGTTGTTGGAGGAACACGGAGCGGTCAGCGAACCGGTGGCGCGTGCCATGGCGGAGGGCGCCCTGCAACGGGCCGGGACGGATTACGCCGTGGCCGTGACCGGGATCGCCGGGCCCGGAGGAGGAACCCCCGGGAAGCCGGTGGGCACGGTCTATGTGGCGGTCGCCCGGCGGGGACTGGACTCCTTGGTGAAGCGGTATCAGTTCGTCGCGGAGCGGCTCGGGTTCAAGGAACGGACCACGCGGATGGCCTTGGAACTGGTGCGGAGAGGCATTCTCGGGCTGGACCCCAACGCTTGACTCGTGCTTCGGCACGCGCCTTATTACCAAGCCGCGTGCTGGATTTCCTCGTCAAAGTCGTCGCGATCACCCGTCATCTGGAGCCCAGCCCGGACCGACGGGAGCAGTTGTGCGCGGAGATTCTCCTCTGGCCCGAGATCCGGACGTTCGGGAACAGGGCGAAACGGATCTTCCGGGAACATCTCCAACTCGCGACGGATTTGCTCCGCGAGATGGATCCGGCGGAAGTCCACGAACGCCAGATCCCGACCATCCCGGAGACGGGGACCATCAACCTTATCATCCACCCCTTGCTTCGTTCCGCGGCGTGGAGGGAACCGGTCGATCTGACGTTTCCCTTCGTCGTCTGGCAGCATGACGGATCCAGCATCGCCTATCTCCCGGACCTCGAGCTTGAAGTGGTCTCGGAGCCGGGCGCGGATCTCGCCCAACGATTGGAGGATGAGGTCCGCACCGCCCTGCTGCGCTGCAGGCAAAACAAGAGCCTGCTCGCCCTGGCGATGATGCAGCGCACCAAGCTGTTGGACATGCGGGTCATCCCGCTGGATCTGGCCCCGGACACGCCCAGGGAGCGCTTCGACAAGTCCTCGGCCGAGCCCGGGGGCGAAGGCGGGAGCGAGCTGGCCAAGGTCGGCGTCCTCCTCAAGCCGGCGGAGATGCCCGTGGCCTGGGGCCGGGAGCAAATCGTCGAGGATTTGGCCCGCGCGTTGACCGGGCGTCGGGCTGGCAGCGTGCTGTTGGTCGGGCTCCCCGGCGTCGGCAAATCGGCGATCTTTCACGAACTGGTGCGGCGGAGCGGAGAACTCGGGCTGGAGGGGCGGCACTTCTGGAAAACCAGCGGATCACGGCTCGTCTCCGGGATGTCCGGTTTTGGCGACTGGCAGGGACGTTGCCAGAACATTGCCGACGAGGCGAAGAAGAGCGGGGCCATCCTGCATTTGGGAAATCTCGCGGAACTGCTCGAGGCCGGGCGGGGTGGGGGAAAGAGCGACAACGTGGCGGCGTTTTTCCGGCCCAAGATGGTGCGCGAGGAATTGTTGGCGGTCATCGAATGCACGCCGGACCAATTGGCCGCCGTGGAGAAGCGGGATCCGCGTGCCCTCGACGGGCTGCGCCCCTTCCGGGTGGAGGAGCCTTCGCCGGAAGCCTCGCGCCGGATCCTGCGGGAGGTGGCGGCGGACCTGGCCAAAAGGGAGCCGGACGAGGCGGCCCTGGAGCGGGTGGATTCCTTGCACCGGCGGTATGCAGGTTACTCCGCCTATCCCGGCAAACCGGTCCGCTTTTTGCAGCGGTCCCTCCGCCCCGCGTCGGGCAGGCTGGGAACAGGGGCCGCTCCGTTCACCGTAAACCGGGTGAACGAGATCTTTTCCGCGGAGAGCGGCCTGCCGCTGACCCTGCTGGAGGACTCCATTCCTTTGGATCCGGAACAAACCGAAGTCTGGTTGCGGGAACGGGTAATGGGCCAGGATGAAGCCCTGCGCGTGGTCGTCGATACCATCGCCACCATCAAGGCGCGGCTCTCCCGTCCGGGCAAACCCCTCGCCAGCCTCCTCTTTGTCGGGCCGACCGGGGTCGGAAAGACGGAACTGGCCAAGAGCCTGGCGGAATTTTTCTACGGCAGCCGGGACCGGATGATCCGGCTCGACATGAGCGAATACAACACGTCGTTGGGCGCGGCGCGTCTCGTGAGCGATTTCGGACAGGAGCAGGAGGGGCTCCTCACCGCCCAGATGCGGGACCAGCCTTTCTCGGTGGTTTTGCTCGATGAATTCGAGAAAGCGCACCCGGCGGTGTTCGACCTTTTTCTCCAGGTGCTCGGGGAAGCCCGGCTCACGGATGGCGCCGGGCGGGTGGCCGATTTCAGCAACGCCCTGGTCATCATGACCTCCAATCTCGGAGCCCAGGAATACCGGGCCGGAAGCCGGCTCGGGTTCGGCGGCGGCACGGCGTCCCCCACCGCGGCGGCGGAACATTTCACCGCGGAAGCGAAGAAGCGTTTCCGGCCGGAGTTTTTCAACCGGATCGATCACATTGTTCCGTTTGCGCCGCTCAGTCCGGAGCATCTGCGCCTGATCGTGTCCAAGGAATTGGAAAGTTTGCGCCGGCGGGACGGCATCCGGGAGCGGCGCTTGCGGCTGGAACTGGAGCCGGAGCTGGTCGAGCGGATTCTGGAGCGCGGCTATGATCCACGTTATGGGGCGCGTCCCCTGCGCCGCGCCATCGGGACCGAGGTGTTGCGGCGGGTTGCCGGGAACCTCAATGAATCGACCCGGGAACGCGGGGAAGTCCGCGTGGGGCTGCAGGGGGTCCGTTACATCAAACCCTCCGCTGCCCCGGCGGAAGGCACCGCCTCGGAACTGGAGAGCGTGGCGAAGTTGCGGCGGAAATTCCAGCGCCTCCTGCGGGCCCCTTTCGTGGGGGAATTGACCGGCACATTCCTCCGGTTGCAAAAAGACGTGCGGCGAGGGAGCCCTTGGTGGCCTGAGGGTCACGCCGAGAAGAAGCTGGAGCGGAGTAAAAAAATCGACGCCCTCCTCAAGGGGCTGGAGAAGAAGGCGGGCGCGGTGTTGCTCCGGGAGGAGACGCTGCTCTTGCAACAGGGAGGTCACGGGTCCGCGGACGGTCGCAGAGGGGGCGTCACGGAGGCGGATTACGAACAGCTTCTCCTCTCGCTCTACGCCGCCTCGGAGCAGTATCCGGAGTTGTTCGTCCTCGTCTTCCAGGCGGATGAACTTTCCCACTTGGTCAGCGTGGTGGAAGATTACCGGGAGCTGGCCGGGAAACTCGGTTGTGATTGCCGCTTGGCGGTGTGCGTCAGGAACCCGCCCGCCCGCTTCGTGAACGAAACCGGGGACATGGTCCAACCCCAGCTGGTCGAGCCGGGCTCCCCGGTGCCGCGGGATCGGGAGGTCCTCGCGCTGGCCTTGGAATTCAGCGGGCCGCTCGCTTATCTCTGGTTCCGCGGGGAGATCGGGGGACACGAGTTCGAAGCCGAAAGAGCGTTCGGAAAAAACAAATTCCGGGTGGTGATCACCGATCACAAAAGCGCCTTGGAACAACTCTGGCTCAAACGGGAGGAAGTCCACGGGGGAGCCGCCCGGGATGTTCCAATCCATCGCCGTTACAACTTGGAGCGCGGTCATTGGAAGGATGATTCCAGTGGAACCTCCGGACAAGGTTACTTCTCCGCCGATTTGCTTGAGACCATTGTCCGCCAATGCCTGCCCAAGGAGGTCGCGCAATTGCGATGAGCACCGTGATCGAATTCTCCATCCCGATCGTGGTCGATAAGATCCAGCAGCCCTCGGCCGCGGCGTTGTATTGGGCCAGACCACTTTTTTTTCTCAGTGAATTTGAACAGAAAGACAATCTGGAGGACCGGGCGGTGCGGCGCCTTCAGGATAAGGTGCGCGAACACCTGATGGTGCAGGCCGGGGGAATCAATCACCGCGCCCTGGAGGCCTGGTCGTTCCATCCCCGGCTCCTTTACCGGCAACTGGATCTGCTGATCAATCTGCGACGGCATACCTTGCGGACCCGCATCTACGTCGCGACGTTCCCCTCGTTCGGACGCACCCTGGCGCTGCTGCCCCAGTTGCCCGGGCTGACCATCGAAGTCCTCTCCACCGAAAAACTCGAGGACCGGGTCTCGGAGGTCCTAACCGAGCATTTCAAACGACTGGAGAAAAAACAGGAGAACCTGAGCGAATACCAGTTCAGCGAAGTCGTTTATTCCCATCTGGATACCCTGCAAATCCGGGTGCAGGTGGACCGGGAACTCCCGGAGGATGATGGCGAGGAACGGGCCCTGGCGTTTCTTGGAGATGCCCAAAAGATCACCGGAGCCAATGAACTGGAACGGACCGGTCGGTGTTTGAACCGTCTCTATCCCAATGACTTGGAACGGGCCCTCTGCCGGGAGGCGGAAGTGACCGGTCTGCTGGGCTGGTTTCGGCAAGCCCGTGGGGCCACGGCCCCCGCGCCGGTCGTTCTGGTGGGGCCGAACCAAGTTGGAAAGACGGCGATTCTCCACGAGACCATCCGGCGCTTGCAGAAACCCCGCTCCAACCGTGGCCTTCAGGTCTGGCTCCTTTCCCCGCAACGGCTCATTTCCGGGATGAGCTACATGGGGCAGTGGGAACAGCGCGTCATCGCCATCCTCGAGGAGGCTTCCCAGAAACGGCACGTCCTCTATTTCGACGACCTGCTTGGCCTGTTCCAAGCCGGCCAGAGCCGCGATTCCAACATGACCGTCGGCCAGGTGCTCAAGCTGCATCTCGAAGAGGGCAAGTCACGGGTCGTCGCCGAGGTCACCCCGGCCGCGTGGCGCAAACTGCGGGAGATCGACCGCGGGTTCGCCGATCTCTTCCGGGTCGTCCAAGTCCGCGAACCCTCGGACTTGGAAACCTGCCGGATCCTCATCCGCATCCTCCAGGAAATGGAGCAACTGCACGGGTGTCGTTTTTCCCCCGAGATCCTCCCCTTGATCGTCGAATTGTCCCGCCGCTTCGTCCGCGGCCGGGCCTTCCCCGGCAAGGGGGCCGAACTGCTGCGCCAGATCGCCGCCGGGCATCCCGGGGCCGTCATCGACAAGGCCAACCTGTTCCGCTACTTCGAGACCAAGACCGGCGTCCGCCAACGGTTCATGGACCGCCACCAGATGCTGGAGACGCGGACCGTCGAAACCTTTTTCAAGAACCGCATCGTCGGCCAGCGGGAGGCCATCGCGGCCATGGTCGACGCCATCGTCCTAGCCAAGGCCCAGCTCAATGATCCCGGGCGGCCCGTCGCTTCCCTCCTTTTTCTCGGGCCCACCGGCGTCGGCAAGACCGAATGCGCCAAGGCCCTGGCGGAATACTACTTCGGCAGCGCGGATCGCCTCATCCGGTTCGATATGAACGAATACGTGGGCTGGGACAGCGTCGCCAGGTTGATCGGAACGTTCGGGGGCCGTCAGGGAGCCCTCACCGGGGCCGTCCGGCGCCGACCCCACGCCGTGCTTTTGTTGGATGAAATTGAAAAAGCGCACCCGGACGTGATCGATCTGCTGCTTCAGGTGCTCGATGACGGCCGGTTGACCGACGCCAACGGGGTCACCTCGGATTTTTGCAACATCATCATCGTCCTCACTTCCAACCTCGGCGCCCATGAGGCCAGATCAAGGGTCGGCTTCGGCGCGGAACACCTTGCGGATGGCGTGGTCTATGCCGATGCCGCGCGGAACTTCTTCCGCCCGGAGTTCTTCAATCGGCTCGATCGCGTCGTCGCGTTCCATGAACTTGGAAGGGAGCACATCGAGGGCATCGTCTTCCAAATGGTGAAGCGGTCGCTGGCCCGCCACGGTCTGCGCCAGCGGAAGATCAGCGTTTCCATCGATCCGGCGGTGTATGACCTGTTGGCTGGTATGGGATTCGTCAGGGAGTTCGGTGCCCGGGCCTTGCGCCGCGCCATCGAGGATCAATTGGTGGAGCCGATCGCCACCCAATTGTGCGCCGTCTCCCACTGGGGCCCCGCTTTCATTCAGGTCCGGGTCGCGGACGGACGCATCCGTCTTTTCGTCTGCTCCTTGCGGTCGGTGGAACGTCAGGTGTTTCCGGGCGGCCCGCTCAAAGCCTCACAAACCCAGGATCTCATCCATCGGGCCAACGACTTCATGATGCGTCTCCAAACGGAGATGGATGCCTGGCAGGAACCGGATGAAAACCATGTCAGCCTCATCGACCAGCATTATTACCTCGTGAAGGAACAAATGGTGCGGGTGCGTCAGATCCGCGACCGGATCGAGACCGGCAGCGATCCGCGCTGGGAATCCTCCGGAAGACCCGCCGGGCGGCAATCGAAAAACCATATCCTGCCCCCGGGAAGCCACCGGGATATTCTGGAGGAGATCTTTCTGGGCGCGGAACCCGGCCGCCTCTTGAAGGAACTGGCGGAAAGCGCGCCGGTGGAGGATGAGTTCAGTGAAAGGGCGCGCCAACTGGTGCGGGAAGCCTCCCTTGCGGAATATATCAGCCGGCCCCAACTGTCCGACCCGGACCGCTTCCTGATCCGCTTCCAGGTTAATGGCGCGGAACTCCTGAAAGCCACCGACGAGGAGCGTTTTGAACTCTATCAGGATTGGATCGAAAGTTATCTCAACCTGTTGCGCGAGGATCCGGCCGTTTCGTGGAAAATCCTGTCGCGTGAACCGGGAAAAGCGGAACCGCGCGTCCTCGCCAATCCCTCCGTTTCCCGGTTCCTGACCGAGTCCACCTATTTTCTCTACGGGGAAGGACCGGGGTTCCTGCCCTTGCTCAAACGGGAGGAAGGCCTGCAGGTCTTCTGTTATGCCGGACAACGGTTCGAATACGGGGGCATCGACCTCATCCCTCTGCGGCCCGGAGAGACCCTCGCCGAGGGCTGTGATCGCGCGCTGGCCTCCCCCCTCCACCTTCTGGAACGCACCACCGAAGTCTTTCGTTTGCGCCATGAGAAAGGCTGGGTCCACGATTTCAAGACCGGCATCCTCACCCGGGACCGCAAGGTCCCCCTCTGGACGTTCCTCGCCCCGCTGATCGATGTCCCGGCCGAGTTCCAGGGTGTGGTCTAGACTAACGCTATGCGCAAAGTCGGAGCAGCGAGAGCTTGAGAAATGCGGGTAAGTTTGACCTGTGGTCCGACCGCATTCCGGCAACAACTATCATCCCGATTGACGGTTCATCCGCTTGGGGGATGTTGCAGGCGGGAAGCCCGCAAGCCTCACAGGGTTTTCACACCCGGCAGCGGCCGGGTCTTTTACAGAGCCCCTTCCGCCGATTGGTGAATGACTTGGGAAACGGTATCAACAAAATCCAATCAGCCATATGACCACCGAGTTGACTATCGCAACCATCACCCTTGCGCTTTCCGCGCTCATTGTCACGGCCACTGGATTGCTGATGCGGCACCGGGATCAAGCTCGCAGGGCCGGTCGCGAAGCAGAGTCCTTGAACGTGCTCTCCAACCTCACCCGCCGTGCATTTTTGGTATTCCTCGGCAGATCATTCCGATATTTCGGATAGCTCGTCATCTGACGATGGTGGCGACAGCGGCGATTGAAACGATCAGGGAGGCAACTATGATCCCGCTTGTTTGTTCTTCTGCTCACCCCTGCGGGGGAGACTTTTGTTTCGAGCGCACGGAGGAAACGCAGGGGAGCGGGGCGGTTTGCAGGCGGGACGGCAGTGGTCCGACCAGCCTAAATCGCCGGGTATAGGCGACGCAGCTTGATCCTGGCGTCAGCGGTGGTGAATAGCCACTTTACCGGCCGACGGGATTCGTTCCTCCTCTTCGAGTCGTCCTTGGCAAGTTTGCGGAAGTT
>JAGWVU010000001.1 GCA_018970725.1 Verrucomicrobiota bacterium
GCTGATTCGCCTCTCCGATATGCCTGTGATTCGGGAGTGGTCCGAATCCATTTGGGGAACTGCCAGTCCCCATATCCTCTACCGCGTCGTAGCTGGGGCGCCGCCAAGTCTTTCGCGGACTGAACGCATCAATGAACGAATGCCAAGCAGTGCGGAAAAGGAGCTCCTTCTGAAACGCGACGGCTTTCATTGTCGATTCTGCGGCATCCCCGTCATCCGTGCCGAAGTCAGGCAAGCCATCCGGAGCGCCTACCCGGAGGCAGTGCCGTGGGGGCCAAAGAACACCGAGCAGCATGCTGGTTTCCAGGCCATGTGGCTTCAATACGACCACGTTTTGCCTCATGCTAGAGGGGGGAACAACGATTTAGAGAACGTCGTCATCTCGTGCGCACCGTGCAACTACGGTCGCTGGAACAAGACTGTTGAAGAGGTTGGCGTTCGAGACCCGCGGACCAGGCAACCAATTCGCTCCGCATGGGATGGATTGGAACGCTTTCTCAAACCGGTAGGAGCAACGAATTGAGCAGATCAGTTCTCGGGCTCAAAAAACGGTGATGTCGTGCGTGACAGAACATGACAACCGGCGCGCGCATCCCTGCGAAACCTTGCATTCACACCCCCGATCCGGTTTGCAAGGAAGCCCGTAGGAATGCAGGTTTCCGCTTGAAGCAACGTGTTCGCCAGGCCCGTTGGGCCTGACTGATCAAGGGGGTGCCAACATCTGATCACCAGCCGCAGGGACTGGGGCATGGGGGAGGGAATCTCCTCTGAATCCGGTTGCGGGCAGATATTCACTCAGGAATAATTCCATTGCGCTGGATGGCCCAGAGGGACATCATCTCGACGTGTCCGAACGTAGACCACTTTCCGCGTCCAAGTACAGCTTTCTGCGAAAGAAGATCGGAACGCAGGCGGAGGTTGCCCGCCTGTTGGGTGTCCGGCAATCGGTCATCTCCAAACGCGAACGAGGGTTATCGGCCATCAGCGTGGAAGCCTCGTTGGCACTGGAGCGACTGTTGGCCGATTGTGTCCGCAAGCCCGCGCCCGTCAGAGTGCGGTTGGATTCCCCGGAGGGGCGGGCTGTGGGCAAGGCGATTTCGAGGAAGCGTGACGCCGAGTCCGTTGTGAGCGGCCGGGTCTCTCTTGCCGAACTTCAAAGACGGAACGCGCGGTTCGCGGGATCAGGTGACGGAATCCCGGACATTCCAAACCTGCGGGAAGCACTGGTGAATGGATGAGGAGGGTCCCGATGACTTCATTCACCGGCTTTGGGAGATCGAAGATGCCGGAGTGCGGTTCTTTGTGGTTGGCGGACAAGCGGTCAACAAGTGGGCGGAAGTCTTTCTGCCCGCAGAGGGGAGGACCGGAAACCGTATGACAACTTCTGACAACCGAGCTGCGTGAACATGCGAAAACTTGCATTCAGAAAAAGTTTCTCTCTTGCAATCTCGCGCAAAATAGCGAAGGATTAGGAGTAAACGGAAGCAAAACAACTAACCAATAAGAGGACTTAAAATCCGTTGCTCCGCGAGGGGTGTGCGGGTTCGAGTCCCGCCGGTGGTAGTGTGCCTTCTGTTCCTCAGGCTTCAGTCCGCTCGGTCGATTGGAGTCACTGAGCCTGTGAGGTTCGTCAAAGGAACCGGATTCTTCATTGAGGCTTGCAACGGACGGCTTGAACGCGCAAGTTTACCTGGGTCGGTGAGCCGTCCCCTCAGGGAAACGCGATTTATCATGAGGCACTCCGAGTTCCACCGCACCGACCGCGTCGGTTGGCTTCGGGCCGCCGTTCTCGGCGCGAATGATGGCATCGTTTCGACCGCCAGCCTTATCGTTGGCGTGGCCGCTGCCGAGTCGGACAGGGGAGGTGTGCTCGTTGCGGGAATTGCCGGTCTGGTGGCGGGGGCGATGTCGATGGCGGCCGGCGAATATGTCTCGGTGAGTTCCCAGGCCGATACGGAAGGCGCTGATCTGGCGAGGGAAAGGGACGAACTGGCGAAGCAGCCGGAAAAGGAACATGCCGAACTGGCCGCCATCTATGTGGCGCGTGGTCTCGATGGTGAACTGGCCAAAGAGGTGGCCACTCAATTAATGGCCAAGGATGCACTCGGAAGCCACTTGCGAGATGAACTGGGGATTTCCGACACCCTTAGCGCGCGGCCGGTTCAGGCTGCAATCGCTTCAGCCGGCACCTTTGCGGTTGGTGCGGCCCTGCCTTTGCTGCTCGTGCCGTTGGTTCCAGCCACTTCGCTTGTCTGGAGCGTATCCGGAGCATCGTTGGTCTTCCTCGCGGTTTTGGGAGGGCTCGCCGCCCGGGTCGGCGGGTCGCCCGTTTTCAAGTCGGTGGCTCGCGTGACCTTTTGGGGCGCGCTTGCCATGGCCCTTACGGCTGGAGTCGGTGCCCTGTTCGGGGCATCCGCCTGAGGTGGCTGATTCCTTTGCCCTTGCTCTTGAGGGCCATTCTTCCTCAGCCAATCTTTGGGCATGCTGTCTCAGCGTTCCCAGAACTGCGGGCAAAACTGTGAGCTAACGGAGCCAGAGTTGCATAGGACATCCTCCGCTGACTGCGGTCCGTCGGATTCCCCGACGATGCCATCTCGAAGTTCCACCCGCGCGCGATATTCTCGGCGGAACCTTAAAGTGATTGGACGAACTGCAGCAGAAGAGCGCGGTCTGCGGGTTTCAGTTTGTTGAAGCGGTCTCTGGAAGCGGCGCCCTCACCATCGTGCGCCGTGACGGCGGATTGGATGTTGGGGGAGCGGCCGTCGTGCAGATAGGGGGCGCTGAGGCGGACTCCCCACAGGGGGGCGGTGCGCATCTCGCGGGCCCCGGCCTGTTCTTGGGTGATGCCATCGCCGAGTCTGCCCATGTCGTGGAGGAGCAGGTCGGAATAGAGAGGCACCGGCTTGTTCGAGGTGGCCGCGCTTCCGGTGGCGCCGGTGAGCAGTTCAGGGACATGGCAGACGGCGCAGCCGACACTGCTGAAGAGTGCGCGGCCGGATTCGGTGCGCGAATCGGCGGGCAACGCAGGCGGGGCGGCGAGGAATCTCATGAAATCGGCGCTGAGATCGACATCCGCCTTGCCCGTAGCGGGATCGACCACGTCCTCGGGATCGGCCACCCGATCGTGGAGAGCGAGGAGGGTGGCATTCCCGTTGGGAGCATTCTCCACGGGGAAAAGGCGGTTGGTGACACCCATCTCATTACGGTAGGCGTCGGCAGCGAAAGCCAGCACGGTGGCGTGTTGGGCCTTCCATCCGAAACGGCCGACCCTCTCGGCTCCCGAAACCGGATCGATGACCAGATGAGCCCTTCCGCGGACTCCGTCCGGCTTGGTGGCGGAGGCCAGAGCGAGCAGGGTTTGGTCCGGAATGGCTTCGATCAAGCCGAGGCCAAAGAGGGCGGTCGGCTGACGCACCGCAACGACATTCGCGATCCGGGGGATGAATTCGCGAGCGGCGGGAGCGATGGCTTGAGCCTGCAAGAGCGAACCTCCGAGCGAAGTCAGGGGATCGAAGCCCTCGGGGCTGATTCGGCCGAAATGGCGCACCGTGATGAGGCCGGCCCCACCGAGACCACCCTGAAAGTGGCACACTGCGCAGGAAGTTTGGTTGAAGATCGGGCCCAAGCCACCCTGCGGCGTCTCGCGGTTCTGGAATTCCTGACGCCCTGCCGCAAAAGCAGCCAGTTCTGCGTCGGTCAGGTCCGGCAAGGGATCGCCACTGCGGAAAGGCGGGCGGGGGCGGGAAACCGGCTGGCGCGGGGGAGCGGGACGCAAGGCTGGGAGCATCGAGGATGGGCCGGTGCCGCCCGGGGCGGATTCGGGAGGTTGGGCAGCCGGTGGAGGAGGTGGAACGGGTTGGACGGCAACCGGTGGGTTCGGGGCTGTGGGCGGATTTGGCGGAGGGACGGTGCCCGGCGGTGGGACGGGATTCCGCGGCGGGACCGGTTGGGTGGTGACCGGAGGATTCGGGCCGGTTGGCGGAATCTGAGGAGGCACGCTGCCCGGAGGTGGCGCGGGTTGAGTTGTGGCCGGTGGGTTCGGGGCTGTGGGCGGGTTTGGCGGCGGGACGGTGCCCAGCGGTGGGACGGGATTGCGTGGCGGCGCCGGTTGGGTGGTGACCGGAGGATTCAGGTTGGAAGGCGGGACCGGCGGGCGGACGCCTCCGGGGGGCATTCCTGGGTTTTGCGGAGGAGACGGCGGCGGCGGGTTCGGGAGTCCGTTGGTAACGGTCGGTGGCGTCGTTGACGGCGATGAGCTGGTAGATTCCTCGACGGCGAATGCTGGACTTGAGGCGAGCAACCAGAGAGAAGCGGCGAGCGATTTCATGGTGTCAGGGGGAAGGGAGCGAGCATTCCGTCCAGCGACGATGATCATAGAAAACCGGGCTCGCGGATGGAAGCTCAAAATCAACGAATCCAGACAAAAGGAGCGCCAGTGGGCGTGGTCCGTTTGAAGTTGGCCGGCCCTTTTGATTCCTTCCCTCGATAGGCATCGAGAGGGTGGAGGCGGTGGAGGTTCGCCTAAATTGGCGGACTCTGTGCCATTTTTGCCAAACCGTTGACAGGTTGTGGTGCGAGGTGTTAGGACTGAGGCGTCTTCCTACCGAAGTTTCGCAACCCTAAAGATGCAATTATCCATGAAACGGATTGCTGTTCTGGCTCATTCCCTTCTCCTTGTCGCGGTTCTCCATCCAACCTTGGCGGTTGGTCAGGATGCCCTGCCGAAAAACACCGACTACCGTGCTGTCGCAGGGCGACGGCCTGGCATTGCCACCGGACCGAGTTATGGCTCGCTGATTCGTTTGGGCGAAGATCTTGCGCGGATCTGCTCGAACACGGCTTACGGGCAATTGGACAAGCTGCCGCCGGACTCGCCGATCGGGCTCGATGTCTTCGCGACCCAGGGCGGATTTGATTCTCTGGCCCGTCTGGTGGAGGACGACAACATCCAGTTGGCGATCGTGCCCGCGGATGCTTGGTTGCTTGCGGGGCTTTCAATGAACGGGAAGCTGAAATTGGGGCCGGACGGGCAGCGGGTGGTCACCAGTGAGCGTTCCAAGAAGTTGATGGACCAAGTTTCCGTGATCCTGCCGCTGAACCAGGAGACGGTCCACATCGTGGTGCGGAGCGAGGATTTGGGGGCGGAGTCGGAAGGCAAATTGGCGGATCTCTACAGTCTATTTGCGAAAGGGAAGAATGGCAGGAAGCCGCGGAGTTCGATCGGCTTGGTGGGGGACAGTTCCTGGATCACCGCGCAGACCCTCACCGCGTTGACCAATTCCGCGGGCAAGGCCGATTGGGGATTGCGGGAGTTGACCTACGATGACGTGACGGGCCTGGAAAAATTGAGCAAGTCGGTGCTCGGCGATAGCGATCCGAAGGGGGTGGACGCGGTGATTCTGGTGGGGACCCCGCCACACCCTGCGTTGAGGGGGTTCAATGTCCCGAAAGGTTGGTTCGAAAAGGGGCTGACCTTTCTGCCGATCGTGGCGGGGCCGGACGCGGCGAAGCGGAGGCAGCCGATTGAAAAAGTCTATCCCTTCACGGAATTGAGGATGGAGCATTACAAGGAACTCATGAGGGGCAGGGGTGCGGTGAACGCTCTGGCGGTGACGGCCTTGCTGGCGGGAGTGGATCTCACGGTCAAGAGCAACAAGCCGAAGCTGGAGACGAACCGGGCCCAAATGGCGACCTGGGCGGAGGGGGTGGTCTACCTGTTGCTGAAGAATTTGAATGTCTCCACGCTCAACCGCACCCTTGAAGAGGAAGGGAACAACTATGGTTTCTATTGGCAGGCGTGGCAGCAAGTAGATCCGCATGCTGCCAAGGTTCTGCGGGAAAAAGGGGGTGGTCTCGGTGTTCCGGTGAAGGAATTCCAGGAAACCTCGCAGATGCGGAAGATGATCAAGTGGTGGGAGAACCAGCGCCGGGTCCAGTGACTTGAAGTCGCGAGTTTCGGGACTCCCGGGACTTGCAAATCCGTCCTGCCGGTGGGAATGGGTGGGATGGGTTTGCTAGAAGACAGAGTGGCCGTGGTCACCGGTGCCGGACGCGGGATCGGGAGAGCCATCGCCGAGGTGTTTGCCAGTGAGGGGGCCATGGTGGCGGTAGTCAGCCGGAGCTTGGCGAGTTGTCAGGCGGCGGCTGACCAAATCAATTCAAGGTTTGCGGGGAAAGCCCGTGCCTTTGCCATGGATGTGGCGGACAGCGGCTCGACCTCGGTAGTGGGGAAGGAGATTCTCGAAGCGTATGGGAAAGTGGACATTCTGGTCAACAACGCGGGTGTGACGCGGGATGGGCTGGCGTTGCGGATGAGTGAGGAAGACTGGGACGTGGTGTTGGACACGAACCTGAAAGGGGCTTTCAACTGCGTGAAAGCGTTCCAGAGGTCCCTCTTGAAACAGCCGGCGGCGAGAATCATCAACATCAGTTCGGTGGTGGGTCTGATGGGGAACGCGGGCCAGGCGAATTACGCCGCCTCCAAGGCTGGATTGATCGGCTTCACAAAGGCGCTCGCGCGGGAGTTTTCCTCACGCGGGGTGACGGTGAACGCGATTGCGCCCGGATTCATCACCACGGACATGACCGACGTCCTGACCGGTGAGCAGAAGGAGGCGATCACCCGGAACATCCCGCTCGGGAAATTGGGGGAGCCCGGGGACATCGCGGCGGCGGCCTTGTTTCTGGCTGGGGGTGGGGCGTCCTATATTACTGGGCAGGTCCTGACGGTGGACGGCGGCATGGTGATGTGAGAGGGGTGCCGACCTGATGAAGCTGACTTTGTTGAGGCACGGAACCGCGGAGGGTGAGCCTCCGGCCGGGAGGGATGCCTTGAGAGAGCTGGTGGACCGGGGCCGCAGGGAGTCGCGAAACGCGGGCTGGTATTACCGGCAACGGAGGGGCGTCCCCGATCTGGTCCTCCATAGTCCTTACCGGCGGACCACGGAGACGGCCCGGCTTTTCTGTGAGGAAGGCGGTTTCGCTCCCCCGGTGGAAGCGGAGTTTCTGGCGAGTGGCATGTGGGTGGAGCAGGCACTGGGCGGCTTGGCTCCTTACCTGGGTTTGGGGCGGGTGGTCATCGTGGGGCACCAACCGGATCTCGGGATGCTCCTGGGCTATCTGGTTGGCAAAGCCGACGCAGATTTTGAGGTCGGCAAAGGTTCGTTGCACGAAATGGAGCTCGACCGGTTGGAAGAGGGGGCGGGACGGCTGATCTATGCCATGACCGCCCCGGAGATCGCCTCGGAGCGAAGCCGGGCATGACAGGCGGCGGTGCGGTGCCGGAAAAAAGTGGACGAGATGTGGCTTTCCGCGTGACTCGGAGCGGAGCAGAATCGAATGTCCTTGGCAGATCGGACTATGAAACTGACGACGACGGCCTTTGGAACCTGGAGCGGAGGGCGCTACATGCACTTCGGCGAGCAGCTCAGCGAGGAAGCGTTGGGCCAATTGATGCGTGAAGCCTACGACAAGGGGATCCGCACGTTTGTGACCGCGGACGTTTACGGCAACGGCAAGGCGGACGAGTTGCTGGGCCAGGCCTTGGCCGGGGTGGATCGGGACAGCTATTGCCTCGTCGGGACCGTGGGACACGACATTTACGAAGGGGTGCGCCAAGGTTCCAAGGGCTACCCCCGGTTCACGGATCCCTCTCTTCGCGGGCCCGAGCAATATGCCTCCTACCTTCGAATGGCGACCGAGAAATCCCTTGAGCGCTGCCGGGTCTCCCGGTTCGATTACGTGTTTCTGCACAACCCCGACGCCATCGGGTATTCGAGTCCTGCTGTTTGGGACGGGATGGAGAGCCTCTGCGAGGCGGGTCTGACCGAAATGATTGGCGTGGCTCCGGGGCCGGCCAATGGCTTTGTCATGGATCTGATCCACAACTTCGAGACCTTTGGGGACCGCATTGATGCCGCGATGCTGATCTTGAATCCATTGGAGCCATGGCCGCAGCGCCATGTCCTCCCCGTGGCGCAGCGTTTCGGGATCGATATCATCACGCGGGTGGTGGACTATGGCGGCGTGTTCCACGGCGTCGTCCAGCCCGGGCACAAGTTCCGCGATGGCGACCATCGCGGGTATCGCCCGCAAGGTTGGGTGGAGCACGCCCATGAAAAGCTGGCCCGTTTCCGGCAGATTGCAGACGGGCACGGATTGACCCTGTTGCAGTTCGCCTGCCAATGGAATCTGGCGCAACCTGCGGTGAAATCAGTGGTGCCGACCTTGATTCAGGAGCATGGGGCGGGGTCGAAGAGCATCCACGAGGAGTTGGATGAGCTGGCCGCGGTGACGTCGGGCATCCTGCTGACCCCGGACGAAATCGCCGAGGTGGAGCGCTTGGGCAACAACGAGGGTTGCATGCACCTCAAGGGGGCGACCGAGCGTTTTCCAACCGGGGAACCGTCGTTGCCGGATCAGTGGGCGGTGCGGCCGGAGCTGAGCGAAATCGCGGGGCGCTATGGATTGAACCCGGCGTGGTGACCGGGCGGAGGGATCAAAGATCCTTCATCTCCTGTTCCAGTCGCTCACTGAGCCACTGTTTCATCATGCTCTGGTAGTTGAGAAACCGGGAACGGGCGATTCGCTTGATGCGGGCCAGCATGCGGGGATCGAATCGGAGGGTGATGGTGGTGGATTCCCGAACTGATTCCTTGAGGACGGCGCTGTTCATAAGGCGGACATCCAAGGTGTGGAGGGTCCACCAGGCCGCTTCGGTCTCCGCGTCATCAAATTCGGGGATCTCGTCCCATCGGTGAATCGTGTCCATGTTCCGCCGGTTGTGCTACTGCAGCTCCGCATTCTTGCGATCGTAGAAATGCAATTCGTCGCCGGTCATCAGCCGCGAGGCGACGACCCGGTATTGTTTGCCATCGGTCCAGAAGACGCTGAAAACGGCCTTGTTGTTGAGAGCCTTGCCGAGGCAAAAAAACCGGCTCTCGCGGCTGTCATCGGAAAATTCCGGGAGCAGCCGGATGGAGAAAGGATCTTCGAACGATTCCTCGATCTCCCTCTTCGTCAACTCGCCGTTCGCGAACGGGTTCTCCGGCCAATCGAATTCCATCGGTGCTCTGGCCTTCGACTATCCGTGGTTCAAAGCCGAATTCAAGCGGGGGTCGAGGAAGAAGGTGGATTGGCGAAGCGGGACATTTGGTTGGCGCGGATTCCGCCATCGACGAACAGGGTCTCCCCCGTGATGTAAGCGGCGTCTTTGCCGAGCAGGAAAAGGATGGCGCCAACGCAATCCTCGGGGGTTCCGGCGCGATCAAACGGGATATTCAGGCGGACGTGCCGATGGATCGCAGGGTCCTCGAAGACCGTCTCGGTCAATCGGGTGCGGATCAGTCCCGGGGCCACGGCGTTGAAGCGGAGCCTCGGGGCAAATTGGATCGCAAAGGCGCGAACCACGCCGCCGAGGGCGGCGCAGGCAGGGTCGTAGGCGAGATGATCCGGCTCCGATTGTTCGGCGTTGATCGAGGTGATGGCGACGAATCCGGATCCGGGGGTGGCGAGCTTTGCAAACTCACCGGCGAGAAGATAGCCGGCCCGGGCCTTCACATTCAGAGTCAGTTCCCAGAGCTCCAGAGGGGTCCGTCCTGCCGGATTCGCCTCGGGATAAATTCCCGCGCAATGCACCAGTCCGTCGATGCCGCCCATCAATCGGACGGCTTCATCGATGGACCGCACCGGGGCGTCTGGAAGGGTGAAATCCGCTCGGATGGGAAAAACACGCGGTGTGGAGCGCAGATCGTCGGGCAGCGTCTCGGTTGCGTCATCGGAAACCACGGCAATGGGGTCCGCGGCGCCGCCCGATTGGAGCAAGCGACGAACCACGGCGAGACCGATGCCGCGGCTGCCGCCGGTGACGAGGATGCGGCCGAAACCGCCGGTTGACGTAAGGGGAACAGGATTCATTTGAAAAACACCGGGCCGCCGAGGCAAGCCTTCCAAATCACAACGATAAACCAGTGGAGGATGACCGGGGGCCAGATGGAGCCGGTCCGTTGGTAGGACCATCCGCAGGTCAATCCAAGCCCGGCGACAATGAGCAGAAACCTCCAATCCCAAAAGACCGGGCGGGCGCTCGGGAAGGTGAGCCAGGCGTTCCCGACGTGCCAGAGAATGAAGATCACGGAGCTCAAGACCAGGGCGAAAACTCGACTGGAGGAGAAGCCTGGCTCCGCGGGATGGGGGAGCAGGAGGCCTCGAAAGACCATCTCCTCCGCGATGCCGGGGAATACGAAAAGAATCAGGATGAGCCCCAGAAAATTCAGCGGGGGCATGGAGGTGGGTTGCGGCTGGAAGAAGCCGGTGACGAAACCGACGGCCAATGCGTAGAGGGCGAAAAAGCCGAAAGCGATTCCGCTGGCGCGCCAACCGGCCGGATCGGGCCAGCCCTTGAGGGCGCGTGTGACGCGGGCGCGCAGCAAAGTCGGAAGATCGGGGGAATCGGGCATCGGGAAACCTCCGGTAATCAGAAGGGAAACCGGGAGAAAGGCAATGGGCAAAGCGTGAATCCGAACGCCGGAGCGGCCGGCGATTCTTTCAAAATTGCGATTTATTGCAAAAATAAGAACCGCATCTATAAAAACAGTGGCGAAGATGAAAACCACAGCTAAGAATGCCGAGTCTAAAAGCTGTGACCCCTGTTTTTTCAACTTCCACTGCGACGCTGTGGCGGGCCTGTGCCGCGCTCCTCGTCCTGGCGTGGGCGGTTGGCCGGGTTTACGCCCAAGATGCGGATGGGGATTTGCTGTTGGATGGAGTGGATCCGAAGCCGCTGGATGCCTTTAATGGCGGGTGGCAATATTTGCCGGGAGCGGGCGGAACCGGACCGCTTTCTCGTCATGAGGGGGACGGTTGCCAAGCTTTGAACCGCTTCATGGTCTTTGGGGGAAGGGAAACGGCGTTGGTAGAGACGTATGATCCCGAGGCCAACTTGTGGAAGAAATCGGGCACGGCACCATTAGCCTTTCACCACGTTCAAGGTGTGGTCGTGGGCGGACTGGTCTATGTGATCGGTGCGTTTTCCGGATCGTATCCAGATGAGGTGCCTGTCCCGGACGTCTACATTCACGATCCGTCGAGGGGAACGTGGACCAAAGGGCCGGCAATCCCGGTCGATCGCCGACGGGGGGCCACCGCGGGTGCGGCGTATGGAGGAAAGATTTATCTTGCCGGAGGAAACACGAAGGGGCATCGGGCCGGTTGGGTGGCTTGGTTCGACGAGTTTGATCCGGTCAGCGGCAGTTGGCGACGCCTCCCGGATGCTCCGCGGCCCCGTGACCATCATCGGGCAGTGGTGGCGGGTGATCGGTTGTTTCTCGTGAGCGGGCGGCGTACCAGTTTTGGCGACACTGGCGGCGTGCGGGGAAACACCGTTCCCGAGGTGGATGTCTATGATTTCACGAGCGGCGTGTGGAGCCAGTTGCCCGATCCGATTCCGACGCCCCGCGCGGGCTGTGCGCTGATGGTGCATGGGCGGGATGTGGTGGTGGCCGGAGGGGAAGCGGAAGGCGGCGCGGTGGCGAAGGTGGAAGCGCTCGATCTGGAAACCGGGGACTGGCGGTCCTTTCCGGATCTGAAGCAGGCGCGCAACGGCCCGGTTGGGTTCAGTATCGGCAACCGGATTTTCGTGTCCGGAGGGCAGAATCCGGAGAACGCGAGCCAGGAGGTTCTGTTGGTTCCTCCGCGCCCGGTAGCCCCGACGCCATTTGTGATCAGCGGCAGCCCGCCGAACGTGATCCTGAGCCGGGTGAAGTCGGTGAACTGCGGGGGGCGCGGTGCGGGGAGCTTCGTGGGGGACGCGGGCTTTTCAGGCGGGGTGAGCGAGGAGACGACGATGGCGGTCGCCGGATCGGAGACCGCACCCGAGGCGGTGTTCAAGACGCGGCGCACTGGAGAGTGTGTTTACGAGGTGGAAGGTCTGGTGCCGTTGGCGCTCCACCGTCTGGACCTCAATTTTGCGGAGCTCGATTCTCCTCAAGGAACATTCGCGGTTTGGGTAAACGGAGAACCCGTCCTGCAAGATTTCGACGTGGTCCGGGAGGCGGCGGGGGTTCGCCGGGGCGTGACCAGATCTTTCACGTTGCGAACCGGAGCGGACGGCAGGATGCGGCTGGAACTCCGGGCGGGTGCCGGGGAACCGTTTCTCAATGGATGGACCCTCTTCCGCGCCACATACCCAGCGGGTGCGGCAGCTTCCTCCAGTTTGGCGCGACCCAACGATGTGCTTGCGAAGGTGGGAGATCCGGCATCCTTCGGTGCTCTGGTGAACGGAAGGGCCCCGGCCCGGTATCAATGGAAGCGGAATGGGGAAACCCTCAAAGGTGCGACCGCGCCGGTGTTGAAGCTGGGCGCGGTGGGAATGACGCACGCCGGTGAATACGATGTGACCGCCGATGGGAAAATCTCGAGCGCACGGGCGAAGTTGGTTGTGGTGGGCCGCCCGGTCTATTCATCGGTGGTGGTGCGCGGTCAAACCACCACCTTGCGGATTCCGTTTGCGGGTGCGGGAGCCTCTTTCCAGTGGTTCAAGGACGGTGCCGCGCTCACGGATAGCCAGCTTCGACGTGGCAGTCGATCCGCATTGCTGGAAATCCGAGGGTTCGCGGCCGCCGATTGCGGCACCTATTCGTGCGAGGTTCGTGCTTTTGGCGACACGGAGGTTTTCGATGGGTGCAAGTTGCGATTGATGGAGATCCCGGTAGTCACCACGCCGCCGCCGCGCGCTGGAATCATCGGGGCCATCCGGTGGCAAATCGCGGCGAGCGAGGGATGGACGAAGTTTTTGGTGAAGGGCCTGCCGGAGGGATTGCGCTATGATGCGAAGCAGCGTGTCGTCTACGGAACCCCGGTCCGGGCGGGGAACTATGCGATCTTGATCACGCCCAGCAATCCAGCGGGCATTGGTCCGGTGCAAAGGTATCTCCTTTGCGCGGAGCTGCCGGACCCGGCTTTCCGGGGGAACTGGGTGGGATTGTCGGATCGTTCTGCGGCCATCAATGGTCTGCTTGGGGGGGGGCTGCGGCTCACGGTAGGTTCCACCGGGCTTGTGACCGGCGTGTTTCGCAACGGCGGCCCCTCTTATCGGTTCTCCGGCCGGCTGGCGGGAGTGCCGGGCGGCGATGCCTCGTTCCGCACGGTGATCGACCGTGGACCTTCGCTGCCTCTGCTTCTCCACCTGACGTTTCCCAAGGGTGGCGACACCATCACCGGGAAGGTGACCATGGGCGGGAACGAGGCACGAATCACGGCGAGACGAGGTGCCGTGCCCGCCCCCGGCGTCACGGGTTCCGTCGAATCATTGCAATGCGTGTTCCGATTGGCCGACGACACCTTGGCGGGAAATCCGGCGGTGCCCCAGGGAACGGGATGGATGCGAATCAGTCGATCCGTCGGAACATCGTCGATCACACTCTCAGGAACCGGGCGACTTGCCGACGGGACCGATATCACGTTTTCGGTCGAAGAGGGCGTAGGCGGGGATTTTCCGATTTTCATGGTCTACCCGGCATTCAATGGGAGTCTCTCCGGCTGGGGGCGGGTGTCGCAAGGATTTGCTCCGTGGCGGGAGTTCGCAGGAAGCTTCCAATGGCGGAAGCTTCGTCCTGCCGGCAGTCTGGATTCGAGCTACCGGGCGGGTTTCAATGTTTGGCTCAACGGAGAAGGGGAATCCCGGGCGCCCCGGTCGCCGGACCTGAGCTGGCCAGACGTGATCGATCTCTCGGGGAACGCGGAAGTCGTCTTTGCGGATGGAGGATTGACGTGGAGTCAGGAGGCGGAGTTGAACCAAACATTCAGCCTCGCACCGAACGGGGAGGGGCGGTTTCCGGGCGGTCCACTCAGCCCGGCATGGCTCTCGATGCGCGTCGACGCGGCCCGGGGCACGTTCTCGGGGAATGTCCGACTCAAGGAAGGGTTGGTGATCCGGAATTTCGGCTATGAGGGGATCCTGATCAACGGAATCGGTGAGGGCTTCTTCAACCTGCGCCAGGCGCCGCTGACAGGTCCGGCACCGGTATGGTCCGGGGGAGTGCGGATTCTGCCTTACTGAACGTTCGAATGGATGCGGTCGGACCGAAGTTCCGGGACAGGATCAGCCCAGGGCAACGCCCTGGGATTTTGGGGGCACAGATGAGTCACGGATGAAACGGATGGCACGGAGAGGGGCCCAAAGGAGAGAATTTCCCGTCCCATTCGTGTCATCCCGCCAAAGCGACCTTGCAGGGGACGGTGAAAAAACACTACGGTATGAGCGATCTTGGATGATTCCCAAAAAAGCCGCTGAACACTCCGCGCTCCGGTCTGCGGCGCGCGCTGCCGCGGCGGAGAGAACGTCGTTTGAGGTTCCCAATGGAAGAGAAGACAGGCGGCTACTGCGGATTCAAGCCGGGATTTCCCGATTCATCTTGTCTTGGCCAGTCAGGGCAATCGATGCACCAATTCAGACCCCAAGGTCCAACTGACGGGTATGCCAGGTTAGAACGATCATCCCGGTTCACCGCTGGTTTCCAATGGTGGCCGGATTCCAGTCCGGAAGCTCTCACTTTGCACGGCCCGGAACGGCGTGGTGACAAGCGGGGTGAGGGTTGTTTTGCAGGGGGGACGCCCGCTTCACCTCACAGCCGGAACGGCGGTGTCCTGACTTGGCGGTCAAGGGGGATTATGATTGATTTGTGATCCGGCCGGACCACAGGCCCTCCTCACGGGGCCTGAGCCGGTGGCAGGGCGCTGGTCAGGGAGGATGCCTTTGCGGTGGGAGTCGCATCGGCGCTGAGATCGCCCAACGCGTATTGGATGCCATCGAGGAAATGCTTGAGCATGGGGGCCGAGGAATAAGTGGATTCGTTGTGGCCGAAGTTCGAGTAGAAGACGCGGCCGCCGCCGTATTCGCGGATCCAAGAAACCGGAACCTCGCGTTGGGCGGCTTCAGCCGGATTGGCCGCCTCAGCGGGTTTGTCCTTTCTGGGTTGAAGCAAAGGGGCTTGATTTTGTGGTTTGGAGAGGTCAAGGCTGACGAGGATCCGCAAATGATCGGGGCCTTGGTAGGTTGCGGGGTTGTATTGATAGATCTCGTCCCTGTGCCAGAACCCCTTGCCGGCGAAGGCCTGGCTGACCGGGTGTCCGGTGTCATCGATCCGGAAGGCCCAGGTGCCGCCGGCATTCCACGGATGACCGTTGAAGATGCCGCCGATCATGGCGAGGGCCTCGGGCCAGTTGTCGAAGTTGTCGCTCGCGGCGTGGATGCCGGCGATTCCCTTGCCTGCGGCGACGAAGTCCATGATGGCCTTGCGATGCTCCGGGTTCGGGAACTTGAGCCGGGTGGTGCTGTTGAAGAGGATCAGATCATACCGGGCCAGGTTCGACGGGGTGAAAACGCCATAGTCGTCGGCGAGGGTGGCGGTGTAGGCCCCGGTCTTTTGGCCCATGGTTTCCAATGCGAAGTTGGCGGTGGGGATGGAAGTGTGAATGAAGCCTTCACAGAGCCAGAACACGAGAACTCGCCTCGGAGCCTTTGGGGCAATGGCGGGGCGCTCTGGAATGGCGTCGATCACGGCCTGCTTTTCGGGCTCTGAAAGAGGCTTGAGGCGAGCCGCCTTCTTTTCCTCCCAGGTCTGCGGCGGGGCCTTGTCTTGCGTCCGTCCCACGGGCGCAAAGAGGGACAGGAGAGTGGCCGTGAGCAAAATCCGGGCGGTCGAAGAGGTCATGCCCGCTCTTTCCCTTGATGGGCAAGGATTGGAAAGGCATCCGACAGATTGTGCGCTTGCCCTCCGGCAGACTCGCTGATAGGAGAGGGCAAGTCTTCGAGTTTCGCCATCCCATGCATTCCCACCCCATCGAAACCAGAGCCACCCGTGTTCGCGAAGGCGTGCTCTGGTTCGCCATCACGCTGGCGATCATCACCTACATCGACCGGGTCTGCATTTCCCAGGCCGCGCCCGCCATGCAAAAGGAACTCGGGTTGACCAAGCTCCAGATGGGCTATGCGTTCACCGCGTTCGGCTGGGCCTACGCCCTGTTCGAGATTCCTGGTGGTTGGTTAGGAGATCGCGTCGGCCCCCGCAAGGTGTTGATGAGGGTGGTTGCCATGTGGTCGGTTTTCACCGTCGCGACCGGTTGGGCGTGGAATCTGCTCTCCCTGGTTTTTTTCCGCTTTCTTTTCGGAGTCGGCGAGGCGGGTTGTTTCCCCAACATCGCCAAAGCGTTCACCAATTGGTTTCCCGTCGCGGAGCGGGTCAAAGCCCAGGGGATGCTCTGGTTGAGCGCAAGGTGGGGCGGAGCCTTCACCCCGTTGGTGGTCGGTTGGATGCTGGCGTCCGGCGGGCAGGGGAAGTTCGGTTTGGGGCTGCACTACAAGTGGGTCTTCCTGCTGTTCGGCTTGTGTGGGATTGTCTGGGCGGTGTTGTTTTTCCGGTGGTTTCGTGATCATCCGGAAGAGCACCCCGGCGTAAACGCGGCCGAGATTGCAGCCATCGGCGCGCAGCACCGGGGGGATTCGCACGCCATGCCGTGGCGGAAACTGTTCGCCTCGCGCACCGTCTGGATGCTCTGGGGGCAGTATTTTTTCATGTCCTACTCCTGGTATTTTTATATCACCTGGTTTCCCACCTACCTGAAGGAGAATTTTGCCGGCCTCGGCGATCTGCAGCGCGCCTTGCTGGCTTGTGTGCCCCTGTTTTTCGGAGGGATCGGTTCCCTTCTCTGCGGACTCTTTTCCGGACAGATCGAGCGGAGGTTGGGGGGCACGGCGGTGACCCGGCGGGTGTTGGGGGGAGTGGGCATGACGCTGGCCGGATTGATGTTGCTGGTCTCCCTGCAACTTCATGTGCCGGTGGCCGCGGTTCTGGCGATTGGTATGGCCGCGCTGTTCAGTGACTTGTCCTTGCCCGGATCCTGGGGAGCTTGCATGGATGTCGGGGGGAGGCACACAGGAGCACTTTCGGGGAGCATGAATATGATTGGCAATGCGGGGGGGGCGGTGGCGCCGATGGCGGTTCCTCTGGTTCTGAAGGCGACCGGAGAGAATTGGAGCGTCAATATCGCCTTGTTCGCCGCGAGTTACTTCCTGGGAGCGATTTGTTGGCTTTTCATCAACTCCGACGAGCGACTTCATGATTGAGCGGGCCATCCTCCTCTGCGCCCTCTTTTTAGGGGGCGCGGGGCCGGTGCTGGGCGGAGAGCGTCCCAATCTCCTTTTCATTCTGGCGGATGATCTCGGATTCGGGGACCTCGGGTGTCAGGGCGCGGTTGGAATCCGGACGCCGAACCTCGACCGTTTGGCGCGCGAGGGGAGCCGATTCACGTCCTACTATGTCTGCCAGGCGGTCTGCACAGCGAGTCGGGCCTCCCTGATGAGCGGGTGCCACGCGAACCGGATCGGCCTGCACGGTGCCTTGAATCATACGAGCCGGAACGGAATTCATCCGGAGGAATGGCTGCTTCCGGAGATGCTCAGGGAGCAGGGGTATGCCACGGCGTGTATCGGCAAATGGCATCTCGGGACCGTCGCGGAGTTCAATCCCTTGCGGAACGGCTTCGACCAATGGTTCGGATTGCCCTATTCCAACGACAATTCGAAGTATCATCCCGTGCTGGCCGCGGAGATGCCACCCTTGCCTTTGTATGATGGTGATGACGTGATCGAGTTGGATCCCGATCAGAGTCGCTTCACGCGTCGGTTCACGGAGCGGGCTCTCGCCTTCCTTAAGGCGAGCCGGGAACGGCCTTTCTTTCTCTATCTGGCCCACGTGATGCCGCATGTGCCGATTTTCGCTTCGGATGCCTTCAAGGGGCGGTCCGGCCGTGGATTGTATGGGGACGTGGTGGAGGAGTTGGACGATTCCGTTGGGCAAATCCTCACGGCGTTGGACCGGCTCGGCCTTGCGAAAGACACCATCGTGGTCTTTTCTTCAGACAACGGGGCTTGGTTGAGCTACGGCGAGCATGCTGGTTCCAACGGTCCGTTCCGCGAGGGAAAACTCACCTGCTTCGAGGGGGGAGTGCGGGTGCCGCTGTTGATCCGGTGGCCCGGGCGCATTCCATCCGGGCGGGTGTCCGATGTTCCTTTCATGTCGATCGATTGGTTACCGACCTTCACGGAACTTGCGGCCGGACGCCCCCCGGCGCTGACGATCGATGGCGTCAGCGTGGCCCCGCTATTGACCGGTGCCTCCGGGAGCCCGCCCCACGAGGCGCTTTTCTTCTATGCCGGTGAGGAGTTGCATGCGGTGCGGAGCGGTCAATACAAGCTGCATCTTCCGCATCCCTATCTCACCACGGCTGGCGAGCCGGGGCGGGGTGGCAAGCCTTCCGAATGGGGGAAGACCACGCCCGTGGCCATCACGGATTCGAGCATGGGCGCGATCGCGAGCCGCCACGGCCAAAAGGTGGCGGAGACCGGGCTGTCGTTGTACGATCTCTCGGTTGATCCGGGAGAGCAACGGAATGTGGCGCAAGATCATCCGGAGGTGGTGCGCCGTCTCTTGACGATGGCGGATTCGGTCCGGGCGGAACTGGGCGACCGTCTGACCGGCATGGCCGGAAGCGGTTGTCGGGAATCCGGCCGAAAGTCGCTTTGACAAGCGGTCTCTTCTGTCGGAAGAGCGGGTGTGCGCTCATTCGGGCAGTTTATCGCGGCCGCCATCGTGGCTCTGGCCTTGCCGGCCTGGCTCTGCCGGCTTTGGAACACGGATGAGGGATTGGAAGGGGCGGATAAAGGCTACGACGTGGCCCGGACCATCGCTGAGTTGGAGAAGGAGGACCCGGATTGGGTCTTGATTGGGAACTCCATGTTGTATACCCGCTTGAGCGAGGACCGACTCAGGACGGTGAGCGGTATTCAAGCGAGTCTCCTCGCGCGTGGGCGGAGCCAATCCGCCATGTGGTGGCTCTGCGTGAAGAACGTTCTCCTGCGCTCGAAGGTTCGTCCGGAACTGATCACGGTTTTCTTCCGTGACACGGATCTCACCTGGGCGGACTTCCGGGTTGACGGGGGGAACGAGCGGGCGATCGAGGACCTGAAGATCGAGCCAGAGCCTGAGTGGGAAATGGTCTTGGGGCGGCGCGCGGTGGCGGCGGGGGATGCTCTGACCGATCGGCTTTCCGCTTCCCTGCAGCAGTTGTTCCCGGCGGAGAAGCTCCGTCCTGTGGCGCAACGTCAGGTTCAGGAGAGGGCGTTTCGTGCGACACGGCTTGGGACAAAGGCGAATTCAAGCGTCCGCCGGGCGGAACTCAACGACCGCTTTTCTTTGGCGCATCTTCGTTCCGATCTGGGGTTGGATGCGGCGCCCCGGAGTTCCGACCAATCGGCTGAACTGGCGAAGGTCGGGAATGAGACGATCGATACGGGCTTTTACGAGGATGGGCCGTCCGCTTTCGAGGCCTCGCCGGAGGCATCGTTTTTGCCGCACCTGGTGGCCTTGGCGAAGGCGAATCAGATCAAGTTGCATTTCCACCGGGTGAAACGGCGGCCGGCTTCGAATCATACGCGTCCTGACGGCCCGGTGATTGCCGCCTACATGAGGGATCTGCGGACTTACCTAGAAAGCAACGGATGCCTGCTTACGGATGAGAGTGTGGATCCGTTGCTCACTCTGGATATGTATGTGGATGGGGATCACGTGTCTTCCAAGGAGGAGATTCAGCGTCGCTACCATGAATTGTTTTGGGGGCGGGTCAGTCCGGTGGTGGCGCCTCATTTGGGGAGCATGGGAGGGAAGGATTCCTGATGGTCTTCCAGAGCGTTGAATACCTCTTGTTTCTCGCGGCGGTGCTCGCGGTTTATTTCGTGTTGCCCGGAAAAGGTCAGAATGCCTTTCTCGTTCTGGCCAGTTATCTCTTCTATGGATGGGTGCATCCTTGGTATGTGGGATTGATTGTGAGCGTGACCTTGGTGGATTGGGTTTGCGCGAGGGGAATGGAGGACAGTGCCAGTCCCCGCCGGAAGAGAATGTTCTTCGCCCTTGCCTTGACGGTGAATCTCGCAGTCTTGGGCGCTTTCAAGTATTTCGGCTTTTTTGTGGGGAACGTCACGGCGCTGTTGAGCGCCATTGGGATGATGCCCGCCCCGATACTCTTAAAGATCGCCCTTCCGGCGGGGATCTCGTTCTTTACCTTTCAGAGCGTTTCCTATGCGGTCGACGTCTTCCAAGGGCGGACCAGGGCTTGTCGATCGCTGGTTGATTACGCGGCGTTTGTCTGCTTTTTCCCGCAGCTTGTGGCGGGGCCGATCGAGCGGGCGGCTCACATGATCCCGCAATACCAGCGACAACGGTTCGCCGATTGGGGTATGTTCCGGGCTGGTGGATTGCAGTTCCTCTGGGGACTTTTTCAGAAGGTTGCCATCGCCGACAACGCGGCGCTGCTCGCGGACCGGGTGTTTTCGCTTGGTGATCCGTCGTTCCCCATCCTGTGGGGAGGGGTGATCGCCTTTGGGGTGCAGATCTATGCGGACTTCAGCGGATACACCGCCATGGCACGGGGATCCGCGCGGCTATTGGGGATCGAGTTGTGCGCGAATTTCCGGCACCCCTACCTCTCCCAAAGCCCACCGGAATTCTGGAGGCGGTGGCACATGAGCTTGTCCACGTGGTTCCGGGATTACGTGTATATTCCGTTGGGAGGTTCGAGGGCGGGCGGTCTCTTCTGGGCGCGGAACCTGTTCCTGACCTTCCTTTTGAGCGGACTCTGGCACGGTGCCGAGTGGAACTATGTGGTGTGGGGCGCTTACCACGGCGCCCTGGTGGTGATCTGGCCTTGGCTCGCGTCGCGTCTCAGCGTGCTGAAACCGTCCGCGCCGGATTCGTTTTCCCTGACCGGGCTCGGACGGATGGCGCTGACCTTTGGGTTGATGAATCTGGGCTGGCTCTGTTTCCGCGAGCATTCCCTGGCCATGCTCTGGAAAGATTTGTGTCTCAGTCCGTTCGCGGCGTCTGCGGCGGAATGGCGGATGGGCGTGGCCCTGGGATTGGAAGCGCTCCTCTTCGGGTTCCCGCTTTTGGTGCTCCATCCGCTCCTGGAACGCCTCGGATGGCTGGAACCGGGGCGCTGCGGAGGCCACGAATCCTGGCGCTGGACCGTGGCACAGGGGCTCGCTGCTGGAGCCTGTCTCTACGGGGCCGTGGCGTTACGGTGTGAAGTCGGCGCGGACTTCATCTACTTCCAGTTCTGACGGGACGGCGCAAGGACTAAGGCTGCAAGCTAAGCCGCTGTCCAAACCCTCTTGCACCGGTGATGGCTTCGCGTTTCTCGCCGATGCTGCGGGGGATCCCTATATTGCAGCTCACTGGGAGCCGTTTGATGCCAATGCAGCACAAAATCGCTCCGTGCAGGGAGCCACCCGGGGCGGTCGCTTACTCCGGGATGTTTGCCAGTTCGGTGGTGTCGCCCCATTGCACGAGGCGACCCTCACGGAAGTAGACGAGAAGCTCACCATCGTCATCATCCTTGTAGCGGACGACCTCGACCTTGCCGTGGATGCTGCTGTCCCTGGCGCCGACGGTCTGGAATTCCTTGCCGAGCACCTTGATCACCTGCTCCTTGGACATGCCAAGGGACAACTGCTGGGTCTTGTCCGACATCGTGCTGCATGCCGAAAGCAGCGCGGCGGCGGAGAGGCTGAGGAGGGTGAGGTTCAGAGAGGACATGGTGGGTAATCTAGGAAGCAAACATTTAAAATCAAGCGAGGAAATGTGCTTTCATGGAAAGAAAATTTTATATGATCACCGGTTCGTCGCGGTGTAAACTCAGTTTTGCATGTGGACCGGGCGGACGATCATCCATGTGGACATGGACTGTTTTTACGCGGCGATCGAGGTCCGGGAGCATCCACATTTGAGAGGACTTCCGGTGGCCGTGGGAGGGAGATCGAGCCGGCGCGGAGTCCTGACGACCGCCAACTACGAGGCGCGGAAGTTTGGCTGCCGCTCCGCCATGCCTACTTTCAAGGCGCTGCGGCTCTGTCCGCAATTGACGGTTTTGCCGGTGCGATTCGAACTCTATCGATGCGAGTCGCAGCGGATTCGTGAGATTTTCGAGGGATTCACCGGACTGATCGAGCCCCTCTCGTTGGACGAGGCCTATTTGGACGTGAGTCATCTGCGCTCGGGCGGGGCGAGCGTGGCGGCGGAGATCCGCGCGCGGATATTTGAAGAGACCCGGCTGACGGCTTCCGCGGGCATCGGGCCGAACAAATTTTTGGCGAAGGTGGCCAGTGATCTGAACAAACCCAATGGTCAGTTCGAGATTGTGCCGGACGAGGTGGATTCCTTCATGACGGCGCTGCCGATCTCAAAGATCTGGGGCGTGGGGAAACGGACGGCGGAACGCCTGCAGGCTCTCGGGGCGCGGACCTGTGGCGATCTCCAGAGATGGGGGATCACGACGTTGACGCGGGAGTTCGGAAAGTTTGGCGTCGAACTCTACCACCTTTGCCGGGGGCGGGATGATCGGTTGGTTACCCCGGACCGGGAGCGCAAGTCGGTGAGTAACGAGCGCACGTTTGCGGAGGATCTCGAGGAGCTGGGCGAGGCATTGGAGAAGCTGGACGTGATTCTGGAGGAACTGGCCGTGGACCTGCAGCTTCGGCATGGCGGGCGGCGGATCGCGAAAAGCTTTGTGAAGCTAAAGTTTAGCGACTTTCAAACCACGACCGCCGAATGCGCGGCCCGCGCGTTGGAGCCGGGGGCTTACGCGGCGCTTTTGGAGGAGGCATGGGCGAGACGGGGGCGCCGGACGGTCAGGCTGATCGGGGCGGGCGTCCGCTTCGTGCCGATGGGGGCGCCGGAGCAGTTGGAATTTCCCGTTTGAGGACGGCGTTCTTTGCAGTGGCTCCCAACTCTATCCAGTCTCCGGGCCCGAGGGAGAGGTCATCGAGGCTGAGGGAGCCGATGGCGTGGCGGACGAGGCGAAGGGTGGGCAGTCCGACCGCCGCCGTCATGCGCCGGACCTGTCGGTTGCGCCCCTCCGTGAGGACGAGGGCGATCCAGTGATCCGGGATGGATTGGCGGAAACGGACGGGCGGATTCCGTGGAGGATAGGGCGGCGGCGGATCGAGAAGCCAGGCGAGACAGGGCAAGGTGGGGCGTCCCTGAATGAGGAGGCCGCCGCGGAGAGAGGCAAGGGCGGACTCGTCGGGGCTTCCCTCGACCTGGGCATGGTAGGTGCGGGGATGGGAACGGCCGGGACCGAGGAGGCGGCTGGTCCAGGAAGGTTCATCGCTCAAGAGGAGGAGTCCCTCGGAGTCGGCGTCGAGCCGCCCGATCGGATAGACATGCGGCGGGAAGCCGAACGCGGCCAGCGTATCATTCGCGGAGCCGTCCGGGGTGAAGGCGGACAGGACGCGGAAAGGTTTGTGAAATGCGATCAACATTTTCTCCAAGTCACAGGATCCAAGCCGTAAAACGCCGCCATTTCCGCATAGAGATCGGGGGCGTCGCGCGCCAGATCGCGGGGCCGCTCAAAAAAAGACTCCGTGCTCACGGCAAAGAACTCGGCCGGGTCGCTGGCTCCATATTCATCGAGGAGCGGGGCGCGCCCCTGTTCGATGTCGTCCTGGAGGTCCTCGAAATGCTGCCCGAGAACCTCGGACCAACGGTCCGCGTCCTTCGGGTCCGCGAAAGCTGGGACGCCGTTCGGATCTCCGGCGGTCTGGTCGATTTGATGGGCGAACTCGTGAAACACGACATTGAGACCATCGTGATCTCCTGACGCGCCGCGCTTCACGCTGTGCCAGGAGAGGATGACGCTGCCGCTGGCCCATGATTCGCCGAGGCGGGTCGCACCTGCTTCCTCGTGGAGGGAAAATGTGCGTCTGCCCCGATCCTTGAATGAACCCGGATAGACGAGGATGGAAACGAGGGCCGGATAAAAGCGGTGATGGGCCGTGGGGCGTCCAGCGAGCAGCAGGGCGGCTTGGGCGGCGATGAGGAGGCGCATTTCCGTCGTGATGGCAGGCAGACCACCGCAGGGCTCGAAGCGCTTTTCATCGAGCAGGACCTGGGTGCAACCCTGCAGGGAGTGCCGGAGGTCAGGCGGCAACCGATCATACAAGCGCCACTTCGTGCGGAGGAGGTCGTGCCACTCCGCTGGAAACGGGCGGAGAAACCATTGTTTGCGGCGGCGCTCGCGCCAGACGTGGCGCAGAACCGGCAGCAGCGCGATGGCTCCGCCGGCGATGGCGATCAAGAGGAGGGCAAGTTCGGAGCGGTCCACGATGAAGCCGAAGAAAGGTAAGCGACCTGGACTCCCGGGCCATGGACGCCCTCGATCAGGATGCCTTCGACATCCGCGGTGCGGGAGGGTCCGGTGACCCAAATGAGGTGCACGCTGTCCCCGAAGCGACGGATCGCCTCGGGAACGGAGGGCGCGATGGTGGCCGGATCAACCACCGCGATATGCACCCAGGGCGCGAGAGCGGCCAGTCGGTCGGATGTCACCTCATCGCTCAGGACCAGGGTTCCGGTTTCCGCGATGGCCCCGGTAGCGCGGGTGATGCCGAATTGGTAATCGTCGTAGCGCGATCGATCGAAGGTGGTGGAGACATCGAGGCCGGCGTCTGCCAGGGGGCGGCCGAGGAGCGAAAAAAGGTCGGGATCGCAATAACCGCGGGTGTTGCCGGTTCCGCGGAGGAGGGCGATGAGGGGTAGGGGGGAATCGAACGCGTGCCCATTGATGGCGGCGAACTGGAGCCGGAAAGCGGACTCTGCATTTTCGGGGCGGCCGGTCCTGGAGAGGAGCAATCCGTCGTCGTATTCGGGATAGGGCTCCGGTTCCGCCGGAAGGGACTGGCGCAGTCTTTGGAACAGGATTTCCCGATTCATGATGGGGCGCGTTGAGCCATCCATTGGCGGAACTCGCCACCGCGCCATCGGGGCAGGGTGCGCAGTTGGAGCCAACTCTGGAGGGCGGGGACCGGAAGCATCCGGGTGGGGAGGAGATTGGCGGCGCGGGACAGGCTCATGGCCCCGCGCCAGACCATTGGCCGGGTGGCGAGCTCGGCGAACGGAGCCATGGGCGGAGAACCTGGTGAGCGCAGCCCGGCGTCGTGGGCCTGGTGCCGCAACTTGAGAAGCATGTCAGGAATGGGGATGTCGACCGGACAGACCTCCCGGCAGGCGCCGCAAAGGCTTGAGGCCTTGGGCAGGTCGGCATAGCTCGCGAAATCGTCGCCCGCCAGCAGGGGGGAAAGCACGGCCCCGATCGGGCCGCCGTAGGTGGAGCGGTAGGCATGTCCGCTGGCCTGACGATACACCGGGCATACGTTCTGACAGGCTCCGCAACGAATGCAGCGCAGAATCTCGCGGCAGTCGGACGCGAGGATGCGGGATCGTCCGTTGTCGAGAAAGACGACGTGCATTTCCTCCGGGCCGGAAGGTTGTCGCGGTGCCTTGGGACCGCGGAGGAACTCGGTGTAGACGGTCAAGCGCTGTCCGGTGGCGGACCGTGCCAAAAGGTTGAGAAAGACACCGAGATCCCGGTCCCGGGGAATGATCTTTTCAATCCCGACCACGGCGATATGGAGCGGGTTGGGCGCCATGCTGAAGCGGGAGTTCCCCTCATTGGTCACGAGAACGATGCGACCGGACTCCGCGCTGACGAAGTTGGCGCCGGTGATGCCGGCCTGGCTCCGCATGTAGTGGTCGCGCAAGTGGACCCGGGCGCGCCGGGTGATGACCTCGGGATCATCGTTGTAGGCCCCCAATCCCTCGCGCTCGAAGCTCTGCGCGATCTCGCGCCGGTTCTTGTGGGTGATGGGGCGGATGATATGGCTCGGGACGTCGCCATCGATCTGGATGATGAACTCGCCCAGATCCGTCTCCAGGCATTCGATGCCACGCTCGATGAGATACTCGTTGAGGTGAATCTCCTCGGTGACCATCGACTTGGCCTTGACGACGCGACGGGCATCACGGTCCGCCAGGATCCGGTGAATCGTGGATCGGGCCTCCCCGGCACCGTCGGCGAAATGCACCTGGACTCCCTGTTCCTCGAGCCGGTCGGTGGCGGCAGCGAGGTAGCGGTCGAGGTGATCGAGGGTGTGTTGCTTGATTCGGGCCGCAAGGCGGCGGAGTTCATCGGCGTGCGGAAAATCATCAGCCAATGCGGTGACCCGCTTGGAGGTGGCCGCCTGGCAACTGCCGAGGACGCTGGAGCGCCGGTCTCCCGGGAGACCGGCGGCGAACTGATCGATCGGTTGACGAGCACTCATCGGGGTAAGGCGCCGAGCAAAATCTGGGCGATATGGAGGACCTTCACCGGACGGTTCTGGCGTTCCGCGAGACCGGCGAGATGCATCAGGCAGCTGAGATCGGCCGACGTCATGAAATCGGGATGTTCCTCGAGCACGTGGTCCAGTTTCAACGTGCCCATCGATCCGGAGACATGGGGGAAGCTGACGCAGAATGTGCCTCCGAAACCGCAGCATTGATCCTGTTGGGCGAAGGGAAGAAGAGTGAGGCCGTTGATCGAGCCGAGCAGGGTGCGCAACGCGGAGCGGGTCCCGGAACCACGGGTATGGCAGGAATCATGGAGCGCGATGCGATGGGGAAACGATCCCGGCCAGGAATCCAGGCCGAGACCGTTGACCAGGAAATCGCAGAGCTCCCAGGTGCGCCGCCCGAGGTCGCCGAATTTGGCGGAGTCCGGCTCGCCCTCAAACTGGAGGGCGTGTCCATGGAGATGCATCGCGGCGCAGGAACCCGAGGGAACGATGACCGGAAGTTCGCCCGCGAAGACGGTTTCAGTGTGGCGGGCCACCCGGCGCGAAGCCGGAAAATCGCCGCTGTTGAAGGCGGGCTGTCCGCAGCAGGTTTGGTCCGGCGGGAACAGGACCTCGCACCCCGCGTGCTCCAGAACTTGGACCGCCGCTTGGGCCGCCTCCGGAAAAAAGGCGTCGCACAGGCAGGTCGCCATAAAAAGAACCTGACGGGAGACCGGTTTCGGGGGGGCGGAAACGGAAGGACTCATGCAGGCTGCCAACCTCCGGTCGGAGTGGATTGGCGTCAATCCCGGAAGTTGGGCGCGGAAGGGTTTCCGCCGGATTCGAGAAAGGCGAGGAGATCGAGGATCTGATCCTCCTTGAGTGTGGCAAGGAGGCCGGCGGGCATCGGGGAGACGTCGGAGACCTCGCGGCGGACGATGAGGGACTTTCCTACCTCGACCACCTCCGGGGAAAGGGGATTGGGCTTGAGGACGATGCGCTCGTCGTCCTCGCTGTCGATTCCTCCAGCCACCGTCCGTCCATCGCTCAGGGTGAGGAGGGTGAGCCGGAATTTGTCGTCAATCACCTTCGAGGGGTCGAGAATCTGTTCCAGCAGGTCGTGACGTCCGAAGCGGGCCGAGACTTGAACCAGATCCGGGCCGAAGTGACCCGCCGGGAGGTCGGGCGCCGGACTGAGACGGTGGCAAAAGACGCATTGGGTGCTGATGGCGGCAGCGCGGCCGGCGGAGAACGATCGTCCCTTGCCGACTTGATCCAGCCGGGGAAGGAGGTCTGCGAGTTTCCACTGGCGGAAGGTGTGCCCGGGCAGAGCATGAGGCGACAAGGCCACCGGCTTGGCGGCGTGGATTACGGAAGCGAGCAGACCGGCCTGCCCGGGAGGTGTTGTGGCGGCGTATTCGTTGCGCAGATCCTGGATCGCTTTGAAATAACTGCTGGCTCCGGGGAGCGTTTCCGCCCGCTTTAGGGACTCAAACACAAGTCGGCGCCGATCGAGGTCCCAGCCCCTGGCGATGTCGCGCAGAAGCAGGGGGTAGAACACCAGTTCCTCGGAGCTTGCCGCCGCTCGGAGCAACGGCAGCGAGCGCTCGAGAACCACCGCGGAACGAAGGGCGACAAGCAATCGGCAGAGGCTTTGGTTAAGGGGAAAGGAGGAAGCCGGGTAAAGCGGCTCGAGTTGGGTCAGCAAGGACGACCGCCCCTCCTCACCGGGAAGACCATGCCGGGCGAGGCCTACCTCCAGAACGCGGAAAGCGGCCAGCCACTGTTCTTCTTCAAACCGGTCCCGGAATGCAAAGAGCGGTGCGATATCGGGCAGGCTCTCCAACCGGGCGAGCGCGAGCGCCCCGGTGAGTCGCGCCCAGGGATTCTCCGTGGTGAGGATGCTCTCGCGCCAAAGTTCCACCGGGAGGGACTCCAGAGCGACGCGGGCGGCGTGGCGGATGAACCGGTCTTCATGACCAAGCTGTTCCATGATGAAGGGGAGGTCGGCCGGTGCGGCGGCGGTTTGCAGGGCTTCAAGACGACGCCGGAGTTGGTGCAGCGGGGGCAGCGGCGGGGAAGGGGGGGAAGCCCCGGGGGCCCCGGAGAAGGAGACGCGGTAGAGCCCGCTGAGGGTGCCACGCCCTCCGGTGATGAACCAGAGGGCACCGTCCGGTCCAATGCAGCCGTCCGTCACATTGAGCGGCCGTCCGGAGAGGAAAGGTTCGACGGTTCCACGGTAGGAAGCTCCGCGCGGCTCAAGCTGCACCGCGAGAATCCGCCCGTATGACCAGTCACAAATGAAAAGCGACTCGACATATCGCTCCGGCATGCGGGCGCCGTAACCGAAAAAAATGGCGGTCGGTGAAGCGAGCCCGACGTCGACCGCGCTGGGCAACGTGTCCGCGTGGGTGGCCGGGAAGCGCCCGGTGCCGCGACGCCAACCGAAATCAGCTCCGGAAACGACGTGGAGGACTCTGGTAGGCATATACCAGAAGCTCCCGACGTCGCGCTCCATGTCGGCGTCGAAGGTGAAAAGATCCCCGGCGCGATTGAACGCGATGTCGAGAGGATTGCGCAGGCCGCCGGCGAAGAGTTCGACCGGACGACCGTCGCGCCCCGTCCGGAGAATGTGCCCCGCGGGAAGTTCGACATTGCCGTCGAACATCGATCGGTCCCACGGGTTGGGGACGACCTGATCCGGGGCGAAGCGCCGGAGCGGCGAGCGCGCCGAGATCTCGTTCGGGGGGAGGACATTGTTGCCATTGGCCAGCCAGAGGTCGCCGTCCGGTCCCTCTTTGACATGGTTGCGCCCGTGCCCCACACCGCCTTCGGTCCGGAGAAGTTCCCGGGGGGAATTGGGAAGTTCGAGGGAAAAGAGGGCTTTGGAATTGTTCGCGTGGGCGTAGAGGCGGCCATGGGCGTAGAGCAGTCCGCGGCACTCGAGCAGCGTGTCGTCGATAGCTTCCATCGTTCCCTGAAGGGGATCAAAGCGGAGCAGGCCGCGTTTTTCCCGGGCCAAAGTGATCCGGCCTTGAGGATCAAAGGCCATCGCCACCCAGGAGTCTTCCTCCGGTTTGGCCGCGCGGATCAGCTCCGCCCTGAATCCCGGTGGCAGGTTAAGCTTGGAGGAATCGGTGGCGTTGGTTTGCTCACCCGGTTTCGCGAGCTGCCAGCTGTTGTAGGCATCGAATGTCTTTTTGAGATCGAAGGCCTCCGCCGCCGGGCGTCGCGTTGCGGGCGCGCCGGACCAGGCCCCGTCCGTGGCGATCCAGCGCTTCGCCTTGAGGTCCCCGTTCAGCTCGAGCAACGCGGCCACTTGAATGGGGCGGCCATCGGTTGAGCGGAGGGAAAGGGTGTTGCTCCCGGGCCGAAGCCACCGGGTGATGTCCCGGCTCAAGGCCTTGGCCGGGCTCGCGGACAGGGATTCGCGCTCCCCGTTGACCGATACCTCCAGCTCGCGGTGCGATGCGACCAACAGGACCGCCATCAGAAGGGGTTCCTGATGCTCGAACGTCCGGACGTATTCGGGCGCGCCATCGAGCCAGTCCGGAGCGGGTGGAGAGTTCGCCAATTGGGCGCCCAAGGGCATCGTGGAGAGCAAGAGCCAAATAAGAAGCCGATGTTTCATGAGCTTGGGGCAACCCGAGCAGGTTGGCGGTCTGAGGGAGGCGAAGCAAGGAGGAAGCGACGTTGCCGTCCGGTTGAATCCTCGCACCTGCTTGACATTTAAGGTGGGTTAAGCGTTTATGCGACGCCGTCCTGATGCCCCGCAGTCTCATCTTTTTCATGCATCTCAGCGTCCTGCTCTTGGCAGGGTGCATGGTCGGGCCTGACCCGAAGGCGCCGGTCCTGCCGGAATTGGATGCCGGCTTCGCCGGCGCGGCATCAGGTGGGAACTCACCGGCGGTCGACGTCCGTTGGTGGGAGCGCCTCGGCGATCCCGTGTTGAACGGGGTGGTGGAGGAGGCGGTAGGCGGCAATTTTGATTTGGCGATCGCGATCGAGCGGATCAAGGAGGCCCGGGCGTTGCGGGGGGAGGCGAGGGCCGCGCTGTTTCCCGCATTGACCGGGCGCACGGACTACACGGATATCGGGATCAGCGAGACCCAGAATGCCGCGGTCAATCCCATTGTGGCCTTCGGCGGCCCGATTCCCAACCGGGTCGAGTCTTGGACGACGGGGCTGGATGCATCTTGGGAGGTAGATGTCTTCGGCGGCACCCGCCGGCGGGCACAGGCGGCGCGTTTCCGGGAGGAGGCGGCCACCGAGAGGGCCAATGGTGTCCGCCTTTCGCTCGTCGCCGATGTGGTCGACGCCTACTACACTCTCGCCGGGCTCCGCGGTCAGCGGGGCCGGATCCGTGAGAACGTGGAGAGGCAGCGGACCACCACGGAGCTGGTGAGTCGTCTGCATCGCGAGGGGTTGCGCAGTGAACTCGATTTGCGTCGGGCCAAAGCGCAACTTGCCGCTACACAAGCGGTCGAGCCTCCGGTCACGGCGTCGATCACGGCGCAACTTCGGCGGCTCAGTCTGCTGCTGGGATGCAAACCCGGCTCTGTGGAGGCGATGGCTCCGGGATTCCGCGGCTTTCCCGCGCGTTTACCCGTCGCGGCGGCCGGGTTGCCTGCGGATCTGGTGATGCGCCGGCCCGATCTCCGGGAGGCGGAGCGCAACCTCGCGGCCGCAACGTCCGATATTGGCGTGGCCACGGCGGCTTTTTATCCACGCTTCATCCTTCTGGGGAGCCCTCAGCTCACCTCCGGGTCCAGCGCGGATCTCTTCAACGCGAACAGCCTCTCCTGGCGTGCGGGCCCCAGGGTCGAGTGGTCTCTTTTCCGGGGCGGGGCGAACAAGGCGGTTCTCGCTGCAGCAAATTCCAAGGAGCGACAGGTGATGCTGGGCTTTGAGAAGTCTGTACTCAATGCGGTCGGAGAAGTGGAATCGAATCTGGCCACGCTTCAGGCCGAGACGCTCCGGCTGCATTTTCTGGAAACCTCGGTGAGCGAGACCCGGGCCAGTGTCGATCTATCCGCGAAACTCTATCGGGAGGGCTTGGAGGATTTGGTGACGGTTCTTCTGGAACAGCAGCGGTTGATCGCGACGCAATTGGAGGAGGTGTCGAGCCGGACCTCGTTGGTGGCCGCCTGGATCCGGCTGCACAAGTCACTGGGCGGGGGCTGGGATCGTTAATAAACCTTAACTATCAAGTTCTACGTAATTAGCGGGATGCGGATACAAAAATAAGAAAATCACGGTTGAGCGAAGGTCCGGTTATGTGTATTATAAATTCCATAACCATTGCTTCCATGTTCCGTCTTCTCTTCCCTCGGTCCGTCGCCACTGCGTTTCTCGCCATGGCGTTTTTCCCTGTTCCAGCGGTCGCCACTGAAAGCGCGTCTCCGCCTCAAGCTTGCTTTGGCTTGTTCCGCGGAACCCAAAAGGCCCCGCAGCGTCCGGAGGTCGACAAGTCCCGCAAACGCGACGGGGCGGAGTCCCGCCGGTCCCGGACGACCAACGGGTTCGGCTGGTTCTCCGCCAAACAGGGCACGTCATCCGCTTCCGCGAACCGTTCCAGCCGTTCCGGGAGCTACCCGGTCGTTTCCCATTTCGGGAATGTCACGACGGTCAAGGTCAACGGGGCGCAAAGACCGGCCACAATTCATCATGGCGTCCTTGCCAACGGGGCCGGAGGTTCGAGTCAGGTGATCATCGATTTGAGCGCGCAACGGGGTTATCTCCTGATCAACGGGAAGATCGCGATCGATACCCCGGTTTCGACCGCAGCCGCCGGCATGGTGACGCCGACCGGTACTTACACGATTACGGAGAAGGTGCGGAGTGGCAAGATGTCGACCATTTACCACTGTCTCATGCCGAACTGGATGCGCTTGGGCGGCACTTCCTACGGGATGCACACGGGCTTCCTGCCGGGCTACCCGGCCTCGCATGGCTGCGTCCGGCTTCCCGGCCACGTGGCACCCTACATTTTCGATCACACGCGATACGGGACCCGGGTAGCGATCCGCAGCGCGTGGGGTGGCGAGAGCCACAACATGTGATTGAGGATGGTGAGGGGTCAGAGGAGATCCTCGACAAAGCGCTCGCGCTGGAATCGATTTAGATCCTCGATCCCTTCGCCCGTCCCAATAAAAAGGGTGGGAATGCCGAGTTGCTGCTGAATGGCGACGGCCATCCCACCCTTGCCGCTTCCATCCAGCTTGGTGATGATCAATCCGGTGAGGCGGAGCGAGGCATGAAATTCCCGGGCTTGGGCGAGAGCATTGGAGCCGGTGGTGGCGTCGACGACCAAGATGCGGTCGTGCGGCGCGGTGGGGTCCCGTTTCCCGAGGGTGCGCTCGATCTTCTTGAGTTCGTCCATCAGATTGGAGCGGACATGGAGCCGGCCGGCGGTATCGCAAATGAGGTGGGTGGCTCCCCGTTTGGCGGCCGCCTCGTAGGCATCGTAACAGACGGCGCTCGGGTCTCCTTGGTATTGGGTCTTGATGAGCGGGACCCCGATGCGCGTGGCCCAGTGGTCGAGTTGTTCGATGGCCGCGGCGCGAAACGTGTCGGCGGCGGCCAGCACGACCTGATGACCTTCGCGGGTGAGGAGGTGGGCGAGTTTGGCGATGGAGGTGGTCTTTCCGGTCCCGTTCACCCCCGCCACCAGAACCACCCTGGGGAGACCGGACGCGAGCGGGCTCAGGGCGGGCGTTTCCGTTTCCGGAAAGACTGCGAGGACGCGGCGACGACATTCCGCCAGGACGTCTGAAGCCTTGAGTGTGCGGCCCAGAGACCGGAGCTGTTTGAGGATCTCCATCGAAAAGGGGACGCCCAGGTCCGCGCCGATGAGCAGTTCCTCGAGATCATCCCAATCGATGTCCCGGTTCGCGAAGCGTTTGAGGATGGCGTCGAAGAGTCCCATGGGAGGAGGGTTCAGCGGTCGGTGGAGTGTGCCGGGCTTGGGGGCATTCCGTTCTTGCGGATCTGGTCGAGCACCCCGTTGACAAAACGACCGGAGTCCGGCGTTCCAAAGGCTTTGGCGATCTCGATGGCCTCATTGATGACCACGGGAGGCGGCACGTCCGGGACGAAAAGGAGTTCGAAGGTGGCGAGACGGAGAAGATTGCGGTCGACCGCGGCGAGGCGGTTGACCTCGAAGTTCTCGAGGCAGGCGGCCAGAGCCTGATCGATCAGCAAAAGATGACGAAGGACCCCGTCGACGAGATCCTCGGCGAACTTCCGACCCTTGGGGTTGGCAGTGCAAAGCTCCCAAAAAGCCTCCCGGTTCTGCCCGTCCGCGAGTTGGTTCTCGAGGTCGCTGGCGAACAAAAGTTGGAGAGCCGCTTCCCTGCCGCGGCGGCGTGAGTTGGCCATTTCGGAGAAAAGGTGCTTATTTCCGGGGATCGAGTTGGTGAAACAGATCGGCCATGGCGGCTGCGGTGCGCGCGGCCTCCGCTCCCCGGTTGATGCGGACGCCGAGACACCGCTCGCGCGCATCCTCCTCCGTGTTGACGAGGAGTACCTCATGGATCACCGGGCAGCGTCGCTCGATCGCGATCTGCTGCAACGCCGTCGTCACGGAAGTCCCCACGAGGTCCGCGTGCGCGGTTGCTCCGCGGATGATCACCCCGAGAGCCACCACGGCGGAGAGGTCCCGCGTGTCGAGCACCTTGGCGACGGTCACGGGAATCTCATAGGCACCCGGGACGCGGAAGACGGGGACCTGCATCTTCGGGAAAAGGGACTCTAATTCAGCCATGGCCGCCTGGAGCATGCCATCGACCATCTCCCGGTTGTAGGTGCTGGCCACGATCGCGATGGGAAAATCGGCGCGCGGCTTCTTCGGGCGGGGTTGGATTTCGACGAGGGCCATGGAACGGGAAGGAGGAAGACCATGCCGGATTCCGGGCGAAAAGCAACATCGGGCGGAGGTTTCGATGCGGAAGAACCGGGCGGCCAGTTCACTTGACTCCGTTTCTGTGTCTGTTAGGGTTTTCATCCATGGTCGTCGGATCAAGGCACGAGGGGTTCGTCAATTTCCCAGGGGTAGCCCGCGGGTGGATTCTCGCGGTCGGGCTCTGGTCGGCCCTTGGGGTGGGCCTTCGCGCCGCGGAAGCCGGTCTGGCGACGGTGAACCCGGACCGGGTGATCGTCGTCGATCCGGTTGGCGATTTGGGGAGCCGGCTCGACGATCTAGGGCGGATTTCGTTAGAAACCGGGCCTTCCTGGCTTGACGAATTATGGTTACTGGGGCGCTATCACGGGCAATACCATTGGTCCGATGGGAGCCTCGGCGAGGATCAAGGCTATGAGACCAGGCGGGCCCGCTTCGGATTTCAAGCGCGCCTGCTCGAGCGGATGACGGTGCACGCCCAGATGATCAGCGGGAGGGACTTCGAACCTTTCTACAACGGGTTCACGGAACTCTGGATTGGTTGGAAATTCGACCCGCGCCTGACACTGACCATCGGCCAGCAGAAACACCGGTTCACCCACGATCGCAACGTTTCCAGTCGTTACATCAACTACCTCGAGCGCGCCCAACTCACCAACATGTTCCGGGCGGACTATACCCCGGCCATCAACCTTTCCGGTCAATGGGGGCGGACCACTTACCATGCCGGCGTTTTCTCAAATGCCACCGGCCGCGATATAGTGGCGGCATTCTCCGAATTCAATTCCGGTCGATCCTTGATTGGAGGTGTCTATTACGAATTGGAAGATTTCCCCGGTGTCGACAGCGCCCATATCAACGTGACCGGATATGACAGCACAGCGAATCGGAATGCGACAAATCTCAATGTCTTCGGCTCCGGTCTTTCGTCGGCGTTGATCCTGACCCGCGGGGCCGGTTCGCTGATCACGGAGGTCACCGGAGGGTTTGATGCCGAACAGGGGGACGCGGGGGGCTTCAATCTCCAACCGGCCCTCTTTCTCACCGATCGCTTGCAAGTCGCCCTCCGCTACCAGATGGCGGTTTCCGATCGAGAACAGGGATTGCTGCCGCAGAACCGCTACGAAGCACCGGCCGGGTTGCCCCCGGGGGAATTGTATCAGGCTGGCTACGCAGGCCTGAACTACTACCTGGCCCGGCACCGGCTGAAGCTGATGAGCGGAATCGAATACGCCTCGATGGACGGAGAGGATGTCTGGACGGCGAGCACGATGTTTCGTTTTTATTTCGGTCCGCATTCAGGCAGCGTGTTTCCGACCAACAACCTTCTCCACAAGCGGGAGGGGCGGGATTTTCTCGAGCATGATTGAGCCTGGGAGACTCACTTCCTCACGGGGAGGCGGTATCGGTGGACGGTGGATCCATTGGGCTCCGCCGACCTTGTGACACCCGGCAGGGAAGCGCGGATGAGTTCCACCGTGCAATGATCGGGTTCGACGCCGACCCTCACATGCCCCGGGCTGCCATGGATCACCCCGGTGTATTGATAGTCCGCGGCGCTGCGCGTGCCGCCTCCGGGATGTCCCGGTTGAGGCACCTCCTGATAGATGATTCCGTCGAGCTCCTCCATGGCATAGAGATGATCGTGGCCATGAAAGACGATGCTGACTTGATGTTTCACGAGCAATCCGTGGATGGGCAGGTCCCAACCGGGGCGATGGTCCTTGAAGCCGTCAGTCCCGTCCGCGTTCCTGCCTCCCCATTCCATGTAGGGGGCCGGGGTGATTCCACCGCGGGCATCCTTGCCCAGACCGCCCACCAGATGATGGATGAAGATGAATTTGAAGGGGGACCGGCTTTGCGACAACGTCGTGGTCAACCAGCGGTATTGGGTCTCGCCTAGGGTCATCGCCCAGTTGTCCTGACCGCTCCGTTGCGTGGTTGGCCAGAAGGGATCGAGAACGACAAAGAGGGCGCCGCCCCACTGCCAGGCATAATAGTCCTGAGGCAGGCCTGCGCCCGGGAGGGGATGGATGTTGCCTGTGTAGATCGTGCCCTCGGCGGGTTCCGGGTTGGCAAAGTATTTTTTGCGCATCGCCAGGGACCAGAGAGGCATGCTGTCCGGTTGCCCGGTGAGTCTCGCGGCGGTTTCACCATCATGGTTTCCCAAGGTCAGAAAGATGGGCACGCTATGGCCGATCCGGCCGAGATGATAACGCTGCGCTTTATATTGGCTTTCCGCCCTTTGATAAAACGGACCGAACTTGTCGACCATGAAAGTGTCGCCGAGATCGATGAGGAAGTCCGGCTGATCCGCCAGCATGTTTGCCAGGGTCCGCTGATATACCCGCACATCCGTGCTCGTATCGAGATGCGAGTCCGCCTGAACCACGAAGCGAAACGGGGCGCCGGCCTTGCGGCAGGTCTGGAAGGACCGGACCTCATCGCTCTCGAAATCGGTGGCTCCGGGAAATCGATAGCTGAAGCGGTAATGATACCGGCTGTCCGGCTCAAGGGACAGCAAGGGAACGAGCAAGGGCTCGCCGGCGCGAAGCGGGAAAACCGGGGAGGAATGATTGAGCGCATCCGGTTGAAGCCCATAAGTAAGTTTTCCCTCGAGCTGTTCCCAAGCGAGAACGCTCACCGTGATCCGGTCCGGCCCGGGCTGGCAGAGGATCAGGTTGAAAAGATACTCCGGGACAATGGCCGGTTCCACCCCGGCTCCGCCACCGGAGGTCTTGGGAGGCTTTGGACCGGCCGATACGCAGAGGAGCGCCAAGGTCCCCAAAAGGCAGGCGGAAATGGTGGCAGGAGTCTTCACGGACGCGGCTTGGGTTTGCCTTTGTTGCGCCCCCCTTTCCGGGCGGGCTCACGGGCCGGATCAAAGTTTGGATTGGGCGAGGGCATCGCGGCATCGACGTCACGGAGATAGGTAGCGAGGCGCCCCCTCAGGTCGGTGACGATCTCAGGCCTGGTTGGGGCGAGATCCTTGCGCTCCCCCAGATCCGTGGCGAGATCGTAAAGGCGATCCTCGCCCGTCTCATAAAAATGGAGAAGTTTGTGATTCCCCACCCGGATCGCGGAATGCGGGGTGTCCCCTTGATAGTGAGGGAAATGAAAGACCAACTCCCCGGTCGGGCGGCGGAAGCCATCGGGATTTCCGTGCAGAAGGCTGGAGATATCGGTTCCATCCAGCTGAGGCGGCAGGGAAGCGGTGACTCCGGCCAACTGGCAAAAAGTGGGAAAGAGATCATAGGCGAGCACCGGGACGTGTGACCATGAACCCGCCGGAATCCCTGGGCCGCGCACGATGAAGGGAACCCGGATCCCCCCCTCGGAGACCCCGCCCTTTCCGGCGCTCAACGGCCGGATTCCCCCCCGGCCGCCACCGCCGGCACCATTGTCGGATAGATAGACAATGTAGGTGTGATCCGCGAGTTTGAGGCGCTCCACGGCATCGAGCACCTGACCCACACCCGTGTCAAGATTCTCCGTGATGGCAGCAACGTCGACATCCTGATGCATCCGTCCCGGCGGCTGCTTCTCATAAAACGCGCGGGTCAGTTTCAGGGCATTTTGCGGAAGGTGCAGGGGATACCAGGAAAGCTGCAGATAAAAGGGAGTCCCTGAGGCGGCTTGCCTGGAGAGAAAAGCCTCCGCCCGCGAGGCCATGCCAAAGACATCGTCAGGGTTGGGATCCACGAAAGGATCCGCGTCCCGGTTCCCGGTATCGCCATCGCTCACGTCATACCCATGGGCCTCCGGTCCGCCGCCGCCCAGATGCCATTTGCCCAAATGCGCGGTGGCATAGCCCGCCCCCTTGAGCATTTCCGCCACGGTGACTTCCTCACGGCGGATGTCCTTGCGGGACTCCGCTTCGATGAGCCTGTGGCCAGTCTCCGGCGGGGCGGCTTTGGTCCAGCGAAGGCGGGCCGGGCTTTTGCCGGTCTGGAGGCTGATGCGGGTCGGGGAACAGACGGGCGCGGGTGCGTATCCGTTGCTGAAGCGGATGCCTTGTGAGGCGAACCGTTCGAGGTTCGGAGTGCGGAAAAAATCGCTCTTGGAATTGGGCACGTCGGGATGCATTTCCACGGAAAGACCGGTCCAATCCTGGTCATCGGAAAGCATCACGATGAAATTGGGCCGGTCCGCGCCGTAGACCGGAAGCAGCAGGAAGAGGAATAGGAATAATGACTTCATAATCTCTCAGGGAAGGGAGAGATGGGTGACATCCAGATCGGGCTTGGTATTCCAGCGGGGTGTCCAACCCGGCTTCTCGACGCGCTTGCGGAAGATCACGGTATTGTCGAGCGCCAGGTCCTCGCTCCAGATGAACTTCGCGCCGGCGAAGTCATGGTCAAAGTAGGGCTGTTTCGGGTCGACTTCCTCCGTGGTGAACTCCTTTGCTCCGGGCCACGCGGTGTCGTCGAAGTCGGGGGACCACCAGTTCCCGGGAAGAGGCTCGATCGCCACCTTGGGATTCGTAGTGTCCCCGCCTTCGGGACCGCGGAAAAACGACTTCGCCTTCCAGCTGGCGTCGGTGACGGTGCCGTCGGCGAATTTCAGCACGAAGCCTCCATCTCCGATGCTGTTGCCGTATTCCATGCCGGTCTTCGGGTCGGCGTTGTCCTTGGCGAGGACCGCGATGGTCATCGGATATTCCGGCAGGAAGTCGACGCTGACCACATTGTGCGGGGTGAATTGAATGGGATCGACGGCGACCAGCCTCCCGTTGACATAGAGAAGAAACCAATTGTCCGCATAGACATTGAGTTTCACTGTGTCATCGAGCGAGGGTTTGACGAGTCCGTCCTTCGGCTTGGTCGGTCCGGGCGGCTTTCTTCCGGATTCGCCGGGTGCGGAAGACCCGCTGGCGTGAATCATCTGGAGAGAACTGCTGGCGAGGATTTTTCCTTCCATCGCTGCCAGCAGGAGGTCCCGGTCCACTTGTTCGGCCGGCTCCTTGATTTGGACGGGCGCGGCCAAAGCATAAAGCGTGATGGTATAGGTTTTGTCGCCGGGACCCTGGGAATGTGGGGGCTCGTAGCCGGTCTGGCGCTTGAAGTTGCCGCCTGTCTTACCGATTCCGGTGGCGGCTTCCGGCAGCCCGGTCAGACTGGCGGGCAGATCATAGAGCGTCCAATACCACTTGATTTGCCCATCTTTGGCGACGTGATCCATGATCAGGGCGAAGGCCTTTGTCCCGGGGGGCGGGTTCGACCAGGTCAACGGGGGCGAGATCCCGCGTCCGTCTCCGGTAAATTCCACGGGCATTCTGCCGCCGTTCTCGATCCGGGGACTCGTGAGGAGGAACCTGCCATCACTGACTGGCCCACGTCCGGTGGGGGCCGGAGGATCTGGTGGCGCGGTGCGCTGGGTTTCGTCGGGATCGAGCTTGCCGTTTCCATTGAGGTCAAGCGCCTGAAAGGTTTCCCTGGCCTTGGCCATCGCCTGCGGGAGGCTCGAGAAGCCGGACCGACCTCCCTCAAATTCTCGTTTGGCCTGGGCGGCGAACTCCTGAGCCGAGACGAAGCCGTCGGCGTTCCGATCGGCCGCCGGTTTGGGGGGAGCCTGCGCGCCGTCGGCCGGACGCGGTGGGGGCGGTGAGGGACGCGGCGGAGGACCATCCCGCATATCGCCGCCACGACCGCCCTTGCCCCGGCCCTCTTTGCCTCCGCGTGGCTCGCCGGGAGCGCCGCCGCCACCGGGGCGCCGTTGATAGACCTCTTTCGTCACGCCATCGCGTCCGTTGTCGAATTCAAAGGGATAGGTGCCGTCAGGTTCAATGCGGTAGCGGATGAACCGGGTCTCGCCGTTGAGTGTGTAGGATAGTTCGCAGGCGTTGATCCCGGTTCTGGCGAAGCCGGTGATCTCCGCACCGCGCAGAGCTTGCAAGGCTTCGCGGACTGGCGTGGCCCGCGGTTGGGGATCGACTTGTTCCTGAGCCTCGATCACCTCTCCGTGGAAGCCACCGATCACGTAGGGATATTGGTTGGAGGCATGGTAATGGTAACCGCGTTTCGGGTCGTCGTGACCATGGCAGGCATCGAGGCCGGTAACCGCCGATCCATCCGGTTCGGTGAGCCCGTGGACGGGATAGCCATCGAGGGCGAAGGCGATGGGCTGCTCCTTGCCGGCCGTGGCCTGGAGGTGGAGCGGCGCGATATGATAATGGTAGTCGTCCGCCCGGCCGCAGTGCCCGCCCCAATGATCCAGTTCCCCGATCTCGTAGGAGATCTCCCCGCGATTGTTTTGCGGGTTGAATATGGGGATCCCGTTGACGGCCAAAGCGATGGCCCCGCGAAGGAAGCGCCCCTTGATCATGGCCGGTTCCGTGGCGGGTTTGGGATGGAGGGGAATGCGCCAGGCATTGGACCCAGTGTAATCCTGGGGCAGGGGGACCTGCTGTTGCCATGCGGTGATCCCGCTCATCATGGAATGGGCCGGCAACCCATTGGAACCGACAAAGAGGAAGGAATCATCCCAAGAGAGTTCGACCGCGGGCAGGAAAGCCTCAAAAGGCTTGGCCTGGGGCGGAGCCTGAGGGATGGCGCCGGCAGCTCCGTTGGCTGCGGTGACCACCGGAAGGGCGGGGCGGACCCCGAGATCGCTCGCCGTGTGCCCGGCCCGCCATGATTCCTCAATATGGCGTCTCAGGGCTTCGCGGGAGTCCGGGTCGTCGGGATGCATGTCATGCCCGAATCCGGCCCCGGGTTGTCCCACTAGAATCCATGCCGCAAGGCCCGGCTGGAGGAAGCGTTTCATGAGTGTATCTTTGCCTCCGCCCCATGACAAACACGGGCGCGGACCGATGACAAAATCGTCATCTTTTCGACGGGGGATTGTGGGGAGGGGGAGCATGGCGTTACAGTGGGAGGGTGAAGATTCTCCTCGTCGAGGACGACCGCAAGATCGCCGGGTTTGTGGCCAAGGCTCTGGAGGAGCACGGGTTTGTGGTGGATGTCTGCCGAACCGGGACGGAAGGACTGGAGATGGCTTTGAACGGCTCCTTTGAAGCGATCCTTCTCGATATCATGATCCCCGGGCCGGACGGGTTGAGCATTCTCCGGAGGCTTCGGGAGCAGGGCAACAACGTCCCCGTGCTGTTGCTCACCGCCCGGAATTCTCCCCATGAGCGGGTCGAAGGTCTCAATCTCGGTGCGGACGATTACCTTTCCAAGCCCTTTTACATCGATGAGTTGATCGCCCGGGTCCACGCGTTGCTGCGGCGTTCGTCGGACCGGGGCTCCAGCGTGCTGCACGTTGGCGATCTCACGGTGAACTTGCTAACGCGGGAAGTTAGTCGAGGCGGGCGGGTGATCGAGCTTTCGGCACGGGAATTCGCCCTTTTGACCTGTCTCATGCATGCACCGGGCCGCGTCTTCACCCGGACCCAACTCTGCGAGCGGGTCTGGAATTACCATCATGATCCGGGCACCAACCTGGTGGATGTCTACATTCAGCGGGTCCGGCGAAAAATTGGCGATGACCCCACGCAGCCCTTGATCGAGACTCTGCGTGGCGTCGGCTATCGTTTCCGCAAGGAGGGCACGGTTTGAAAGGGGCCAGTTTCCGGCTAAAACTCACCCTTGGTTCCGCCGCGTTGACCTGCGGTCTGCTGGTCCTGTGCGGTTGGGTCGCTTGGAAGGTGAATTACCGGATCCAAATGGAGCGTCTCGATCGGGAGGTGCGGGGGCTGGGGAGCGCAAACCTCGACCGTGTCTTTGGACGGGATCACTGGGAGCGGTTTGAAAAGGCGCTGCGCTTCATCGGCGGGGATGACCACAACGGGTATCTCGTTCTCGTCCGCGATGAGCAAGGCCGGGAAGTTTACCGCTCCCCGCAGTGGCCGGTCGATTTGGATCCGGCCCTTTTTCCCGCTCCCGGACCGGTCGACATTTCCACCGAGCCGGAGCTGGATCCGGTGCACCGGTTGCACCGCGCCCCGCCGCGTCCCGGTGAGCCCTTGTCCCGGGAGAATCCACCGTTGCCGCGGCTTCAGCCGGTGTTTCTCACGGGCCGTGGTGGCGGGCAGGCCTGGCGGATCGGGGTTATGGGAAACCCGTCGGCCACCCTCGTTATTGCAGCGAACTTGAAGGAATTGGAGTCCGGCATGAGCGACCTCGGGAAAGCGTTTTGGCTCGGACTGCCTCTCGCTCTTCTATTGGTGGCCGGAGGCAGCTGGATCATGGCGGGGCAGGCGCTCCGCCCCGTTGCGTTGCTCACCTCCGCCGTGGAGGCGATGAACGCCCGTCGGCTGGACGAGCGGGTGGCGGGGAGTGGTTACGACCGGGAATTCCAGCGTTTGGTCGAGGTCTTCAATGCCATGTTGGGCAGGCTGGAGGCAAGTTTTCAACAGGCGGGACGCTTTACCGCGGACGCGGCTCATGAGCTGCGGACCCCTCTGACCGTTTTGCAGGGGGAACTGGAACAGGCCCTGCAACAGGCCCCGCCAACCTCCGGGACCGAGATCGCCCGGGAAGTGGTCCTGCTCGAGGAGGTGGAGCATCTCAAGGCCATCGTCGAAAAGCTGCTGATGCTGGCGCAGGCGGACGCGGGCCATCTCCCGGTGGATCGCCAACCCGTGGATTTGAGCCAACTCGTCGCGGAGGTGGCGGATGACGCGGCGATCCTTGCGGGCGGCAAAGTGGAGATCGAGCGCCAGATCGAGCCGGATGTGGTCCTCCCAGTGGACGAGGTTCTGGCGCATCAACTCCTCCAAAATCTGGCGACCAACGCGATCCGATACAACCGCTGCGGAGGCATGGTGCGGTTCTCCCTCAGAAAACAGGAGGGAGCGGTCGTCCTGACCGTCGCGAATACAGGTCCCGGGATTCCCGCCGGGGATTGGGACCGGGTGTTCGAGAGGTTCTATCGGGCCGATCCCGCGCGGACGAGAACCCGGGGTGAAGGGGCTGGACTCGGTTTGGCACTGTCCCGGGAAATTGCCCGGGCTCACGGGGGCGACCTGCGGCTCGTCCCGGCCCAAGGCGAATGGACGGTGTTTGAGTTGCGGTTTCCAGCGATAGCCGCGTAAATCAAGCAGCGCTCAGCCCTCTTCCCGCATCAGGTTTTGGCGGCATGCAGCAAGGCGGCCCAGCGCATCCTCGCCCAAGACCGGGTAGGAGATGGGCAGGGCTTTGAGGGCATTCCGAACAATCGTTGCAATCAAAAGGCGGGCTGTCTTTTTGTCGTCTGCCGGAATGACGTGCCAGGGGGACTCCGGGGTGGCGGTGGCGTTGATCGCCTCCTCGTAAGCCTCGATGTATCGCGGCCAAAGTTGGCGCTCCCTGACATCGCCCTCATTGAATTTCCAGTTCTTCGCCGGGTCTTCGATGCGGTCGAGAAAGCGCCGTCGTTGCTCCTCGAAAGAGAGGTGCAAGTAGAACTTGTGGATGCGGGTCCCGTTGCGGTGGTGATTCCGCTCCAAGGCGCGGATGGTCTCAAACCGTTGGGCCCAGAGAGTTTCGAGGTTGCTGGCAATCTCCTCCGGAAGTTTTTGGCTGCGGGTGATGATGTCAGGGTGAACCCTTGCGATAAGCACCTCCTCGTAGTAAGACCGATTGAAAATTCCGATCCGTCCCCGCGGTGGCATGGCCCTGTCGGTGCGCCAGAAGAAGGTGTGGTCGATCTCCTCGGGGGAAGGAGTTTTGAACGCGTAGACCTCGAGACCGTGGGGATTGACCCCCGAAAAAACCGCGCGGATCGCGCCGTCCTTGCCGGCGGCGTCCATCGCTTGGAAAATGCAGAGCATCGCATACCGGTCGTGGGCATACATGACCTGCTGGAGGGCGTCAATTTCCTCCCTGATCGATTGAAGGTGTTTGTCCGCTTTCTTGTCCGGACAGAGCGGCTCGATCCTTGTCGGCACGTCCCGGAACCGGATCGGCTTGGAGCCGTCGACAAGGCAGGGGGCGGTGTTGAACTCGCTCTTTGGCATGGAGGATGAAACACGGAACGGGCGTGAGGAGCAACCCGCATTTCCGGGGACCCGGGGCGTTTCAGGGGGGAGTGAGAAGCTCTGCGTAGAATCCCTCGAGCTTGGCCACTTGCACCGCGGAATCGAAATTCTCACGCGCGGACAGGGCGGCGGCCCGCGACATCGTGGTCCATTCGTGCGGAGCCGCGGTCAAGCGGTCAAGAAAACCGGCAAGGGCCGGCCAATCGTTCTCCGGAGCAAGCAACCCGGTCTCTCCGTGGGTCACCGCTTCGGGAATCCCGCCGTGGCGGGTGGCCACCACAGGCAGTCCCGTGGCCATGGCCTCGATCATCGAATTGGGGATGCCCTCCTGATTCTGATCTTCGGTGAGGCGGCTCGGATGGATGAAGATGTGGGCGGAGGCGTAAAGCGAGTAGAGCTGGGGAACGGAGAGGAACCCGGGAAAGGAGACGGAATCGCCAAGGGCGAGGGCGGCCGCCTGTTCCTTGAGGGACTCGAGCAGCGGGCCCTCTCCCGCGATGGTCAGTTTCGCCGCCGGGAAGCGGGCTTGGAAATCGGCAAAGGCCTTGAGCGTGAGGTCGAGCCCCTTCTTTTCGATGAGTCGGCAGGCTTGGACAAGGTGCCAGGAGCCATCCTCCGGGATCGGGCGCTCCCGGAAGGGAAACTGCGCCATGGGGATCCCGGTGCGGTTGAGGCGGATTTTGGCGGGGTCGCACCCGAGATCGACGAGGCGGACCCGGAGCGATTCGCTGCGAGCCATCACCATGGGGAGAAACTGCAACATCCGGCGCAGGGTCGGCAGGTAGTCGGGCTGGTCCGCACGGGGCTGAACATCCATCCCGTGGAACGAGACCACCGCTGGCTTGGGCCATCGCTGGAGAAACGGGAAAAGGTGGACGCCGGTGTGCCCGAAATAGACGTGCATCAGGTCTGTGTGACGCTGTTCCAGGAGTGCGGCGAGCACGCCATATTCGCCCCGGTAGACGATGGGAGGTTCCCGGCGCACATATTTCAGCCAGAACCGGCGCAGGAAGTTCTTGCGGGCGGCCGGGGCCAGTTCGATGTCGGGAAACGGGTAACGGTCCTCGCATTGCCGTTCCTTGCAGACGATGAACGTTTCGAAGTCCCGCAGACCGGTCACCTGCCGGTAGATGTGAAGCATCTCCGGCTTCAGGAAGGTGGTGCAGTAACTGGCGACGACCGGTTTGCTCATGAGAGGCATCGTGCTCTGGATCGGCACTTGTGCAATCCCTTGTTGCGGCTAGGATGCCTTATGATCGGGCCGAGCGAAACTCCGGAGGATCGGGAGCTGGCCTGGATCGGGGACGCGGCCCTGGCGTTGGTGGCTCGCGAGTGGATCCTTGAGAACAGGGGCGGGCTCGATGGCGAGGTGCACCGGCTGATCACTTCAAACCGCTTCCTCCGGGCGTTCGGCCATCCGACCAAGGTCGAGGCAGAGCTGGGCGTGCTTTACCGAGAGGGAGGTTTGGACGCAGTGCGTGAGCGCTTCCGGACCAAGTTTCTGCCGAAGTTCCGGGAACTGCACGGACCGGTTCAGAGAATGGGCTGAATGGAATACAGCCCGTGGGTGGCGCAGAAGGCCTCGGCCGTGCCAAGCCGTTTCATCTCGTGTCCGGCTCCCCAGCTGTCGCTGTAGAGTACTTCGTTGGTGGCGGTGTTGTAGCCGATGATCAGACGCATATGACCGCCCCGGGTCTGTGGATTGATTTTCTCCTCGGGAAAAATGCCCACCGTGACGGTCCAGAGAAGAGGGACACCGGCGTCGACGGAGCGCTGCACCTCGGCGATGAACGATTTGAAACCGGCACCGTCCTTCATCCGGGTTTCCTTGAGGATCGCAGGATCGAATGCATCGAAGTAAGTCCACATGTTGACCGATGGATCGGCGGGGAACTCCCGTGCGTTTTTCCGTTTCGCGAGCCGGTTGTAATCGGACACGAGGTCGCCGAGTTCCGGATACTCCATCTCCTCGTGGGTCTTGACCCGCACCTTGAAGCGTCCCGCGATCCGGCCCAGCGACTCGATCATCCCGGAGGAACTGGTTCCGCTCTCGGCCGAGGCGTTGGCAATCTGGGCGATCTCGTGCTGATCCACCTGCATGCCATAATAACCGAAGACACGGGCGGTGGTGGCCACCACGCAGTAGCCCTTCTCTCCTTGGTCCACCATGGGGATGTTCTGGATGAAGGTGGCGCCGTCCTTCTTCAGCACATTCCCCGGCAACGTGGCCCGGGTGGCCCGTGCGGGGCCTGCGGAGGCCATACCCGGCCCCGTCGGGACGGCGCGGAGCCTGATGAACTCGGCGCGAAACGGAATATCCCTGGTCTTCACTTCCCGCTGGGCGCTGAATTCGAGGAGATAGGCACTCGAGGCCCCCTGCCAGAGAAACCCTTCGGAACGGGTGGCGCTTTTGTTGTCCTTGCCTCGATCGACGGCGGTCAAGCCGGTGGCCTCGGTGAGCGTCTTTTTGAAATGCTCGATGGCGCCGAGATAGAGATCCTCCGTCAGGAGTCCGTTGTCACCGCGGTTGAAGATGGAGACCTGGATCTGGCTCGGTTTCTCCCCCTTAAACGTAATGATGGTCTCTCCGACGGGCTTGCCCAGCAGGGTCAATGCCGCGCGCTTGCCGTCCGCTCTCGCGGATTCCTTGGTCGCCGAGGTCCAGGCGAACCCAGCCGTCGGATAGGCCTTGATGATGTCGTTCACACTTGCCTGCCAAATGGTCGGGCTCACGACGAGAGCATCGAGCGCCACCTCGGGAGCGGTCTGGCACCAGATCGAGCCGATGGGAAGCGCCAAGGTGAGGAGCAACGGGATCGCTTTCATGAAATCTGGATCATAGAGGAAATGCGGTCCGGACGCAATCACCCGGTCTGGGGTTGGGCGGGTGGGAGGATCAGAACCGCGAGCGCAACCGAGAGATAGGCCACGCTGAACCCGGGCGCGGCGGTGAACCAGGCGAAATGGTTCTCCACGCCGTTCGGGGTGAGTCGATAGGCGTGGATCAAACCCAGACCCGAAAGAATCGCAGCCAGGACCAGGGTGACGGCTGCGTGCTTTTTGCGACCGTCCACGACGAAGGCTGTGGTGGCAGCGAAAAGAATCGAGGTCAACAGAAAGCCCTGGCTCAAGGCGATCACCCCATGGATGTGCAGGGTCGGGGCGAAGCGGGGCGCGGTCTCCGCAAGGGTGGTGCCGGCCACGGTAAGACTGGTCTCGATCTGCACGAGCAACCAGGCGGCCAAGGCGGGAATCAGACCGGTGGCCACCGCAATGGCATGGCGGGGCGGACTGGCCTGGAAAGCCTGGGCGGTGATGACCACGCCGATCCAAAGCAGAATTCCCAAGGTGACCTCTAGGGGAATCACCCGGAGAACCCCGCCGATCCATCCCCCGAGGGCCAGCACCGAAACGACGACGCCGTTGAGCCAGGAATAGCTCCACCGCGCACCCATCTCCTTCCAGCCGGGATGCCCGATGTAAAGGGTCGTCGCGAAGGGGCTGCCAAGGCAGGCGGCGACGAGACTGCCGAACCCATTCGCCAACAATGAGGATCGCGTGGGAAAACGGTCCCCGGCGGCGGCGGCGCTCTCGAGGCACTGCAGCGAACCGATCACATTGAAGAGACCCATCGGAATGATCACCGGAAGGTGAATCCAGCCCTCCTTGGAAAAAATGAAGCCAGCCAAATCTCCCGCCGCCCAGACCGGAGGATGAAATCCCACCGCCACCGGGGAGGGAGGCAGGCCAGGCGGCGCCCAACCGATCGCCCTCAAACCGTGAGCGAGCAAGGCGCCAAGGAGCACGGCGGCAAAACCGGCCGGAAGGTCCAGGGGAAGGCGGATCCGGCCCGCATAGCAGATGAGGATGAGCAGCATCGGAACCAGCCCGACTGCAGGAGAGGCAAAAATCTGGAAAACGAAACCCATCGAAATGAAGGTGATCGCGATCCCCGACAGGGAGGAAAGCAGGGCGGCCCGGGGCGTGTGGCGCCGGATGAAATCCCCGCAAAACGCCCCCGCGATTTCCATCAAACCGCTCAGGAGACAGGCGAAAAGCCCCGCCTTCCAAGCGATCCTGGCGTCGCCCGTCTGCCGATAGACTGGGGCCATGACAAATACGATGAACGCGAAAAGGCTCACCGTGTTGATCCCGTAAGGCATCGCGGTCACGTCCTCCCGTTTCTCGGTCCGGGCGAGGTTCCAAGCCTGCCAGGCGAAGAAGAAGTTGCCCGCGAGGATGCTCAGGGCGGCCCCGGGGAGAATTTTGCTGGTCACCTCCGGGGCGCCGATCCCGCACAACAAGGGACAAAGGGTGAGGATCAGGAGCAACTGCAACAGGTTGTCGATGAACAACCCGAAGAAGCCATCGAGATCACCCTTGGAGAGGCGGAGGAAACCGGTCATCGGGACGGAATTTTGCCGATGAGCACCTGGAGACGCTCGCGCAACGGCTCGAGTCCTTCTTCAAGTTCCGCGGAGACCGGGAGGATCTCAACCTTGGGAAAGCGATCGCGGAGGATGGCCACGTTCGCCGCGGCCTCGGGCAAGTCCGTTTTGTTGGCCACGATGAGCCAGGGACGGGCCGAAAGATCCTCGTCATACAGTTTGATCTCGGTGCGCAGGGTCTGGATATCCTCGACGGGATCCCGTCCCTCGCTCCCGGCGGCATCGACGACGAAAATGAGGAGCGAGCACCGCCAGATGTGGCGCAGGAAATCATGGCCGAGACCGACGTTGGAACTGGCGCCCTCGATCAATCCGGGCATGTCGGCGATCGTGGCGCGCATGAAGCCGTCGAACTCGACCACCCCGACCATCGGGGTCAGCGTGGTGAACGGATACGAGGCGATCTTGGGTTTGGCGGCGGAAAGCTTGGAGAGCAGGGTGGACTTTCCGGCGTTGGGGAACCCGACGAGGCCGGCATCGGCGATCCGGCGCAATTCGAGGTAGAAATAGCCCTCCTCGCCGGGCGTCCCGGGAGTGCATTCGAGGGGGGACCGGTGGGTGGGGGTCTTGAAGTGGACGTTGCCCTTGCCGCCCTTGCCGCCCTGGCAGAGCACAAGACGTTGGCCCGGCTCGGTGAGATCGGCGACCAGCTCGGTGCGTTGATCGTCAAGCCGTCCCGGATGCAGCACGTCGTCGGCTTGGGCCTCGAGGTCGTAAAAAAGGGCCATTCCGTCCTCGATGTTCTCCGGTTCGACTCCGCCACCGTCCGGATCCGCGCAGGAGTAAACAATGGTTCCAGGCGGGACCTTCATCACCAGGCTCTTTCCCGATTTGCCGGTCTTTTTCTTGCTCTGACCGTGAATGCCGGGTTCGGCCTTCAGGTTCGGTTTGAAAAAGAAGGCTTTCAGGGTATCCACTTGAGAATCCACCTCCAGGATCACATCGCCACCATGCCCGCCATCGCCACCGTCGGGACCGCCCTTGGGCACGAATTTTTCACGTCGGAAGCTGGCGCAGCCATTGCCACCGTCTCCGGCTTTGGCATGAATGCGAAGGTGGTCGATGAACATGGGAGGGCAAAGTGCCCCGGATTGCCGGGATTGCCAGCGTGGATCGAGAGATTTCAGGTAACCGGACGGGGCGGGGAGCGTCTCCCATGACGATGAAGTGGTGTCTCCTGATGGCGTGCGCGGTGATGGGAATCTTGCCCGGCGCGGTGGCGGAGGTGACATTCAACGGGAAAATCGGTCCGATGCTCCACCGGAAGTGCGGTTCCTGTCACCGGCCGGGAGAGGTTGGGCCTTTTCCCCTCCTGACCTACGAGCAAGTGGCGCCCAAGGCGAGAACGATCGCCAGAGTCGTCGAGTCCCGGTCGATGCCCCCATGGCAAGCTGTGTCCGGGGAGGTTGCGTTCGCCCATGACCGGCGCCTTGAGGCAGAGGAGATCGCTCAGATCAAGGACTGGATAGCCTCGGGTCTGCCGAGGGGAACCGGAAATGCTCCGGTCCCGCCGTCCTGGCCCGAAGGGTGGGCTCTGGGGCAACCGGACATCGTTTTGACCATGCCAGTCGGCTTTCCCGTTCCGGCTGAGGGACCGGACATCTACCGGAATTTCGCCTTGTCTCTGCGTTTGCCGGAGGACAAGTGGGTCAAAGCCGTGGAGTTGCGGCCAAGCGCCCGGGGCGTGGTGCACCACGCCTTGTTTTTTCTCGACAACACCGGCGCCGCGCTCGCCCAGGACGGGAAAGACGGTCGCCCGGGGTTCAAGGGGATGACCTTCCGGCGCGCGGGGAGCCTCGGTGGATATGCGCCGGGGGCCACCGTGCACTTTTTGCCGGATGATTACGCGATGGCTCTTCCCAAGCAATCCGATCTGGTGCTGGCGATGCATTTTCATCCCTCTGGCAAACCCGAGGTTGAGCAAAGCACGGTCGGTCTCTACCTCGCCGATGCGCCACCGGCCCGGGATCTCGCCAATCTCCAGGTCCCGGCCGCCTTCGGAGCCGGCATGAAGATCGATATTCCCCCGGGCGAAGCCGGGTATCTGGTGCGGGACTCCTTCACTCTTCCAGTCGATGTCGATGCGCTGGCTGTCAGCGGTCACGCCCATTATCTCTGCCGGACCATGAAAATGACGGCCCGCCTTCCGGGGGGCACTGCGATCGTGTTGCTGGGAATCGAGGATTGGGACTTGAACTGGCAGGACCGCTATGTGTTCGCCCTACCGCAACGACTTCCTGCCGGGACGATTTTGGAATCGACGTTGCGCTATGACAATTCGGAGGAAAATCCGAACAACCCGTTCAGTCCGCCCCGACGGGTTCGCTGGGGGGAAGAAAGCACGGACGAAATGGGTAGCATTACCCTGATGGTGAGTCCTGTCCCGGGGCAATCGCGCGAGGCTTTGGCGCAGGCCGCGCGCAAGGCGAACCTTGAGGTCCTCGGGGCGGTGGCCTCACGCCCGCGCGAAGCCTTTGCCATGGCCATGGGGCGGCGGATCAGAGCCCTGGATGGTAACGGCGACGGGTTTCTTGAGGCTGCGGAGATTCCGGAACCGCAGCGTCAGAGGGCCTTGAAATTCGATCGCAATGGCGACAAGCGACTTGACGAGGAGGAAATCCAGCGGCTCCTCGAAACGCTTCGGGGGGAAGGCGGCGCATGAGGTTCGGTTGGGTGACTCTGGTGGCCGCCTTGACCCCTGTAGCAGCAGGTGCCGGTCTGCGGGAGATCGCGGTTCCCTCGGTCCCGGGACCGCCCATCCGCCCGGCGGATGCGGGCGCAGGGCCTTTCGCGGTAATCGTGTTCGTGACCACGGATTGTCCGGTCGGGAACGCCTTTCAGCCGGAGTTGCGCCGGTTGACGATCCGCGCGGAGGAACTCGGCGGACGCTTCACCTTGGTTCATGTCGATCCCACCGTAACGCGGGAAGCTGCGGTGGAGCACGGCAAGGCGTATGCGGTGACGGCCGCGGTGGCGATTGATCGTGACCACCGTCTCGTCCGGGCTACCGGGGCGCAGCAGGTTCCGGAGGCGGTGGTGGTGGATCGGACGGGAACCGTGGTCTACCAAGGGCGCATCAGCAACCTTTTCGTCACTTATGGAAAGAGACGAAGCGAGGCCACCGAGCACGACCTGCGCGAGGCGATGGAAGCAGTGGCTGAGGGGCGCGCGCCGGACCAACCGCGTGGTGAAGTGCTGGGATGCTTCATCCCCGGGCTCTGACGGTTCACTGCGCCGCGCGGCGCAGGGTGACGGCCAGGTCCACGGCGCGTTGCACGACCTTGTCGAGAAGCGGGACGGTGTCGTAGGGAGTGGTCTCTCCGCGGGAACGGGCGAGATGATAATCCAATTCGGGATCGGTATCATGAACCAGCGCGGCCTCGTTGAGGCGTGGTCTGGAATGTTCGAAGACGTAGCTGCGCAGGGGTTTGTGGACGGTGGCTTCGAAGACCCGATGCTTGGCCTCGAGCGGTTGCTTGACCTCGTAGACCGGTTTGATTCCCTTGCCGAAGAGCGATTGGTCGTCCGCGAGAACGACTTCGGCGGCCGCATAACGGAGGGCAACGGCGTCATTGAGGGGAACCTGTTGGTATTCGACCGTGCGGCCCGGAGTGGGTTCGCCGAGGCTCAGGGCAGGGTAGTTGCGCAGAATGATAGCGGCCATCAATTCAGCGGCGCCACAGGTTTCGGAATCCATGAGGAGGAGGACCGGGCCTTTCCATCTTTGCGCGGCCTGCTTGGAGATGAAAAGTTTGGGGGACTTCTCCGAGGGACTGACGACCCTGAAAAGCATGGTGTCCGGCGCGACAAACCGATCCAGCATTCGCGCGGCGGCCTCGAGGCTGGCTTTGGGCTGGGGGACGCGGAGATCGAGGATCAGGAAATCCGCCTTGGCGTCATGGAAACCCGTCATCTCCTTCTCGAACCGGCCGAGTTCTTCGAGAGAATACGCCGATGGCCGCAGGTAGGCGAATTTTCCGGCGAGCAGTTCTGCGTGGAAACCCGGTGCCGACTTGGGGGCTTGCTCCTTGGCGGGTTGCGTGGGGATCAATTCAGCCCCCGGCCCGAGGCGGTGCAGGAGACCATCGAGCGCGGAACGGTTGATGGTGTCGTAGTCGAGCGATCCGGCACCGATGAAGCGTGTCCGCAGCACCTTGAACGCCTCCTGCAATTCCGCTTGGGACAGGGAATCCGGACCGGGTGCCGGCACCGCGAAGAGCGCTGCGGTGGCGATGAGATGGACGCCGGAAAGGATGAGTTTGACCTGCACGGCAAACAATCTCCTACGATTCGGCGGGGTTCGCCAGTGCTTTTATCCCTTCGTCTCCCCGACCGGGCCAATGGAAATGGCCCTGCATCGCGGAGTGGAGGTAGCGTCGCGCCTCGCGCACCGCGGTCGGCAGTTCCTTGCCAAGCGCCAAATGAGCCGCGATCGCCGCGGAATAGGTGCAGCCCGTTCCATGCAAATCCAGACCGGGGATCCTTGGCGCACGGATTTTCTCGACGTCGCCCCGGGGATCATGCGCCAGCCAGTCGATGGCGTCGGGGCCTTCGAAGTGACCGCCTTTCAACAGCACGGCACAACCGAAGAGCTGTTGCAAACCCCGGGCCGCATCGCGTGCCTCTTCCGGCCCGGGAATGGCCATTCCCAGAAAATGTTCGGCCTCGGCGCGGTTCGGCGTCACCAACCGGCCGCAGGTGCGGATGAAGTCAGCCAACGCCGCCCCGGCTCCAGCGCTGGCCAATGCTGTGCCGGTGGAAGCGACCGCCACCGGATCGATCACGACGCGCACCGGGAAGCCCTGAAGCGCCGCAGCCACGGCCTCGACAGCCGCGGACGAAGGGAGCAGCCCGGTCTTGATCGCCCGGATCGGGTAATGGGTCAACACCGCCCGCAATTGATCCGAAATCGCTCCCGGGGAGACCAGTTCCGAGGACAGGACGGCTCCGGGACGCTCCGCGACGATCGCGGTCGCCACGGTGAGGCCATAAACGCCGAGGGCGGAGAACGCCTTCAGATCCGCCTGAAGACCAGCCCCGGCGCTGGAGTCGGAACCCGCGATGGTGAGGGCGACGGCTGGAGCATTCACGGCTGGGACTCCTGCAAAATGGCGGCCACCGTGCGCCCGACGATCGGTTCTCCGGGGGCCAAATGCGCCTTTTCCCGGAGCAGCACCCGGGCCACGGTCTCGTAATCCGGCTTCAATCCGTGCCGCTGCTCGAGCCGCTGCAATGCGTAGCGGATGGCGCGGTCGATCAGCTTGAAATTGTTCGCGGCGACGTAGGTCATGCAGTTTCCCTCATATCGGCCCAGCCTCCCCATGACCAGGGTGGAGTGGGCGTTGAGCAGCATCTTCAGCACGAGATTCTCGCCGAGCAAACTGATGCCGTCTGGCACGGGGATACGGTGTTCGAGATCGCCAAACCGCCAGACGATGCCATCCCCTTTCCGGGCGATCTGGAAGAGGCGTTGCGGGCGTCCGGTCCGGAGCCTGCGCCGCTCGGGAAGCCCCGAAGAAAAGTCAAACTGCAGGATGGCCTCCGCCCCGGTGAGGTGGCTCAGGGAGCCCCACTCCAGCGGGCGCGGACTTCGTTCCAGCAACTGGGTCCACGCCTCGGCCGGCGACCTGGTTCCGGGCACATGCAGGTAACAGCGCGATGGCGGCTCCGAAGATCCGGACCGCTCGAAAGGCGGCAGGGCGAAGGTCGGGGAACGCTCCGTGGTGTCCGTCAAGACGGAAATTTGGAAGGGACCCGGCTCGTAAATTACGTCCTCCCCAGCCTCATAGGCGGAGGCCTCCGACTCGATGAAAGGGGCGAGGAACTGCCAGTCCAATTCTCCGAGCGCCCAATCCATCCAGCGGGCAAAAGCGGTCTCCGGCCCTTCCGGTACCATGGAAAATCCAATCGCTGCCATGAGCACGGTGCTCGCCTGCATCCGGGTGCTCCCGGAGAGGGCCATCGGACCCACGGCTAGGTTGATCTTGCGGATGCTCCCGTTGTCCAGCACCCGCCGCGACCGCTCCACGTGACGGTGGAGAAGATCGTCCGGGTTGCAGTAGAGGAAAAAGGGGCGTTCCCGGCTTGCCGTCGCTGCCGTCTCGGCCGCCCCGATGACAAACGGTGTCTCCCCACCCTCCGTCGAGGCGACCAGAAGATCACCATCGCGAAATCCGAGTTCGCGTAACTGGCGTTCGGCATGCTCCGGATGATCCTCGAAACGTTCGATTGCCCGGATCAAGGCTGCGTCGCCGCCTGCCATGAAGCCGATGATGTTGGATACATTCGCCCCGCGCAGCAGACCGGCGCGGGCGAATATTTCCAGGGCAATGGACAACCGCCCTGTGGCCCCGCAACCACAGAGAAAAATCCGGTCCCCACGGTCGATGACCTCCCGCATGGCGATCCGCAAAGGGGCGAGTGAGGAAAACCGTCCCCGGAGGATTTCGAGGGCCTCGCGGTCCACGGCGCGGAGCGCGGCCAGTGCGGCCGGCAGGTCCCCCCGGGCCCATTCAGCGAGGCGGAGGGTTTGCGGATGGGGGCGCTCCGTGTCCAGCATCCCCAGTTGGAAGCGGGAAGCCACCGCGAGGAAATCCGGGGAGTCGACGGGCGGATTCATCGCAACGACAACTCCACGGGACAATGATCGGAACCCGTGATCTCGGGCCGGATGGTGGCGGCAAGCACCCGATCCCAGATCGCGGCATCCACGATGAAATAATCGAGCCGCCAACCGATGTTCCGGGCGCGGGCGTCGGTGCGCTGGGTCCACCAAGTGTAGTGACCGGGCCCGGACTCAAACTGACGGAAGGAATCGATGAATCCGGATTCAAGAATGCGGGAGAGACCGGCGCGCTCTTCGTCGGTGAACCCGGCGTTGCGCCGGTTCGGCTTGGGATTGGCGAGGTCGATTTCCTGGTGGGCGCAATTCAGGTCCCCGCAAAAAATCACGGGTTTCTCCTCTTGGAGCCGCCGCAGGAAAATGAGAAAGTCGAGATCCCATTGGATGCGGTAATCGAGCCGGGTGAGCCCCCGTTGGGCGTTGGGCGTGTAGACGTTGACGAGATGGAAATCCGAATAGGTGGCCACGAGGACGCGGCCCTCTTGATCGTGTTCCGGCAGTCCCAGACCGGCCGAGACCCGGGTGACGGGGAGCTTGGACAGGATGGCGGTACCGCTGTAGCCCTTGCGCACGCCGGTGGCGGCATGGACTTCATAGCCAAGGGCGGTGGCCCAGGAAAGATCGACCTGGTCGAGTTCGGCCTTGATTTCCTGAAGGCAAAGGACGTCCGGCCGATCCTGTTCGACGAAAGAACGCAGGCCCTTGTCCATGGCGGCGCGGATTCCGTTGACATTCCAAGAGATAAATTTCATGAGCGGGAGGGGGGGGCTGTGTCAAATTGGCACAAAGAAAAGGGATCCGTCCTGTCGGTTGCAACCGTTGAAGTGTGACGACTTGACAGCTTGGACCGTATGATACATGGGAAAAGCGGTTCGATACCAAGGAGACAGGCAGCATGATCGAAATCAAAAACCTCAGCAAACATTTTGGTCCGAAGGTCGCCGTCGATGGAATTTCCTTCGAGGTGAAGAAGGGGGAAGTCCTCGGGTTCCTCGGGCCCAACGGCGCCGGGAAGTCCACCACGATGCGGATGATCACCGGTTTCATCCCGCCGTCGGCCGGCACGGTCTCGGTGGGCGGGTTTGACATTGTGGAAAACGAACTCCAGGCCAAGGCCAAGATGGGGTATCTTCCAGAGTCCGCCCCCCTCTACAACGACATGCCGGTTCAGGGATTCCTCTCGTTTGCAGCGGAAATCCGTGGGATGGACGGCGTGCAAAGGGACAAGGCCGTCGACCGCGTGATTGAACTTTGCTTCCTTCAAAGCGTCCGGCACCAGAGCATCGATACCCTGTCAAAAGGCTATCGGCACCGGACCTGTCTGGCTCAAGCCTTGATTCATGACCCGGAGGTTCTCGTCATGGACGAACCTACGGACGGTTTGGACCCGAATCAGAAACACGAAGTCCGCAACCTCATCCGGAGGATGGGCGAGGAGAAGGCGATCGTGTTTTCCACCCACATTCTCGAGGAAGTGGAGGCCGCCTGTTCCCGGGCAATCATCATCGACCGGGGCCGGATCATTGCCAACGGCACGCCTGCGGAATTGCGGTCCAGGGCGGAGAGCGCCGGGAGCGTGATCCTCACCGTCCGCGGCAAGGACGTGCGCAATGTGCGCGACGAGATTGCCAAGATGCCCGAGGCGCGTGGCGCCAAGGTGCTCGAGCAAATCGAAGGCTTGCTCACGCTCCAAGTCGAGCCGCGCAAGGCCAAGGAACCTCTTTCCCCGGTCCTCTTCGACTTCTGCGTGAAGCGGGATCTCCGGATCGAGCAACTCACCGTGGAGAAGGGGCACCTCGACGAGGTTTTCCGTTCCCTTACCACCTCGGACATCGCCGCGTGAACCCTAGAAACCCCGAAAACCCTTTCCGCATCGCAACACCATGAAGTGGATCGCCCTTATCTTCAGCTTCCTCGGCCCGGTCGCATTGTTCGCCGGCATCGGTTACTTCCTGATCTGGAACGTATTGCCGCGCGGCGTGAGAATCACGTTTCAACGGGAACTCGGCAGCTTTTTCTATTCGCCGATCGCCTACGTCTGCGTCGTCGTCTTCACCGTCCTCTCGAGCGTGCTGTCGTTCACCCTGGGCGGTTTCATTGAGGCGGGCGACGCCTCGCTGACCCGCACGTTCTTCAATTTTCATCCCTGGCTCTTTGCTTTCGTGGCCCCGGCAATCGGGATGCGGCTTTGGTCAGAGGAGCATCGTCAAGGCACGATTGAGTTGCTTTCGACGATGCCGATCGCGGTTTGGCACGTCATTTTGGGGAAATATCTGGCCGCGAGTGTCGTCATCTGGGTGGCGTTGTTCTGCACCTTCCCGGCGCTGCTGACCATGGAGGTGCTCGGGGATCCGGATTGGGGTCCGATGTTCAGCGGCTACCTCGCCAGTTTCCTGTTGGCCACCGCCTGCCTTGCGGTCACCTCCGCGGTCTCCGCGTTCACCCGGAGCCAAGTCATCGCCTTCCTCGTTTCCGTCCTGCTCTGCGTGCTCATGCTGTTCGTCGGGATTCCGCCGGTGGCCGAGTTTGCGGGCGGCATCCTCCCTTTCGGGGACACCATCATGACCGCTCTCGGTTTCTGGAATCATTTCGCCGAGATGAACAAGGGGCTCATTCTTGGAGCGGACCTGGTCTACTTCGTTTCCATCACCGCTTTCTGTCTTTTCACCACGGCGGTCGTGCTCCGCGCGCGCCGCGCCTGAGCGGCCCGGCTTGACCCGTCAACGCATTCCATTTTCCAAAAAACCTTAGCTTCTGTCGTATCCAATGAGTGACACCAAGGCTCAATCAAAGGGATGGCTCGACCAGCTCCGGCAGGTTCTCGGCCAAAACCGCTTCGAAGATCTTCTCTCAACCACCGGCGTAATCATCGTGCTGGGGATCGTTGTTCTCGTGAATCTGATTTTCGGCGCCCTGCCGATGCGGTTTGATTTCACCGAGCACAAGATTTTCACTCTCTCCGAAGGCACCAAACAGATTCTCCGTGGTTTGGATACCCCGGTCACCATCCGGTATTATGCGACCGATGGTGCCGATGCCATGGGAGCGGACGAGCGCCAGTTCTCCAAGATGGTGGAGGACCGTCTGATTGAATACAAGAAGATCGGGGGCGGGAAAATCATCTTCGAGAAACTCGTTCCCATTCCGGACACCAACGCGGAGGATTCCGCCGAAGTGGACGGAGTGCAGCCCCTGCAAGGGCAGAGGGGCCAGGTTTACATGGGCATCGTCGTGCAATGCATCGACAAAAAGGAGGTCATTCCCTTTGTCGACCCGCAGCGCGAGCAGTTGCTGGAGTATGATGTCACCAACGCGATCACCCGCGTCTACCGCGAGGATAAACCGAAGGTAAAGATCATGACCGGCCTGAACATCGCCGGTGGGTTCAGCGGGAATTTCCAGGCCCCTCCGGCCGAACCATGGGTCGTCTACCGCCAATTGTCCCGTGACTTCACCGTTGAGGTCATCCCGAGCACGACGGAGAAGATCGATCCGGCATCCACCCAGGTGCTCATCGTGCTCCACCCCTACGACGTGACCGAGGTGGGTGAATTTGCGATCGATCAGTATCTCATGGCCGGCGGCACGGTCATCGCTCTGGTGGATCCGCTTTTCTACGCGGCCCGCATGATGACCCCGCCGCAGAACCCGATGATGGGCGGGATGCCGCCGCAGGGCCCGGCTCCGTCCTCGGACCTTCCGACGCTTTTTGGTGCCTACGGTGTCAAGTATCAGGCGGCTCAGGTGGTGGCTGACACGAATTACCAGACCCAGATTGATCGCTCCCGCTTTCTTCCCACCTTCCTGACGTTGGGGCGGGAGGCGTTCAATCCCAAGAACGTGGTCACCGCCGAGTTGAACGACGTGGGTATGCCGTTCCCGGGCGGGTTCACGATCGAAGAACCGGTCGGGGTCGAGGTGGAACCCTTGGTGACGTCCTCGAAGAACAATAAGTTGGTCGCCTCATTCGAGGCCGAGCCCGAGGGCTTGGATCGGATGATGGCTGAGTTCCGGCCCACCGGCAAGCCGCTCCTGCTCGCGGCCCGGATGTCGGGACGCTTCAAGTCCGCGTTTCCCAACGGTAACCCCAAGCCGACCCCGGATCCGGCGGCTGCTGGCACCGAGGCTCCGCCTGCGCCACCGGTTCCAACCGCTCCTCCGGCTTCGGCTCCTCCGGCTTCAGCTCCTCCGGCTTCAGCTCCTCCGGCTTCAGCTCCGGTTGCGCCGGCCGCACCCAAGGAAGCTCCGGCTCCCACCCCGTCGGCTGCTTCGTCCGCGCCTGTGGTGACGCCTCCGGTTCCTGCCCCTGCTGTTCCCAAGTCGGCCCCCGCTCCGGTTGCGCCGCCTCAGCCCGAGCCCGCCAAACCCGCCGTGCCGCAGCCCGCGGAGGCACCGAAGCCGGATACGGGCGGCGAGAAGGATAGCGACGCGGCGAAAGGTGCAGCGGAGAAGCCGAAGGGGGACGCCTCCTCGCTGAAGGAAACGGAGAAAGGAAAGAGCAGCAACTTGATCCTGGTCGGCGATGTTGACTTCCTCATGGATGCCTTCGCCGTGGAGATCATGAACCTCGGTCCGATCCGTCAGGCTGTTCCGCGGAACCAGAATTTGAGCCTCATTCAAAACTTGGTGGAGAATGTGGCCGGGGATTCCCGCCTCATCAGCTTGCGCAGCCGCGCTTCCACCCGGCGTCCGTTCACCCTGCTCAACCAAATGCAGGCGGCGGCCGAGGGGCGGATGGCGGACAAGATCAAGGATCTGGAAGCCAAGGAACAAGAAGTGGGCCGCAAGCTCCAGGAGGCGCTAAAGGTCCAGGAGGACGGAGCCATCGTCTTGGATCAGGCGGCGGTCGACAAGGGAACGATCGACCAACTCCGGGAGGCGCAAGTCACTGCGCGTCGCGAGATTCGGGACCTTCGCAAGGAGTTGAAGCGCGACAAGGACTCGGTCGTGAACATGATCAAGTTCCTCAACATCGCGGTGATGCCTCTTGTGGTCATCATCGCCGGACTCATGCTCTACGGAAAGCGGCAGAACCGCATGGCAGCCCGCTGATCCTCAATCCCCGTGTGTAAAACCAAACCTCGACAATGAAGACGCAACAAATCGTTTCCTTGGGAATCGGCCTTCTCGTCGCCGCACTTCTCGCCATCGTGTTCACCAGTGCCCGGAATCGCAACGTCAGCCAAGTTGGCGCTTCGACCGAGCGGAACCGGGTGATGCCCTCCTTCCCGGTGAATCAGATCACGTCGGTGGTCATGAAGGATGCCAAGGGCAGCTTGACCCTCGAGAAAAAGGAGAGCGGATGGGTCGTCGCGGAGCGGGCGGGGTATCCGGCCGATTTCAAGAAGCTGGGGGAGTTCCTCCGCACGATGTATGATCTGGCCTCGGTACAGAAGGTGGAGGTGGGACCGTCCAAGTTTTCGCGGGTGGGGCTTCTGGATCCGGCCGACAAAGCGGCTGGGGAAGGGCAGTCGGCGACCGTGGTCACATTCAAGAAGGAAAAGGGTGAGGAGGTCGGGAGCCTCTGGGTGGGCAAGGAATACAAGAAAGAAGAGCGCAGCCAGTTCGGGACCTTCGACTCGACCGCCGGACGCTATGTCCGGCGCGGGGGATCCGACGAGGTCTATCTGGTGGCCGAGGAACTCCGCGAAGCCACGATTGAGCCGAAGGATTGGATCAACAAGGACTTCTTCAAGGTGGCCAAGGTCAAATCCATTTCCCGGACCGTGGCTGACGCCGCCAAGTCCTGGAAGTTGACCCGGGAGTCCGATACAGCAGACTTCACCTTGGTCGATGCCAAGAAGGGAGAGGAGCTGGACGCGGCGAAGGTTAGTTCGATGAAGAGTGCCTTCAGCAGCCCGAGTTTCGAGGATGTCCTTACCGGAGACAAGGTTCCCAAGCCCTCCGAGGCGACCATTTTGGTCGAAACGTTCGATGGGTTTCGGTATGAAACCAAGTTCGGACCCAAGAACGACTTGGGCGAGTATGACATGACGGTCAGTGTCTCCGGAGAGTTTTCGACCACCCGCAAGGCGCCGGAGGGCGAGAAGGAGGAGGACAAGAAAAAGGCTGATGAGGAGTTTTCCAAAAATCTCGAGACCCTCAAGAAGCAGTTGGCTGCGGAGAAGAAACTGGCTGGCCATGTCTATCACGTCCGCGGTTTCGTGGTCGATTCCCTGAACAAGGATCGGGCCGACCTGATGAAGTCGGATGAGCCTGCGGCGACGCCGGATGGGCCTGCGGCTGAGGGTGCGGCAGCGAATCCCGGTCTGCCGGGTCTCGATATGCCGCTTCCCGCGCTCGGTGGCAATTGAGTTTCCGGATCGTTACCCTCCCGGGACTGCCGGACCCGGGAGGATGCGATTGCACTTGGCAGGTTCCGATTTGCGGTCTTGAGTGGACGTCATGTTGTCCGCCGCCCGAGTTGGATTCCTTTTGTGGACCCTGTTGGGACCGTTGGGCCTGGTGCTCGCGGCTACGTCCGCGCCAAATATTGTCGTGCTTTTCGCGGATGACCTGGGCTACGGTGATCTCGGCTGTTATGGCGCCACGGCCTACCAGACTCCGCACCTTGACCGATTGGCCACGGAGGGGGTGCGCTTCACGGATTTCTATGTCTCAAGTCCGGTCTGTTCGGCCTCGCGCGCGGCTCTCTTGACCGGCTGTTATCACGAGCGGGTCGGGATTTCCGGAGCCCTCGGCCCGGCTTCCACTTCCGGGATTCATCCGGATGAGACCACGATGGCGGAACTTTGCCGGGCCTCGGGGTATGCGACCGCCGCCATCGGCAAGTGGCACCTCGGGCGTCCGGAGCAATTCCTGCCCCTGCAACACGGATTCGACTCATATTTCGGGCTGCCTTACTCGAACGACATGTGGCCCTTCCATCCCGGCGTCCGGCACCTAACCCCGGAAGAGAGGGCGAAGCGGTGGCCGCCCTTGCCGCTCCTCGATGGCAACCAGGTGGTCGATCCCGAGGTGAGTCCGGAGGATCAGAAGACCTTGACGGGGCGTTACACCCGGCGGGCGGTCGATTTCATCCGGTCACAGCGTGAAACGCCCTTTTTTCTCTATGTGGCCTACTCGATGCCTCACGTGCCGCTGTTTGTCTCTCCGGAAGGCGAAGGGCGCTCCGGCGCTGGTCTCTACGGCGATGTCATCCGGGAGATCGATGATTCCGTGGGGAGCATCCTTGGCGCTTTGACCGAGGAGGGGATTGATGGCAACACGATGGTTGTTTTCAGTTCCGACAACGGTCCCTGGCTCAGTTACGGCAAACACGCTGGGTCGTCCGGCGGGCTTCGGGAGGGGAAGGGAACCTGTTGGGAAGGCGGCATCCGGGTGCCCTTTCTCGCCCGGTGGCCCGGCAAAATCCCGTCCGGGAGAGTGGTGCGTGAACCAGCGATGACGATTGACCTTTTTCCGACCGTCGCGGGTTTACTGGGGGCGAACCTGCCATCCCGGCGGATCGACGGAGTGGACATCTGGCCGTTATTGGCTGATCGGGCAGGGGCGGAATCACCGCACGATGCCTTGTTTTTCTATTTTCTGTCCAATGAACTGCAAGCAATGCGGTCGGGTCCGTGGAAACTTATTCTCCCGCACCGATACCGGTCTTTCGCGGGACTGACGGGCCGCGATGACGGTCTCCCGGTCGAGTATGCCATGAGGGAGGCGGGGCTTGAGTTGTATCACTTGGAGGATGATCCCGCCGAGACCAAGGATGTGGCGGCGCAACATCCCGCCGTTGTCGAGGATCTTCTCCGCAAGGTCGAGGTCATGCGAGGTGATCTCGGGGACCGCCTCACCTCACGGAAGGGAAGCGGGAACCGCCCCGCCGCGGACTCCGTGCAACCGCCCAAGTCATGAGCGCCGGATTTCAGACGGCCCGGGGCGACGCTGCTGCCATCACCAAGGCGAGCCGGTCCAATCTCGCCTTCGCGTTCGCGTGCCTGCCCAAGCAGCAACGGCTGGATATGACCACCTTCTATGCCTTCTGTCGCGTGGTTGACGACATCGCCGATGACCCGGTTCTCGAGCGCCCGGCGAAACAGGAGCGGCTCGATCGATGGAGCGCCGTGATTGAAACCGCAGCCGAGCCGTCCGAACCACTGGAGAAGGGCGTGACCGACCTGTTGCAGCGCCATCCGACGATCGATCCCCGGCTGCTCCGGGAGATCGTTCGTGGAATGGAAATGGATCTGGGTCGCGTTCGCTATCAGACTTACAAGGAGCTTCAGGAATATTGCTACCGGGTTGCCTGTGCGGTCGGGCTGGTCAGTATTGAAATTTTCGGGGCGAGAACCTTCGAGGCCCCGCAATATGCCATCGAACTAGGCCATGCTTTGCAACTGACCAACATTATTCGCGACGTCGGTGAGGATCTCTCCCAATCGGACCGGATTTACCTTCCGCAAGAGGAGTTGGACCGTTTTGGTGTGACCGAACAAGGTATGCGGGAGGGCCGTCCCGGGGAGGGGTTCAGGCCCTTGATGCAATTTCAGGCGGACAGGGCCAAGGCAAGGTTTGCGGCGGCCTGCCGCCATTTTCCGCACCGCGACAGGAATGCGCTCCGGGCAAGCGAACTGATGAGGCGATTCTACCGGACCCTGCTCCACCAGATGGAGCGGGACGGGTTCCGCGTCCTCAACAGGCGCTACCGTCTCGGCACGCTCCAGAAAACTTTTTTGCTTCTGGGTAGTCTGCTCCCGTGAGGCTGCCACTCCATGGATGGTCCGCATTCCTCAAGGACCGCGAGGCAGGGTGCAGCGGGAGATTGAGCAATGCGGGCGGGGTTTCGGGTCAGTCCAGATGGAGACAGATGGCCTTCAGATAGTGGGCCTCGGGGAAGGTGGCAGGATGATCCGGAGCATGACCGCTGGTCCAGAGTTCCCTGACACGCCGTCCCGACCGGTGGGCCGTTCGCCTCACGGTGTCGAAAAATTCTTCCTGATGAACATGGGAGGAACAGGAGGCGGAGACGAGGATTCCGTCCCTTCGAAGGACACGGATTCCTCCGGAGGCGAGAGCGGCGTAGCCCTCCAAGGCCGCGGAACGGTTGGCTTCCCGGGGGGCCAGGGAGGGCGGATCGAGCACCACGACCCCATAGGTTGACGCGGGGGAACTTCGCAACCACTCGAAAGCGTCCGCCTGCAGGCAGTGATGCTCCACAGGCGGGAGCCGGGACGCGGAGGCGTTCAACCGGAGATTCCTCCGTGCGCTTTCCAAAGCGTGCGCACTGATGTCGAGGTCGGTCACGGATCGCGCGCCGGCCCGGGCCGCGTAGACGGAGAAACCTCCGGAATAACTGAAAACATTCAGGACGTCGCGGTCACGCGACATTTCACCGACGCGTTGCCGGTTCTCCCGCTGATCAAGGAAGAAGCCGGTCTTCTGCCCCTGCCGCACCTGGGCTTCGAAGAGCAAACCATTCTCCTCGAAAACCACCGGATCGAGACCGGAATCTCCCCGGAAGCCCTCAGATACGCCCCAACGATCCAAGGCCAACCCGGCGAGATTCCGGCTCAGCCGGAGCATGAGGAAAGCGGGGTGCAACTCCTCGCGAAGCGCTGCTTCCAATGAATCCAGAAGCTCCAACCAGGCCGGGATGTAGATCTTCACGACCAACGTCGTGTCGTAACGATCCACGACCAAGCCGGGCAGGGCATCGCTCTCCCCGTTGATCCAACGACCGCCGGTCGTGCCGGAACCAAACACCGAGGAAGCTTCACGCAGTGCCCGGGCGCAACGGATTCTCTCGCGCCAAAACGCCTCGCCGACCAGGACCGGCTTCCGGACTTGGAAGACGCGGAGCCGGATGGGGGAGAGCGGATCAAAAAAGCCGAGGGCGAGGAAACGATCGGACCGGTCATAGACCACCGCGACTTCACCGGGTTCACCGGGCCGGTTCTGCTCTTTGACGCCGTCGGAAAACACCCAAGGGTGACCGCGCAAAACCGCCGACTCCGCGCGGGGGAAAAGTCTTAGGCGCAGCTTTGCGGGCATTTGGCGAACCCCAGGCCCGATGGACCGTAGGGAGGATCAAGCGACTCCGGAGATGGCGCGCTCCCCATACTGCATCCAGCGGAAGGCGAGCAACAGCATCAGCCAGATCATGGGAAGGGCAACAAACAAGCCGACCCCGAGGGCAAGAGCGCCTGCAAGGAACACCCCTAAAACCGCCAGATACAGGAGGACGATCCGCCACTTGTTGTTGGTCGTGAGAGCCGAACTGTATTTGAAGGACTCGATGACACCAAGATCCCGATCGAGGATCCCCATGTAGAACTGACCGAAGCGCAGGACCAGGTAGATACCCGGAATGACTAGAGCGAGAAAGCCCAAGAAGACCATCAAGCCGAAGAGACAAGAGGCGACAATCATTTTAAGGATCTTGCCACCCTCCCCAAAGAGCTGTGAGAGCGCAACTGGATTGCCGGAAACGAGGTTGAGTCCGATCCGGGTGAGTCCCAACCCGAGCCAGATCGACACGAGATTGAGTACCACCGCGGTGATCGGCCCGGTAGTGGAATCCGTTGGGTCGCCCCCGACCGGTGACCCGGGAGCTGGCACCAAGCCTAAGGCGCTGTCCGCGAAAGCGGTGGCGAAGGACACCGTCAGGATGATCACGGTGTAAACCATGAAGGACAAAAAAATGAACCCGAAATGGCCCAAAACGAGTTTCCAACTCCGCCCGATGATCGGTCCGATGGAAATGGGATCGCTCCCCGGCGGGATCTCACCGCCCGAGGCGGCAACAGGAGCGGCGGCGACAGGAGCCGGGGAGATCCGCTTCCTTTCGCTTTGAGGGGTGGCGTAGGGATTGAGAAATCGGTCGGTCACTGGGGCCGGGATGACCGCAGGCTGGGTGGCGACGGGTTGCGCTGCGACCGGGGCTGATGGCGCGGAGGCCGGGGCGAGCGGTGCGACGAAAACCGGGGCGGGTGCAACTTCCACAGGCGGAAGAGGTGCGACCGGAAGTGGCTCCGGCTCCGGGACGGGGAAAGAAACCGGCGCGACGGGATAGAGACCGGGGACATCACCGGCCGGGAGCCAGCCTGGCATCGGGGCGCTCCATACGAGGTCGGAGCGTTGCAGCTCGCCTTGCCTGATCATCGCATCCATCGCAACCCGGTCCACTGGACCGAGTTGTTTTCCGTCACGCGCGTAATACCACTCTGCCATCTGGGATGAAGCTAGTGCAAGAAAGATGTCTTGCAAGGCGGGAAAGAGAGTTACCAGCCAACGAAAGGCCCCAAGGCGGGGATAGAGTGGCTCGGGACGGAATCGAACCGCCGACACAAGGATTTTCAGTCCTCTGCTCTACCGACTGAGCTACCGAGCCGTTCCCTGACGGAGGGGTCAAACTACAAGAAGCGCGACCGTTGACAAACGGAAATTGCAAATCCCGCAAAAAGCCGCGGAGGTCGCTTCAAAATGGAGGAAAAGTCAGCACATCGTCACCCGGTTGGGGCTTGAGGGCCTTTGGGTCCGTTTTCCAAGCGCCTTCCAGTTCTGCGACGCTCTGCTGGGGCAGGATTTCGTCGAGGTGGATGAGACCGAGCAACGTGCCGCCACGACGGATCGCGAGCTTGCGGCCCGCCTCAAGATTGTGCTGGCTCCCGCAGTTGATGACCACGAAGTGCCAGTCGGCGTCGTATTCCAGCACCTTGCCGAGGGCCGGCGCGTCCCGGATGCGTTGTTCCGCAGCGGAAATCTCTGGTTTGGCCGGGGAGGACGGCCCGGGCAAGGGTTGGGAGGCGGTTGGGCGAGGCTCAGGCAGACCGGAGGTGACCCCGCTGGGGACCGGCGATGCCTTGGGTTCGGGAGCGACGGAGGACGCAGGCTGTTTCAGGGTGTCGAAACGCTGCCGCATCAGGTCCCGCTCTTGTTGGAGCAAGGCAAGTTCCTCGCTGAAGTCCGGGTTCGACTTCCCGGAGGGCGCCACTTCCGTGGGCGGCGTAAGCCGTGCGATCTCTGCGCTCGGAACGGGGGGCACCGCCGCGACCGGGATCTGGGGTTGCGGGGCGGGCGGCGTCGCGGGTGCTGCAGGGGCGGTCTCCGATGGACGGGACCCTTGACCGGCTCGGTAGAGAGCGAGTTCCGCCCGCTCCATATGGCGCTCGTGGAAATAATCGCTCACCTTCATGCCGATCACGATGCCAAGCATGAGGATGCAAACGAGGAGAAGAACCTGGGTAAAGCCCGGGCCGAAGACGAAATGGGAGCGCAACTGCCCCCGCTCGCGCTCCGGACGGGCCGCCTGTGCCTCCTCGCCCTGAGTCTTCGGGCTGGGTTTGGGCAGATGGATGACGGGCGGCAGCCCCGGATCCTCGTCTATCAGCAAAGGGTCTTTCATTCGAAACAAGCGGAAGCGGACGATAGGTCAATTTGCCTCCGGTGGAAAGACGAGATTCCGATCGCGTCGATTCAGATCTCCGCCCCGTTTGCCCAACCTCGACTCTGGTGCTAGGATCGCCAACTTCGCAGTCGCCCCGAGACCCTCATGAGTGAATCTTCGAGTTACAAAACGAGCCTGAACCTCCCACAAACCGAGTTTCCGATGCGGGGAGACTTGGTGCAGCGTGAACCGGAGCGGCTCAAAAAGTGGGAGAAAAGCGGGCTCTACCGTAAAATCATGGCCAAGCGGAAGGCGGAAAACGCGCCGCAGTTTGTTTTGCACGACGGGCCTCCATTTGCCAACGGGGACGTGCACATGGGCACGGCGCTGAACAAAGTGCTCAAGGATCTGGTGGTCAAAAGCAAAAGCATGGCGGGGTTTCACACCCCGTTCATCCCCGGATGGGATTGCCACGGTCTGCCCATCGAATTCAAGGTGGTCAAGGAGGCCCAGGGACTCGAACCCGCCGAAGTCCGGCGCCGTGCGGAGGAATTCGCCCGGAAGTTCATCGACATCCAACGGGATTCCTTCCGCCGGCTCGGCGTATTCGGGGACTGGGCCGATCCTTACCTGACCTTGTCACCGGCCTACGAGGCGGACATCATCCGGGTCTTTGCCACCCTGGTGGAGAAGGGATTGGTCTACCAATCCCGCAAACCGGTTTCGTGGTCGTTTGGCGCCCGCACGGCGTTGGCGGAAGCGGAGGTGGAATACAAAGAGGTCACCGACACCGCCGTATACGTGAAGTTTCCCCTCGTGGAGGGGGCTCTGGCCAACCAGTCTTCCCTCGTCATCTGGACGACGACCCCGTGGACGCTGCCCGCGAACCTCGGGATCGCCCTCCATCCCCGGATGGCCTATGTGCGCACGGTTTTCACCCACCCGGACGGCCGCCGGGAGGATCTGGTCGTTCTCAAGGCACTCGTCGGAGCTTTCGAGGCGGCCACCGGGTTCCGGCCTGCCGAGGGAGCACAGGTCCATGAACATTTGGGACAGGATTTCGCCGGGGCGGCGGCTTGGCATCCCTTTTTGTCCCGCCCTTCCCGGGTCATTCCCGGTGAATTCGTGACCGAGGAGCAGGGGACCGGCGCGGTCCACGTCGCTCCCGGGCACGGCGCGGTCGACTACGCGGCCGGGCAGGAAAACGGCTTGGGATTGCTCTCGCCGGTGGACGACAATGGTTGTTACACCGCGGAAGTCGGTGTCCCCGAACTGGTCGGGCAGCACGTCTTGCAGGCCAACGAGCGCGTCGTCGGAATTCTCAGTGAAAGCGGTCATTTGCTCGGACGGGAGGCCTACCGTCACAGTTATCCGCATTGCTGGAGGTCGAAGACTCCGATCATCTTCCGTTCGGTAGAGCAATTTTTCATCCGGATCGATGCGTTGCGCCAGTCCGCTCTCGGTGAGATCGACCGGGTGGAGTGGCTGCCGCATTGGGGACGCAACCGGATCCATGGCACGGTCGAAGCAAGGCCGGACTGGTGCATCAGCCGGCAGCGCACCTGGGGCGTTCCATTGCCGGTGTTTTTCGTGGAGGACAAACCGCTCTTCGATGCCGCACTGGCTCGCAAGGTCGCCGACCTCGTGGAGGCGCATGGCAGCAACGCGTGGTTTGAGTGGGACGATTCGCTATGGGTCGAAAAGCTCGGCCTGCCGAAAGGGGCGCGCCGGGGGATGGACACCCTCGATGTGTGGATCGATTCGGGGTCGAGTCACGTGGCCGTGTTGGACCGTCACCCGGAACTTGGGGCACCGGCTGATCTTTATCTCGAAGCCACCGACCAGCATCGCGGCTGGTTCCAAAGTTCGCTCATGCTGAGTGTCGCGGTCCGCGGCGCAGCCCCCTACAAAACGGTGATGACGCACGGGTTCGTGGTCGACAAAGACAAGAAAAAGCTGTCGAAGTCGGCGGCGGGTGGGGGCAAGCCGGTCGAGGCGAAATATTTCTACGGGAAATACGGGGCCGACATCGTGAGGCTTTGGGTTTCCAGCGTGGACTGGCAGAACGAGGTGCCCTTTGGCGAGGAGCTTTTCCAACAGATCGCGGAACCGTATCGGCGGTTGCGGAACAGCCTGCGGATTCTGCTGGCAAACCTCTCCGATTTCGACGCCGCCAAGGATGGAGTGGACGCGGAGGGGTTCGGTCTGTTGGACCGTTGGGCGTTGCAGCGGTTGCACCAAGTGACGGTGGCTTGCCGGAAGGCCTACGAGGAATACGATTTCCGCCGTGTCTTCAACGAATTGAACCAGTTTTGCGCGGTGGATCTGAGCGCGTTGTATGTGGATATCACCAAGGATCGTCTCTATTGCGAGGCGGCCGGTGCCCCGAAACGGCGGGCCACGCAGACGGCGATGCACCGGATCTTCGACTCGTTCGTGCGTCTGGTGGCCCCGATTCTGGCCTTCACCGCAGACGAGGCTTGGGAGTTCGCCGGGCACAAGGAATCGGTCCACCTCGAGAAGTTTCCCGATGCGGATCCCGGGTTCGCCGGGACGGAGGCGATCGAGGCGGTGAATCACCTCCTACGGCTTCGCGATGCGATTCAGCCGAAGATCGAGGAGGCGATCCAGTCGGGCCTCCTCAACAAAAACGAGCGGGCGGCCATCTCGGTGGAGTTGGCCAAGGAAGATCCCGTCCTCGGTCTGTTGCGGGACCGGGCCGACGAGGTGGTTGAGTTTCTCCGGGTTTCGCGGTGCGTCGGCAAGGTCTCGAAAGCGAAGGTTCTGCCGGTCGTCACCGTTGAGGTCACCCCGGACCCGGAATGTCCCCGTTGCCGGCGTTCCCTACCGATCGGGGCCGACGAACTTTGCCCCCGCTGTTCCGAGGTGGTGCGCACTTTTGAAGCGACCACCTGAATCCGGCTCCCACGATGAAATACCTGCTCTATCTCACCCTCCCGCTTTACCTGCTGGACCAAGCCACGAAGGCATGGGTCATCGGCCGGTTTCCGGAGCCCGGCGGATTTCCCCATGAACGGATCCAGGTGGTTCCGGGGTTCTTCGACCTGGTCCGCGTGCACAACACGGGCATGGCCTTCGGTCTCGGCAACGGGGCCTCCTGGTCCAACTTCGTGTTCCTCGGCATCGCGGCGCTGGCCATCGGGTTCATCGGGTTCCTCTGGCGCAAGGGAATGCTCGAAGGAGTGGCCGGACACGTGTCGGCTGCGCTGCTCATCAGTGGGATTCTCGGCAATGTGACCGATCGGTTGGCGCGGGGCTATGTCGTCGATTTCCTCGATTTTTCGATCGGGGACCGCCACTGGCCTTCGTTCAACGTGGCTGACTCCTGCATTTGTGTGGCGGCGGGGCTTCTGATCCTGGGCTCGTTCGCCCCGGCATCGAAAACCAAGGAGGAGGGAGGAAGCCGTGGCTGAGTTGCCCAAAATCGCCATCACCATGGGGGATCCGGCCGGGGTCGGCCCGGAGATCTGTCTGCTGGCGCTGACCAATCCGGACATTTATCTGAATTGCCACCCCTTCGTTTTCGGTGACGCCGCCGTGTTGGCGAAGGCGGCCGATCAGATCGGCCTGGAACCGCCCGGGCATGTCATCCCATGGGAGGAATGGTCGGCCCACCACGAGAATTTCGAGAAGCCGGCGGTGGTGGATCTCGGGGCCATGCCGATCGAGGCCCTCACTCCGGGGACGGTCAGCGCAGAGACGGGGAGGGCGAGTCACGAGTATATTCTCCGCGCCATCGAGGCGGCCTTGGCCGGCCAAGTGTCCGCCATCACGACCGGTCCGATTCACAAGGAGGCGCTGCGATCCGCCGGGATCCAGTTTCCCGGACACACGGAGATCTTCGCGGAGCGCATGGGGGCCGCCCGGCATTGCATGATGATGACGAGCGGCCTCATGACCTGCAGTTTCGCCACCCTGCATGTCGGCTACAGCGAGGTCCCCGGACTTCTCAGCGTGGAACGGATCCGGGATGTGATCGAACTGACGCATGAGGCCATGACCCGGCTCCGCGAGCGCGAGCCGCGTCTCGCGGTCTGTGGTCTGAATCCCCACGCGGGAGAGCACGGTCTCTTCGGTCAGGGAGAGGAGGAGCGGATTCTCATCCCCGCGATCGAGGAAGCGAGAGCCAGGGGATGGAAGATCGAGGGGCCCTGGCCTCCCGACACTGCGTTCTTGCCGGAGCGCCGGCGGGAGATCGACGCCTATGTGTGCCTGTATCACGATCAGGGCCTAATCCCGCTCAAGGCCCTTGCCTTTGATGAGGCGATCAATCTCACGCTGGGGTTGCCGAAGATCCGGACGTCGGTCGACCATGGGACGGCCCTCGACATTGCCTGGAAGGGCCGGGCCAGCCCGAACAGCCTTTTCGAGGCGATTCTCCTGGCGGCGCGACTTGCCCGCCAGGCGATCGGCTGAGTCTCAAGCCGGCGGCGTGTCCAAGCCGAGAAAGTCGCGGGCGTTGGCGTAACAGATCTTGCGGACCATCGCGCCGACCATCGCCAGGTCGTCCGGAATCAGTCCGTCGGTCATGTCCCGCCCGAGCAGGTTGCAGAGGGTGCGCCGAAAATATTCGTGCCGGGGAAAGCTCATGAATGATCGGGAATCCGTCAGCATCCCGATGAACCGGGAGAGGAGCCCGACATTGGAGAGCGCGTTGATCTGCCACTCCATCGCCTCCTTTTGATCGAGGAACCACCAACCGCTCCCAAACTGCACCTTGCCGGGGGTCTCCCCGTCCATGAAGTTGCCCGCCATGGCGGCGAAAAGGTAGTTGTCCGCGGGATTCAGGTTGTAGAGGACCGTCTTGGGCAGGGCCTGCATTTCCGTGAGGCGTCCGAGGTAACGCGACAGCGCGACCCCTTGATTCCAATCGCCGATCGAATCGCAGCCGATATCCGGGCCAAGGTTGCGGAAAAGATGGGTGTTGTTGTTGCGGAGGGCTCCGAGATGGAGCTGCTTCGTCCAGCCCTTTTCGGCGTCGAGCTGCCCAAAAAAGAGCATCAGGGAGGTGGCGAATTTTCCTTGCTCCTCCGGAGTGGCCCCGATGCCGCTGCGGACCTTGTCAAAGATTGCCGCGGCGGTTGCGTCGGAGCAGAAATCGGCATGACAGTGGATCAAGCCGTGGTCGGAGAGCCTTCCACCCAGTGCATGGAAGTCGTCATGGCGTTTGCGCAGGGCTTCTTGCAGAGCCGCGTAGGAAGCAATCTCGACGTCCGCGATTCCCGCCAACCGGTCGGTCCACGCGTTGAACGCTGCCGCGTCCTGAACGTTGAGCGCCTTGTCCGGCCGGAACGTGGGGAAGACCCGGAGAGGGATGGACGCGTCCGCCGCCAGCTCCCGGTGCCAGCAAAGGTCATCGGCGGGATCATCGGTGGTGCACAAGGCGCGCACCTTCCATCTGGTGAGGATGGCTCGGGCGGAGAAACCGGGTTCGGCGAGCCGGGCCTTGGTTTCCTCCCAGATGGCCGGGGCGGTGGACTCGTCGAGCAGGGTGTCGATGCCGAAATAGCGCTTCAGTTCGAGGTGCGTCCAGTGGTAGATCGGATTGCGCAACGTGTGAGGAACCGTGCGCGCGAAGGCGAGAAATTTCTCGCGGGGCTCTGCCGCTCCGGTGCAAAACGCTTCGGCAATCCCGTTGGAGCGCATCGCCCGCCACTTGTAGTGATCTCCCTCGAGCCAGATTTCGAAGAGATTCGCGAAGGACCGGTTCGTGGCGATGTCCCTCGGGGGCAGGTGATTGTGGTAGTCGAGAATCGGCTCATCTTTGGCAAATTCATGGTAAAGGCGGCGGGCCGGCTCCGAGAGAAGGAGGAAATCGTCGTGAATGAAGGGCATGGTCGGGAGAGTAACGCCGTGTCGATCGGGTGAGTCAAGCAGGTCGGCGCAGGGGAAGGCCGCGGCCGGTCAACCGGATTTGCAGTTGAACGACCAATCTAGGACGTCGGCAATGCGAACCGCCACGAGGCTGCCATAACGGAGCGAGGGCAACTTGCGCGGATGGTTGGCCAGCCGCCCTTCGAGAGTTTCCTGATGAAGGGCATCGACCCAGATCCAGACACTCTCGGTCTGGCCTCCTTCGGTCACCGCCGCTTTCACGGTGAACTGATCCCCCGCTTTTCGCCGGGAGAAGGCGGCCTTGAACTCGGGAAAGGCGGCAACGGCAGGGCAGGGGCCGGCCGGGGGCGGGGCGGGAGCGGGCACGCCGCGGAAAGGGGGAGGGAGCCGCTCGCTGCTGAAGCGACCGCTGGAGTCGTTGCAAAGCCGGATGCAAACCGGCTCGGACCACACGTTGATCTGGCCGGATGGGGGGTGGAAAATGGCGAGGTCATCCGCTTCGGCGAGCTTGGCGATCAAGTTCAGGGGGGCGGTCCGTGGATTGCCAATCCCCGCCGGACTGATGGTTGGCTGGCGCCAGGACACCATGAGACAGGCCCGGTGGGTGCGAACGGCGGACCGGATCGCCGGATCGGCAATGAGCAGGGTGACTTCGCGAGGATCGGGCCAGAAGGGGGCGGACCGGGTCTCGACGCGCAGAAGGCCGAAGCTGCCAACCATCTCGAGCGAGCCGTCTGCCAGAGCCTTGACCGAGTGCACGTTTTCCGGTGCGAATGCCTCGTTGGCGATCTCCTGCCATTCCGTGGCGTGGAGACTCCGGGGCTCTGCAAGGAGCAAAACGAAGGTCGGTTGGAGGTCGCGTCCGTTGATCCGCCCAGACGCCGGGGGGTGCGGCTTGCGGACGGGATCCGTCCGGGGATTGAACCGGCCCGTTCTTCGCCAACGGGTAAAATGTTTCTCTGAGAGCATGAGAACAAGGCCGGCATTGGCGGCGGCCAGGGCACCGACCCATGAGGTGGGTTGGGCGATGAAATGAGCGAGATGGACGATGCCGCTCAAGAGCAGGGCGGCGAGAAGGGTCGCCCGCGCCTTGCGACTCCCACCCGACAGCAACGCAAACAGGGCGGAGGCGGAGATCAGCGGGGCCAGAAAAAAATGGGAGGCCTGGGATGGGCCGACCTGAAGGGCCCAGAGCAAAGTCAGGGCTCCGAGCCCGGTGGCCGCCAGCAGGGGAGGCTTTGAGGGAGGGAAGGGAATGGGCTGGCCCGTTTTCATCAGCTTGCGCGAGACCGTCAACCCGCAAATTACCGTTCACGGAGCGAAACGCAAACGTCATCGTATTGACGGGAAAGCAACTTCGAGAGAGAAATATGAGCCCCTATGGAAAAATCCACGATCCCACGCCTTCGCCGTTCCACTGCGGCTTTCGCCGTCATGCTCCTCGGTTTTGCTGCCGAGCTGCCGGGTGAAGTTCTCTCTCCCGATCAGGTCCAGAAGATTCTCGCGGAGCTGCAGCGGGTCGATGAGATCGTGAGTGGCAAGCAATCGGAGGGGCGTCGGAGTGCGTTCGATGCGTTCCGGCGTGGAGCGGCCAACGAGAAAGACGCCTATGAACTGTTTCTGGCTTGTTCGAAGCAGGTGGATTTCGATGAGCAAGGCAAGACCTCGACGGAATTTCGCGAGTGGAGGGAGCGGCAGGAAGCGAATTTGAAACGGCCGTCGCGGATGGCCGCCATGCAGATGCAGCTGCAGTATCTGGTGTTGACCCTGCGACTGGCGCAGGGAGAGGCGCCTCTGAAGGTTTTACCGGAGGTGGAGACCTTTCTGGCGGCCTTGGTGAGCAACGCGGAGTCCTTTGAGGGCGACCTCGCGGTCTTGCAGCGGGAGAATGTGTTGTCCACGCCCTTCGCGAAGGCCTACAAGCTCGAGCAGACCGTGAATCTGCCGAATTGGAACCTAGTCCCCGGCAATATCGGGCAGGTCTACGAGCGCTTTGTGCTACCCACCATGCGGGACACTCACCCTGAACTGGTCGGGGCGACATGGGACCGGAGGATCCAGTTGGAGACCCAACTCCTCAAGACGGTGCGCAAGGACGACGAAGTGGCCCAACAGAAGTTTGCCGCGGAAACCCTGCCCCGGTTGCATTGGCGCCGATCGGCCGACGTATTCCGCACGGGCCAACAAACGGAAGGGGCGCTGGCCATGCTGAAACTGCTCCAGCAACACGCTGACCACGCGGATGCCGGCGAATGGATTCAGGATTTCCGGCAGTTGCTGGAGCCGCCCGCCCCGAAAAAGACACCGTGAGATTCCGGTCACCGAAAAGGGGAGGATTTCCCCGTTTTGCAGTTTGCACGTTTTTCCCTTGAAATCACCCGGGGAGCGGCTATGTAAACATCCCTCTTATGGCGAAACAAGGCTGGATCGAACGCAACAAGCGCAAGCGCAGGACCGTTGAGAAGTATGCGAAGTTGCGTGCGAAACTCAAGGCGGAGAAGGATTACGTGGGGCTGTCCATGCTTCCCCGCGATGCCAGCCCGACCCGGGTGGTCAACCGCTGTCAGTTGACGGGCCGTCGCCGGTCCTTCATCCGTCGCTTTAAGCTCTCGCGGATTGCCTTCCGGGAACTGGCTTCGGCTGGTATGGTTCCGGGGGTGACGAAGAGCAGCTGGTGATCGTTGCGGGGCGCTCTCCCCGTTCCTACGGGTTCTTCCCCCCATTTTCATTGGAATTCTTCCTTCGCCTTGTTATCGTTTAGGAAGGTCCAATGCCTCTTTACGAGTATATCGCTGAGTCTCAGGAGGATTGTTGTCGGGTTTGCGCTCGCGGCTTCGAAATTCGTCGGCCCCTTTCGCGTCCGCCATTGGAGCGTTGCCCGCTTTGTTCCAGGCCGGTACGGAAGTTGCTTTCCCGAAACATCTCCCAACCCAAATTGACCGCTCCTCTTTCAGTGTCCGATGCCAAAAAGTCCGGGTTCACCGTTTTGGAGCGTCGCGATGAGGGTGTTTACGAGAAGTTGTGAAGGCTGCTGACAGACCATTCCGGGCTACCGGTGATTTTTCTCCTGAACCGGGAGGTTTTGGCGTCCTCGGGCGCAAGCCATGACCACCGCGCTTCTGCTCCTCCCGATTCTCGCCGAAGTCGCTCCCGGTGTGCCTTCCGTAGCCTTTTGGCCCGGTTTCTGGCGGGGATGTTTTCTGCTTCTTCTCGTCGTCCTGAACGGTTTTTTCGTCGCGGCTGAGTTTTCGATTGTCCGGGCGCGGGGAGGGCGACTCGAGGTCCTCCTGGAGCGCGGCGACGCTTCCGCGGCTCTTTTGCAGAAGATCGGAGGGCAGCTTGATTCGTATCTTTCGGTTACCCAGCTCGGCATCACAGTTTCGAGCATTGCCTTGGGCGTGATCGCTGAGCCCTTTTTTTCCTACGGATTGGATCCGCTGTTGCGCGGGGCCGGGCACACCGATCCAACGCTGCTTGATCTGATTTCCTTCGGGGTTTCGTTTCTTGCGGTGACGTCGCTCCACGTGGTCATCGGGGAGTTGTTGCCAAAGAATCTGGCGATATTGCGGCCGCTGCAGACCGCTCTCTTCATCGTCCGTCCGCTCCAATGGGTCCACGCCGTGGCAAGCCCCGTGGTCTGGCTTATGGGAGGAACGGCGCGGGCCTTGCTGAAGTGGATCTTCCGGGTCGATCCGGTCAGCGAAAAGGAGATCGGGCATACGGCGGAGGAACTTGCGGTGCTGGTGAGTGCTTCCGAAAAGTCCGAGGTCACCGAGGTCGAGAAGGAAATTCTGATCAATGCGCTCGAGCTTAGCGAATTGGAAGCCCGAGAGATCATGCTGCCGCGCAACAAGGTCGTGGTTCTGGATATCAACGACACCTTTGAGGAGAACTTTGCCAAGGCAATGGAATCGCGGCACACGCGTTTTCCTTTGGTCAACGGACACCTGGACCGCACTCTGGGGCTGATCCACGTGAAGGACCTGATGCAAATTAACCGGGCCGCTGCTCCCGACTTGAAATCAATCATTCGTCCCTTGGAATTGGTTCCGGAGCGGATGGCCGCCGATCTCTTGCTCAAGAAGTTCCTCAGTTCCCGGGCCCACATGGCCTTGGTTGTGGATGAGTATGGCGGGTCGTTGGGGATCGTCACGCTGGACAATGTGGTCGAGGAGTTGGTTGGGGACATCAACGACGAGTTCGATGAGGCGGAGGTTGAGGGGAGCCGGTTCGAACGTCTGAGCGAGACCTCCTTCGAGGTGGACGGAACGCTGCCGATGTATGAGCTGGCCGATTACAGTGGGCTGGAGCTGGAAGACCCGGAAGTCTCCACGGTGGGTGGTTACGTGACCCATCGTTTGGGGCACCTGCCCAAGACCGGGGAGCGTTTGCGAGTGCAGGAGTACTGGGTCACCGTCACGGAGGCGGACGACCGGGTTATCGGAAAGCTGCACTTTGAGCGGATTTCGGGGGACGGCCATCCCGACGACGCCGCACAGGGCGTGCCTCACGACGCCACGGAGGGAGCCTTGGCTTCTTGAGTCTTTTGGAACTTGTGCCCGGAGGGGTGGTCGCCGAGGTCGACAGCCTTGCGGCCAAGGGTTCAATCCACCGGATTGGCGGCGGTCCGCTCCGCGTCGATACCGGCCGTCGGTCAGTCGACCTTTTCTGGGGATGCCTTGAGGAATAGGGCCTCGAGACCCGCCTTCCCGGCCATTTCCCGGCCTTCTTCCGCCCCCAAGACCAGCAAAGCCGTTGCCCAGGCATCGGCCTGAATCGCGCTCGGTGCAATCACGGACACCGAGACGGTATCGTGGGCAACCGGGCGCCGGGTCCGGGGATCGATGATGTGGGTGACAGTCCCTTCTTTCCGCTGTTCCCGCTGGCGGTAGGTGCCGGAAGTGGCCAGAGCCTCGTTCCGGAGAGAGAGCGAGGTGGCCGCCGACTTTCCAACAATCCCGGGATCTTGGATTCCCACGCGCCACCCGCCGCCGGTGGGACCGTCTCCCCGGGCCAGCAACTCGCCGCCCAGCTCGAGGAGAAAATTGTGGTGACCGGCGGCGAGGAGTCGGGAAGCGATGCGTTCCAAGGCGAAGCCTTCGGCCAAAGCGGAGAGATCGAGGGTCGGCGCCGACGTCTTTTTGCGGAGGGCAGGTCGGCAGGGGTCATAATCGATCAGCTCGAGGCAGGGTTGCGCCCCGGGATTGGCGAGAGAGGGCGGACCGAAGCCGAAGGCCGCGGTCAGGGGACCAACGGTGGGATCGAAGGCGCCCGAGGACCGATCATGCACCTCCCTCGCGAGGAGAAACGCTTCGGAGAGTTCGGCAGAGACAGGAAACCATTGATGGGGCGGGGTTTGGTTGAACCGCGAAATTTCGGAATCCGCCCGCCAGGTGGAAAAGACGGACTCGAGGGCGTCGAGCTCTCGCTGAACTTGAGCTTGATCTGGGGCGGAGCCGAGGGTGCGGAGCGACCAAGTGGTTCCCATGGAAGGGCCGCCGCAGAGGAACTCATTGCCGACCGGGCGACAGGACACCGAAAGAAACAGGGGGACGAGGATGAATGCTTGGGGCGAAAGATTCACGGCAGTCGGGTTCAGCCCCAGACGGTGAGAACGGTTCCGGTGGCCAGCAACCCGAGGGCCATCCAGTCGCGCCCGGAAAACCGATCGGAAGAAGCGCCGGTGCGCAGGAACCGGAGCAGGGCCCCGGTGGGGCAACCGAACTTGCAGTAGGCCAGTGGATGGAACACCGAGGCGAGCAGACCGATGATCGCGATAACGATGCTGGCAAGGCCCGAAGCTCGGAAGACCCAGGCGTCGAACGGCTCGAACGCGGCAAGATTCGGTTTCAGTCCGGCGACCACCGCGAGGAAAAGCGTGAGGAGCAGGAAGAAAGGAAGGCGTGCCATCCAGCGCTGCCACGATTCGGGGAGTGTGACCTTCTTGCGGGTGAGCTTGCCGAGCCATTGCTGGGCGGCTCCGTGAGGACAAAGGTGGTGGCAGTAAAGTTGACGGCCCGTGAACAGAGGCACCAACAGGGAGGCGGCCGCCAAAAAGGCCATTCCCGGCAAGCTGCGCCAAGCGAGATCGTTGGCAGCCCATCCCGCCAGCAAAGATTGGGAAAGAAGATCGCCCGAAAGCAGACCGAGGTAGAGGATCAGGATGGCATTCCAGACAAGGCGCACGGAGCGGTGACCGCGCCAGGGGCTGAAGCTGAGAAAAATCGCGAAGCCGACCAGCGCGATCAGGATCCCGTCGTGGAGCCGGAAAGGAAATCGGGGCACCGGGGAAGGTCCCTCGTCCGCCCGGAGCCTCCGCCGGACCCCTTCGAGCACGGCCAAGCTGGTCCGGGTGGCACCCGAAACGCCGGAAACGCCTGCGGACTGGAAGTCGAAATCACGCATCTCCCGCACGGAGCGTCCGGAAAACCCCGGAAGAAAGCGCGAGTCCTTGGTGACGATGGCGAGATACTCTTCCGTCTCGTAAGAGTCGCGAACCTGAATGCCGCGAATCATTTCACCTTTGGGATCGAGGATCACCAGGCTATCGGTCGGGCCTTTGTAACCCGTGACCGCATCGCTGGCCGGCGAAGTGCGCAAAATCCGGGCGAGCGTTGTTCCGTTGGCATCGGTCAGGATGACTCCGCCCAATGGCGAGGGATCCGGTTCGATGGATTGGGCGGTGGGAAAAAGGGACTGCAATTCCCGGAGTTCGATGGGGTAGGGGAAGAGAAGGGAGGCTCGCTCCGTCCGGCCGAGTGCCTTGAGGATGCCGCGGGTGATCGCGGAGCTGGTCAACGTCGCGCCGCTGACCTGACGGATGGTCTGGTCCTCCTCAAAAGGCCGCATCTGTTGCCAGAAACCATCGTCCCGAACTACGCGCCGCACATGGTCGGCAGTGTCCGCGCTCCAGCGCAGCTTGGCCCCGAGCACCTTGCCGCCCCGGTCGAGCGCCACCAAGGTGTTGCTGGGGCCGGAGTAGCCGACGATATCCCGGGCCCGCGGCATGGTCTGAAGAAGCATGCCGAGGAGATCACCGAAGTCGTCGGTGACATATTGCACGCCGGTCTCCCCGTCGGGCCGGCTGAGATGGGCCGCGCCGGGAAACCAGATTCGCGCCGTATCAAGCCCCAGAGGCTCGGAAGTGTCGTGGCCGGGACCTTGGCACCGGATCAGGGTGAGGGCACCGGCGAGAACGGACAACCGCCAGAAGCGGAGGAGCCAGACCCGAAGATTCACGGGATCGGCACGACTTGCACGGCGTCGGCATGGATCGCGCCGTCCACCTCTTGATTGGTGAGAGTTACCGAGGAGGCTTGTCCGGGTTCGAATTTCCAGGTGCCGAGAACCCGGTAACCGGCGGGACCTGCGGGCTGGCGTTGATCGACCTTGAGGGTGGTTTCCCCCTCCGCGGAGCGAATCGTGACCGGTGCGTTGGAGGCGCGGTTTTCATGGGGTTGCCAGTAAAGCCTGACCTCATGCATCCCAGCTTGGGCGACGAAAAACTCGAATCTGGCGGCCCCTTTTCCAGCTTGGGAGTGGTAGAGATAGTGATCCCCGATGTAGTCGGAGAGTCCTTCTCCGGACTTCCAGCTGCCGACGAGCTTGGCCGCGGCATCGTCGATCACGATTCCCTCGAGTTCCGCCGGGTCGATGAACTCGATCCCGGAGGGAAGGAATTTGGGTCCTCCCGGTGGGAGGTGCAGATCGGAGGTCAAGGAGTCCCGTCGTGACCAGCCGGGTTGGCGGCAAAGCTCCTTGAGGAGATCGAGATGTTTTTCGTAAACGCCACGCGGCGAGGTTTCGTGCCGGACGGCGATCCACGAGGCCTTGCCGACGACTTCCCCCATCATCCCGCAGGTCCGCATGACGCGGGTGGTTCCCAAGGCGAGACGGTCGAGACTGATGTTGCGCCCGGCCATGAACAGGTTCTCGACTTCCTTGGAGTAGAGGGTGCGGTAGGGGACCAAATAGCCTTCCTTGCGTTCGCCTTCGAAGTGACCGAACTCGGCGCGGGAGATGAAGGGGTTGTCCTTGTAGGTTTTCAGATACTCCTCCTTGGGGTAATGGAGGTCCAAGCCCCAGGTGGTGGCCACCAGACCGTCCTCGAACTTGCGACCCGATTGAATGTCCGCGCCGGTCAGGATGACATCACCGGTGAGCAGGCGGGACTCCCGGTTGCCCCCGATGCAGGCTACCCACGCCATGGCTTGGGTGGAATATTTTTCGGGGAGATTCCGTTTCAGCGAGGAAAAAGCGCCGAAAACCGCCCGGAGATTCCAGTCCCGGATCAACTCGAGATCGTTGATCGGGTGCTTGTCGAAACCGCTCTCCCAGAACCACTCTCCCTTGAGGTAGTTCCGGCCCGCCCAGGTGGAGGCTCGAGGCTCGGGAAACTCGTCGAGCTGGAGGGTCAGGGCCCACGGAGTTTCCGGCCAGGGAGCCGGTGCGCCGGTGTCCTCGCAATACCACATGTTGCTCATTCCGAGGTGTCCTTTCCCGGCCATCGTGAAGGGGGCTCCGGCAAGGGCGCCGATCGTCCCATGACCGGTGCAATCCGCGAAGAGCCTGCCGGGAAACCGCTTTTCCTGTCCGGTGCGGGTATCGAGAGCGTGAACGGCCATGATGCGCTTACCCTGCATCTCGACTTTGGTGCCATGATGGTTGAGAAACAGCGCAAGGTTTTTCTCGGCCCGAACCACGGTCTCCTTCAGATTGTCCCCGTATTCCTCAGCAGATCCCGGGCTGCTCTTGGCGTGATCAGCGAATTCCTCGACGATCTCGCCGAGCCTAGGGAATTCATTCACCCGGGTCTTGCCCTGGGCCCAGACGCGGACTTCGCTGCTGCCGTTTCCCCCGAGGACCGGGCGGTTCTGGATCAGGGCCACCCGCAGTCCCTGGCGCGCGGCGGAAATCGCGGCCGCGGTTCCGGCGTATCCGCCGCCGGTCACCACCAAATCAAAGTTCCCCGCGTCCGGAGGTGCCGCCGGCAAGCCGAGAGCCGAGCGCCGGAAGGAAAGCAACGCCTCGCCGGCGGCCGGCGGCGGCGGGCTTCCGGGGGAGGTGAACAGAATGGCGTCGCAACGGCCCGCGAAGCCGGTCAGATCATGGAGCCGGATCTCGGTCGAAGCGGAAGAAATTTCGATGGTCCCGCCATCCTGCCAATGCCAGTCCGCTCCCTTGGTCCCGAACCCGGCGCCCAATGGTTTCCCTCCGACGACCAATTGGAAGCGTCCCGGAGCGCCAGGAGCGGACCAAGGACCGACCCAATCCTTGGTCCGGACATGAACCTGCCAGGTCCCGGTGGACGGGAACACGACCGTGGTGACGGCGTCGGCAACAGGGCGGCCCATGCCGTGGGCGAGAAGATACGGGGACCCCATGATCTCGATGAACTGGGTATCGATGGTCCATCCACCCGGGGTGTCGAACGATTCGGCTTCGACGAAAACCTGCGACGCGCGCAGGCTCGAACCCGGGCCGGTGCAGAGCGCGACCAAAAGAAGAGCGGGGAAAAACGAACGCATCGGCAACTTTCTGCGCTTGGGAAGGGGATGGGCAAGTCAATTCTTGCCGGGAGCCTGGAGAATCGTCGACCCGCGCGTGGACGGAACGAGGATCATGTGGTTGTTTGTAGGGGTCATCATGTTCACGCAGCTCAGCAACCAGCTCGAAAGCGCCTTCAAAAAACTGCGCGGCCACGGCAGGATCACGGAGTCGAACGTCACCGACGCGATGCGGGAGGTCCGTCTGGCCTTGCTCGAGGCGGACGTGGACTTCAAGGTCGCCAAGGACTTCATCGCTTCGGTCAAGGAGAAAGCCTTGGGGGCCGAGGTCCTCACCAGCGTGACACCGGGCCAGCAGATCGTGAAGATTTTCCACGATGAATTGACCCGTGTCCTGGGAGGGGAAGCGGCGTCCCTCGACCTTCAGCCTCCCGCCCGGGTGGTGATGGCGGGGTTGAACGGTGCAGGCAAGACCACCACCTCCGCAAAGCTGGCGCAACTCTTGAAGAAGGAGGGCCGTCGGCCGGTTCTGGTGGCCTGCGATCTGGTCCGCCCCGCCGCGATTGATCAGTTGGTGACCTTGGCGAAACAGATCGACGTCCCGGTTTATGCTCCTTCGAAGGAGGAGAAGGACGTCCTCAAGGTGGCAAACGCCGGTCTGCGGTTTGCGGCGGAGCATCAGGCCACGGTTACGATTTTTGATACCGCGGGACGTCAGGACCTCGACCGGGGGATGATCGGGGAATTGGGGAAACTCTGCGAGATGTTGCAGCCCAAAGAGGTGCTCCTGGTGGCGGACTCGGCGACGGGTCAACAGGCGGTCAACGTCGCGAAGACATTCCAGGAAGCCGTGAAACTGACCGGAATCGTGCTGACCCGGGTCGACGGGGACGCCCGGGGCGGGGCTGCGTTGTCGATGCGCACTGTGACGGGTCTGCCAGTCAAATACATCGGTGAAGGGGAGAAGCTCAACCAGTTGAGCGTCTTTCACCCGCAGCGGATGGCGGGGCGCATTCTCGGCATGGGCGATGTCGTCAGTTTGGTGGAAGCGGCGGCGGAGAACATCGACGCGGACGAGGCCAAGCGGATGGAGGATCGGCTGAAGCGGGCCGAGTTCGATTTCAACGACCTGCTGGCCCAGATGAAGATGCTGCGGAAACTCGGGCCGTTGGAAAATTTGCTTGGCATGCTTCCGGGAATGAGTAAACTTGGCCCCCTTTCGGTCGATGAGAAGCAGATGCGCCGTTCCGAGGCCATCATGCTTTCGATGACGCCGAAGGAGCGTTGCCGGCCGGAGATCATCAATGGAAGCCGCCGGAAGCGCATCGCCAAGGGGAGCGGAACTTCCGTCACTGCGGTGAACCAGTTGTTGCGCCAGGTTTCCGAGATGCGGAAGCTGATGCGGAGCAAGGGGAAAATGAGGCAGTTGATGAAGCAGATGGGTGGGGGCGGAAACAAATTCGGCTTTTGAACCCGGGACATTTTATAAGAGACTGAGAAAAGGATAAGTTATGGCAGTAGCAATTCGACTTCGGCGCGAGGGCACCAAGAACCGTCCCTTCTATCGGATCGTGGTCGCTGATCAGCGTCACCGTCGCGATGGACGTTTCATCGAAATGATCGGCACCTATGACCCGCTCCGGCCGGACGGGGACACGAAGCTGGATCTGGCGAAAGCGGAGGCGTGGATCGCCAAGGGGGCGCGCCCTTCGGAAACGGTTGCCAGCATCATCAAGAAGGAGCGGAAGAAGCCCCAGCCGGCTGCCGCCTCCGAAGAAGCCTGAACCCCTGTTTGCCGTGGACGCCGGGATCGCGCTCAAGGAGTTTCTTGAGTTCGTCATTGGCAGCTTGGTGCGGAATCGGGAGTTCGCCGCAGTGGTCCATGAGGTCCACGGCGGGCGTCATGTCTATCGGTTAAGGCTGGCCCCGGAGGACATGGGCCGGATTATCGGGCGCAATGGCTTTACGGTTAGCGCCATCCGCAGCCTTTTGGATGCGGCCGCTCGGAGGCATCACATCAAGGTGTCTTTGCGCATTGATGAGGACGCGAAGCCTTGAATCATTCAATTCAGTCGTCTCCCGTCTCGCTTCGGTTTTTCCTGAATTCACAAATTAGTTGATTGTTAGGGATTGCAAACTAGTCTGCGGATGTGATGCCTGCAGACACTCTCAAACCCTTGGTTGCGATCGGCCCGATCTCCCTCTTTGCTTTCGCCCTTGCTTCGTGCTCGGTGCTGGAAGGGCCTTCAGGCGGGCTGACGCCGACATCCGGAAGGTCGGTGGGAGCAGCGGACGACGCTGATGGCGGGCGCGGAGCGGAAGATGGCGGCTTGGCGCTCCGGCCTCTGGACCGTGCGGAGTTGGGAGGGGATTTGGGGATTGGGGATCCTTTCCCTGACTACAACCGGGGAGGGGTTACGAAGGAGGCCCGGCTGTTCCTGGTGGCCGGCGGGGCCTCGGATGCGAGCTACCTCCAAGAGATTGTCGTGTTGCGGGATTATTGGATGAAGCAGGGATACAGCGCATCGGAGATCGCCTGCTATTACGTGAAGCCGGAGAAGGCGAGTTATGAGGCGGATCGGCAGCGGTTCGACTCCATGGCCACCCGGGTCGAATCATTCTATCTGGCGGCGCCGCACGTCCTCTTCCGGCATCTCAAGGAGGTCGCGGCTTCGGGACCGGGGGCGGTGCATCTCTACGTGAACGGCCAAGGGAAGCTGCCGCTTGACGGGACGAGCGAGGAGCGTTCGCTCACCGCCAAGTATCCGGACTTCGGGGGAAGTCATCGGATCGTGCTGCGCGGTGGGCCGAGCGGCCATATGAACGAGCGGATGCGCTTGGAAGCGCTGCGGGACGGGATCGACGCTCATTATCTGGTGTTCAACGCGCAGTTTTTGGCGGAGGCCCTGAACGAGTTGCCGCCTTCGTGCGAGAAGTTCGTGGTCCTGAATGCGGACTACTCCGGAGGTTTTCTGACCACCCGGTCGGGCGATGATGGACTTCTTCGGGGCTTGGACAAGATCACGGTTCTCGCTTCAGCGGCGCATGACCGGCAGAACATGACCCAAGGAGGCGAGTTGAGCCAGTTCGGCGGCTTCTTCCTTACGGCCTTGTCGAGTGGCAGCGGGCGGGTGGAAAAACGGTCTTGGCGCGAAATTGCGAATGAGGTCATCGTTGGGGTGGACCGCAGTGAGGGTGGCACCGGTGTGCGACTGAAGCTGCGCAGCCGGCCGGTCTTCTTCTCGAGCCTTCCCCGGGAATCGGGGCCTGCGGTGGTGTTGACGAGCGAGTCCGCAGAGCCGGAGGAACCGGCGGCCGACCGGGTGGCGCTGCCGATGCGTCCGGTGAGTGGGCTCCCGGCCCCGAAATCACCCCGGACAGAAGTTCGGCCGGTCGCCCCAGAAGCGAAACCTGTGGGCGAGATGGCTCCGGAGAAGCGGACGGTTCCCGAGCCCTCGGGGTCCACGGCTTCTGCTTTCCCGTTCTCTTGGTTCAAGCCCGCCGAGCCGGCCCAGCCAACCGTCAAGGTGGAGAGCCGCAAAGGTGGAGTCGTACGCGCCGTGGTTCCGCCCCGTGGCGTGGCCGGCCTGGGGTTGGGCCGTGGCGGTTTCGGGCGGTGAAACCGTTTGCATTGCCCCCGGGGCCGGGCAAGCTGGGCGACTTCCTTCGAAATGCGAGTGGTTTACGAAATTAGCGGGAAATACGACAAGCCGGCGCGGTGCGGCGGTTTGGTCAATTCATCGATTGATCCCGGAGTGACCTATCAGCACAGCCGGATCTACGAGTTCACGTTCGAGGGGGACAGTGCCGCCCTGGAGTCGTTCGTGAGGCATTGTCTTTTCGATGAAATCGGGCAAGTCCTCACCCGGGATCCCGGCACTCCGCCTGGGTTGAGCCTCCTCTTGGAAGTGGGCATGAAGCCGGGCTCACTCGATTTGGAGAAGGAGGCGATTCTGTCCGTCCACCGCGCGAGGCCGGAGTCCGGATTCACGTTGTCGGCCCTCCGGCTGCGGCAGCGCTATTGTTTTTTCGGCCAGGTGACGGAGTCGACCGAGCGCCGTTTGGTGCGTGACTTGGTGAACCCGGCCATCCAGACCCATACCCTCGAGCGATCGGCATGAGCGAAAGCGCCAGTTATCAGCATCTCCCGATTCGCAGCCTCAGCGGAGAGGAGCTTCTCCTGTTGAGCAAGCGGATGAAGCTTTCCCTCACGGAGGAGGACATGTTGGCGGTCCAGGGCATTTACCGGGAATGGGACCGGGAGCCGACCGATGTCGAGCTTGAGGTGATCGCCCAGACGTGGTCCGAGCACTGCAAACATCGGATTTTCGGAGCGAGGATCGAGCACGTGAAGGACGGGGTGACGGAGACCGTGGACGGGCTGTTCCGGACGTTCGTGCGTCAGGTCTCGGAAGAGATCATGGCGGGCAAGCCCGGGTTCGTTCTTTCGGCCTTTCATGACAATGCGGGCTTCATCACCTTGGATGAGAATCTGGCGGTCTGTTTGAAGGCGGAGACGCACAACCATCCCTCAGCCATCGAGCCTTACGCCGGAGCGAACACGGGGTTGGGCGGCGTGATCCGCGACATCCTCGGGGCCGGTTTGGGCGCCAAGCCGATCGGTTCGCTGGATGTCTTTTGTTTCGGATCTCCGGATACGGATCCCGGGGAGATCAAAGGGGAAGACGTGATTCATCCCCGGGGAATCCTCCGGGGGGTGGTGCGCGGGGTGCGCGATTACGGGAACCGGATGGGAATCCCGACCGTGGCCGGGGCGATCCAGTTTGATCCGGCCTACCTCTACAATCCGCTGGTCTATTGCGGCACGGCCGGAGTGATTCCCCGCTGGGCGATCGGGAAGAAAGTGGAACCTGGGCACCTCGTTATCGCGGTGGGGGGGCGGACCGGGCGGGATGGGTTGAAGGGCGCGACCTTCTCCAGCGCGGCCTTGGACGACACCAGCCACGTGGAGGATCAGCAGGCGGTGCAGATCGGCAACCCGATCGAGGAGAAAAAGGTGGCCGACTTCATTCTGGCCGCCCGCGATGCCCGGCTCATCGAATTCGTGACGGATTGTGGAGCCGGAGGTTTTTCCTCGGCGGCCGGCGAGATGTTGAGCGAATGTGGCGGGATCATCCGGCTCGAGCGCGCTCCGTTGAAGGAACAAGGATTGGTCAGTTGGGAAATCTTCATCTCCGAGAGTCAGGAGCGGATGGTGCTCGCGGTGAAGGCGGAGTCTTTGCCCGGGTTGGAGCGTCTCGCTGCGATGTATGAGACGGAACTTTGCGTCCTTGGGGAGGCGGACGGCAGCGGGGTGCTCAAGGTGAGTCATCACGGAACGGAAGTATGTCGTCTCGACAACCGCGCCCTTCACGAGGCGCCCCGCCAGCACCGTCGGTCCACTTGGACGACTCCGTCCCCCGATCCGCAGCCCGATCTTTCGGCGCTGGATGTTGCGGGCACTCTCAAGGCCCTGTTGTCCGACTTCGCGGTGTGCAGCCGGGAGGCGGTGATCCGGGAATACGATCACGAGGTCCAAGGCAATACCGTTTTGAAGCCGCTGGCGGGAGGCTGCGGGGACGCTCCGCAGGATGGAGCGGTTTTGCGAATCGACGGGAGTGAACAGTTGCTGGCCATCGGTTTGTCGATTTTGCCGGAGTGGGGCAAGACGGATCCGGAGGGCATGGGGCTGGCGGTGGTGGATGAGTGTTTCCGTCAACTTGTCTGCACGGGGGCCAATCCGGACCGTATCGCGTTGCTCGACAACTTTTGCATGGGGAACCCCAACGATGCGCGCGAGCTTGGCTCTTTGGTGGAGACCTGTCGCGGCATGGCGGAAGCGGCCAAGGCCTATGGGGCACCCTTCGTTTCCGGCAAAGACTCGTTTTACAACTATTTCGAAGTCGATGGGCAGTCCATCTCGATTCCGGTGACGTTGCTCTTGAGCGGGATGGGGATCGTAGAGCGGGTGGAGCACGTGACCGGATCGACCGTGCGTCGTCCCGACTCGGCATTGGTGTGGATTGGTCCGTCGAGCCGCGATCTCGGCGGCAGTGTTCTGGCCCGTCGGCTCGGTTTGGGGAACCTGCGAGTGCCCCGGCCCGACTTGGCGCGCAATCTCGCGTCGTATCGGATCCTCCATAAGGCGATCCGGGATGGGCTGGTTCTGGCGGCCCACGACGTTTCCGAGGGCGGGTTGGCGGTAGCTCTGGCCGAAATGTCCTTTGGAGAAAAGGCGGATCTGCTGGTGGACGGGGACCTTGACGCGTTCGATCTCTTCAACGAGGCCCCTGGTCAGGTGGTGCTCGAGGTGCCTTTGGCGGCTCGGGAAGAGGTCTGCGCCCGGTTCGCCGGCCTGCCGGCTCGAGTCATTGGAGTGACCCGTCCCGGCGCGGGGCGCCTCTTGATCTCCGGCCGGATCGATGAATCGATTTCCGTTTTGAAAGCCATTTGGAAAGCGCCCTTGGCTGCCCACTATTGAACATCATGGCCCGGCCCAAAGCCCTACTCTTTAAATTTCCCGGCACCAACGCGGATGGCGAGACGGATCGTGCGCTTCGCATGGCGGGGTTTCTCACCGAGGTAAAGCCGATCGCGGTGGTCGATCCGTCGACTCTGGGTGACTACCGCCTGCTGGTTTTCTCCGGTGGCTTCAGCTATGGTGATTATGTGATGGCGGGCCGGCTCGCGCAGCTGGAAATCGAGCGCCGGTTGGGCAGCGCGATCCGGGATTTCCACGGGGCCGGAGGCCATCTGCTCGGGATCTGCAACGGCTTTCAGATCCTCTCCAAGATCGGCATTCTTCCTCCGGCCAGCCTGATCTCCAATGTTTCGGGGAGATTCGTCTGCCGTTGGGTGCCCTTGCACCGGGTGGCGCGCAACAACCCATTCCTCGCCACCCTGCCGGATGACTTTGAACTCCCGGTCGCCCACGCCGAGGGACGTTTGGTCACTCCAGAACCGGAGGATGCCGCGGAGTATGTGCGGACCGGTTTGGCTGCCCTGACCTATGGCGACAATTTCAACGGCAGCACCGCCTCCATTGCCGGGCTGCAGGACGCCTCCGGCAGGGCATTGGGCCTGATGCCGCACCCGGAACGATTCATCGATCGTCACCAGCATTACGATCGGGATTGGGCGGCCGCCGGCCACGGTTGGGGGCATTATCTCTTCCAATCCATCCACGACCGCCTCGCGGCATCAGCATGAGCGAAAGCAAGTTCACCTACAAACAGGCCGGTGTCGATATCGGCGAGGCTGCCACCTTGGTTGGCGATATCGGGAAACTCCGGGCACGCACCGAGAAGAACCGGCGCCTCCACCAGGCATTCGGCCTCTTTGCCGCAAGCTACGATCTTTCATCCTACCGGAGCCCGGTGATTGTGACCGGTTGCGACGGCGTGGGGACCAAGCTGGAGTTGCTGCTCCGGCATGATCTGCTTGAGATTGCCGGCATGGATCTGGTGGCGATGAATGTGAACGATATCCTGACGACGGGCGGCGATCCGCTGCTCTTCCTGGATTATGTGGCCATGTCCCGGTTGGACCGGGGAAGGATCAGCCGGATCATCGCGGGCATGGTCGATTATCTTGAGGCCTGCGATTGCATCCTGGCCGGGGGAGAGACCGCCGAGATGCCTGGTCTCGTTCCCGAAGGTGCGATTGAATTATCCGGTTTCTGTATCGGTGCGGCGGAAAAAGAGGATTTGCTCGACCCTTCCAACGTGCGCGACGGCGACGTGTTCATCGGCTACGGATCGGACGGATTTCACGCCAACGGCTGGAGTTTGGTGCGCCGGGTTCTCGCGGAGCATGCCGCGGATTTCACAAGCGACGAGATCAGGGCGCTGCTGGCTCCCACCCGCCTCTATCATGACGTGGTCCGGGGTTTTCGCAGCGCAGGGGTGCGGCCGAAAGCCATGGCGCACATCACCGGCGGCGGTCTTCCGGAGAACCTTGAGCGCTTGCTCGGCGGGAAGGGAGCGGTCCTCACCATTCCCGCTTGGAATGCAGGTGCCGTCCCGAAGGTTCTCGCGCATTGTGACCCGGCGGATTGCTTCAACACGTTCAACATGGGGATCGGCTGGGTTTCCATTGTGGATCCGGCAGATGTTGAAAGGTCTCTCGCGATCGGCCCCGGCGGTCGTGTTCTCGGCACCGTCGATGCCACCACGCAACACGTGAGCGTCGCGGTGGGCAACTGAGTTGACGCAGCTCCGGGTTTCGTCGCGGGGCTACTTGGGGAGATGCCCGACGAGGGCAACCAGCAGCCGTTCCAACTGGCTGACGGCAGCCTTGCCCCGTGCCATCACGTCCTCGTGATCAAGGATGTCGTCCGAAAGACCGGCCGCCCAATTGGTGAGGAGGGACAGACCGATCACCCTCATCCACAGCGCCCGCGCCTGAATGGTTTCGAGAACCGTCGACATCCCCACCGCATCCGCACCAAGAAGGGCGAGCATCCGGACCTCCGCCGGAGTCTCGTATTGAGGGCCGGACATGCCCGCGTAAACTCCCTCTGACACCACGATCTCCTGCTCCCGGGCCACTCGAAGGAGGAGGGCGCGCAAGGTCGGATCATAGGCTTCGCCCATGTCGCAGAAGCGCGAGGACCCGGTCAGAGGGGAAGCCCCGGTCAGGTTCAGATGATCGGTGATCGCCATCCAACTAAGGGAGAAGTCGCGGTTGATCGCGCCGGCGGCATTGGTGAGAAGGACCGTTTCGACCCCCAAGCTGGCCATCGCGCGGATATGGGCGGTGGCTCGACGACCGGAATGTCCTTCATAGAGATGAACCCGGCCCTGGGCGACGATGGTCTCCACCGAACCGATCTTGACCCGGACAAAGCGCCCCGCGTGTCCGGGTACGGTGCTGGCGGCCATGCCGCCCACGTTGGAGTAGGGAACCTCGTCGAGCACCTCGAAACGATCCACCAAGGGGCCGAGGCCAGAACCGAGCACGAGTCCGAAGCGGGGTCTCCACCCCTCGCAATGGGCGGCGAAGCTGGCGAATTCGCGGTCGAGGGTCGGGCGCATGCGATGGGTGGACAGGATTCAGCGGGGAGCGCGGACGACGCGGTCCACCTCATGTTTGGTGACGATGTTCCCGTTGCTGTCGCGTCCCTTGATGGCGATTTCGCGAAAGTCGAAGTCGAACTCAAGGTTGCGCAGGCGGGGGGCGGGTTTGAGGTAAATGCGGAGTTTGGCGGCGGAAGACGAAGCCTCGTCCTCATGCACGGAGAAGTGGTGGACCCGGCTTCCTTTGGTTCCCTTGGTGAGATCATAGATCCGGTTCCGGGTGAACCCCGTGACCTGAAAGCGCTTCGCGTAAAGGGCGCCATCCTTTCCGTCGCGGTAGATCATGTTGTAGACCACGGTGGAATCCTTCTGGAAAACCGCGCAATGGACGTTGCTCTCCCCGATGAAGACCTTTTCCGCATTGGGCACGACCCGCATGGTGCCGTCTTTGGAGAAGGCGATGATGTCGTCGAGCCGCGAACAGGGGCCGATTTCCTCGTCCTTTTTGAGACCCCAGCCGACGAATCCATCCTTGCGGTTCACAAAAAGGGTCTCGTTGGCCACGGCCACTTCGCGGGCGTTGACCCGGTCGAAACTTGTGAGCACGGTGCGCCGCTCGCGACCGGGACCATATTTGGCCTCCAAGCCCTCAAACCAGGAAATGGTGTAGGCGGTGAGGTTGCGCAAATTGCGCCGGACTTCCTTCATCTGGTCTTCCAATCCCTTGATGATTTCATCCGCCTTGAAGGAATCGTATTTGGAAATCCGCTTGATCCGGATTTCGGTCAGCCTTTCCACGTCTTCATCGCTCACCTCGCGTTGCAGCTTGTGCAGATGCGGCTTGAGGCCCGTCCAAATCTCCTTCATCACCGCTTCCCAGGTCGTGCACTCCTCGATGCGACGGTAAATCCGGTTCTCGATGAAGATCCGTTCCAAAGAGGAGAAGTGCCACTTGTCCTCGAGTTCCCCCAGCTCGATTTCCAGCTCGAGCTTGAGGAGGTCCCGGGTCTGGAATGTGCTCTTCCGGAGGATCTCGGTGACCCCGAGGAACTTCGGCTTGTTTTCCTCAATCACGCAGGCGTTGGGGGCGATCGAGACCTCGCAGTCCGTGAACGCATAGAGCGCCTGCAAGGTCTGCTCGGGATCCGTGCCCGGAGGAAGCGTGATCCGGATGTCCACCTCGTCCGCCGTCAAGTCATCGATCTTTGCGATCTTGATCCTTCCCTTGGTATGGGCGTCGGTGATGGAGGCCTCGATCGACTCGGTGGTGGTCCCGAACGGAATTTCTCGGATGGACAGGGACTTGTTTTTGAGGATGTCGATCCGGGCCCGGACGCGGATCCGGCCGCCGCGCAGGCCGTCGTTGTAATCGGTTGCATCGAGCAACGCCCCCTGGGCAAAGTCCGGATAAAGGGTGAATGATTCCCCCTTGAGAACCGCGATCGAAGCCCGGATCAATTCGATGAAATTGTGCGGCAGGATTTTGCAGGCGAGGCCGACCGCGATCCCCTCGACTCCCATGGCAAGAACCAACGGGAACTTTACCGGGAGGGTGACCGGCTCCTTGTTGCGACCGTCGTAGGAAGCTGCCCAGGCGGTCGTCTTCTTGTTGAACGCCGCCTCCAAAGCGAACTTCGAGATTTTGCACTCGATATACCGGGGGGCCGCGGCATTGTCCCCGGTGTGGATGTTTCCCCAGTTGCCCTGGGTATCGATGAGAAGATTCTTCTGGCCCAGCTGAGTCATCGCCTCGCCGATCGAGGCATCCCCGTGCGGGTGATATTGCATGGTATGCCCGACGATGTTGGCCACTTTGTGAAAACGACCGTCGTCCTTTTCAAACAGGGAGTGGAGAATCCGGCGCTGCACCGGCTTGAGACCGTCCGCGATGTGGGGAACCGCCCGCTCAAGAATCACGTAGGAAGCGTAGTCGAGGAACCATTCGCCATACATGGCGTTCATGGGGGAACCTTGGTCCGGTGCGGTCGTTGCCATAGATGAACTTGCCTCCAAAATGTCCTTAGGAAATGTTTCATGCAAAGAAAATTTGAATTTCTGTCAGGATGACGGCCCGCATGACGATCGATTGTTATGGCGAACCGATTGCGTCCGGCGTCCAATGGGTCCAGCCTTTTGCCATGGATCGGTCCTGCCGTTTTCCCCTGCTGCTCCCGTGGTGTGCCCTCGCGGTTTGTTTCACCGCATGTGACAAAGTTTGGGAAGCCGGTCGGTCTCACGAGGCTCCCGAGGTTCCTGTCGTCGCGCCGCCTCCGCCGCCGGAGATTCCGCCCCCCCCCGCCAAGGTGGAGTCGGGTCCCGTTTTCAATCCCCAGGCCCAGATTTCCATCCTGGGCTATCACGATTTCTCGGCGACCCGGCCTTCATCAGACATGGTCATCCATCCGGACCGGCTCCGGGCCCAGATGGAATTGATCCGCCGCAGCCGGATTCCGGTGGTTCGGATGAGCGACTATCTCCTGTGGAAAACGGGACGGAAGAACCTGCCCGAGGAGGCCATTGTGATCACTTGCGATGACGGTTGGGAAGGGGTTTACACGGAAGCGTTTCCCATCTTCAAGGAGTATGGCTTCCCGTTTTCGATTTACCTTTACCAGAGTTATCTCGGGGGATCCGGGCGCTCGTTGAGCGTGGACGAGATTCGGGAAATGATGGCCCACGGCTGCGAAGTTGGGTGCCACTCGGCAAGCCATGACGACTTGACGAGGACCCGACCCGACCTTGACACCTGGTTGCAGCAGGAGTTGACCGGCTCGCTCGAATTCCTCCGGTCCACCTTCGGCGTGGAGAACGTGTTGCCGGTGTTTGCCTATCCTTACGGCAAATACAACTCGAGAATCCTCGAAGGCTGTGCGGGAGCGGGCTACGAACTTGGCCTCACCGTGGCCCCGAAGAAAGCCGCCCACGGCGAACCCAATCTCGAACTGGGGCGGTTCATCATTCACGGAGATGACGATACCAATTTCAACCAGGCCCTGACCTTCAAGGGCACGGTGATCAATCCCTCCGCGGCCTTGTCAGGCCTGACCGACGTGGCCCTTCGTCCCGGGAACCAGAGCATGGTAACGACCCGGTTTCCCCGGATCGAAGCGGACCTATCCAAGGTGCAAGGGATCGATCCGAACGGGGTTACGATGCGGGTGAGCGGATTCGGCGAGGTGCCCTGCATCTACGATCCGGAGAGCGGCCGGCTGCACTTCCAAACGGTAGAACCCCTCCGGGCCCGGAACGTTCAAGTGCTGGTGCGGTTCCAACGCAAAGGTCAGGAAAAGGCGGACACCATCAAGTGGAGCTTCTCGGTGGACTTGGAAAAACTCTACTTCGAGGGAAGCGATCCGGCAATGCAGCCGGTTCCGGTCAAATCACCGGAACCGGGATCCTGAGGGTCAAACGACCGGGAAGGGGACCCATTTGTCGCTGGACTGGGAACTCCGGACGGCGGTCTCAATGAAGGCCATGCCGGCGATCCCGTCGCGGATGTCGGGAAAATCGTAACCCTCCGCCGGGGCGGGCCGACCTTCGATCCGATCCGCGATGGCCCCCGCCGCAGCCACGTAGATGTTGGCAAACGCTTCAATGAAGCCCTCCGGATGGGCGAACGGGGTGCGTGAATTCGCCTTGGCCTCGGGGCCGAGGTAATCGTTGCCCCTCCGATAAACCCGGCGGGGGGCATTGGCATACTTCACGAGAAGATCGTTGGGGTCCTCCTGATGCCATTCGATGGACGCCTTGGTGCCGTAGGCCCGGATGGAGAGGGCGTTTTCGTCCCCGTTCGAAATTTGCGAGGCGTAGATCAGGCCCTTGGCTCCTCCGCGGAAACGGACGAGGATGTTGCCGTCGTCATCGAGCTGGCGTCCGGGAATGAAGGCGGTGAGCTCCGCGCACAAGGACTCGATTTCCACCCCGCAGATGTAGCGGATGAGGTTGTGGGCATGGGTGCCGATATCGCCAATGCAATTGGAGACCCCGGAAACGCTGGGATCGGAACGCCAGTTGGCGATCTGTCCCTGCCCGTCGCCTTCGACATCGCCGACAGCGTAGCCCTGGGGATATTCGGCCACGATCTTGAGCAATCTTCCCAGTTCACCGGCCCGCACCATCCGCCGCGCTTCCTTCACCATGGGATACCCGGTGTAGTTGTGCGTCAGGGCAAAAACCAGTCCGGTGCGGGTTACGATGGAGCGCAGCTGGAGCGCTTGTTCCAAATTGAAGGTCACCGGTTTGTCGCAGATGACGTGGATCCCGGCCTCGAGGAAGGTTTTGGCGACCTCGAAGTGCAGATTGTTGCGGACAACGATGCTGACGAAGTCGATCCGCTTTTCCGGAGGCAGCGCAGCTTCGGCGCGGGCCATTTCCTGATAACTGGAATAGACCCGGGAGGGATCGAGGAAGAAATCCTCACCGGACAACCGGGATTTTTCCGGGTCGGCAGAGAAGGCGCCGGCCACCAGCTCGATCTTGCCGTCGAGATTGGCCGCCATGCGGTGGACCTGACCGATGAAGGCGCCGCGACCGCCGCCCACCATGCCCATGCGAAGTTTTCGTTTCATACCGGGGAATGTTTGGATCGATTTGAATGGAGAGTTGGTTCAGCAAGCGACCGGCGCACCGGTCCGGGCCGAAAGATAGACGGCATCGATGATCTTCATCAGGGCAAGCGCCTGGGCCGGGGTATTGAGGGGAGCCTCGGTGCCGTTGATGGCATGGATGAAGTTGGCTGCCGACCGGATCCGGCCCATATCCTCACAGGCGGGCACCACGATGGAGCGGTTCACCGAGTGACCGTTTTCCTGAACGTAGAGTTCACAGCTGTCCAGCGCCGTGGCGTCGAGGCCATCCCGGCCAAAGAGTCGCTCCACCTTGCCCCCGGCGCGGGTTCCTTGGAAGACAACGCTGACCTCCTCACGCTTCACCATCTCCGCCCACGATACCTGTAGGCTGAGAACCTGACCGGTGCGGAAGGTGACGAATCCATGGGCTGCCGCCTCCACGTCCGTGGTCCCACCGACCACATCCGGAAGCCCCCACGGGCCCTTGAACGATTTGTCGTTGATGAAATCGCCGAAGGTTTGGCCCAAAACATGAGCAGGCTCGGGATACCCCATGAAAAAGAGCGCCAGATCGATCATGTGAAGCAAATCGATCAGCGGTCCCCCACCGGCCAACGCCTTGGTGGTGAACCAACCGCCGAATCCGGGGATGCCCGTGCGCCGGATCCACTTGGCTTGGGCGGAATTGATGGTGCCGACCTGACCGCCCCGGATGTAATCCATCATGGCGAAGGATTCCGGACGGGCCCGGTTGTTGAAGTTGAACATCAGCGTCTTCGAGGCCGCCTGGGCCGCCGCGATCATCTGTTCGACTTCCCCGGCGCTGATGGCGGGCGGCTTCTCACAGAACACATGCTTGCCCGCTTGCAGCGATTGGATAGCGAGGGGCGCATGGAATTTGTTCGGGACGATGATCGACACCGCATCAATCCCGGGGTCGGCGAGCAGGCTGGCGACATCGCCAAACGCGCGGGGGATCCCCTGGCTGGCCGCGGTGCGTTGCGCCGCCGCCTCGTTCACGTCGGCGATCGCGACGATTTCCGCTCCGGCGGATTGAAAGCCGTCGATGTGATAGCGGACCATGCCGCCCGCTCCGATAATTCCTACCTTGGTTGCCATGCTGTGGGAGTGGCCGGGGGCCACGATTTGGATGCGATGTCTTCTAAATTGTGTCCCCCCCGGTGGCAACTGGGAAATTCGAGCTAGGGGCCGGAGGGCCACGCACGGTGCACGACCCGGGCGGCGCCCGCGCCCGCCGCCGAAGCCTCCTCGAAGCGGAATTTGAGGCCGTCCGGCACCGTGGAACGCTCGGGGCCCGAAACGCTCAGGGCGGTGGCCCAGGCATCCGCGAGGGTTCCAGAGGGAGCGATGACATTGACCATCCGCCGGACGGTGAGTCCGATTCCGGTGGCGGGATCAAGGATATGGGAATAGCCGACCCCTCCGATCTCAGCCGCCTGCATCGTGTCGCCGGAAGTCGAAAGGGCCTGATGCCGAAGGCGCACGGAGTCCTCAAGACCGTCCGGGTCATCAAGACTCGCCACGCCCACCTTCCAGCCGGTTTCCCCTGGGGGGGCGTCCCCGGCCACAATGTCCCCACTCGCCGCCACAATGGCCCGGGGAAAACCCCGCTCCCTGAGGATCCCAAGGGCCGCGTCGGCCGCATGGCCCTTGGCGATTCCGCCGAGATCAAGGCGCATCCCGTCCACCTGCAAGATAGCAGCCCCGTCGGGCAACAAACGAACTTTGCTCCAGCCTGTCAAGGCTCTGGCCTGCGCGATGCGTTCCGGAGCCGGAAGCAATGCATCCCGCCGGCTCTGCCTCCAGAGTCGCTTGAGAGGGCCGATCGTGACATCAAACGCGCCCCCGGAGAGCCGGTTCACTTCATCCGCCCGGCGCAAAATCCCCGCGAGGTCCGGCGAGAGGTGGACCACCGTTCCGGCCGGTTGGCGGCAGAACCGCATCAGTTCGCTCTCCGGCGCGTAGTCGGAGAACGCGTCGTTGAGCTGGTGGACGCGGGCCCAGGCGGCGCGAACGGCTTCCCCGGCGGCGACGGGGTCCTCCGCATAAAGCTCGACCCGGAACAGGGTTCCCATAGCCGGTTCCTGGAACCGACAGCGAACCTGCACCGGCTCGGTGCCCGTGAGGACGGAAAGGCCGGCGAAAAACAGCGCCCGGATTGTGCCCGAAACGGTCAGTTCTTTTTGGGGTCCTTGAGTTCGTTCTCCTCACCCCGGCCGGAGTTCCAGATGGCATGCATCGTCTCCGCAGGCGGAACCTGCAAAGGGCGCACCAGACGGAACCCGAGCCATTCCCCATCCGTGTGATACCAAATGGACTTGGGAAGCTGGGGATCCTGGATCTTCCATTTTGGATTCGACCTGAATCGGGTGGAAGACCGGAGCAAATCCATGTCATCATACCAGCTCCCGCCGCGGGCCACCCTCGGGTAGAGCAGTTTTCCGGGCTTTACATAGGGGTTCTCCACCAAGCCGGTGGCCGCCGGATAAGGTTCATACCAGTCGAGAACCCACTCGATCACATTGCCGTGCATGTCGTGCAAGCCCCACGGATTGGGCTTCTTGAGGCCCACTTTCTGGTATTTCTCGCCGGCATTGTCCCAAAACCAGGCGTAGTCGCCACCCTGGGCCGGGTCGTCCCCCCAGCTGAAGGCGGTCGTCGTTCCGGCACGGCAGGCATACTCCCACTCGGCTTCAGTGGGCAACCGGTAAAAGTGCCCGGTTTGGGCGCTGAGCCACTGGCAATACTTCAAGGCCGCGTGCTCCGTCATACTGATGGCCGGGAATCCCTTCGTTCCCATCCCGAAGCTCATCTCCGTGTAGGGCGTGGTCGGCTTCGAAGTGATGAACGCGGCATCGGCGTCGGCCGGAATGGTTTCCGGGGAGCCGTTTTTCCGCCGGGCCACGTCGGTGATCATGAACGGTTCATACTCATCCCAGGTGACCTCGAACTTCCCCATCCAAAAGGGATCCACCTTGACCTTGCGCTGCGGTCCTTCGTCTTCCTTGCGCCCGGCCTCCGAGGCAGGACTGCCCATGAGGAACTCCCCCCCGGGGATCGGCACCATGGTATAGGCGGCCCCGGTGAGCGGCACCTTGGATTCGTAAGCCTTCATATCCGAAGGCGACTTCTCGGTATGGGCCGCCATGACCTTCTCCCGGATCGTTTTCACGAGGTCGAGATTGTCCGCCGGCCCTTCCGGTTCCGGTCCACCCAACTTGAGACCCTGGGGCCACACCGCCCCCTGCTCGCTCCAAAGCCGGATCATCCTCACTTCGTCCGCCGTGAAGGGGCCGCCGCGGGCGAAGAGCGGCTGGATGTTGTTCGCGAAATCCATCCGCGGGCTTTCCTTCAGAACCATCCCGTCCGGCCACGGCGCCCCGCCGAGGATCCACTCCTTGAGAATGTCCGTCTGCGATGGGACGAGAGGCTTCTTCGGCGGCATAATGAGGTCGTCCGTCGGCTTGAGCGTGGTCGTCCACCACACCGATGACTTCTCTGGATCGCCGGGCGTGATGCCGGGATTGTCCTCTCCACCGGCAAAGGCCGCCTCCTTGGTGTCGAGCCGCACGTCTCCTTCCTGCTTCTCCGGACCGTGACAATGGATGCAGGCCCCCTCGAGAATCGGGCGCACGTCCCGGTTGAAGTCGACCTTCGATTCCGCAGCCGTCGCCGTGGCGACAGAAAGACCGGAAATCAGAGCAATGTGGCGGAAAGAAAGCATGGCAAAAACGGAACGTTCAGTCTCCCGGACAGAAGTGCGGGGCTGATACTTCAATGCAAAACACCCCGGTTTGCAAATGGTTTGCGGGGCCCACCGCGCATTGCGCCCATTGCACCGGAAAGACAATACACCTTGGTTTTTAAAATAGATGAAAAAGAAATAGAAATTAGCCAAAACTTTTGTAGCTTTTCGCATTGCCATTGGTGTCGGTCGCGACCAAAAAATACGGTCGTATCCGCGCCGCATTGTGGCTTGTTGTTTTCCTGAGAAGCCGGAAGTCCGCCGTGAGTCCAGATCCACGCCAGCACAGTGTCCTTGGTTCTTTCCGGCCCGGCCGGTTCATCCTGCGTCTCGTCCTTGTGGGCGCCCTGACGCTTCTGGTGGTCGGTTCCGGGATTGCTCTGGTCGACCGATTTTTTGAAATCGATTGGTTCACGAAACGGCGGCTCGCGCGGGAGGGCTACGGAACGGACGTCGCCGCCGTGCACCGGGCCATCGGGCGTGCCGATTTTTTGGCGTTGACCCGTTTGAAGGCGGTCGGCGTGCCTTTGGACCAGGCGGATGCATCGGGCCAGACGCCATTCCAGAAGGCGGTGCTGGCCGGCCGTCTGGATTTGGTGCACCACCTCACGGGTCTCGGAGTCGAAGTTGATCTCTCACCGGTCCGGGGAAGGCCTCTCGAGGTCCTCGCCATGGTCGGGGAATCCCGGGAAATGTTGCCCTATCTGCTCGCGCACGGGGGGAACCCGGACGTCGAGGTGGAGACGGGCCAACCCGCCCTGGTCTGGGCCATCCGGGGGAACCGGGATGAGACCTTTGATCTGCTGCTCAAGAAGGGAGCTTCGATCCGCAACGGCGGTGCCGGTGGCAGTCCGCTGGCCATCGCGCTCCGTCAGGGCAATCTCCGGGCGGTGGGAAAACTGCTGTCCCTCGGGGCGGAGGCGGATGGTTTCACGGTGGAGGGCAAGCCGCTCACGGTGGACTGTCTGGAGCGGGGGCGCCCGGATCTTGTGAAACGTCTCGTCATGGCCGGAGCGTCACCGGAGACGGAAGGGACCGGAGGGGAAAGCCTCATGGAGGCCTCGTTCCGGCTGCGCTCGAAGGAGATCTTCCAACTCTGCCTAATGCGCGGGGCGGACATGGAGAAAGCGCGGATCGGTCGTTTCGGCCTGCTCGAATCCGCGTGTCAGGCGAACGCACTCGACTGGGTGGAACTCCTCTTGCAACACCGCGCGGACGCGTCGCGGCGCAGCGAAGCCAATGGCGAAGCACTCTGGTGGAATGAGTTGCGTCAGGGACGCCCGGCCGTCGCCGAAATTTTGTTGGGAGCCGGCGCGGACGTCGACGGTCGCAACAAGGACGGTTTGACACCGATCGAGCGCGCCATTGAGGATTGCGATTTCCGTTTGACCCGTTATCTCTTCGGCAAAGGGGCCAAGGCACCGGGCAGCAGTCTTTGGGGGCCGATGCAGGCGAAGCGCCATGACGTGATGCGTCTTTTGGCGGCTCACGGAGACGATCTGAACAATCCGACTTCCACCGGGTTCACCCTGCTCGGCTTTGCCGTGACCCAAGGGGACGTGACCGCAGCCTCCGTGCTCTTCGAATATGGGGCGCGTTATGATCCCAACGACCGGCCCGGCGGGCATCGTCTCTTGGAATGGGCGATCGCGAACCGCCAGGCTGCGATGGCGGAGTTGCTCCTGGAGAACGGCGCGGATCCGAACGCCCGCCTCATGCAACCGGCCACCCCGGAATTTCTTGCCAGATTTTCGGAGAACGGGAGCCTGAGCTATCGCCTGAAAAACGAGCGAAACCTCAGCCCGATCATGCTGGCGGCCGGATCCAAGCAGTTGGACTTGGCCAAGGCTCTGGTGAAAAAGGGGGCGCAACGCAACCGACCGACCAGCGATCATACCTACCCGGTGACCTTCGCGATCAATGCGGGGGACATTCCGATGGCGCAACTCATGCTCGGGCGGGAACCGGAGACGGACGGCAAACATGCGCGGAAGATCGTGGTCTCGATCGATGAGCAAAAGGCCCGGTTTTACAAGGACGGAGAATTGCTCTATGCGACGGGTTGTTCCACGGGGCGGTCCGGGTTTCGCACGCCGCGCGGCACCTTCGTGATCACAGACAAGGCTCGGCTCCGTCACTCGACGCTTTATGGCTCTGCCATGCCGTTTTTCATGCGCTTGAGCGGCAGCGCGGTGGGGATGCATCAGGGGAACTGCCCGGGGTATCCCGCGTCTCATGGCTGTATCCGGTTGCCCTACACCTACGCCAAGAATTTCTTCAGTGTGGCCGAGGTCGGCGACGTGATCGTGGTGGAATGATCGGAATGGGTTCGAGCGGGGGCGGCGCACCTCGCTGACCCGGGCCGGGGCACCGGGAATTTTGACAAACGAAATCCCCACATGTAGGAGGAATGAGGTCGGGTTCGGATTCGTCAAACGCCTCAACCGGTCCGACCGGAATTTTCATGAACACCTTCGGCGATTCTCCCCAAGAACCGCGTCGTTTCGATCCCCTGATGATTGGATTGACGACGGCTCTCTTCCTCCTGCTCGGCAGCACGGTTTATCTCGGATTCGGGTTACGCGAGAGCGGCAGCCGTCTGACAGCCACCCGCGGCGAACTGACGGCCCTGCAGAAGCGGCTGGATGAGGCTTTGAAGGAAGCGGAGCGGGAAAAGAGCGCCCATGCCGCGGAACTACAACGCCTCAATGCGGACTGGCAGGCTCAAGTGAGCGCGGCGCAGCAGGCAACCGAGCAGCGCCTCAATCAAGGAATGGCCTCAGTGGCCAAGGTGGTCGATGACGTGGTGAACAACAGCGAGGCCACGGTGGGCTACCTCCAGCAGCTCGAGGCCAAGGTGCGCGGCGGCCAGCAACTGCAGCGGGCCGAGATCGACAAGCTCAGGGCTCTGGCCGGTGGCTTGGCCTACCTCAACAAACAGTATGAGAAGCCGATCGATGAGTTCAAGGAACTCGATGCCTACGTCACCAAGCAGCTGCAGCTTCCGCCCACGACGAGTCCCGAGGAGAAGGGCAAACTGCTCAAGCGGCTCTTCAGTCCCGCTTATCGCGAGCAACAGAAAGCGCAGCTGGCTGAATTCCACGCCGACCAAGGCCGCAGGGAGGCGCTGACCGGTATGCAAACCAAGGTGGTTCAATCTTATGGCGAAGCGCAGCGCCAGATGGCCGCGATCAAGGTGGATCAGGAAAAATACCTCTCCAGCCTCGATGCCCTTGTCAACAGCAAGACCGCCGATGTCGCGGCGATGGAATCCTTCTTCCAGGTTTCGGCCAAGATCCTCGACATCCACCGGAAAATGATGGCCATTGAGCCGCCCACGTCGGAAGCCCCCCAACCGGAGGCTCCAAAGCCGTAATCGTTCGATCCCGCACGGAGGCGTTGGGCTTGCGGAGGCTCCGCAGGTCCTGGCTGCTTCCCGCCGAAAACAGGCCAGCGTCCGAAGATGTCGATGGAACCACTGCCCGAACCCCGCGATCTGAAATCCGTCTGGCGCATGGACAAGTGGCTGCCCGAGCTCCTGAGGAACCGGGGCGGACATGCGGAGCGATGGCAGGGGTTTCATCCCGCCCTTCTCGCGGAGGCCATCGAGCGGCGGAACGTCAACTGGCCCCGCATGGTGAGCCGGTATCTGCGGGGGCGGGACGTGCTCGATGTCGGCTGCGGACGGAGCCTTTACTCCGTGGGTTTTTGGTTTGCCGGAGTCAAAAGCTATACCGGGGTCGATCCGGTGTTGGATCTGGACTCGAGTCTTCTCAAGGATTCCCGGCCATTGCACGGGCGGTTCACCGAGTCTCCTTGGAGCCCCCGGACCTTGGAGCGGCTCCTTCCGCAAACCCGGTTCGTGCGCGGGCTGACTTCGGATCTGCCAGCGGGATCGACCTTCGATGTGCTGGCCATGCACAATGTCACCGAGCACCTTATGGCGATCGGTGAAAGTTTCGCGGAGTTTGCCACCCTGATCAAGCCGGGGGGGCGGATCGTTTTCCGTCATCCCAATTATTATTCCTGGGGCGGTCATCACATGAAACCGCGCACCCTCGGCGAAATCATCCCGGGAGACTCCGGGCAGGCGAACTACATCGACTGGGGACACCTCATCCCACGGCCGGACTGGCCAGACAAAATCACCAAAAAGCAGAACCGGATCCGCCTTGGCGAACTCCGGGAGCTGGTGGAGAAACACTTTGTGGTCGAGCTCTGGCAGGAGGAGCGCTCGAAGAAATCCGAAGGAGCGGAGCGGCTCACCCCGGAGATTGTGCAGCGGCATCCCGGCTTCAGCGCCGCGGAACTGCTGACCCAGAGTGTGATCTGCGTGGCCCGGCGTCCGTGATTTCCCAGTCCCTAGTTGGGATTCAAGCCGGAGGGATGGCCTTGTTGGATCTGCGATCAGGGGGGGCGGAGCTGGCCTCCCGCGCCGACCGGTGACTCGTGGGTGACCTCACTCTGGAACTACTTCTCCGGCGGTTTTAGAAGTCGAAGGGCAAACTTTCCCCGAGTCCGGCGAGGGCGCTCGGTTCACCGGCCGCGGCCGGGTATTCGAAAAGTTTGCCTTCGTAGTTGCGAACCACGATGCGCTCCTCGTTGCGCTGGATCACCGTCTCCGGATGGATGGGGATCTTGCCGCCACCGCCCGGGGCGTCGATCACGTAGGTGGGAATGGCGTAGCCCGTGGTATGGCCGCGCAATCCCTGGATGATCTCAAGCCCCCGGGAAACAGGAACGCGGAGGTGGGAGGAGCCCAGAATGAGGTCCATCTGGTAAAGATAATAGGGGCGGACCCGGCAGCGCAGGAGCTTTTGGACGAGAACCTTCATGACGTCCAAGTCGTCATTCACGCCACGCAACAGAACGCTCTGGTTGCCCAGAGGGATCCCGGCGTCGGCCAATCGTTCCAAGGCCTCCTTGACCTCCAGGGTCAGCTCCCTGGGGTGATTGCTGTGGATGCTGACAAAGAGCGGGTGGAAGCGGCGCAGCATCGCGCAGAGTTCGGGGGTGATGCGTTGGGGCAGGAAAATCGGAACCCGGGTCCCGATCCGCACAAACTCGATGTGTTCGATGGAGCGAAGGCGGCGGAGGATGCGTTCAAGCTTGGCATCGGAGAACAGCAAGGGATCGCCCCCGGAGAGCAGCACGTCCCGAACCTCCTTGTGGGTCTCGAGGTATTGGAAAGCGGCTTCGAACTCGGTTTCGAGATGCTGGCTGCCGGCTCCGCTGACGACCCGGCTGCGGGTGCAGTAACGGCAATAGGAGGCGCAGCGATCCGTCACCAGGAAGTTGACGCGGTCCGGATATCGATGCACGAGGCCAGGAACCGGCATATCGCCGTCCTCACCGCACGGATCCGCCATCTCAAAGTCCTCGACCACCGTCTCCTCGATGCGCGGAATGACCTGGCGCCGGATCGGGCAATCGGGATCATCCCGGTCGATGAGGTTGAGGAAGTGCGGGGTGATGGCCATGGCCAGTTTGTTCCCCGAGAGAAGGATCCCGCTGCGTTCCTCGCGGCTGAGCCGCAGATGGCGTTCGAGGGCATCGAGACTGTTGACCCGGTTCTGGAGCTGCCATTGCCATGAGTCCCACGGCAAACCAATTTGATCGCTCCAGTATCCTGGTGCGTAGGACGAAAAACCCCGCTCGGCAGCGGCTCGGTCAAAGTGCATGGTAAGGACCCTCTGATACGGGATGCACCACCATCGCCAACCGGACCATAGTCAATGGAACCGAAGTGTCAACCCACGGTGGTGGAGTCAGGCTGACCCAATGTTCCCAAGGGATCGCAGCCGCTTTCCGTCACTGCGGAAGCTTTTGCTCTTCTGGGGAAATGGGGGCCAGGACCTGATCCATGCTTTCCACAATGAGGCGGGACCAAGACTCCAAAAATCCGTCGCGAGCCCGTTCGAGGAGTTCTTCCAGGGTGCGGAAGGATAACTCGGTGATCGCCTCCTCGTTGGCGGCGACGTCCGGCGACTCGAGCGTGAAGAGGTGGACGACCCCCAAATGAACCCGGCCGACCTCGGTGGTATCGTCGTTGATGAGGCCGATGATCGACTGCCGGTAAGGAGACCCGATGCGGAGTTCCTCGGCGATTTCCCTCTCCACGCCGGTGAGGTAAAGATCCCAGCCGAGACTGCCACTGGCATGAAAGTCCTCCTCGTTCACATGCCCGCCGATGCCGATCGAGCCCTTGGAAGCGAGGCGCTTCTCCCCGGCGTTGCCGCCCCGGACATAGTGGAGGAAGCGGTCGCCGTGCTGGAACAAGGCGTAGGGGATGATCTGCTTGTGGGTGGGGTCGTTCTCGGCGTCCGCCCGGCAGAGGAAGGAATTGTTCGCCGGATCGAGAATGGCGGCGAGGTAAGGATCGGGCGCGGCCTGAAAACCGTGAAAAGGACCCAGCTGGTCAAACAAGGACCGCGGGATGACGAGGACATGTTCCGAGGAATGATCTCCCATGCCCCCTCCTAACATCGCCACCGCCGAAGGCAACTCAACCGTCCAGATATTTCTCCAGATCTTCCCTCAGCTGGGCCCTGGCCCGGAAGAGAAGGCTTTTCACCGCCGGCAGGGACAGTCCGAGAACCTCACCTATGTCCTCATACGCCATTTCTTGGTAGCGACGGAGGATCACCGCCATCCGTTGTTTCTCCGGCAGCCTTCGGATCGCGGAGTCGACCGCCTGTTCCAACTCCGCGAGCAAGGCGGAGTCGTCCGGCTTCGGGTCGCCATCGACCGGGATGGAGCCGGGTTGCTCCTCCTCCCGCTCGTCGAGGGAAACGGCCGGTTTGCGCTGCCGCCGGCGCATCTCATTGAACACCAGATTGCGGGTGATCGTGAAAAGCCAGGTGGTGAACTTCGCGGATGGCTGATACCGGGCCGCGGATCGCCAGACCCGGACGAAGACCTGCTGGGCCACATCCTCTGCCTCGGAGGCCTGGCCAAGCATCTTGGTGACGGTGCCCATGACCGCGTGCTGGTAGGTTTCGACAAGTTCCGCGAACGCCACGTCGTCGCCTTCCGCGATCCGGCGCATCAAGGCCAGATCACGGTCATCGTCGCTCCCGGGGGCTGGTGCGGACGGGGGGCTGGAATCCATCATGAACCGGTTCCCTCTAAACCATGGCGGAAGATTCTTCGACTTCCGGATCTTGAGAATTCCATCATCCGTAACTAGGTTAAGAGACCAATCGAGTGAAGGACTACGCCTTTTTGAAAACTGACTCTGGTCAGATGGTTTACGGCTTTGGTCCGTTCACAAGCTTGCCGGAACCGCCGGAGAGCGGGGTGGCATTTTATCGCAACGACTTCGATTTGGCCGATCCGGCGCCATGGAAAGTCCCGAAAGAGTGGGGGATGGCCCCGAATCTGGAGGCGGTGCGCGCCAGTGTCAACGGGGCGAAGCCTCCGGCCATCCGATGGCAGACACCGGACCGCGGACCTTTCGCAGAGGTCTACGGTGAAATCATGAGAGAGATCGATTCCGGGGCTATGACGAAGTCGGTCCCGGTTTACACGGAGCGGGGGGACTTGGAGTCCGGGGCCATTGACACGTTGCTTCCGCAGCTTGACCATCTGCCCGCCTCCCTTTTCAGTTACGGATTCCGGGAGGGGGAAAGCGGGTTGATCGGCGCGACTCCAGAACTGCTGCTCTCCGTCCACGGGCGACATCTCGAAACCATGGCGTTGGCGGGAACCACTTCGGTGGAGCAGGCGGCTGCCTTCGAGGCCGATCCGAAAGAAATCGCCGAGCATGAGTTCGTCGCCGAATACCTCGTGAACAAACTCCAACCCCTCGGCCAGGTTCGGCGCGAGCCGCGGCAGTTGCTCAGTCTCGGAACCATCGCGCATTTCCTCTCCTCGATTCATGTCGACCTGATCGATGAGGCGGATTTGAATTCCTTGATCCGGATGATGCACCCGACCCCGGCGCTCGGGGCCTTGCCTCGGACCCGTTGCGTTCTCGACAAGCTCCGGGGCTACCGCACGCGTTTGGGGGCGCCGCGGCAGTTTGGGGCGCCGTTCGGGGCGTGGGTTCACGGCCACTTTCATGCGGTGGTCGCCATCCGCCACGTCAGTTGGGCCGAGTCCAAGGTCTCCCTTCCGGTCGGTTGTGGGGTCATCGCCGCCAGCGTTTTGGAGAAAGAATGGCGCGAATTGGCCTTGAAGCGGAGTGCGGTGAAGGGCTTGCTCGGGCTGTGACTTGCAGCGAACAGCTCGCCCGTTCCGTAATCTCCGCTTGTTGGCGGCGAGGGGTCCGGGAGTTCGTGGTCTGCCCCGGCTCACGGGACAGCCCGCTGATTCTTGAGATCCTGCGTTCCGGACTGAAGGCGCATCCGTTCGTCGACGAGCGGGCGGCGGCTTTTTTCGCCTTGGGCCGGACGATGGACGCCCGTTGTCCCGTGGCCGTGGTGACCACATCCGGAACCGCGGTGGCGGAGTTGCTGCCGGCCGTGGTGGAGGCGCTCTACCAGAGGTTGCCGCTGCTTTGTTTGACGGCGGATCGCCCCGCCTCGTTCCGGGGGAGCGGAGCCCCGCAGACGATTGAGCAACGCGGCATCTTCTGTCTTTATGCCGTGGAAAGCTGGGATGTGAGTGCAGGGGCGGTGGACTTGAGCCGGTGGGAGGGCAACGGTCCGGCCCATCTCAACGTCTGTCTGAGCGATCCTTTGCTCAGTGATCCGCCGCCGGAGCCCGCCCCGATGCCGGAAGGGGAATCCGTTCCGGCGCGCGGCAGAAAGCGCAAACATTTCCCGGTGCAGATGCCCCACCCGGATCTGGTGATTCTCGGCGGGCTTCCTCGTGAGGATCGGGAACGCGTGCTGGCGAGATTGACGGAAGTCCGGTGCCCGATTCTGGCCGACGCCATGAGCGGGCTGCGCGAAGCTCCGGAGCTGCAGGGTTGGATGATCCGGGGCGGGGAACGTTCCCTCCGCGGTCATCCGTTGCGCACGGTGCTCCGGATCGGGGCGGTGCCGACCTTCCGCTTTTGGCGGGATCTGGAGGATCGTCCGGAGGTCTCGATCTGGTCGGTCGAATGCCACGGGTTTCGCGGTCTCGGCCGGGACGCTTTTTGTGTGGAGCAACTCGACTCCATCCACTTCCAGCCCGCCGCCGTCCCGCCGGTCATGCCCCCAAACGAATCCGCGGTGAGGGCGCGCCTGGAGGAGGCGTTGCTCCGGTATCCGCACTCGGAGCCGGCGCTGATGGGGGGGCTCGCCTCCCTCATTCCCAGCGGCGCGAGGGTCTTTTTGGGAAATAGTTTGCCGGTCCGGGAATGGAATTTGGCAGCCCCGTATGCGGACCGGGGACACCTGACCGGGGCCAACCGGGGGGCCAACGGGATCGACGGCAATCTCTCCACCTTTTTCGGATGGTCGGCGGAGGCCGGGGAGAGTTGGGGGATTTTCGGGGATCTGACGACGATCTACGACCTGAATGCGCCCTGGATTGTCCCGCATCTTCCGGCAGCAAAGCGCCGGATAGTGGTCTTCAACAACGGCGGAGGCAAGATTTTCGCCCGGTTGCCGTCCCTGCACCGGGTTCCCGAAGATTACAAGACCTTCACGGAGAGCCGCCACACGCTCCGTTTCCAGCGCTGGGCCGGTTTTTGGGGCCTGGCCCATGTCGAGTGGCGCGGGGGGGCGTTGCCTGATTTGCCTGATCCGGTGGTCCTTGAGGTGATTCCGGACGACGCGCAGACCGAGGGGTTCTGGGAGGCCATGGGATGATCTGGGCACTTCATGGGAACTTGGGCCATCCCGGGGATTGGGCAGGGACGCAACGGGACCTCCCCGGTTCCCCGTGGGTCACGCCGAGTCTCTGGAACCCCCGTCCGGAGCCGTTCCACGTTTGGGCGGATGCCTTCAACCGCCGGGTGCGCTGCGAGGATGCGGATCCGGTCCTCATTGGGTATTCGCTCGGCGGGCGTCTCGCGATGCATGCCGCGACCGCCGCGGAATCTCCCTGGAAAGCCGTGGTCCTCGTTTCCGCCCACCCGGGGTTGTCCGCCATGTCATCCCGGGAACAACGCCTGAGCGAAGACCGCCAATGGGCGGCCCTGTTGCGGACCGGACCCGTCCGCAGTTTTCTGGACCAGTGGAACGCCCGGACCACGTTGCAGGCGGACCCGCCGGCATCGGATCAATGGCAGACGGTGAGCGAGGCCAGGGAAGCCATCTCGGAGGGCTTCACGGTCTGGTCGCTTGGCGTTCAGGAGGATCTGCGGTCGGCGTTGGGGCGCTGCGGGATTCCCCAGCTCTGGGTGGCCGGGGCCTTGGACCGGAAATTTGCGCGACTCATGGAAGACACAGCGACCCGAATCCCTTCCGCCTCGTATAGGGAGATCGAGGGATGCGGTCATCGAGTTCCCTTGCGCAATCCCTCGCGGTTGGCAGAATGCATCCGCGCCTTTCTCGATTCACTCTGACTCTCCGACGCCCATGTGGACCACTGCCGCGACCTTCACGGATCTCCTGTTTGAAAAATCCCCGGATGGGATTGCCAAGATCACCATCAATCGGCCGGAGGTGCGTAACGCGTTCCGGCCCCTCACGGTGAAGGAGTTGCTTCTGGCCTTGGAACTGGCCCATGAGGATCCGGCGGTTGGCGTCATCATCCTCACCGGGGCCGGGGACCAGGCGTTCTGCTCCGGCGGGGATCAAAAAGTCCGCGGGGAGGCCGGCTACGTCGGTGAGGATGGGGTGCCCCGGCTGAATATTCTCGACGTGCAGAAAAAGATTCGCAGTCTGCCCAAGCCGGTGATTGCGATGGTGGCCGGGTATGCGATTGGCGGGGGGCACGTCCTCCATGTGGTTTGTGATTTGACCATCGCGGCGGACAACGCCCGATTCGGGCAGACCGGACCGAAGGTCGGGTCGTTCGATGGTGGCTTGGGTTCCAGTTACCTGGCCCGCATCGTCGGGCAGAAAAAGGCGCGTGAGATCTGGTATCTGTGCCGCCAGTATGATGCCGCACAGGCCTTGGAAATGGGGCTCGTCAACACGGTGGTGCCCTTGGAGCGGTTGGAGGAGGAAACCGTGGCCTGGGCCCGCGAAATCCTCCGGCATTCGCCCCTCGCCCTGCGCTGCCTCAAGGCGGCGCTCAACGCGGATTGCGATGGCCAGATCGGTCTGTTGGATCTGGCGGGGAACGCCACTTTGTTGTATTACATGAGCGAGGAAGCGCAGGAGGGGAAACAGGCGTTTCTTGAAAAGCGCGCTCCCGACTTCAGCAAATTCCCGCGCGTGCCGTGAGAGCCTGGATTCTGGCGGCCCGGCCGAAGACGTTGCCGGCGGCGGTGGTGCCGGTCTGGCTCGGAACCCTGCTGGCGTGGCGGGAGCGGGGCGAGGTCTCCTTCCATCTGGCCGCGGCCACCCTGCTCAGCACTCTTTGCATCCAGATTGCCACCAATCTGTTCAACGACGCCCTCGACGCCCGCAAGGGTGCCGATACCGACCGCAGGCTCGGCCCGGTTAGGGTCACCGCCTCAGGTCAGTTGCCGATCCGCGCCGTGTTGCTCGGCGGGGTCCTGTTCTGCCTCGTGGCGGCCCTTTTCGGGCTTCCGTTGATCGCGGCACGCGGCCCGGTGATTTTGTTGATCGGGACGGTTTCGCTGCTGTTGGCCTATGCCTACACCGGTGGACCCTATCCGTTGGCCTATCACGGTCTGGGGGAGGTCTTTGTGATTTTTTTCTTCGGATTTGTCGCCACCCAGGGAACCTACTTCGTTCAGACAGGCATCACCTCGGGTCCCGAGGGATGGATCGTCGCCCTGCAGACCGGACTGCTCAGTGCGGTGCTGATCGGCATCAACAACCTGCGGGATGCGGCCGAGGACGCGACCACCGGGAAGCGAACCCTTGCGGTCCGATGGGGCCCCGCCTTCGCCCGGGTGGAGATCATCCTGTTCTGCGGTCTGCCCTTTGCACTCGGTCCCACCGCTTGGGGGCCATGGTCCCCGGCGGGTTGGATGCCGTGCCTCGCGCTTCCGCTCGCCATGGTCATCTGTCGCGGCCTTTGCGCGCAACCGCCGGGCCGGGTCTACAACCGGTTCCTTGCCCTGGCAGGTCTGCAACTGCTGGGATTCGCCGTGCTTTTGACCGTCGGGATCCTGCGGCAAGGGCCGGTCACAAGACCCGACGGTAACGCTCAATCGCGTGTTGCCACCATGGTGCCAGATCCGCGAACGGCGTAATCCAGATCTTGCGGTGGAGTTCCACCATCATTTCGGGATCCGAAGCGATCGCCCGCAGGGAAGGATCGTCCACCGACTGTGGCCCCTCCGCCAAAAGGCGCTCCAAGGTTTCTTTGAGCCGGGGGCAGATTTCAGCCGCCGCGGTGTCATCCCGTTCCATGAGGGAGACATGAACGGCATTAACGTAGGGATCGACGATCGCCCGGGTAATGCCCTCCTTGCCCGTGTCCCGATCGAACCGCCTGGCCAGAACGGTGTTCTCCTTTTCGAGCCGACGGTTGATTTCGACGCTCTCGCAGGGGGGATTGACTTCTTCTGGAGTCAACATGATCCGTAACCGGCGCAGAGTGAGACCGGGTCCGGGGCGGCTGGACCACACGGACAGGGGAATGGCAATGAGGGCGGGGCCCATCACCGGCAGGAGCCAAAGGGCAAGGATCGGCTTGACCAAGTACGCCACCACCAGCCAGACCAAAGCAAGGCAACTTTGGCTTCCATGGGCAGACACCGCCTCCCGCCATCCCGATCCAACGGCTCCCCGCTGTTGGGTGACCCATTCAACTTTGCGCCCCAGCAAGAGCCAGAAGAAGAACTTGCTGTGGAAGAGCATGACCACCGGAGCGGTCAAGGCCGAGTAGATCGTCTCCACCAACATACCGGACAGGATGCTGAACGGCCCGCCGAAGGAACGCATCCGATCGGGGCGGAGGACGCATTGCAGCAAGGCGAGGACCTTCGGCAGAAACAGCAATACGAGGGTGGCGAGAAACAGGATCTGCCCGTGCTCGGCCACCGACAGGTGCATCAAGGGGCCGAGCGTGCTGTCCGCGGGAATCAGGGAAAGCCCGGTGACTTGCAAATTCACCGCCACCATGGTGCTCATCAAGAGAAAGAGAAACCAAAGAGTGGAGGCCAGATAGCCCATGATGCCGAGAAAAAGATGCAACCGGCTCATCGAGCGGAGACCGGACGCGAACAAGAGCCAGGTGTGCTGCAGATTGCCCTGCAACCAACGCCGGTCCCGTTTCGCGTTGTCGATCAAGGATTGCGGCCCCTCCTCGTAAGTGCCGTTGACGTCCCAGAGGAGCCAGACCTCCCAATCGACCCGGCGCATCAGGGCCGCCTCGACGAAATCGTGGCTCAGGATCTTGCCTCCGAACGGTTCGCGTCCCGGAAGGTCCGGCAACGCACAGTAATCCATGAAGGGCGCCAGCCGGAGCAGTGCGTTGTGCCCCCAATAGTTCCCGTCCGGGCCCTGCCAGAAATTCAATCCCGCCGTGAAAAGATCCCCGTAAAACCGGAAGGCGAACTGCTGAACGCGGCCGTAGACCGATTCCCCGTTGATCAACCTCGGAGCGGTCTGGAGAAGGCCCACCCGGGGCTGCTTTTCCATCAGGGCGACCATGCGCACGATGTCCGATCCCACCATGAGGCTGTCCGCATCCATTACCAGCATGTAGGCATACCGGGCGCCCCAGGTCTGGCAAAAGTCCGCGATGTTCCCCGCCTTGCGGTTCACATTGTCCTTGCGGCGACGATAGAAGATTCTGCCAAAGGCATGGAACTCGGCGCAAAGCCGGGCCCAGGCGAACTCCTCCTTGGCCCAGTTGTCGGGATTGGTGCTATCGCTCAGCACGAAGAAATCGAAGTCATCCATCCGCCCCGTTTTCCGGACCGAGAGATAGACGGCCCGGACCCGCTCGTAGATCTCCTCGGGGTTTTCGTTGTAAACCGGGTAGACGATGGCGGTCTTGGAAAACGGGCGCTGCAGATCCTCAGGCGTCAGGCCTGCCGAAAGCGTGACCTTCGCTCCACCGAGCCGACCGAGGAGGAAACCGGCGAGGGCGGTCATCGCGCCAAAGGCAAGGAGACCGAAAAGGACGACGAAAAGAGCCAGAAGCAGGGCGAGGGAGCCGTTGAAGAATCCGTAGATGCGCCAAAGCAGATCGCCCATCAAGATCCCGGCCAGCGCCGTCACGACCAGCACCGGGAAAAACACAAGAAAGCGGCGGAACCAAAGAAATCCGTAGGGCCTGCCCTTGCCGCGGGGAGGGGGCAGGCCGGGGGATGTTTCCGGTGGGGATGCGGTCTGGTGCATGCGCGGGGACGTCAACGCCAAAAGAACAAGAGGAACACCATACCCATCAGCGAAAGCACGGTCAGGATCACGAGGGCCTTGACGATCGGCGCCCGGTTCAATCCCTCCCACCACGCGGAGGCTTGGCGCATGATCGGGTTTAGCGTGATCGGGCGCGGCACCATGGAGCGACGCTGCAACAGGGGTTCAGCCCGGATGTAGCTTTCCTTCAGGGCGTTTGACACGTCTTCAGGCAGGGGCGGCTCCGCCAGGATGTAGCGCTGGTAGCGCCCCGGGATATCCGCCAACAGCAGGGCCAAACGACCTCGTGCCGCCAACCGGTTCTCCGGCAACTCGATGCCGGAAGCCCGGGAAAACCAGTCCGCCACTGTGCCGATGGTTTCCTCCATGGCCACGGAAGGGGCCTTCAACGACGGATCCTCCACCAAACGCTGCTCCGCACGCTCCAAGATCCGCAGGACCAGCCGGCTGAGGAGCAACCGGTTTCGCAGACCGAGCGCCAGAAGATAGCTCTCGACCGTCACGTAGGACTCGTTCCACTCCTCGGTCGTGGCCGTCGAATCGTTCACAGCGGGAGCCAGCCGGTCCAGGTTTCCGAAACGTAATCAGCCCCACGCCGCAGCGAGCACCGGACCTCGGCTCCCCCGGAAGGATCACCCTCTCCCTCCTTTTGGATCTCGAAGGCGACCCTCCAGGTGTTGGAGTCCGGGTAGCGCTGCACCCGGGCCGGGCCGCTCAAGGACATCCCTTTTCCACCGACCGTGACCTCGGCCGACAGCTTTTCCTCCGGACCGAGTGCGGCGAGGGCCGGGCCGGCGAATTCCAAGACCACGAAGCGGGCCCCCTTGGCCCAGTCATGGGTTCCGCTCCGGGTGGCCACGACCCAACTGGAAGCCCCGGCCGGGTTGGGATCATTGGTCCACCGTTGCTTGTAGGCGATGCGGAAAGGCTTTCCGACCTCAGGAAGTTTGGCCGGTTCCCAAGCGGCGACAATGTTATCGGCCAGTTCATTGGACGTGGCCAGTTCCACGAGCCGGATGGTGCCGGACCCCCAATCGCCCTCGGGCTCGATCCACAAACCGGGGCGTTGATGGTAACCTGCCTCGAGATCCTCGTAGCTCCGGAGGTTGCGGTCACGTTGCAGCAGACCGAACCCGCGGATCGACTCGAACGAGAGCGAGTAGGTGCGGTTCTTGGACGGATCGTTGCGCAGCGGGCGCCAGACGCACTCGCCCTTCCCGGTTTTGATGGCGAGCCCGTCGGAATCGTGGACCTCCTGCCGGTGATCGTCGAAGGGCCGGGTGGTGTTCTCCCCGAACCAAAACATGCTGGTCAGGGGCGCGAAGCCGGTATGCTCCACCTGGCGCCGGAAAAACAGGGTGGCCTGCACGGCGGCGACGGTCTGGTCTCCCGGTTGGATGACGAACTGGTAGGCGCCGGCGACGCTCGGGCTGTTGAGCAGAGCGAAGACGGTGACCGAGGTGGCGCCTGGTTGCGGCTTCCCCACCCAAAAATGGGTGAACATGGGAAATTCCTCGGCCACGCCGTCGATGCCCGCGTCCAGGGCCAACCCGCGGGCGGAGAGGCCATAGACCTGGCCCTTGCCAAGCATGCGGAAATAGCTCGACCCCAAAAAGACCCCGACCTCATCGTAGTAATCCGCACGGTTCACCGGGGAAGTCAGTCTGAGCCCGGCATAACCCAGCTTGGCCGGCAACGGGCCGTCCAACCCGGATCCCGAATAGTCGAAGAGATCCCGGGAGAAGCGGATGTCCTGAGTGTAGTCGCCGGAAAATTCGTAGATCTCGACCGGCTGCTTGTAGAGATAGCCGACATGGAAAAGCGCCATGCCGAACGGAAGTTTCTGGTCCCGCCACAGTTCCCGGTCCGGGCGGAAGCGGATGTTGCGGTATTGGTCGTAGGTCAAACCGCGGAGCGCTTCCGGTAAAAGGTGATCGTCCTTGACCACCTCGAAGGGCTTTTTGGCGGCCTCCGCCGCCAAGGCTTCGACCACTTCGAGATTGATCCGCTTTCTCTCAACCTCGGCCCTGACAGGCCCCGCAGAGACCGCAACCACCGCCAGCAACACCCCGAAAATTGGCTTCATTATGGCACGGGGCGGACGCCGAACATCAAAGGCACTCAGGATGCGCGGTGACCGACCCACTACTGCTTGATATTCCCTCTGGAATTGATGGCTGCAACTGAAATCCTTGGAGAGCTTCAGGGAAAATCAAAAGTCGGCATTGCGCGGCGTCCGGGGGAAGGGGATGACGTCCCGGATGTTCTCGACGCCGGTCACCAGCATGACGAGCCGTTCAAAGCCTAAACCGAACCCGGCGTGGGCCACGGTGCCGTAGCGACGGAGGTCCAGATACCACCAGTAATCGTTCTCCGAGAGGCCGTGGGCCTGCATCGCGGCGGTCAACCGGTCGAGCCGCTCCTCCCGCTGGCTCCCGCCGATGATCTCGCCGATGCCGGGCACGAGGAGATCCATGGCCGCCACGGTGCGGCCATCTTCATTCTGCCGCATGTAGAACGGCTTGATCGCGGCCGGATAGTCGAAAATGGTGACCGGACCCTTCGCGTGCTCCTCGCTGAGGTAGCGCTCGTGCTCGGTCTGCAAATGGTGGCCCCAAACCACCGGATACTCGAAAGTCTTTCCGGAACCGAGCAGAATCCCGACCGCGTCCGTGTAACTGATCCGCGCGAAGGGCTGCTCCGCGATGAGGCGCAATCGGTCGAGCAATCCGGGGTCGACGAACTCGCCACAAAACGCGAGATCCTCGGCACAATGCTCGAGCGCGTCCCGGATCAATTCCTGGATCAGGGTTTCGGCGATTTCCATGTCCCCGGTGAGGTCACAAAAGGCCATCTCCGGCTCGATCATCCAGAACTCGGCGGCATGGCGCGCCGTGTTCGAGTTTTCGGCGCGGAAGGTGGGGCCGAACGTGTAAATATCCGAAAATGCGCAAGCAAAGGTTTCTCCCTCCAGCTGGCCGCTCACGGTGAGGAAAGCCCGCTTGCCGAAAAAGTCACGGGATTCCGCCCCGGGGGCTGCAAACCCCGCGCCCTCCAAAGTAGTGACCCGGAACATTTCCCCGGCGCCTTCACAGTCTGACGCGGTGATGATGGGCGTGTGCACGTGGACAAATCCACGTTCCTGGAAGAAGCGGTGGATGGCGTAGGAAAGGCGGCTCCGGATTCTGAAGACCGCGCCGAAAAGATTGGTCCGGGGCCGCAGATGGGCGATCTCCCGGAGGAACTCGCGGGTATGGCGCTTCTTTTGTAAGGGATAGGTTTCCGGAGCCGCTCCGATGACCTGCAAGCCGCGCACCTGCATTTCCCGGGTTTGGCCCTTGCCTTGGGAACGAACGATTTCCCCGGTGACCTCAACCGATGTCCCGGTGAGCAGGAGGGAAAGGTTCTCCGCGTATCCGGGAAGGGTCGCGTCATAGACCGCCTGGAGACAGCCGAGGCAGGATCCGTCGTTGATCTCCAAAAAGGAGAACGTCTTGGAATCGCGCCGGGTTCGGATCCAGCCTTGGATCCGGACTTCGCCAAGAGGCGTTTCCGACGCGAGCACCTCTTTGATCCGCATGCGTTGCATGGCGGGAGGTAGCACGGAACCGGCGGGACTCAAGCGCCCGATGACTTCAACCGAGGAATGCGGGTTGCAACCCCGCCCTGACCGAACTACCCTCTGACGCCCGTTTCCTATGCCCCACTTGGTTTTTCGCTATGACGACGGCGGAGAGGAGCGCTTCGCCCTCGACGCGGCGGTGATCAGCGTGGGGCGGTCCGGGGGCAATTCGATTGTCATCGATAACGACTACATCTCCGGGGAGCACGCCCGGCTGGTGCGTGAGCCGGGCGGGGACTACCGGATCTTCGATCTCAACTCGAACAATGGCACCTACCTGAACGACCGTCTGGTGAACGAGGCTCCGCTTCATCATGGCGACACGATTCGTTTCGGCGTTTTGGAGGTAGAGTATTGGCATGTGCCAGGGCCGCCGCAGGACGGGGCGCCGGGATCGGTTGGAAGGGCTGGACTGGTTGCTGCCGAGTCCGATCCCGAAGTCCTCAATCTCGAGGCGAGGCGGGCGGAACTTCAGGTCATCCTGCTTCAGGAGCGGCGCCGCTACGAGGAACTTCGGGACCACGCCGTTCCGGAACTCGAGAGCCAGGCGAACGCCTTGCGCGCGGAGGTTGGTCAGTTGCGGCGGCAGCATCTCGAGGCCTCCGCCGAATGGGGAGAACTCGAAGCCCGCCTGAGGAAGCAACGCGAGGCCCTCGAGGCCGCGAACCTCGAGACCGCAGCCGGAAGGGCGGCCCTCGCCGATGTATCGAGGCAACTGCTCGCGGCCGGGGCTTCCCGGGATGAAGCGGTCCGGGAGGGCGCGGAGCTGCGCATGCTGCAAGAGCGGACCGCGGAGGCCATCGAGGAAGCGCGCCGCGAGCACGCGACTCTCGTGGGCAAAAACAAGGCCATCGTGATCGCCATGGCCGAGGCCGAAACGACCCTGCGGGACCTCACGGAACGCATCGCAACGCAAACGGCCGCCCGCCTCGATCTGGAGCGGGAAAAGGACGAACTGAGGCAGCAAATCGCCCAAGCCCGTGACCGATTGCAGATGGTCGAGGCAAGAGTCCTCGGGAAGATCCGGGATTGGAACGAGTTCGAGACGAACCAACTCGCGGAAATCGCGGAGCGCAAGGCGAAGCTTGAGGAACAATGCGGTCTGGCGGAATCCCGGCTAAGCCGGGCGCGCGATGAGCTGGCGGAGGTTCGGGATCGGGTGCGTCTGGAGACGGATGATTCGAGTGCCGTGCTTCGTGACTTGCGGGTCAATCACTACGAACCAACTCGTGAACTGCACGAGGAGTTGACCTTGCGCAACGAGGAGCTGGCCCACGAGATCGCGCGCAAGGAACAGCGATTGCAGCTCCTTGAGATGCAGATCGATGAAGGCCGTGAGACCGAACGGATTGTCAGCTCGAACCTCGAGCGACAGGGGCAGGTGCTCGAGAATTTGGAGCAGAGGATCGGCGAGGAAGTCTCCCGCATCGCCGCCTCCGTGGTCAGCCTGCAGCGTCCCGTCTCTGCAGGCAAGCCGCCGCGGCTGGCCGATCTCGGGGAAATTTTCGGCCCTTCAAACCGAACGGGACCGCCCGGGGCCGGTCGTCCGGCGGCGGGACGCACCAGTTTGGTCGTGTTCGATCCCCAGTCCTCCGCACCATCCGTGGATTCCAGCGGGTTGGTCGATTTGGAGGTCGACTCCGTGCCCCTCCCGACTGGGTTCCCGGGGATGGCGGTGGCGACGCGTGGGGCCTTTTTCACTTCCCTGGCCCGAACCGTGGAAGCCAACCGACCGGTCCTACTCATTACCGCGGAAGACCTTCAGGAGACCCACGCCCAGTTGAAGAAGCTCAGGGCGGCCTTGCCGTCGCAGCTGATTCTTCTCGGGTGGCGGTCCGCCACGTTCGAGAAGGTGACCGAATCCCTCCACGCCGGCACGAACTTCCAGGATCTCCTGGCGATGCTCGCCATTTCCGACGGCAGCCTGACCAGTGATCCCTACATGAACACCTTTTTCGAGTCGCTGAACCAGGCGAAGCGTTTCCTTTATCTTCCCCCGGCGCTCCCGTGGAATCCGAAACGCCCGCCCGGGCATGCCGCGCGATCCGGGATCTATGTCGACCTCACTGGGTTTCATCCGGAGGACCCAGATGCCATCGCGCTGGTTACCGACTTGAAGGGCATCGTCGAATCCACCCGGCAACTGCTCACCATCCCGGAGGTCTCGAGAACGCGGGCGAGACTCCTTCAGGAGCGCCTCGATCTCGGCCCGGATTGGACGCGGGTGATTCCGGTTCCCGACTACAAGGAAGAGCTTGAGATGCTGGGGAAACATCTCGCCGTCGCAACCTTCGACGAGGTCGGCTATGAGCATCCCGCCCTGCGCGACTCCTTGCTCACCGGAACTCTTCTGTTGGCGCCGGGCGGTGCCGCTTATCAGACTTTTTACCCGGGCTTGGCCGCTTCCCGGGGGGTCCGGCCTCACGCGGATCCGATCCTCGTCGCCCGGCTCTTCAACTCCGCTTCCGCATACGGGGAAACGACGCAATCGGCGGAAAAGGTGCTCATCGAGGAACACTCCTACCAGGCGGCCTGCCGCCAGCTCGATGCGTTCATGGCATCGCTTCGCCGCTGAGGAGATCCACGTGCCGGACGCTCACGGGACGACCCGGCTCAGGCAGCAGAACGGGAAGAAGCCTCGTGACATGCGGAAGATCACCGGTGGTTTCGATCACCAAAGACGCTCCTCTCCCGCCCGTGAGCGGCCCGGTCCCGGCGGACTCGAGGAGACGCCCCACCCGGCGGCTCACCGCGCCACCGGTGTCGAGGATGGTCACCGACGGCGGAACCAAGGCCTCCATCACCGGCCGGAGGAACGGGTAATGGGTGCAGCCGAGAACCAAAACGTCGGCGCCTTCGTCAAGCAGGGGTTGGACCTCGAAGCGCACGACCGCCTCCGCCTCGGGGCCGTCCAAGGTTCCTTCTTCGACGAGTTCGACGAAACGTGGACAGGGGCGGGTGATGACCCGGACTCCGCGGGCATGGGCCGTCACGAGACGGTGAAACTTCTCCCCGGCGATCGATGCCTCCGTGGCGAGAACCCCCACAATGCCGGAGCGGGTGATTTCCGCGGCGGGCTTGACGGCAGGTTCCATGCCCACGAAAGGAAGCGGATAGGTGGCCCGGAGCATCTCCACCCCGTGAATGGTGGCCGAGTTGCAGGCAACCACGATCAAGCCACAGCCCTGATCGATGAGATGGTCCGCGATTCGAAGCACCCGGGCCCGGATATCGCGGGGCGGTTTGTTGCCGTAGGGGCACCAGGCGTTGTCCGCCACGTAGTGCACCGGGTGGCCGGGCAAGGCAGTCGCCACCTCGCGCAACACGGAGAATCCGCCCACACCGGAGTCGAGCATGCCAATCTTGATCGGAGACTCCATTCTTGAGGCCAGACGCATCCTGAGACACGGGTTGCAGGATGTCAACCCGGTCGGGAGGCGGTTGCGATGATGCGTGGACTGCGGAGACGGATGCGGAGGCCGCCGCCGCTCCACCAGGATCCGTTTGATCGGATGCTCGTCGCCCAAAGTTTGGTGGAGGATTTGGTCTTGGTGACCCATGATCGCTGCGTTCTCCGCTACGATTGCGCCCTGTTACGAGCCTAGCCCACCCAAGAGTGACGCCATCGCAGCTCACTTCCGGAGCAACAGGATCGCGTCCACCCCGGCCATGAAGCGGGGCAAGGCTTGGGGGTTCTTGTCGAGGAGATCGATTTGAAACTTGTGAACTCCAGCGGGCAGGGTGTGCGAGCCCAGTTCCACCACGCCGGTGGTGCGGACCCCGGGAGCGTAAAGATCCAAGCTGCGGATCAGTTCGTGAGTCTGATCCAGCCAGATCCGGACCTGTCCATAATCGGGGGCCCTGGTGAAAACGGCGGAGATGGCGTAGTTCCCGGCCTCGGAGATCTCGAGAGGCAAGGTCAGGCGATCCCCCGGCTTGCCTCCGGTCCACCAAAGCTGGGCATCTCCGCTCCAACGATCCGCCTTAAAACCGCTCATCGCCTGGCGCGAGATCCGGCCACCGCTGACTTCCATGGGTTGCAAGCTCTCTCCTTCAAGCACGCGCTCGCCGGGTCGGGCCACCGGCACCTGCCTGTCGGAGCGTAGATAGGCAATCAGATCGATCGCCTCAGCCTGTGAAAACGCTTCGAGGAGCCCCTCGGGCATGAGCGATTGAGAGAGGCTCTCGCGCCGCACCACCGCATCTTTGGGCACGGTCTGCACGACGCCTCCAGGAAGTTGCAGGGTGAGAGCGGATGCATTCTCGGTGCCCACCAAACCCGAGACGATGCTCTGATCCTTGAGGTGGAGCACTTGCAGTTGGTATTCCTTGCCGATCACGGCATTTGGATTCAAAAGATTCTCCAGAAGATAATCAAGGTCCGCACGATTCCCTCCCGTCAGGTCCGGACCCAACAGGTTGCCCTGGCCATAAAGAACATGGCAGGCTTGGCAACTCTGCGTAAAAAGGAGCCGGCCGTTCGCGGGATTCGCCTTGGCAAGGCGCTCGGGCGTAAGGATGCCCTTCCACTTGGCCAGCCGCGCCGCGAAGGCGCCCCCGATTGTCTGCAGGGTGCCCCAGTGGTCCGCAAGGAGGCGGTTCACCTCGGGATCGTCAAGGCGTTGCAGTTGTCGGGCCGCCACCACGCTGACCACGTTGCGGGCGAGACGACCCGCCGCCACCGCGTTGAGGACTTGTTTCGCGGGACCGGGGCTGGCGCAAAGCAGCGACAGGGCGGCGCTCTGTTCGCCGGGGGAAAGCTTGGGCAGCACGCCCACGAGGGCGTCGATGGACTCCGGATCTTTCTGTTTGGCGAGGGCCGCGACGGCGCCCTGCCGCAAGGGAACGCTCTCGCTGCCGACCAAGGCCCGGATGGCCGGCAGGGATTCCGGGTCGGAGGCAAGGAACTCGAGGGCGACGAGCCGGAGACCGTCCGATTGGGTGGAGTCGGCCAGTATAGAGCGCATTTCCGGCCGGACGCGGGCATCCCGAAATTTTCCGGCGAGAAAAAGCAGTTGGCGGCGGGCCTCGCCATTTTTCTCCACGGCGGGGCGGGCCCTGTCGTAAAACGCGGTCCAAGCCGGGGGCGCATCCTGCGGCGCCTCGGCCTTGAGTTGTTCGGAAAGGGCGGTGAGAACCGGGAGAACCCGGGAGGCCGGCTCGGCAAAAAGAAGGGCGCGGTGATCGGGCAAGGCGGCGATCCGGCGGTAGATTCGTTCCCGGGTGCCCGCATGTCGGGTGGTTCCGGCCAAGCCGAGCGCCCAAGCCGGATCCTGGGCCACCAGTGGTTCAAGCCCATACCAAGCGATCCGCTCCACCAGCGGATCTTCTTCCGCCGGGAGACTGGCGACCAACGAACTGGCCACCGCGCGGCCTCGATCGCCCGGAAGCAGACGGAGGGCGGAGGCGACTTCCCGGCGCACTAGAGCGCTCTCCGAATCCAGTGGCTCCAGTGTTCCCGCCTCCGATTGATAGCGAACCGATCGGGCGATCAAGCGGTCCCCGGTCACAGGGGACGACGGATCCAAGCCGCAGGCGTGAAGGGTGCCCAAGGCGTCGAGACGGAGTGGATCCGGATGCTCCGGCCCGAGAAATCCCTGGAGCGTGCGCAGCGCCGACGGGTCGAGCGGCCGCGAGGCAGCCCGTTCCTGCAAAAGCCTTCTGGCGGTGCGGACAAACCATTGGTTCCGGTGGGTGTGCAGGGCGGCGAGTTCGGAGTCGCCACAGGCACCGAGGGACACGCGGGCGGGTTTGAGTTCGCCATGATGGACGCGGAAAATCCGGCCGTTGCTCCGGTCCCACTCCGCGTCATCCCGCCGATGGCAGGTGGTGTCGTCGTGCCAGTCGGCAAAATAGAGCGCACCATCGGGGCCATAACCGATCTGGGTGCCGACATACCAATGATCATTCGCAAAGAGGAAATCCGGACGGCGATCGCCAGTGTAGGAGGCTCCGGCAGGCGACACATGATCCCAGTTCATGCGATGGCCGTGCAGGTTGTGCATCAGGAGAGCGTCGCGATAATCCGGCGGGAAATTATCCCCTTGATAAATGCTCAGGCCACAATGGGCATGGCCTCCTCCGGCTTGGAACGTGCTGGCGCCTACAACATCTGATTTGGCATCACGACGCGGCCCCCAGTGAGCGCTGTCGGCCACCGAGCCGGCGTAGTGCCGATGCTTGGCGATGGTGCCAATGAGGTCATAGAGCGCCGGATTCTGGTGTTGCCCCGCCTGCCGTTCGTAGTAGGCTCCCGGGACGATGTGCCAGAGGTGGGGTATCACACAGGCCGTTGCGAACCATTCGCCGAAACGATCGTAATCGAGGCCCCAAGGGTTCGACGTGCCGCGCGCGAAGACCTCGAAGCGATGCCGCACCGGGTGATAACGCCAGACCCCGGCATCGAGAAAGACGCGATCCTGATCCGGGGTTCCCGGCTTCCCGACGTGCGACTTGGTAAAGACGCCATGGCATCCATAAAGCCATCCATCCTGGCCCCACCGGAAGGCATTCAAAGTTTCATGGGTATCTTGGGTGCCCCAACCATCGAGAAGAATCTCGGGCTCACCGTCGGGAACGTCGTCCGCATTGCGGTCCGGGAGGAACAACAGGTAGGGGGCCGCGCCCACCCAGACGCCCCCAAAGCCGACCTCGAGGCCGCTGACGAGATTCAGGTTCTCCGCGAAAATCTTGTGGGACTCGAAACTTCCATTGTGATCCGCGTCTTCGAAGATGTGGATCCGGTCCTTTCCTCCGCCCGGAGCCGCCGGGATGGGATAGTTCAGGGCTTCGGCCACCCACAACCGGCCCCGTTCATCGAAACAGAACGTGACAGGCTGGGTAATGTCCGGTTCCGAGGCAATCAGCTGCACCTGAAAACCCGGGGGCACGGTCATGGCCGAAGCCGCCCCGGGGGCTGGACGACCACTCGCGTAGGTCTCCATCGGCCTGATCCCCTCGAGAAACGCCCGACGCGGTTGGGACGCCAACCAAGTCGCCTCATCGACTTTGGCGCGCTTTTGCAGGTGAAGAAACACCCCGTGCTTGTTTGCGACAACGACGTCGGGCAGTCCATCCGAATTGGCGTCCGCCACCTTCACCTCCACGCCGACGCCCGATTGATCATCGATCAGGTGGGGAACAAAAGTCACGCTGCCGCCCGGTTTCCGGACCGTTTGGAACCAGTAAATCACCGCCGGGTCGCGCTCTCCCGGGTCATGGCCATTGTGGGCCCAGTAACGTTTCCCGGTGATGATATCCTTGAGACCGTCCCCGTCGATGTCCTCCAGCGCAATGCCATGGATCTGACTGAAAGCCACCCCGTAGGGATTCTGCAGCGGTTCCTCCGTGGTGATCAATTGACGGGAGAATTTTCCCTGTTCCTGCCGGAACCAAGCGAGTCCGTAGCTGTGGGCCGCCAAACTGCTGAGAACGTCCTGAGCCCCGTCGCCATCGAAGTCCCAGGCAAACATCTGGGCGCCGCCCGGTCCCGTGAAATCAGCCCGATGCGCCGGCCACTCCGGATCCCCTTCCAGCGAGGCCGGCTGCTCCCACCAACGGCTCTTTTCCAGCAGGTCCAATCGGCCGTCGCCATTGACGTCGCCGATTCCGAGACCATGGGTGAACTTCCCACCGGTGGCGTTCTCCGGCGAGATTCGGTGCCAGGTCCAAGGTGCCTCCGGGGCTTCCTTCCGGGGGCTGGCGAAGCCAAAAACGCCGTTGACCGATCCAAAAAGCTCCGGCTCACCATCGCCCGTAAGATCTCCGTAGCCGGCGGATTCGTTGTCCAGTTGGGCCAGGGCGAGGTGCATCGGCCAAGGAGCGGATCCCGCGCCCGGATTCCGATACCACCGGACCTCTTTCCCGGGAAAACCGATCACCAGAAGGTCGAGCCGTCCGTCGGCATCAAGGTCGCGGGCATGGGGGAAGAAGTTGTCCGAGTAGCCGTTGATGTTGAACGGCTTGGCCGGGTAAAACTCCTTGCGCTCGGTGAAGTGGGGCCCGCGCCAGATGAAGGGGCCGGCCACGACGTCGGGATGACCGTCCGCATCCAGATCCGCGATGGTGGCTCCCTCGGCGTAGAAAAGATCCGTGAGTTGCCTGCGCTCCCAAGTAATCTGGAAGCGATCGGCTCCTGCGGCGGAAGCCAACAGGCACGGAAAAAGGAAGCAGAGAGGAAGGGGGCGTCTCATGAAGCAAAGCTACACTGAGCGCCCGCCTTCCCGCCAGATGTCATTCAGCCGAAATTGGGGAGAAATCGGACAGGCCGGGGCTCAACGGATGAGCGGCACGAGATTGTTTTTGCACCATTCCCCATTTTGGAGGGTGACGCCATCCGGATCATCGACCGCCTCGTGGGCTTCGTCTTCGCAGATGATCCAGCCGTTGTAATTCCGGGTCACGAGCCACTCGGTGATCGCGTGGAAATCGATGCGACCGGTGCCCATCTTGGCCCAGGGTTCCGCCCCCATGGCCATGCCGCTGAAATCCTTGTAATGAATGTGATCGACGAGATGGCCCCATTTGGTCATGGTGGCGATCACGTCCATGCCGCCGCGGGCGATGTGACCGACGTCGGGTGTCCAGCCGGTCACGGAAGGATCGAGACTGTTGAGGACCACGTCGTAGTCTTCCGGCGTGCGGACGATCGACGAAGGCGGACTGTTCGGGTGGAAGGTTGCGTGGATCCCGGCGTCCTTGGCGCGCCGGCTGACCCGGTTGACGTTCTTTGCCAGATTGAGCCGCCGCTCCTGAAGGCTGTGACGGCCCCCGGGCAGCGGAACGGTGCCCAGTTTGGCTCCGGGAAAGAGTTTGAGGGTCTGGATGGCATAATCGGCGGCCGCCTTTTCCTCGGCCGTCTCGCCCTCGGCGTCCCATGAACAAACCAAGGCCAGACCGGCCAATTCGATTTCATTGGCCTCGAGGGTATCCTTGAGACGGGCTGGATCCTTGAATTCGCCGAGCCAGTAGTCCGGGAACGGCGTCAGGACCATCGGTTCGATCCCTTTGAAGCCCGCGAGGGCCGCGATGCGGATCATGTGGTCGAGTTTGTTGCTGTAGGCGGCTCCGGTTCCCTGCATGAACCAGGTGTAGACTTCCGAGCCGAATTTGATGTTAGCCATGGGTAACGGGTTGGGCGGTTGAGGGTTGGGGGGGTGAAGATTCGGATCAATGGGCCAGCAGCCACTGCCGGACGCGGGGATTGAAGTCGGCCATGGCCTCCCAGTGGAAGGCGTGGCCGGCGTTGTCGTAATAATGCCGCTCGGCTCCGGGGATTCCGTTGGCGACCTCTTCGGCCATCCAGAGCGGGGTGAAAATGTCCGACTTCCCGGCGATGACGAGCGTGGGGCAGCGGATCTCCCCGAGACGGTCGAGAGTATGGTGATTCACGCAGGCCGCGGCCTGGGCTTCCAAGCCGTGCAACGGTTGAGGCGTCGGGTTGAGGGAGAAATCGGCACGGCCCTGAACCAGGGAATCGTGGGCTTCGTCATTGTCCCAGAACGGTTTGGTGAAGATGAGCAACTGGATCCATTCGAGGAACTCCGCCGGGGAAAGATGCGCCTTGCAGGCCTTCATATGCTCGAAAATGGAGCGTCCGTAACGGTCGCACCGCGCCCATGGACACATTTGCACCATGCTGATCACCTTGTAGGGATGACGCAGGACCAGTTGTTGGGCAATGATCGCTCCCATGGAGACTCCCACCACCCGGGCCCGCGCGATCCCGAGCGCGCTCATGAGACCGGCATAGTCGTCCGCCATCATCTCGCTGGTGTAGGGACCGGCCGGTTTGTCCGTCAATCCCACCCCGCGGTTGTCGGGCATGATGCACCGGAAATTCTGTTTCCAATCCTCCTTGTGCGCTTCCCAAACTTCACCGCGGGCCGTGATCCCCATGATCAGGATCAGCGGTTCACCGTTTCCCGCTTCTTCATAATACATCTGGATTCCGTTCGTCTGGACGTGAGGCATGGGTCTTCGGGGTAAAATTCTCCTGGCGCAGTCCTTAGCGCAAATGCCCCCGCCTTCCAACAACAAAGCGCGGGAAAAGCGGACAGTGTCGGTTTGCCTGATCGTCCGCCTTGTGCTACGGCCCTCCCATGAAGCAAGCGTTGGCGAAAATTTTCGGTGCGGATGGCAGAACGGTGATTCTACCGATCGACCATGGCACCGCCATTCCGGTCCCGGGGCTCGAGCAACCGGCCGACCTCATCACCGCGCTCGCCCCGCATGTGGACGGCTTCGTCGTCAACCTCGGCACCGCCCGGGCTTGCCAGAACGCTTTGGCCCAAAGTGCCGTCTGTCTGCGGACCGATGTCTACAAACCCGATCTGGCCGGAGGCAGCATCAAGCTTTTCGGCGCGGAAGACGCCGGAGAAGTCGGAGCCTGCGCCATGATGCACATGCTCTATCCCGGCCATGAGGACGAGGCCCGGATCCTCGTCGAGTGCAGCGAGACCATCCGCGAGGGCATCTTCGCCGGAATTCCCACCATCGTCGAGGCCCTGCCCTCCGGACTCGGGCTCCCCGCGGCTTACACCCCCCATGCCGTCGGATTCGCCGTCCGGCAGGCCGCGGAACTTGGTGCCGCCGTGGTCAAGACCGCCTTTCCCACCGGTGCGGATGTCGCCGCCTTCCGTTCCGTGGTGCGGAGTTCCTTCGTGCCGGTGATCGTGCTGGGCGGTGCCGCCATGGGCGACGACCGGGCACTGCTTGCGATGGTCCGGGACGCCTTGGATGCGGGGGCCGCCGGTATTGCCATCGGTCGGAATGTCTGGATGCACCCGGAACCGGTCCGCATCGCCCGCCAATTGCATGCCTTGGTCCACCGCGATCTTTCGGTAGAGGACGCTCTCCGGGCGGTCTGATTCCCGGTGCGAAGCCTCCGGACCAGACAAAGAAAAAGCGCCGGATGCAAACCCTCGCACCCGGCGCCTTTCAACAACCCAACAACAACAAATTTTTCAGCGGGCGCCTCCCTCAGGCGGAGCGCCGGAAGCCGTGCTTGGTCAGCACTTCGGGCTCGATGTAGTCGATCGCCTCTTCCATCTGGCGGTCGAACTCCCGCCACCAGCGCCGCAGGTAACGCCCCAAATCTCCGGGCACTTCCTCGGGCTCCACGCCAAGGGCGCTGATCAAGGACAGGCCAGCCTGTTCAAGCAGCAGTCGTCCCGCGTCCGTGATGCGGGGAACTTCCAGGATGACCGCGCCAAGGGAATCCACGGCCCGGCAGGCACGGCTGTCTTCCCACGATTCCAGACTGGAGGCGAACTCGTCTTTCGGAATCCGCGGAATCACATAGTAAACCTTGTCCCCCAAGGTCCGGCAGATTTCGAGGATCGAGTCGTTGCAATCCGCCTCGTCAACCTGGGGGGCCACAATGGTGACCTCGATATCGAGTTCCCCGAGTTCCAGATCCATGTCGATGCTTTCGTGAAGCTCCAGAACGGCCTCCGCATAGCCCGTCTGCACGTCGCAGACGATGACATCGTTTTTCCGCGTCCACCCGAGCAACCGCTTGATGTTGTTCTCGTTCAGGATATTCCAAGTGCCGTTGTATTTGGCGTCGCGGTCCCGCTCATCGTCGTCACCGACCACAGCCACCAGGGAGGTGCGATGGCCTTGGCGGCGGAGATGGGTGGCGAGAGCGGTGGCGAAGCTGGACTTGCCAACTTCTTCGTGGTCGTTCATGACAAAGAGAATGCGTTTCATTGGGAACTGTTGTTGAGTAGATATTACGGCAATCCTGAATATAGGCAATATATTTATTATAAAATCGAGAAAATAAACTAGTGAGCAACCCACCCCCCGATCCGGCGCTGCCCGCCGAACGCATTGATCTCTGGCTCTGGGCCGTCCGGCGGTTCAAGACCCGGGCCCTCGCGGCCGCCGCCTGCCGCAAGGGACAAGTCAAGATCGGGGGCCGGGAGGTGAAGCCATCGCGACTTGTCCGCCCCGGAGACCGCATTGAGATCGAGGAGCCGTTTCTCACCGTGGTGCTGGAGATGAAGGCTGCCCTCAAGCAACGGGTTGGTGCCAGCCGGGTCCCGGAATTTTACTCGGACCTGACGTCACCGGAGGCCATCGCTGTGGCGGAAGGCTTGCGGGCTGCGGTCCGGGCGGCGCCGCGGCGGGACCCCGGCCTCGGTCGTCCCACAAAAAGGGAGCGCCGGGAACTTGATCAACTTGAGGGCGGCGCGGGGCGCGACGAAGGCTGAAGAGAACGGTCTCCTCAGTTGAGCGGACAGGTGCTGTTGAGGAAGCGGAGCTGGAGGGCGACCGCCCGGGTGAAGGTCTCCGCGGCTTCTTCCAAGCCGAGGCGGGTTTCGACCTGGGCCAGACTGGTGTAAAGAAGCGCCAACCTGCAGCCGGGCTCGCCTCCGCAGGCTTCCAACCGGGCCACCGCCGCCGTGAGCCATTGCCGGGCGGCCTCGTCGTCACCGTGTTGCGCGTAAAGGGTTCCGAGGATCGCCTCTAAATGGGCCATCTCATCCTGACGGTCGGCTTCCTGGGCGACACGATAGGCGTCGAGGAGGTGACTGGCCGCCGTCGTGCAGGCCCCTTGTTGGTGCGTGATCCCCGCCAGAAGCTGGAGGAGGGCCATTTTCTCGCCGGGATTCGCGACGGATTCTCCCTCGAGGAGAGCCAGACCGTCCACAATGATCCCGATGGCGTCCGACTCGTGGCCGCTCGCAAGGTAGACTTTCGCAAGGTCCCGGTAAAGACGGCAGAGGCGCGAGGCGTTCCGTTCATCCCTCTCGCATAGATTCACGGCCTCGACCAGTTCCGCCTCCGCCCGGGTGAAATCACCGAGGCTAACCGAAACCGCAGCCCGCGCCTGCAGAAGATCCACCTGCTGGGGAAGCCATGCCGCTTGGATTCCGCCTTGAAGAAGCGTCTCCGCCTCGTCCAGCACTTCGAGAGCTTCGGCGGAGCGCTCCGCCCGCCGCAGGGCTTCAGCCTGGAGAATCCGCAACTCGAAAACCGACGCCGCCGGCAGATCGGAAACGGCCCCCGCCGCCAACGTGGAGGCGATCAAGGCGATGGCCGCCTCAAAATCCCCATGACGCATCGCCCGCATCGCTTGATTGCGGCTCTCCGGGTAAGAGAGGCGGCCAACCGGGAGGAGAGGGGAGGCCGGCGCGGCGGCCGAGGCCACGATGGCTGGCTTCGGCGAGTGCGGCAGACGCTCCGGGGACTCCAGAAGAATCTTCTCGAAGATCTGGGTGCGGTGACGGCGTTCCATGGCGGCGGCAAAACTGGACATGATCGGGAGGACGAATGCAATCGGGGGACATTCCAGAATATATCGCCGCTATAGATTATCAAGAAAAATCTATTATGGCACCTACTGTAGGAATTGTTCGCATAAAAAGCCCTCCTTCAATAACTTCGGACAACACATGTAATGAATAGTGAAACGAGGCAGGATCAGCGGTCCCATCCGTAGTCCTGCCACCCGGCTTCCACCTCCAGAAACCGACCAAGCGCCGCGGACTCACGCTTCAGCCAAAGCGCAAAATCCTCACGGTAAGGACGCACCACCAGAACGGGAAGTTCCGCGCCATCATCCAAAACCAACTCCAGCCCGCTGGCGCCGGGGCCAATGTCCGGCCGAAGCTCGATCGCATGGATCCGGACCACCCGGGCTTCGGGCCATGCCGTTCGCCCAAAGCGATGGAAGATGCCGCTGACCCCGGTCGCCGTGTCGCGCCAGACCACGAACGCCCCGGGATCCGCGGCGGCTTCCAACGGCACGACCATGGAAAGCTCGTGAACTGTCGGAACCGGGTTTTCGATGCGCGGCCTGACTCCCGGCGGTGGATGGAGACGCAGGGTCCGGATCATCGGCCGACGAATCGGGCATCGACCTGCACCGCGAGTTCGTGGAATACGGTGCTGGCGAGCGACTCCGCCGGTGGCGTGAGGGCGATGGGAGACCCGCCGTCGCCCCCCTCACGGGTGGGAATATCGATAGGGATCTCCGCAAGCAAGGGAACCCCGAGCCGCTTGGCCTCCCTCGCGCCGCCCCCGGATCCGAAGATGGGGTAGCGATTTCCGTCATTCGGGCAGACGAAGTAACTCATGTTTTCGATCATACCGAGAACAGCCACGTTCACCTTGGAGAACATGGCGGCCGCCTTCCGGGCGTCGATCAACGCCACCTCCTGCGGCGTCGTCACGATGAGCGCGCCGTCCAAAGCCACGGTCTGGACGATGGTGAGCTGGATGTCCCCAGTGCCCGGAGGCAGATCGAGAATGAGGTAGTCGAGATCATCCCACGCCACTTGGCGCAGCAGTTGCTGGATGTATCGGGTGGCGAGCGGGCCGCGCACGATCACCGCGGAATCATCCTGCACCAGCAGTCCCATGGACATGAGCTGGATGCCGTGCCGGTGAACCGGAATGATCCGGTCTTCCTGATCCGCGCGCGGCTCCTCGTCCGTTCCGAACATGAGGGCCATGCTCGGGCCGTAGAGATCGCAGTCGCACAAACCGACGCGGCGCCCGGTGGAGGCTAGGGCCACCGCGAGGTTGGCGGACACGGTGGACTTGCCGACGCCGCCTTTCCCGCTGGCCACGGCGAGGATGTGCTTCACGCCAGGGATCCGGCTGGTGACCGCTTCCGCGCCGGGTTTTGGCGCTGCGGGTGGTTCCTTCAAGTCGAAGGAAATCCGTACGTCGCAAACGCCGGGAAGACTGCCGAGCACGGTCCGCGCCTCCCGATGAATCTGCTCGGGAACCTTGGGGTCCCGGGTCGCGAAGGACAGGAAAACCTCGACCAGGCCGTTCTCAATCGTGATCGATTTGACCAACCCGAAAGAGACAATGTCCCGGGAGAAACCCGGGTATTTCACCGTGGCGAGAGCGGCTCGTATGACAGACTCATCCAGCATCTCTCTTCCATACGGACAAAGCGCCGGGTGGAAACAGGTTTCTCGCTCTCCCGCTCAGTAAGTCTTCCGGAGATGGCTGGGGAGGATATCGAGTTCTTCGCGATACTTGGCCACTGTGCGTCGGGCGATGGTCACGCCCTGTTCCCCGAGTTTCGCGACGATCGCCTGATCACTGAGAGGCTTTTTCGGGTTCTCACCAGCCACGATTTCGGCAATGGACGCCTTCACGCTGGTGTTGGCGACATCTTCCCCGCCTTCCGTCCGGTAGCCGGTGGTGAAGAAAAACCGCATCTCGCAGACTCCCTGGGGGGTGGAGATGTATTTCCCGGCAATGGCGCGGCTCACCGTGGTTTCATGGACGCCGACGTCATCCGCCACTTGCGCCATGGTGAGCGGCTTGAGATCCGCGCGGCCTCGCCGCATGAAGGCCTCCTGACGCTCCAAGATTCGTTCCGCGATGGACCGGATCGTTTCCTGACGTTGGGCGATGCTGTCGATCAAGGTCCTTCCACTGCGGATTTTTTCCTTGATGTAGTCCCGCACTTCCCTGCGGTCTCCCTGCGCGGCCATCAGATCCTTGTAGGCGTTGCTGATCTTGAGCCGGGGCACCTGATCGTTGTTCAGCCGGACGGCAAACCCGCCGTCATCGTTCGGCTCGATGAAGACGTCCGGTGTCACGTAACTGTTGTTTCCGGACTCAAACATCCGGCCTGGTTTGGGATCGAGGGTGGCGATCCCGGCCGCCGCTTCTGCGATTTGCTCGGTCGTGACCCCGAGCTTGCGGGCCAGTTGGGGATAACGCCGATGCGCAAGGTCATCGAGGTGGGAGGACACGATGCGGTATTCCAAGCCCCGCTGCCGGCCGGCGCGAGCCAACTGGATTAGAAGGCACTCTGCGAGGCTCGATGCGCAGACGCCCGGCGGATCGAAAGACTGAACCAGCGTTTTGGCCCGCTCGAGATCCTCCATGCGGAGCCCGTGTGCAAGGCAGAGGTCGTCCAGCGAGGTCTGCAGAAATCCGTTTTCGTCGAGGTTGCCGATCAAGAGTTCCGCGAACCCCCGGTCCCTTGGATCCACTCCCTCCGTTCGCAGCTGATCAAGGAGGAACTCCTGCAGGGTCAAGGGACGCACGAGGGAGTCGAGCATGAACTGGCGCTTGTCCTCGTCGGCGGCAGACCTTGGTGCGGTCTGTCTTGACTGGCTCATGTAGTTGCGCCACTCCTCGTCCATCTGGGAGAGGCGGGAGAATTCCTCGCCGAAGCCATCATCCTCCTGAAGATCCTGATCCTCGATGGAGATCTCCATCGTCTCGTCTTCGAGAACAGGGTTCTCTGACAATTCCTGTTGGACCAGGGCCCGCAACTCCAACGTAGCTGCCTGCAGGATCTGCAAGCTCTGCTGCATCTGGGGAGCAAGCTTTTGAGTTTGGCGCAGCTCGCCGCGCTGGCTGAGTCCCGCGTGTGCCATCAGGATTCCATACACTTGGATTCCACCCCCGCCAGCAGAATTCGGGCCAATGTCCCGATGCGGGTTCAATCCAAGGAAATCAACCGGCCCGCAGCGCGGTGATGCGACGGTGGACCGGTGGGTGGGAATCGTTCAAGAACACATGGAACGGATGCGGTGTCAGGTTTCCCAGGTTTTCCCGGGTCAGTTTCTTCAGAGCCGTCACCAGATCCCCGGGGTGGCCGGTTACGGAAGCCGCATACGCATCCGCCTCGAATTCGTTCTTCCGGCTCCAGATGCCGCGGAGAATGGACGACACCCGGTTCAAGGGCGTGAAGAGGATGCCGAAGAGGATCAGACTCATGAAGACAGAGGTCTCCCGCACCCCGAAGGCATGGAAGAGCCCCTCGTTGCGCAGGAAAAATCCGAGAAGGAAAAAGGAGAGGGCGGATTCCGCGATACCCGCCAGCATCGACTGGAGAATGTGCCCCCGCTTGTAATGGCCGATCTCATGGGCCAGGACCGCGACCAGTTCGGGCACGGAATGGTGTTGGATCAGGGTATCGAAAAGCGCGATCCGTTTGGTGTTGCCGAATCCGGTGAAGAACGCATTCGCCTTGGTTGAGCGCTTGCTCCCGTCCATAACATGGATGCCGGCGAGCGGGAACCCGCACCGCGCCGCGAGATCGTCGATGGCCTTCTTCAATTCGCCGTCTTCCATCGGGGTGAATTTGTAGAAAATCGGAAGCAACCATTTGGGGGCCACGTAGGCCAGAATGAGGGAACCGGCCGTCACGAGAAGAAACGCGTGGAGCCAGGCGAGTTCCCACCGCACGAAAAGCCAGACGATCAGGGCAAAAACCGGCAACCCGAGCGTGGCGGAAAGCAGCAGACTCTTGATCTGATCGCTCAGGAAGGTTTTCACCGAGGTACGATTGAAGCCAAAGCGCTCCTCGAGCACGAAGGTCCGGTAAATCTCAAACGGGAGACTGCTTAGGATGCCCCCGAGACCGATGGCGGAAATCAGAAGCACGCCCCGCCCGACCTCGTTTGAGGCCAGGCTCCGGACCCACTGATCCAACCACCCGAACCCGCCGGCGAACCAGAAAACCAGAAAAAGGCCCGAGGAGAACGTGGATTCGACAATGCCAAAAACCGTCTTGGCCCGGGTGTATTCCTGGCTCTTCTCGTAGTCCTCCCCGGTGAAGACGTCCTGAAACTCCGGCGGCAACGGTTCGGCGAGGGATCGCAGGTTCAGGAACGCGGCGAACAGGTCCATCTTGTAGATCGCCACCAGGGCAATCAGGATCGTGAAAAAGTAGACATTCAGTTCCATGGGACTCGGCGGGAAGGATGTGAAATCAGGGCGAAACGGATGACGGCTCAGACCAGGGCCGGCTCTTCCTCAAGCCGGCCGCCCGGTTCATGGGAGCAGTTCAGGTGCTCGTCCGCAATGTCCTCTACCTCAGCCAACGACTGCACCTGACAGAATCGCTGGCGGAGGCTCTTGCCACCCGTCAGGCCGCGGGAATACGCCATCAACCGGGAGCGCATCGCTTGAATGACCTGACGCTCTCCGCCGCGATGACCGGCCGCCACCGCCATCCGGCAGTGCTCCACCATCAGTTCCCAGCGTTCCACCCGGGAAACCGGGGGGGGCGGCGCGCCGGTGGCGAGGTATTGGGCGGCCTCCCGGAAGATCCACGGATAGCCGAGGGCGGCCCTTCCGATCATCAGCCCCGCCACGCTGGTCTCCCGGAGACGCCGTTCAATCTCGGCCCCACTGCCGAGATCCCCGTTGCCGATCACCGGAACCCGGACCGACCCGGCCACCTCTTGGATCACCTCCCAGTTCGCCAAGCCGGAATACCCTTGGGCCCGGGTGCGACCGTGGACCGTGATGACCCGGACTCCACAGTTCTCAAGAATTCGCGCCACCTCGACCGCGTTGATGCTCTGCTGGTCCCAGCCGATCCGGATCTTGGCGGTTACCGGGACATTTTGCCCGACGGCTCGGACCACCTCGGAAGCCACGCTTTCCAACAACGGACAGTTCCGCAACAGCGAGGAACCACCGTTCTTCGCCACCACTTTGTTCACCGGGCAGCCGAAATTGAGATCGATGAAATCAGGTTCCTTCCAATCGATCACCTTTCTGGCGGCCTCGCCCATCCGCCGGCCGTCGGCACCGAACAGCTGCACGCCGACCGGGCGCTGCTCATCGTCAAATTCCGTGTAGTGCCGCGTGCGGTCGTCCCGGCGCAGAATCCCCTCCGCCGAAACGAATTCGGTGACCATCACGTCCGCGCCCAATCGCTTGCAGAGGCGCCGGAAGACAACATCCGTCACCCCCGCCATCGGGGCGAGATAAACCGGGCGACGCCCGTTGCGAAACCATGGAAGGGTAGTCAAGGGAACGGACCGGGACACTACGTCCGCCCGGAGATGCTTTCAAGCGGCACCGCCAATTCGCTCTCCCAGCGCAAAACAGCGGGTTGCCTTTCGTCTGACGGGTCCTAGAATTGAGACCATGAGGATGCTGAACCGAATCATCGATGGGCCGTCGCTTTGCCTCGGCGTCGCGATGTGTTGCGCCGCCGCCTCGGTGCCCGGGACCGTCGCTGCGCAGAGTTCCAAGGCCTACATCGCGGTCGACTCCCGCACCAAGAAGATTATCCTCGGGGATCATTACGACGACAAATTGCCGGTGGCGAGTTTGACCAAGGTGGTTTCGGCCTGTGTCGCCCTCGACTGGTTGGAAGCGACCCGGCGCGACAAAGCCACCCTCATCCCCATTTCGCCTGCAGCTCTCACTGCGCCGGGCGGGAACCCTCTCTCTCTCCAAGCCGGGGACCAGATCAGCTACCGGGACGCGTTGGCGGCGGCACTGATGGCGTCGGATGCGGTGTCGATGTGGGCGATCGCCGAGGCGATCGGCCTTGAAATGTGGCAGCGGGACGGGGGAAAAGCGAGCGATTCCGTCTCGTTCTTCGTCGCCCAGATGAACGCCCTCGCCCACGTGCGTCTCGGGATGAAACGATCGCTCTTTGTCAGTCCGTGCGGGGACGAATCCGGCCGCAAGAAAGGCTATTCCACCGCGGCGGACATGGCGCGGATCGGGATCTATGCCCTCGAGAAACCGGCCTTTAATTTCATCGTGCAGCAGACGGTCCGCGATGTCAGCTACTTCCGCGCCGGGCAGGAACGGCGGTTCCGGGTCTTCAACACCAACGAACTGCTGGGAAAACAGGATTGCGACGGCGTCAAGACCGGGCGCACGAGCCGGGCCGGGGATTGCTTCCTCGCCAGCGCCCGGCGCAAGGATGAGATCACGCCACTCGAGGGAAACGCCCAGCTGCGCATCCCGTATCACCTCGTGATCGTGACCCTGAACTCGCAGGATCGCTTCGGCCAGGTAGCCCAATTGATTCCACGGGCCTTCGCCGAGTATGACCGATGGATCAAAACGGACCGCAGTCTGCCGGGGGATGAGTTGCTGGCGATGCCGGCGCTCCCTTAAGGGCGCGATCCGGGAAAACGATTCGTTTGCATCCTGCCACGTTTCCTGATAGGTTAAAGGTGGTTTCAAACCCGGGCCGTTGGGTCCGCTTTCGAGTTAAGGGGGCGTTCTGGTTTCGACTTGTGGTTTGGACGATGGGTTGCATGTCGAGGATGATTCGTTGGCCTCGTAAATAACCGGATCAAAACAATAAGTGCAGACCACAATCTCGCACTGGCTGCCTAATTCGTAGCCCGTCTCTTCCCGGATGTCTGCTAGGGGAAAGAGGCGCCGACAGCAGGCTGGGTCCAAGGCGGGGTGTCCGCGCGGAGGGCCGAGACTCAAACAGGGCAATCGGATCCGGTAGGCGCGGCGGCTGGCCGGCCTGGTCCTAAATCCACAGACGCACAAACATGTAGACGCTCGTGGTCCAGGTCATGAGGACAGGGGTTCGACTCCCCTCGCCTCCATCCTTCTCTCCATCCGGCACTTCTCGTGCTTTCAGCTCCGGCTGCTGCCCGCCAACCTCTCCAAATATTCCTGCAGAATCGGTTTGTCCGCCTCGGCAAGGTCCAGTCCGGGGACGTCCTTCGGTTCAAGCCAACGGATCTCGGCGTGTTCCAGAGCTCGAGGCTCGCCGGATAGAAGGCGGCAGCGGAATGGAATCAGCTCGATCGTCCGGTCCGGATACCGGTGAATTACGGGCGAGAGCGCCTCGTGCACCATCACCCGGCAACCAAGTTCCTCTTCGATCTCCCGTTGCAGGCAGCCGACGGTGTCCTCGCCTGGATGGACCTTTCCTCCGGGGAACTCCCACTTCCCGGCCAAAGACTTTCCGTCAGGGCGGCGGGCGACCAGCACCCGGCCCCCTTGCTCGATCAGGGCGCAGGTCACGGCAATGGCGCTCATGCGGGGCATGCTAGTCCCGGTTTCTACGGGGAGCAATGAAGATTCGGGGCGGTTCAAGCCTGGGGTGCGGCTCTTTTTTGCAAAATCTCTCCGGTTCACCCCGTGCTTGCCTACGGGGGTGGTTTCTCCGAGCCGACATGAACGCGCAATTTCCCGCCTGCCTGGTCCTTCTGGGCGCCATCGCCGAGTCCTTTGCTGCCGGACCGTGGTGGCGGGAGGTGGATCGGGCGACGCTCCCGCCGCTCAATCAGCCGATCGAACAGGTCGTCGACCAATTCGTCGCGCGGAAGTTGGACGCGGAACGGGTCAGTCCGGCTCCCGATACCGCTCCGGAGACCTTGATCCGTCGTCTTTCGCTGGATCTGGTGGGCCGCGTCGCGACAAGAGCCGAAATCGATGCGTTTTCCCGGGGCTCGAGCCCCTTGGAGCTCAGACAGACGGTCGACCGGTTGATTGATTCTCCGGCGTTTGATCGGTATTTGGCGCAGGAACTGAACTGGTTGCTCATGGACGGGCAATCGACGGAGTTTCGTAGCTACCTCGATGCGGCGACGAAGGGTCGCAAAAGCTGGGACGCGATTTTTGCCGATGCCATCCGGGGATCGACCGCCGGGGCTGACCGATTCGTTGGCAGCCGGGTGAAGGATCTGGACAAGCTGAGCAACGACGTGAGCGTTCTGTTCTTCGGCGTAAATGTGAGTTGTGCCCAGTGTCACGACCATCCCGAGGTGCGCAGCTGGAACCAGGACACTTACTACGGGATGAAGGCGTTCTTCGGCCGGACTTTTGACAATGGCGGATTCGCCGGGGAGCGGCCCTATGGCGAGATCAGCTACAAAACGGTCAAGGGTGAGGAGAAAGCGGTCCGGGCGCATTTTCTGGGGGGAGCCCCCCTTGAGGAACCGGTGGCCCGGGAGCCTTCCGCCGAGGACAAGAAGCAGGAAAAGCTTTTGCTCGACGACCTTCGGAATCGCAAGCTGGCTCCCCCGGAACCGGCCTACAGCCGGAAGGCGCGGTTGATCGAAGCCGCGTTGCGTGATCCGGAGGGATACTTCGCCCGGGCTGTGGTGAACCGGACCTGGCATCGCCTTTTCGGGAGAGGATTGGTCATGCCCTTGGACCAGATGCATGGAGCGAACCGGCCCAGCCATCCGGAGTTGCTCGAATGGCTGGCCCTGCGATTGCAGGCCGATGGGTTCGATCTGCGAGGTCTCATTCGAGGGCTGGTTTTGAGCGAAGCCTATCGGCGCGATTCACGGTGGAACGGGAGCCTTCCCGCGCCGGGCCTCTTCGCGGTGGCGAGTCCGCGCCCTCTCAACCCCAGGCAATATGCGGTTTCCCTGAAGCTCGTTTCGCTCGATCCCGCGTTTCTCGGCCCGGAGATCAGACCGCATGAAGTGGCCAAGCGGATCGAAGGGATTGAAGCAGGCGCCGGAGGATTGGCTTTTCGTTTCGAGCGCCCCGGGGATGGCTTCCAATTTCCGGTCGACGAAGCCTTGTATCTCAGCAACAGCCCGGAGGCCCGGGACCAGTTCCTCAACGGGGGACTGGCGCGGCATCTCGACGCCTTGCCGGAGGCGAATGGCCGGATCCGAACGGCTTACCGCGCCGTGCTCGGGCGGGACGCCGATCCGGAAGAGACCGGGACCGTCCGCCAATACTTGGAATCCCGCGCGGATCGGCCGCAGGAAGCGATGCGGCAAGTCCTCTGGGCCCTGCTCACCGGCAGCGAGTTCCGCTTCAACCATTGACCTCCATGACGCCGCGTTTCCCAGGTTTTTGCGCCACGTCCGCCCACGACATCAGCCGCCGTGCCTTCCTCTCCCATTCGCTCGCCGTGGGTTCCGGGGCGTTGCTCGGCACCGCCGGCGCGGTTCATGCCTTGGATGAGGATTCCGTGAACGCCGCTCTGCGGGCCACCGGAAAAAGTGTCATCCTCCTGTGGTTGGCGGGTGGCCCCAGTCAACTCGAAACCTGGGACCCCAAGCCGGGCCGTCCCACTGGTGGACCGTTTGCCTCGATCCCCACGTCCGTCCCCGGTGTCCATCTTGGCGAACTGATGCCGGAGATGGCCCGTCGGATGCACAAGCTCACGCTCATCCGCTCGGTGAATTCACGCGATGCCGGGCATGGAACCGCCGCCGAGATGATGCTACGCGGGCGCAAGAACGAGGCCGCACTCATGTATCCGGACATCGGTTGCCTGATTGCGAAAGAGTTGGGACGGGCGGACTCGAAGGTGCCCGGGTATGTGTCGTTTTATTCCCAGACCGAGGGACGCGGGAATACCAACGCCACCCCGTCGTTTCTTGGGGCCCAATACGCGCCGATGATCCTGAACGATGGCATGATGCCTCCGAATTTGTCGCGGCTGGCGAACATCACCAGTGCGGATCATCGGGACCGGGCGCAACTTCGTGACCTCCTCAGCGCCCGCTTCGCCGACAACCGTGGGTTGGAGGCCGTCCGGAGCCATGCCAGCGCCTACGCCCGGGTCCATGGACTGATGAGCAGTGAGCCGCTCTTCGATATTGCGCAAGAGCCCGAGTCGATTCGCCAGCGCTACGGGCCGAGCTTGTTCGGTCAGCAAGTCTTGATGGCACGGCGGATGGCCGAGGCCGGCGTGCCCTTCATCCGGGTCGCGCGTGCTTGGTGGGATAGTCACGGACAGAATTTCGAAACCCATCAGGAAATGGTCCCCGAACTCGACCACGTCATGGCCACACTGATGGATGACTTGGAGCAACGCGGCATGCTGGAGTCCACCCTTGTTCTGGCCATGGGAGAGTTCGGGCGCACCCCGGCCATCAATCCGAGCCTCGGTCGCGACCATTTCGCGGCGGCTTGGAGTGTCGCGATGTTCGGTGCCGGGCTGCAGGGCGGCGCGGTCTTTGGCCGCACGGATCCGGATGGGCAGACCGTGGCGGAGGGCGAGGTCGGCCCCGGGGAGATCTTCGCCACGGTTCTGGCGGCGGTCGGAATTGATCCCGAGAAAGAATATCTCGTCGGCTCGCGCCCCGTGCCTCTGGTGAACCCCGGCATCAAGCCCATTCGGTCCCTCCTCGCATGAAAATCACGGAACTCACAAGATCCGGGCGCAAGGACATCGTTTTTTGTGTCGCCCGGACCGCGGACGGAGCCCTCTGTGCGGGCACTTCCGAAGGCAAGGTGCTCGGCGTGGACCCGGGCGGAGCCAGGGCCGATGCGGTTTTCTCGGGAGCCCCCCACACCAGTTATGTCACCGGCCTGGCGCGCGCCCGCCACCGTTTGATTTCCGGCAGCTATGACCGCCATCTCATCTGGTGGGATGGCTCGCGCTCCACGCAACTCTTCCGCAAGCCCGCCCATGAGAAGTGGATTCGCAAGGTGTGCGCCAGTCCGGATGGAACCACCGTCGCGTCCGTGGCGGATGACATGGTGGCCCGGATTTGGGACGCGGAAACCGGGGCGCTCCGGGCGGAACTGAAGGGACACGCTCCCGAGACGCCCCATCACTACGCTTCCATGCTCTTCACCTGCGCCTTTGACCCCAGCGGTGACCTTCTGGCCACGGCGGACAAGGTGGGCCGGATCATCGTGTGGAACGTGGCCAAAGGTGAAGTCGTCCAGACGATGGACTCTCCCGGGATGTATACCTGGGATCCGACCCAGCGGAGGCATTCGATTGGCGGCATTCGTTCACTGGCCTTCTCGCCGGACGGCAAAACACTGGTCGCGGGCGGGATCGGGACCATTGGAAACATCGATCACCTTGCCGGCAACGCGCGGATCGAGGTATTCGAGTGGCGCTCCGGGCAGTCCGTTGCCGTGGTGGAGACCGGGCAGGTAAAGGGATTGGTCAACCAGCTCGCTTTCGCGGCCGGGGGCGGCTGGCTCCTCGGGGCCGGAGGAGACAACAAGGGGCTCCACCTCCTGGTGAACTGTGCCACATGGAAGCTGGAATTCGAGGAAACCTGCGCCTTCCACGTTCACGATTTTCTCCTCGACCCGGGCGGCTCCCAATACACTGCCGTGGGGCACCAGGGCATTTGCCTAAACGGAATCTCCTGATGCCTTCATTTGAAGCCGGGCCAGCTTGAGTCGGAGCAAACCGGCGATCGAAAGGGCGTCCCGAATCTCTCCGTTCTCCGCCATGGCGAACGCTTCGTCCAAGGGCAGACGGCGCACCATCAGTTGCTCCGTGGGCTCCGGCTCCGCCCCGTGGAAGGTCAGATCGGTCGCCACAAAGAGGTAGCCCTCCTCGTCGGTGACGGAATTCGAGGTTTGGACGCCGCTGAGCAGGATCTCGAGCCGGCCCGTGTGCAGGCCGACTTCTTCGAGCAACTCCCGCCGCGCCGCCGCCTCCAGGCTCTCTCCCTCCGGGGCACCGCCCTCGGGGATTTCCCACTCATACCGGTTCAGGGTATAACGCCATTGACCTACCAACCACGTGTAACCTTCTTCATCCACCGGGATCACGCCCACCGCGCGGTTGCGGAACTGGACCACTCCATAAATCCCGGGTCCCCCCCGGGGATTGAGCACCTGATCCTCAATCACCCGGATCCAAGGATTTTCATAGACCGTGCGCCGACCCAAAGTCGTCCACGGATTCTCCTGCTCGCGATCCTTCATTGATCAGGCGGAAAACACGATTTTCCCAAACTGCCGACCTGCATCCATCTTGCGGAAGCCATCGGCCCCGTCCCGCAGGGCAAAGACTTCGTCGATGACCGGCCGGATCCGGTGACGGTTTACCAACGCGGTCATCGCGGCAAAGTCCGAGGGTGAACCCATCGTCGTGCCCAACAAGTTCAGTTGGTTCCAGAAAATCTTGCGCATCGGAATCGCCTCCAGCGGACCAGCGGTGCCACCGTAATTGACGATCCTCCCACCCGGCTCACAGACGTCGATCAAACCGGAGAACCCCGGGCCTGCGGAACCATCAATGACCACCTGAACGCGGCCGAAGCGTTCCGGCACTTGGTTTGGCCAATCGGGATCGGTGTAGAGAAAGCCGCACTCCGCGCCCAACTTCGCGGCACGCTCCAGTTTTTCGGGAGAACCTGAGGTTACGGCGACTCTCGCGCCCGCCGCAAGGGCAAACTGCAGGGCGAAGAGGGCAACGCCTCCTCCGATCCCGGTGACCAAAACCCGCTCGCCTGGTTGAACCCGGGCCCTTGAAAAGAGCGCCCGCCAAGCGGTGAGCCCGGCCAGAGGCAGCGCCGCCGCCTCAAAGGGCGTGAGATGCTCCGGACTTGGGGCCAATTGAGCCGCGGGTATTACGATCTCTCCGGCGAAGGTCCCCTGACGCGGCATCCCCAAAATGGTGAAACCCGGTGCCTGCACTGTTTCGCTGCCGCCCCAGTCAAAGCTCGGATTGATGATGACCGACCGCCCCAACCACGCGCCGTGATCCGAGGAAGTCTCCACCACGACGCCGCTGCCGTCCGAGCCCGGAACCACGGGATACACCACGCCGGGGTAGAGACCCTTCGTCATCCAGACATCCCGATGGTTCAGCGCCGCAGCCGTCATCTGCACCCTGACGTCTCCAGGCTCCAACTCCGGGGAAGGCATTTCCCTCCACACGGGCAGACTTCCTTCGCTCTCCAGCACGAGGCAATTCATGAGCGCGACCCTAGACGACCCAACCGCTCCTGCAACTCCGGCCTTGAGCTGAACGGTCATCGAAGAACCAGCTCGTACCCGAACCAACCCGGTTCATGGATCAACCGGACCTCGCCGTCGACCATCGATGGCGGGCGCACGGTTGGCTCCCCTTGGTCCAGCGGGAGGCAACGGACCGACACCAATCGATCCGCCGTGAAATCCAATAGGACGGGGCGAAGCCGGATTTCAAAGGGCGCGCTGTCCGGAAGCGGGACCAGAAGGAAGCCGGCCTTGGTCTTCTCCAAGCGGAAGCCACCGTTGGTTGACGCCCAACCGACGTCGGTCAACGGAAGCGCCTCCTTCCGGCTCTCCGGCGGTCGCGCCCGTCCCCCGGCATCCAATTCCGACATGAATGCGAGTTCTTCCACCACGCCGTCCTCGATCCGTTCGATCTTCAACTGCCCTGCCCGCCCCGCATAGCCGCGGTAGGGCCCGTCCGTGATCGTCCGGCTTGCCGACAGCGCAAGCGGTCGGCCCGTCGGCGTCACCAAGGCCAGCGCTGCTGGGAAGGTGCCAACGGCTAAATCATCGAGGGAGAACTCCGCGCCGGAAACAACCCTGCCGAACCATTCCGCGGGCGGAGATGCGGCGTGCAAGTCCACCTGCAACAAGGGCACCCCCGGGTTGGACCCGGAAAACAGAAGGAGGATCGGGCGGGTCCCGTGAGGCAACGGTCCGGCAATGTTCCAATCAACCTCCACTCGCGCCATTCCTTCGGCCAGCAGCTCCCACCGGCAATCGCTCGGACAAGGCGGCTCGGTGGGACGGGAATCCACCACATGCACATAACGGCTCGCGGGAGTTTCCAAGTGCTCGATCACCTCGCCACTTGTTCCCACTTTCCGCCCCGCCTCCAACCCGGAAGCCGCCACCCGGAAACCCCAAGGCGCCAGCCGATGGCCTCCGATCTCCCACGGCTGGGCGGTCCAATTCGTCCAACACTCCGTGTCCGGTCCCCTGCGGCATTGGAGCCGGTCATGGCTGGGAGAAGAGGGTTTGACCTCCGAAAGCGCGGTTCCGGAGATCGCGGAAAGAATCGGCCGCAGATACCAGGCGCGGCGCACCATCTCCCGCCCCCAATCCCGATGCCCCGTCACCAACGCCTCACCCGTCAGCAGCGCCGCCAACTCCGCCTTGGGGCCGGCCCCGTCCGGGAACGGACGGAGCACCCGCGGGCTTTCCATTGTCGACCACGGCACCGGGACCAGCGGGGCGGCCACGTCCACGGGCGGCAGAATCACCCCGTCAGCCATCGTCGGCACCCACGAACCTGTCGACCTCGCGAGGAGCCATCCGCCCGGAGGCAATGCGGACCTCCGCGAGGACATCGTCCGCTCCCAAGCCGCATTCATCGCCGCGGGAGGGAACCAATGTCCCCGACGATCGGAGAATCCGCTGGAAAGCGCGTCACACGGTCCGAGCACCAACAGGTCCGGTTTGGCCAGCCCGGCCATGGTCCCCGAACGAAGGCGATCGGGGCGCAGGAGGTAGCGGCCGGATCGCCCTCGGATGGGGTCACCACCCGGCCCAAAAGCGACATCGGCGTAATCGAAAGATTCCGACAGCGGCGAAATCTCGGAACTTTCCTCGTCGAAGCCCCAAGCAGAGCCGGATTGGTGGAGAAAGTCCTCCAGTTCCCGAAACTTTTCCGGTGGCTCGATTGCCCGATGGCGCAGGATCACCCCCTTCGGTCCCTGGTCATACCGCTGCAATTCCGCGAGCCGATCCCGGACAAAGTCGGATCCCGGAACTTCCAAGTCCAACCAAAGCCTCTGTAACGAACCGCTCGCCGCAGACGACTTGGTTTCGATTTGCGCCACCGTCCCGAACGAAGAGTTCGGTCCAGCGAACAAACGAATCCCCTCGGAACGGGTGGCCATGACACCCGGAGAACGCAAATTCGGGGCCAACCGCATTTCAGCGAGCGGTCCGAGGGCCGAAGCCAGCAGGTGCATGTTTCCTGGAAATTCGAGGGCGATCGCGGCACCGCGCAACTCATTCCGAGCGGCATCCGCCGCGCCCAAGGCCGCGGTTTCCACCCGGATCCCGCGCCCTCCAATCATGGCGACGGGGCTGGGATCGGTCGATCCAATCCCCAGGGACACGATCTCATCCTGGGAGGTGGCCCGGATCTCCACCCCGTCGGCGCCACCGCGCACTTCAATTCGCACCATGGTCCCCCAAGCGCCGCAACTGAGGTAATGCTCGTAGGCGAGGCTCCCTTTGCCGCTTCCCCCGTCCGGTTTGCTCAAATCCACCTCAAGCGGTGGAGATGGTCCCTCCTCCACGACCCCGGCGGGCAGTCGCACCGTCAAGCGCAGCCCGTGGAAGGAAAGCCGATGCGGCTCCGGCCCGGCCACGAGGAACCACCCGTCCAAAAGTCCCTGATCTCCCGGGATGACCGCCACTCTGAACGCATCAGGCGCCGAACCCATCCGGAAGATGGCCCCCTCCACGGGTTCATCCTCCGTCCGGATGTAGTCCATTAAGGCATCCAACCGCCAACGCTCCAACAAACCGTTGAGTCCGGAAAGCTCCCCGGGGAGAACCAAATCGACCGCCTTGCCCTCTCCCGCCGGAACGGCCAGGGCCGTCTCCGGCCCCTCGGGAAAGTCCACCCGCAAAACCCGCGCGACCCGCAGCATGCCTTCGCCGCCCCCGGAGATCTCGGCAAAGGCGTGGATCGGATAGTCGCCGCGAACCGCACCTTTGGAGACCGCGACGGAAAAGGCGGTTTCGAAGGTCTGCGCCGCCTCCACCCGGAAGGGAATCTCCGTGGCCCCCAAGGGGGTGATGTCGTCCGTCGGACCCGCGATCAACACCTTTCCGGACAGAGCTGAATCTCCCTCGTTTCGCAGCCGAACCCGGACCGGAACCGGCGTCCCCGGAACCGCGACCACGGGAAGATCGAGCAAAGTCAGTGTAAGCCGGTGCATCCCGGTTTCCCATGACGGCGAGGCCCAAGCATCCCCGCCAGCCGCCATCAGCAGTCCAACGAACACCAGCCACCGGAGCCGTCCGAGCGGGCCCGTTGATCGATGGAATTTAACTGCGCCTGAACGGAGCCGGGGCCTGAGGCGCTGGAAAGGGACGGGCACAGGATCACCCTAGCCTTGACCCGCATGCTGGCAAACGGGAAAACCGATGCCTTCCCTCATCAGGGGGTCACCCCGGAAAATCGAGGAAATTCCGCAGGATCTGCTTGCCCTCGGTCGTGAGGATCGATTCCGGGTGAAATTGGACGCCGAAAATGGGAAAATCCCGGTGGCGCAGTCCCATCACTTCCCCCTCTTCCGTCTCCGCCGTGATCTCGAGTTGGGACGGGATGCTGCCGCGTTCCACGATCAGCGAGTGGTAGCGGGTGGCAACAAACGGATTGGACAGTCCTTTGAACAAGCCATCGCCATGATGGTGGATCAGCGAGGTTTTCCCGTGCATGAGCCGGGGGGCCCGGATCACATCCGCCCCGAAGACATGCCCGATGCACTGGTGCCCGAGGCAGACCCCGAGAATCGGGAGACTGGCCCCGAACTCCCGGATCACTTCGTTGCTGATTCCCGCCTCCCGCGGTGTGCAGGGGCCGGGAGAAATGCAAATTCGTTCCGGCGCAAGGTCACGGATCCCGTCGAGGCTGATCCGGTCGTTGCGATGAATCTCCATCCCGGCCCCCAACTCCCCGAAGTATTGGACGAGGTTGTAGGTGAACGAATCGTAGTTGTCTATAACCAGCAGCATGTGGATCGGGTTCAGAGCGTCGGCCCCGTCAAGGTCCGCGCGTGTTCGACCGCCCGGATCAAGGCGCGCGCCTTGTTGACGGTTTCCTGGTATTCACTGGCCGGGTCCGAATCCGCCACCACCCCCGCGCCGGCTTGAATATAAACCTTCCCGTCTTGGACCACGGCGGTGCGCAGGGCGATGCATGAGTCCAGATTCCCGTCGAACCCAAAGTAGCCGACCGCGCCCGCGTAGGCCCCGCGCCGGCTCTTTTCCATCTCCTGGATGATCTGCATGGCCCGCACCTTGGGCGAACCTGAAACCGTTCCGGCCGGGAAAGTGGCCCGCATCACATCGTAGGCGCTGTGGGACGGATCGAGGGTGCCCTCGACGTTGGAGACGATGTGCATCACATGGCTGTATTTCTCGATCGTCATCAGGTCCGACACTTTGACGCTGCGGTAGCAAGCCACCCGTCCCACATCGTTCCGGGCCAAATCGACGAGCATGATGTGCTCCGCGCGCTCCTTGGGGTCCGCCAGAAGATCCTCGGCCAGCGCCTCGTCTTCCGCTTCCGATGCCCCGCGCCTGCGGGTTCCGGCGATCGGCCGGATCTCGATCTTACCGTGGATCGAGCGGACATGAATCTCCGGAGAACTTCCCACGAGGGAAAAACCGTGATCGAAGCAGAGGCAGAACATGTAGGGCGAGGGATTGATGTGCCGCAGGGCCCGGTAAAGTTCCACCGGTCCCCCCTCGTAATCCACCTCGAACCGCTGGGACGGCACCACTTGGAAGGCATCTCCGGCCAGAATGTATTCCTTGGCGCAGCGCACCATGGCCTCGTATTCCTCGCGGGTCGTGTTGCTCCGGAAGGGCGGATCGCCCGTGCCGGGTCCCACCGCGCTCATCGGCTCGAAAGCCAGCGTGGTGCGCAACCGGCCAATGATTTCCTCGATTCTCCGCAAGGCCCAGGCGTAGCCGGCTGCCGCGTCTTCATGTTCGTCGAGAAAGACGTTGGCCACGATTTGCAGCAGCCGGTAACGGTGATCAAAGGCGACCAAGGTATCCGCCAACATGAAGACCATGTCCGGCAGGCCCAATTGATCGTTCTCCGAGGCCGGAACGGTCGGCTCGAAGAAACGGACCATGTCATATCCTAAATAACCCACCGCGCCGCCGCTGAAAGGAGGCATGCCCGGCACTTCCACCGGGCGATAAGCTTTCATGAGCCGCTCCAGTTCCTGCAGCGGATCTTCGGTCTCCGGCAACGTATGGACGGTGGTGCCGGTGCGGCCCCGAACCTCCACTTCACGGCCCCGGGCGGTGAACACAAAGCGAGGGTTGTTGCCGAGGAACGAATAGCGCCCGATCTGGTCGCTCTTCTCCGCGGACTCGAGAAGAAAGCTGCAGCCGCCTTCCGCCATCAGTTTCTGAAACGCGGACACCGGCGTTTCATAATCCGCCGTGAATGAGGCGCTCACGGGCACAAGGTTGCCCCGGGCCGCGAAGCTGACGAATTCGGCAAAGGCTGGCTGGGCTTGGAGGGGATCCATGAACAGAGGGGCACCAACCAAACACGCTTTCCGCCATTTGCATGGACAAAATGAGGCCCTCGCTCAGAGCGCCAGATGGCCCAACGCCAACAATCCATAGTAGGTGTATTCCACATCCACCGTGTCGTCCGCCCAACTGCCGTGGAACCCGCCCTCGTTGGTCCAGAGCGAGTCGACAAAGTCCAGCGACGCTTCCCTGATTCCCTGCAACGGCACCTGCATCCCATCCAAGGCGTGCAGGATCACGGCGGTCGAGAGAAGATCGGGCATCGGCGCATCCGGGATGGCCCGAAACCCGCCCCCGGCATGAAAACACTGCATCAACCAAGCCGGAATTTCCGGCCCCAACGGCATCCGGAGATTCCGACCCAGACTCACCGCCGCCGCCGTGGCCGGCCCGGATGCGATCCGGAGGGAAGGATCGTTGCTCCACCCGCCCCCGGGAACCCGCAGGGTCTCGAGACATTCCCTGAGCCGCTCCCATTGCGGAGGAACCCGCGCGTGATCCGCATAGGCCGCATACCCGATGAGGCATCCGTAGGCAGAGCCGGTGTTGGAACCCCGACGGGCTTCATATCCACCGTCCGGCGTGCGATAGGCCTCGATCGCTCCCAGCAACCGGGTGCATGAAGCCTCGTCGAGACGATCTTCGCGCATCGCGGACCAAAGCCGGGAGAGGCAACAAAGGTGAATGAAGTCGAGCCCGTCGCCATCGCCGAACCCGCGCAAGTAATCCCGCAACGGTTCCTCCAACCATTCGACCCGCAACGCGGTCAGGGCATCGATCGCAAACGAGGTGTAGTAAAGATCGCTCCTCGCCTCCCTGCCCCGGAAACCGCCGTCCGGCATTTGGCAACGGCGGACAAACCCCTCCACGAGGGAAGCCGCCTCACCGAGGACGCCCGGCGCCAGCCGGGCCACTTGGAGCATCTCAAGACGCAGGGACATGCGTCACGTCCACCTTCACGGCTTCCTCTTCGCGGACGCCGTTGCGCACCTCGAACTCCCGGCACCAGCCTTTGATCTCCAGTTCGTTGAACATTTTTCCGATCACCCGCCGCAAAAGCCCTTTCAGGTTGGCACTGTCGATCTCCGACAGACTGCGCACCGCCGTTTCCTTGTAGGTCTCCAGCATCAGAAGGCACTTTTCATCCGCCCCGGTTTGGTGCACCAGTTCGCGCACCGCCCGCACCGTGGTTCCCTCCTGAGGCTCCCGGCTCCACAGATCGTCCAGCCACTGTCGCTGGGTCCCGCCGGCCAGCTCCCGTGCTTTCGCCAGCAGGACGCTGGGACGGAGGCTCCCCAGATCGTTTTGCCCGGCATCCTCGGAGAGGTCGTCCATATCATCACGGATCTGGTAGGCGATTCCGAGCGCTTCACTGTAGCGGTGCAACGCTTCCTGGTAGCTTTCGAGACGCCCGGCGAAGGCCGCCCCGAGCTGGAGCGCGACTTCAAACGCGGGAGCCGTTTTCTGCCGGAAAATCTCGAGTACCTGGGACGTTTTCAAGGTGGCCGGGTTGCGAGCCCAGGCCAACTCGGCACCTTGGCCCCGGCATAGCTCACGCTGGCCCTCGGCGGCGGCCTGGAGCATCAGCACGATGTCCTTGGGAGCCGCGCCGCACTGTCCGATCAGACGGTAACCCTCCCCGATGAGCAGGTCACCCGCATTCAGCGCCACCTCGACGCCTTCGGATTCATGGAGGGTCGGTTCACCGTAACGCTCATGATCCCGATCCTCGATGTCGTCGTGGATCAGGGAAGCCTTGTGGAAACACTCCACCGCGATCGCCAGGTCCCGGATCCCGTCGGGAATCGGTCCGCCGGCATCTTCCCGCAGTGCTTCAAAGGCGGCCAAGGTCAGAAACGGGCGCCACCGCTTCCCGTCCTTGGCAAGCCAATCCCGGGCCACCCGCTCGGCATGACCGTCCGCAGGCCCCATCCGTTCGTCGAGCGACTCCCGGGTAAACCAGCCCCGAACCTCCTCGTGCACCGTCCCGAGATTCAGGCGACGCGTCTGGTCTTCGCTCGTGAGATGGATGTATTCCCACACCCAATCGTTGTCCACCGTCGTGTTGATGCAGTCATCCTGCAAAAGCGGCACGGCGATCGACGGAATCGCGGCGGCCTCGACATACGGGAAGGTCCGTTCGAGGACGGGCAGGCAGCTGATCCCCACGATGGCCTCGATCCGACCAGTTTGGATCAGGGACATGACGATCGCGGATCCTTCGGCCACGAGAACCGCGTAGCCCAACCGCTCCGCCTCGTTCTGAAAGTCCTGAATGGTACAAAGACCGCACTGTTTGCAAAGGAGGCCAAACTCATCAAAAGGCGCCGGACACTTCTCCTCCACCCTCAGGCACTTGGGCATGAGCAGCAACCGCCGCTCGTAGGGGATGGTCGCCAGCGTTTCCCGCCAGGCTTCGTTGCTCACACAGACCGCCACGTAATGGAGATACAGGTCGTCGGCATAACCCGCCTCCCGCAAAATCCTCCGGGCATGGATTTCCAACTCGTCCAATGGCATCGGAGGCACGACCCGCTCGGATTCCACATAGGCCCGGATCCGCTTCAAAAGGTTGTCCCGTTCCACCTTGGTCTGCGGTAGATTCTTCTTCGGCGGCCGGAACCGAGTGGTGGTCAGCGGCAGGGACTGGGGGACCTTGACGGTCTTGAACTCTGAACTTGGTTGGGACATGCGCTTTGAAAGGTGGAGAGGCGTCTACCACCCCGTTCACCGTTCCACCATCCCCCACCTGTCAGCGGAATGCGATTCCATTTCGCGAACCAACACAAAATTTTCTCCACACCGCCGGAAAGCAGCCCGTTCAAAGCGCCGTTTCCCGCACCTCTCCACCACCATTGATGGACCTCAGCAGGTCGATTTCGGGAATGAGCCGCACCAGACCGATCGCCATGTCATGCGCGGGATGGGAGGACTGGCGGATCTCCCGCCCGATGACCTCCTGCATCAGCTGCCTGAAGCCCGGTAGCCCGGCATACTCGCCAGACAAATGGAGCGGCGCCCCCTGCACCATATGCCGCTGCTCCCGGCTCAGGCTCTGTAGGGACCGATTGATCGCATGTTTCAGCCTGAGCAGGGTCGGCACCACCGCACGCTGGAACTGGGTCCCGTCCAATTCCAACCGCACCGGCCTCCCGCGCTCAACCTGATCCACCCACGCCTCCCAACCCGTCAGCGAACAGGCGCCGGTGAAACCGACCCGCCGAAAGTGCTCCAGAAGCTCGTCCTCCCGCGGCGCCACCTTGTTGGACTCCTCCAAAAAGATCCGGATATCGTCGAGCAAATCGTCGCAGCCAATCGGCAAACGCAGGCGGGTCAACGAACCGCCCATGCTCATCACCATGAAGCCCGTCCAGTCCCGCTCGAACACCAGAACAGAGCGGAGGTCCGGCTCAAGAATGTCCAACCCCATCCCGACCGCCGCGGCGATCTCCGGCTCGCAAAACATGATGTCCCGCGAACGAACGCGGATCAGTCCCTCTATACAAACCTCCTTGAGCAGCGGGCTTTGAAAATTTCCAGCGCAGAGAATCCTCGGCCGTGCCATTCGGGCACTCCGGAAATGCTGGCTCACGATCCGCTGGAGAAACTCCGCGAACATCCGCGGATGGTCGGGAACCCCGTGACGCAGCAAGGGAACGACCTCGACAGCCTGAGGCTCACGCCCCAAAAGGTCGCGGGCCTTGGTCCCGAGGGCGACAATCTGCCGGTTGCCAGTGCCTCGAGCCACATAGGCTGGGTAGGAGGCGGGCTCCGGATGCTCCCGGCTGGCGATGTGGATACACTCGCTTCCCAAGGCGACGACCAAATCGTCGAGGAAAAAATCCACTCCCCTGAACCACCCCAACCATGACGGAAGCCCCCCACGATAAGGAGACCGTGACGGCCGTCCAAACGACACGGCACCGTTGCCGGATTCTGGGCGGCCGGCCGGTTCCTCGCTCATCGCCCCACCCCTGTCCCGAAACTACTTGACCCGAATGGCAAGAATACTGCGATTTTCCCCGTCGCTGACCCGCAGAAGCAGGACGGTCCCCGTGAAATCCTTGCGGGCCTTGAGGGCCTCCGCCACCGTGGCGACCGGCACCTGATTCACCTCCACGATCACCATACCCGCTTCGAGTCCGGCGTCGGCCGCCACGGAATCGCCTTTGACGCTCTCCACCACCACGCCGGCCACGTCGTCGGGCAGGCGGAACTTTTCCCGGCTTGCCGAATCCAGTTCCGCGATTTCCACGCCTTCGAGGAATTTCATGGGGGTTCCGGGAGCTCCAGGTGCGCCCGGCGCGCCTCCGAGGAATTCGCGCGGATCGTCCGGCAATTCAGCGAGTGAGAGTTTGATGGTGCGCACGTCGCCAGCCCGGAAGATCTCGAAAGAGACCTCCTCCGAGGGGCGGGTGTTGCTGATGACGAGCCGGAGCTTGTCCGGGTTCTCCGCCCGGGCCCCGTTATACTTCAAAATGATGTCACTCGGCTTCAACCCTGCCTTCGAAGCGGGCGTGTTCGGATAAACATGCGAAATTGCGACCCCGTAGTTCTCCTTCCATCCGAGCGCCTCGGCCAGGTCGGGTTCAAGCGGCTGCAGCGAGACCCCGAGGAATCCCCGCCGGACCTTGCCGTCTCCTTCGAGCAGTTTCTCCACCATCTCGATCGCCATCATCGAGGGAATCGCGAATCCGATCCCCACGTTACCGCCGCCTGCTCCCCCCTGGATGGCTGTATTGATTCCGACCAACCTCCCGGCGGCGTCGATCAATGCACCGCCGGAATTCCCCCGGTTGATCGCCGCATCGGTCTGGATGAAGTTCGCGTAATCGACGATCTGCACGTCGGTTGCACTCCGGCCGAGCGCGCTCACGATGCCCATCGTCACGGTCTGGGCCAAGCCGAAGGGGTTGCCGATAGCAAACATCACGTCCCCCACCCGGAGCCGGTTCGAATCCCCCACGGGAATGACCGGCAGATTGGTCCCGTCGATTTTGATCAGGGCCACGTCGCTCTTCGGATCGCTCACCACCAGAGTGGCCTCGAACGACCTGGATTCCCCCTGCAGCTCGACCCGCAAGCCCTTTGACTCCTCGACCACGTGATTGTTGGTCAAAATGTAACCGTCGGGCGAAACGATCACCCCCGATCCCGTCACCGGCTGGGTCTCCGGCATCTGACCCTCCGGAAGTCCGTCGGGGAACAATCGCTTGAAGAAAGGCTCGTTGAAAAAGTCGGGCAGCTCTGCGTTTCCCTCCCTTTTCGAGAAAATCGTCACCACCGCCGGAGTCGCCTTGGCCAACATATCGGCATAGCTCGTCACCGCCGCCCCGCCTGGAGGCAGCGGCGCCTGATCAAACTTGAGTTTTTTGGTCCACTCCGCGGAAGTGATCTTCCCGGGCTTCGCGGGGGCCGCTTTGGCGGGTTCCGGAGGCTTCGGAGGAACCGGCTGGGGCTTCTCCTGCGCCCGGATTGGAAGGACGGCCGAAAGGGCGAGAAGGAGCGCGGTGGAAAAGGATTGCGTTTTCATGGGGATCTTTTTGGTCGTGTCAGGAGTGGAGCCTGGAGGCAAAAGAGCGGGACGGATGGCCCGACGGAACAGCTTACGCTTCCCGGACGACAAGGACCAACATTCATCCGAAAAATACGGGAGAAACCTCATTTCTGCCCCAAGGCGGTGTGGGCATTACGGCTCCACCAGCGGGCAACTTCGTCGGCATCGAAGCAATTGCGCCCGGGATAACCGGTGAGCATGCGGAAGGAATCGAACGCCTGCCGGACCACCAACAAGCTCCGGTCCTCTTGAATGGACTGGAAAAGCGCTCCGCGGGCCGCGGGCGAGGTCTGGCGTTGCAAGAGAAAGGCGCAGCGCTGCCGCTTGGTCTCACTCTGTTGGCCGTCGTGAAGCACCTGGATCAACGAGGCCACCGGGATGTCAGCCTCCGTCGCAGCGGTGGGAAAAATCTCCCGCGGATCGAGGGCGGGGGGCTCCGCCACCGTCGGCCGCTCATAAACCATTTGGATCCGGATCAAACTGGCATGGACCGCCTCATTGTCCGGATGGGAAACGGGCAATTGCGCCACTTTCGACCGGAGGGCTTCCCAAGCCTCGCGGTCCCGGCGCCAGATCGCGCGATCTTCAAGCCGGAGGATCTCCAATCTCCCGTCCGTCGGCACTGCGGCGGAGGAACCGCGCTCCCCGAAGACGGCGGGAGCGGACAACGCCGGGGCAAAGTGCAGACGTGCCTTGGCCACAAGCTGCAGGGTTTCGGCCGGAAACGCGACGGCCAGCCCCGCGAGCGAGCCGAGGACGAAAATCTGGGCCAGTACCGCGGTGAAAAAGACCCCGATTCCGCCCATCCCCCGCCGCCGGCGGTTCGTCCGGGGAACCGCAGGGTAATCAACCACCAGCTCGCCCGTAAAGCCCGTCCCTCCCTCTGCCGCCCGACGCGAAGAGACATTTCCGTGAGAAGCGGGGGCCGGGTGGAGGTGGGCGGCGGGTTCGCGGGAGGCCATCGGTCTCTATGGGACGCAGGAAACGGAGAGTTCCATGGAACCTAATTTCAGAAACGCTGTCAAGTCTAGCCGTAGTAGGCCGGTTCGCCACCCGTTTTCCACTTGATGTTGCATCCGCTGCTGGGGCGGCTCCGGCGTGGATCGATTCTCACCCCGCGGAGCGTGGACTCGATCGCCGACCGGAGTTGGGCTCCGGTCACCGGGGCGGCGTTTCCGGGCCGCGAGCCATCGTATTGCCCGGTGTAGCAAAGCTCGCCCTTGCCGTTGAACAGGAAGAAATCCGGAGTGCATGCGGCAAAATAGGCCTTCGCCACCTCCTGGGTCTCGTCGAAGAGATACGGAAACTCCCACCCGTGCGCCGCGGCGAATTCCGCCATGCGGGAGGGACCATCCTCGGGATAGGCTTCTACGTCGTTCGAGTTGATCGCCACGAAGGCGACGTTGCGCCTGGCGAAGTCAGCGGCCAGCTCGCCAAGGTGGGAGGCCAGATGCTTGACGTAAGGGCAATGATTGCAGGCAAAAACGACCACGAGGGCGTCGTGCCCCTGGAGCAACTCAGGCAGGCGGTGGCGTTGTCCCCTGGCGTCAGGCAGTTCAAATGCGGGAGCCGCAGCTCCCGGCTTCAATTCAAAGGTCGATCGGACTTCTCCCATAGTCGGATCTCAGCCAAAAGCGAAATTCCCGCGATTTTCAAGACGGAAATTCACCGCCTCACTGCGCCTCCGTGATTCGTTCACCCCAGACGAAGCGCATCGGCTTTTCGATCTCCGGGTTGAGACTTTGGTGGACCGGACAGGCATGAGCCGCGGTTTCCAGCGCCTGGGTGTGCCGAAGCCCGGGATCGGAGGGGCACTCCAGGGTGATTTCGAGACGGGCGATCCGGCGCGGAGGCGAGGCCGACATGATTTTTCCGACCCGGATCGCGGTGCCCCGGAGGTCGATCCCGTGCCGCTCTGCGTAAATCCCCATCACCGTGAGCACACAGGAACCCAACGCGGTGGCCACCAAATCGGTCGGGGAAAAACTCTCGCCCCGTCCCTGGTTGTCCACGGGGGCATCCGTGCAAACCATCGCCCCCGACGGTCCGTGCGTGGCTTGCACCCGCAGGTTGCCTTGATACTCCATTCGGATCTCGACCATGGGTTCAGTTTCGGCATTTTTCGGCTTCTGGCCAACGAAACTTGATTCCAGCGGAATCCGCCGTCTAGAGTAGAGGCGATGCCAGACCGTGCCTTCGCCATCTTCGCTCACCCCGATGACATCGAGTTTTTGGCTGCGGGCACGCTTTTGCGGCTGCGGGAAGCCGGTTGGGAGACTCACTATATGACGCTCTCGAGCGGCGATTGTGGTAGCACTGTTTTCACCGCCCAGCAGACTGCGGAGATCCGCAACAAGGAGGCCCGGACCGCTGCCGGTTTGCTCGGCGCCAAGTTCCACGGCGCCCCGGGCCGCGACCTTCAGATTTTCTACAACATCGATCTGCTGCGCTGGCTGGCCGCCGTGATCCGTGAGGTGAATCCGCGCATCATCCTCACCCATTCCCCGGAAGACTACATGGAAGATCACCAGAACACCTCGCGTCTCACGGTGACCGCGGCCTTCGCCCGGGGGGTTCCAAACTTCGGCACCCATCCGCCCAGCGAGTCCGTGGACGGAGAGGTCACGATCTACCACGCCATGCCACATGGCCTCCGCGACCCCCTCCGCCGCCGCATCGTCCCCGGATCGTTTGTCGATACGGGCGCCTTTCACGAAACGAAACGGGAGGCTCTCGCGGCGCACGCCAGCCAGAGGGACTGGTTGGATCGCACCCAGGGAATGGGGAATTATGTGAGCGCCATGGACGCACTGTCTCTCGAAGTCGGCCGGATGTCGGGCGCGTTCACTCATGCCGAGGGCTGGCGCCGCCACAGTCATCTCGGCTTTTCGCTCCAGGATTCCGACCCGCTCGCCGCTGCGCTCGGCCCGCACTATCTTCTCAACCAAGCCTATGAGGATTCCTTGAACGCCGGAGCCTTTCCCCCGCCCGCTTCCTGACTCCCGCTTCCAACGGATTGGACGAACCGCCAACCCGGGCGATATTGGCCAAGCATCTGTCATGCCGTCCAGACCCATCGAAATCCGCCTCGCCACCAAGGCCGATATCCCCGATTTGCTCTCCCTCGCGGCTCTCGCCGAACGGGAGGATCACATGGGGCGGTTTCCCCACACCTCGAAAGAGACTCTGACCCGTTCCCTCTTCGCTCCGGGGGCTTTTTGCGGCGCACTCGTCGCGGATATGAACGGACCGATCGTCGGGGTAGCCCATTTTCACCATTTTTGGCCGGCCGTGATTCCCCAACCGATTCTCGCGCTTGATGACCTTTATGTGGTCGAGGACTACCGATCCGAGGGCATTGGCTCAAGACTGATCAAAGGCCTTTGCAAGCTGGCGATCGAGTTCGATTGCTCCCACCTCGACTTCACCGTGCGGCGCAACAACCGCGGGGCCCTGCGTTTTTATCGCAAGCTCGGGGCGATCGTCTTCAGCGATATCCGCTACTGCCGTTACGACCGTAAGGCGATGCAAAAGCTGGCCGAGCAGCTGGCCCCGGATTGATGGAATCGGCGACCCGTGGTCAGGTCCCCAGGGCGGCGCGGGCGGACAACAGCACGGCCGTGATGATCCAAAAGAAGACCAGCACTCCGGCGGTGAAGGCCAGTCCGTGGTGCAGAATCCGCCGCCGGTCCTCTCCGGCTTGGGAGACAAAGCCCATGATCTTCAGCGTGATCACCGGGAAGACACAGGGCATCAGGTTGAGGATCATTCCACCGAGGAACGCGCCGCCCAGGGCCGCCCAGAGGCCAAGCTCCCGCGCAACCGCCGGTGGGGATGCAGAGCCCTCCGCCCCGCCCCGCACCGCGTCGACGATCACCGCCGGAGTCAGCAGGTTCGGCAAAACCTGCGGAGGCACCGTCTTGTCCTTTGAGAAGAGGAGGTAGAGCGGGACCCCATTGCGGTCAAACTTCTGCAAAACCTCGAGAACAGCGGGGTCCTCGCGCGTCCAGTCGATTTCCAGAAAAGCGACCCCTTTCTCCGCAAAGACACGCTGAACCTCTGCGCTGTGGATCGCCGGTTTGTTCGCTTGGCAGGTGACGCACCACGACGCGGTGAAATCGACAAAGACCGCCTTGCCTTGATCCTGAAGGGAGGAGATCTCCGCCATGACATCGTGCGCCACCACAGGGCGCTCCTGCCCCGCCCCCCGGGAGGCGAATTGGAAGGCGACGAGCAGGAGCACCGCCCCGGCCCCCCACGCCACGCGACGAGTCCGCTCCTCCCGGGCGGGCGTGCCGAACCGACCAAAGATCCAAGCGGCTGCGGCGACGAGGATCAAGGCGGCAAAGCCAAGGAACAGGCCATCCGAATCGACCTGTTGAGCCAGGACGGAAAGCAGCCAGGCCATCACCACCACCATCGGAAACGCCATGGCCTGCTTGAAGGTCTCCATCCAGGCGCCAGGCCTAGGCAACCGGGAAATCCACGCGGGAAAAGCCGAAAGCAGGAGATACGGAGTGGCCATACCCAGACCAATCAGGGTGAAAATCAGCACCGCGATGCCGAGCGGAGCTCCCAAGGCATAGGTGATGGCAAAACCCATCGCCGGCGCGGTGCAAGGCGTGGCCAGCAAAGTCGCTAGCGCTCCGCTGAAGAAGGAGCCGGCCAGCCCTTCCCGATGCGTCAGATCCGCTCCCACCCCACTCAGGCTGCCTCCTACCTCGAAAACGCCGAACAGGTTGAGGGCAATCAGCAACATCACCGCAGCCAGGCAGGTGACGATCAACGGGCGCTGCAGCCAATAACCCCACCCCTTTGGTCCTTCCCCGTTTCCCTTGGCACCCGGCTCTGCTTCCTCCCCAGGTTGCCCGGTCGGCACCGCCGGCCCGCCGATCCTCCAGGCTGCGGAATCGCCATCCACCGCCAGCACGCCTCCCGTCTCCGGCGGGAAGATCCCGGTGAACTCCGGGGCGGCCGCGGTGGTGACGACCAGCTTCCCCTCGATCCGCCTCACCTTCTGCGGAGAGGCCGAATTCGTGATTCCAGCTGCGGCCGGATAAAAATAGAGCCTGGCGGGATCGGTCGGAACCATCCCGCCATCCGTCAGGCTGAAGGTCACTTCCCGGGTCGCGGAGTCGTAGACCGTTTCGACGGCCCAATCCACGCTTTTCGGCAGAGCGGCCGCCACGCCGGAAATCACGTCGGCACCGGAGGCGCCGCCCCTTTTCCAATCGAGCTTCGCGCTCCCCCGCACACAGGTCTCCGCACAAACCAGCCAGACGGCTTCGGCAGCGATCGCGGAGGGCAGCCCCCCGCCCGGAGGCGGCGTGATGGTGGCCAGCAGCACGACCTCCTTCTCGTAGCCATAACTGCGATACCCCGCCGCATCGAACCGGTGCGGAACCGGAAACAGGAGCGGCCCGACCGTGTAACCCTCCGGCAAGGTCCAGGTCACCTCCGGCGCGGCCCCGGGACTGCCCGGGTTTTCCCAATACACATGCCACCCCTCTTCGATGGCAAGGTGAATGCCCGCCAGGAAAGGCTCCCCGGCCGCGCGCGGACGATCGTCCACCAGCAGCCGCGCTTCCACATGGCTCCGCGAGGGCAAGGCCCAACCGGGACCGATCCCGATCCATAAGAAAAGGGCGGCACAAAAGATCTCCAGTTGAATCCTTGGAAGAGCCATCGGAACGGAGCGCCCGGCCGTCAGGAAGCATTTCATAGCCTCCCTTTCACCGGGAATCCCCTTTTGGACGGAAACTCTCCGGCAAAGATCCGGGGGCGTCAATGGGAACCCAGCACCCCGCCGAACCGAAGGGGCAAGGAACGTTCAGGCTGACAACGGAAATGCCTTTGCGGGAGATCATTCTGCTACGGTTTTCACGGTTGCAGGAGCGTGATCGGTCCAAGCGGTTTCCGGTTGTTTCCAATTCAAACCCATGGGATGCACAATTTCCGGGCCGCGTCTCGCATCCGCCCATCCGCCGTGCAAATCGGAAAATCCTGATGAAGGTCACACGCTGCCAGGTGGAGCGCGTCGAGTGTGCGCAGCGGCACCCCGGGATGGCATTGTTCCATGATGAGATTCGCTTTGCGCAGTTGAACGGAATCCATTGCATACAGCCAAAGTTGTTTGCTGGAGACCTGATCCAAAAACACCTGCCACGCCCGGCGCCGCTGACGGTCGTCAATCGCGCCAAGCCGCTCCTTCGATAGAAGGGCGGACCACACCTCAGTCATCGCCAATTCCGATGACGCAATCAATTGACCCTGCAGAGCGTCCTGATAAAGATCGCTGTCCGGCTCCCGGACCAAAAGCTTGACCACCACTGAAGTGTCGAGATACATCACCAGCCCCGGCCGTCCCGATCTTCACGGATGATTTCTTGCGCGGCCGCACCCGTCCAAGCAGGCATATCCGCCAGGTGCTCCCTGGTTCCCCGAAAAGGCGCACGTTCCCTTGAGGCATCGATCGGCACCAGCCGGGCCTTGGGGCGGCCATCACTGGTGATCGTCACCACCCGCCCTAGCGCCACCTCCTCAAGCAAGGCGGAAAGGTGAGCCTTCGCTTTGCGCACGCTGACCGTCGGATCAATGGCGGCTTCGGAGCCCCGATCCCGAACAGATGAAGCACCTCCCTCCGCCTCCTCCGAGTCGGCGAGGCGCCAAGAACTTGCGCGCCTTTCTATCATATGAACAGCGTAGTCACGGAGAACCTCAGTGCAAGTGTTTTCCTGCTCCACCGCTCCCTGCGCCCCTCATTTCGTGAGGCGACGAGCGAGGGAACCGGGCCAGTTCAAAGTCCGCGCAGGCTGGCTTACATCTCGTCCACGGCTATCGCGACTCGGATCGATGAAAACGTGATCTGGCCTGAAGACACGGTTTCCCCGGAGTCCCAAACCTCCGCGCGGCGGAAAGCAGACGCTTCCGGCCCCTCCGGCAGGGATCTGGGGCGTCAATGGGAAGCCAGCATCCCTGCGCTTCCGAATTCCTTGCGCGGGAGCACGCTGAGATCCCCGATGTAGGTCTGATCACCATAGGACGCGGTGCCATGCTTCCCGTCCACCGCCAGAATCACCCCGGTGAGCTCCCATCGTTTTGCTTCCCGGTTGAAGGCGAAGACTCCTCCGCCCGAATCTCCCGGACAGGCTTGGGACTCACCCTTGCCATTCGCGAAATGCGTCGCAAATCCCGGGGTGGCGAATTCGTAGGTCACGATGGGCCGGACGAACTTCGCGGCCACGGCATTCAATCCCCAACGCAACCGGAAGTCCTCGTTCCACCGGAAATCGTTCATCGCCAGACGGTTCCCCGAGTTTCCGCCCCCGGCCCCCAGCAGCACCACGGTCGCCCCACGGTCCGGGCAGCCCCGGCTCAGACTCATCATCGGAAGGGACGCCAACGGATCCGCATCTTTTACTTGGATCCGATAGACAAAGAGATCCGTCTGACCGCCTTGACGATTCCGGAACCGTGTGGCAGATCCCGCGACCGGAAGGTAGCTCCGCCCTTCGCGCGTGACGAAAGTTCCAATCCCCACGTGCGCCGCCGTCAGCACCCGCCCCGCTCCGATGTAGATCCCCGTGGAATGATTGACACAACCGATGTGATTCCAATAAGGAAACGACGGCCCCTGCCCGAACGCATCGCGCAGGGCCCGCTGCAGTCCGCTTTCGCTGAGATGGGCCGGATTGGGGGTCGGCGTCACAATGGCCGCGGCCCGGGCCGGGGCAAACCACGCCCCGAGGCCAAGGGAGAGAAAGAAGCAGCGACGAAGAGCGGATGACGAAAGCATGGAAGGCAGCGGCACGGCAGCGAAATTGAATTATAGAGATTATAATTCCTATAAACTGAATCACCAGCACTTCTTTATAATTTTTAGATCCCGACCGTCCGCCCATGTTTGTCTCCATCTTCGTCACCGTTTGCCTCCCGATTCTCGTTCTCGCCGCCGCCGGCTGGGTTTCCGACCGCCTCTTCCGGCTGGATTTGCGTTCGTTGGTGAAACTCAACATCCAGCTCTTCGTTCCCGCGTTCCTCTTCGTGCGGTTGATCTCGTCGGATCTTGATCCCCGGGCCGGGGTCAAGGTGGCTGGCTTCACGCTGACCATGATTGCTTCTCTATGCGGCGCCGCATGGCTCCTTTCCAAGGCCTTTGGGCTTTCGTCCGCCCAACGCAAGTCGTTCCAGCTCGCCACCGCATTTTACAATTGCGGCAATTTTGGCATCCCCCTCATGCTCCTCGCTTTCCCGGGAACCGGGGCCACAATCCAAGCCTTTGTCTTGATGACGATGAACCTAACCACCTTCACGGCGGGGGTTCTGCTTGCGCACGGGGAAACTGATGGATCCACCCGCCCGAAATGGCGCTCCATCCTCGCCCAGCCTTCGCTCTTCGCGATTTCAGCCGCCCTGTTCTGCAAAGCGACCGGTTCCGCTTCCCTGGTCACGGCGCTGGTGCCGGTTTGGAAACCGCTGTCGGTCCTCGCCGACGGGTTGGTGCCCATCGCCCTCCTGACCTTGGGGGTGCAACTCAGCCACGCGCCGGCGCTGCCGCTGCAGGGGCCCTTGTTGGCGGCGGTTCTGACCCGGCTTTGTGCCGCCCCCGTCCTCGCTGCCGTTCTGGTCCCGTTCTTCGCCGTGCCGCCCGAGACGGCGGCGGTCTTGATCGCTGGATCGGCCGCGCCGGTGGCGGTCAACGCGGCGATGCTCGTGCACGAATACGGCGGGACGGACGGCGAAACCGGGTTCGTGTCGGCATCGGTCTTCTACTCAACGCTGCTCAGCGCCCTGACGATGACGATTGTGCTGGGTCTCCTGAGAATGGCCTCTTGAGGGCCGGGTCAGGAAAGGAGGCCCCGAACCACGTGAGCCTCCTGGACGCCGGTCAACCGCTGATCGAGGCCCTGGAACTTGTAAGTGAAGGCGGAGTGCTCAATGCCCATCAGGTGGAGGATGGTGGCATTCAGATCATTGAGATGGACCGGGTCCCGGACGATGTTGTAGCTGAAATCATCGGTTTCCCCGTAGGTGAGACCACCCTTCACTCCCGCTCCGGCCATCCACATGCAGAAATTCCTCGGGTGATGGTCCCTCCCGTAGTTGTCCTTGGTCAGGGTGCCCTGGGAGTAGACGGTGCGGCCGAATTCACCTCCCCACACGACAAGGGTATCTTCCAAAAGCCCCCGTTGTTTGAGATCGACGAGGAGGGCCGCGCAGGCCTTTTGGGTGTCCTGGCATTGCGCCCCGAGATTCTTCGGGAGGCTGCCGTGCTGGTCCCATCCGCGGTGCAGGATCTGCACGACCCGGACCCCGCGTTCGAGCAGTCGCCGGGATAGCAGGGCGCTCTGGGTGAAACTGCCCGGGCGGCTCACGTCCTTGCCGTAAAGGTCGAGCGTGGCCTGGCTCTCTCCACTCAAGTCCGCCAGCTCCGGCACGCTGGACTGCATCCGGAAAGCCATCTCGTATTGCGCGATTCTCGTCTGGGTTTCCGGATCCCCAAACCGTTCAAAGTTGCCCTGATTGAGACGGTTCAGCGCATCGAGCATGGCACGACGGTCGCCTGGGTTGACGCCGGGGGGATTTTTGACAAACAAGACCGGGTCACCCACCGGCCGGAGCGTCACGCCGGTGTGTTTGGTCGGGAGGAAACCACTGCTCCACATCCTCGTGAAGAGGGCTTGCGCGTTCCCGGTGGCGGGAAAGTTCGGGGTCAGGACGACAAAGGCGGGCAGATCCTCGCTGACGCTGCCGAGACCGTAACTGATCCAGGAACCAAGGCTTGGTTTTCCGGGAACCTCGCTTCCCGTCATCACGAAGGTGCAGGCGGGATCGTGGTTGATCGCGTCGGTATGCACCGTCTTGATGAGGGCAATCTCGTCCGCCAGCGGGTGGAGATCGGGCAGCAGCTCGCTGATCATCATGCCGCTCTGGCCGCAGGCTTTGAATTTGAAAAGACTCGGCGCCACCGGCAACCGGGCCTGTCCGCTGGTCATCCCGGTGATGCGTTGGCCGTTGCGGACGCTTTCCGGCAAATCCTTATCGAAAAACTCCACCAACCCCGGCTTGTGATCAAAGAGGTCGAGCTGCGAGGGAGCCCCGTTCATGTGCAGGTAAAGCAGCCGCTTCGCCCGCGGCGCGAATTGCGGAAACCCGGGCAGCGCAGGATGCACGCCGGACGATGCCCGGGCCGGGTCAACCGCCAACGAGGCCATCGCCAAGCCCCCGACCTTGAGGCCGGCGCCTTGGAAAAACTGTCGACGGGTCTGGGACCGATGGAATTCGAGAGCAGGGTCCATCTGAGGAACTTCAGTTTTTGGTGAGGGTTTCGTCGAGGTTGAAGAGAAGATTCGCCGTCAGGGTGCAGGCGGCGAGCTGGGCCGGGTCGAGCGTGGGGTCCGGCTTGCTCTCCCCGTAGTGGATAGCTTCCCGGGCCGCTGCGGTGTCCGCTTGGTAGCGCGCCAGATGGGTGCGCCATGTTTCCAGAGCGATGGCCAACTCCCCCGGGGACGGCTTGCGGGAAGTGACCGCCCGCCAAGCCCAGATGATCCGGGCTTCCGGGGTCGTTCCTCCCTCAAGCATCATGCGCTGGCCGAAGTTGCGCGCGGCCTCGAAGTGTTGGACGTCGTTCATCAATTGCAGCGCCTGCAACGGGGTGTTGCTGCGCTCCCGCCGGGAGCAGGACTGCTCACGATTCGGCGCGTCGAACGTGGCCATGAACGGCGGCGGCGCCGTGCGCTTGAGGAACGTGTAGAGACTCCGCCGGTAAAGGGACTTGCCGGTATCCTGCTTGTATTCCCGCGTGTTGCTCCCCCCGAAAGCCACCGGTTCCCAGATGTTCGGCGGTTGATAAGGCTTCACCCCCTTGCCACCGGGCGTCGGATCGAGCAACCCGGACAACGCCAAGGCATTGTCACGCAGAACTTCGGCGTCGAACCGGAACCGGGGACCGCGGGCGAGGAGCCGGTTTTCCGGATCGCGGGACAGCAGCTCCGGCGTGACGCGGGCGGACTGCCGATAGGTCTGGCTCGTGACCATCATCTTCACCAAGGCGCGGACATCCCAGCCGCTGTCCATGAAACGGAGCGCCAGCCAATCCAAAAGTTCCGGGTGACTGGGCGGCTCTCCCTGGGAACCGAAGTCGGAACTCGTCTTCACCAGACCGGTCCCGAAGAATTGCTGCCAGTAACGGTTCACCGCCACCCGCGCGGTGAGCGGATGTTCCCGGCTGAGCAGCCAATCCGCGAGATCAAGCCGGTTGGGAAGGCTGCCCGCCCCGACCTTCATCGGGGGCAGAAACGCCGGGGTCGAACGCTGGACCGCCTCGCCCGGCTTGTCATAGGCACCTCGCACCATCACGAAACTGTCCCGCGGCTTCTCCAAGTCCTGCATGACGAAGGTCACCGGGATGGCAGACTCAATTTTCTGGCGGGCCGCCTCGAGCGGCGCCCTCTCTTTTTTCAGGGCCGTCAGAGTGGGGCCCGCGCCTTCGAAGAAGTTCTCCATCCAATAATCGCGGAATCTGGCGGTTTCTTCCGCGCTCCATTGTTCCGGCTTCTTGGAACGCACCAGAACCTGAAGATCCCCGGGCAATCCCTCGACCCTCTTGCCTTGGTTCTGACGGATCCACGCGCTGAGAGACCACGCAGGGTCCTTGACCGGATCCACCGTCCGCACCATGCCGAGCTTGTCCCAAAACACCGTGCCCCCGGATTGGGTAAAGGCAAACCCGGTGATTTTCATACCGGCCTTGAGACCGAGAACCGAAGGATCGACTTCCAACCGCACCCACCGGGCGGTTTGCGGCAGCCCCCCCATCGCCACCTTTTCGGTCGTCCCCAAGCGGCCGAAAGGAATCCTCGCGTCCTGACCCCAGATAGCCCGATGCCGCCATCCGTCCGTATGAAACTGGACCATGATGGCCTCCGGTGGATTGGCCGGGTCCAAATAACAGTGGGCGAAGATTTTCCCGCCCACCGGCACCGGAAACTCGGCCCCGCCCGCGAAGAAGTCCTGCTCCACTCCCTTGGCACTTCGTTTCAGAGCCGCGTCCCCACTCAAGACCTGCCCCTCGTCCCGGGTCACCAGACACAACGGAGTGCCACTGGACTGTGGTTTGGCTCCAGTCGGAAATCCATCTTCAAACCAGACGCTCTCCACCCCGCGCGGTCCCGGAACCGGGGTCGCCACGGCCGGGTCGGCGTAGGCCAGGGCGGAAATCGATTCCTTGATCCTGCGGTTCACGTCCCCGACCTTCCGGTCCAACTCCGCCAACTGGCTTTCCTGAGCAGGCGAAGTGAGTTTCAGAATCGGCGGTGTATCGATCTTGTTACCATCCATGGCCGGGTCTGCGGCCGAGTTGAAGAAGGCGTAAAGCGAGTAAAACTCCTTCTGGGTGATCGGGTCGAACTTGTGATCATGGCATACGGCGCAGCCTGCGGTCATCGCCATCCAGACCTCGACGGCACTCGCGGTGCGGTCGACCGCATACCGGAAGACGAACTCTTCATTGATGCTCCCCCCTTCGCTGGTGGTGACGTTGCACCGGTTGAACCCGGAAGCCACCCGCTGATCGCGCGTCGCCCCAGGGAGCAAGTCGCCCGCCAACTGCCAACGGGTGAAAGAGTCGAACGGGAGATTTGCGTTGAAGGCCTGCACCACCCAATCGCGGTAGGGCCACATCGAACGCTCGTTGTCCAGATGCAACCCGTGCGTATCCGCGTAACGGGCCAGATCAAGCCAATAGCGGGCCATGTGCTCTCCATGATGGGGAGAGGCGAAGAGCCGGTCCACGAGACGCTCGTAGGCCCCGGGGGCCGTATCGGCAAGAAACCCATCGACCTCCGCCACGGTGGGAGGGAGTCCGGTCAAATCGAAGGTGACCCGCCGGATCAAGGTCTCCTTGTCCGCCTCCGAAGAGGGCGCCAGACCCTCTGCGGTCAACCGATCCCGGATGAAGGCGTCGATCGCTCCCGCGGCCGCTCCGCCGGGGATTTCCGGTCGTGCCGGCGGAGTGAACGCCCAATGCTTCTGGTAAGGGGCGCCTTGCTCGATCCACCTCCGCAAGACCGCCCGATGCTCCGGGGTCAAGGTCTTGTGGGATTCCGGCGGGGGCATCACCTCTTCCGGATCATCCGACAGAATGCGGCGCCAGACCTCGCTCCGGTCCGGATCCCCGGCCTTGATCATGAAGACGCCGTCCCCGTCGGGCTGGAAGAGTCCTTGCGGTTCATCCAAGCGCAGGTTGGCCTTGCGCTTTTTGGCGTCGAACCCGTGACACGCAAAACAATGGTCCGAGAGGATCGGACGAACGTCACGGTTGAATTGAATCGGGCCGGTCGAGGCGGCGAGAAGCCACACGGCAGTCGAGGCGACGAGGGAAACCATCGTCTTAATCACTCGGCGCGGGACCGGGATCTTTCCGATTCACGCATCCCGGGACCAAATGTGACGGATTTCCCGGGAAGCCGCTCCCGGGAAATCCCTGAAAAGGTTGGGACTGGATCAGCTCTTGATTTCCTGGGAGTGGAACAGGGTCCAGTCGTCCAGGTTGTTCAGGTTCACCGCGTCAAGGATCTTCCCTTCATCCGCGATTCCGGCGGCACCGAGGATCGACTTGCGGGTGCCCTCGTCATGAAGATAGCCCCGGACCGCCGCGTTGAAACCTTCGACCGCCGCCGGGTCCAGCGTGCCTCCCTTCTGGGCGACGACCCAGCCCTCGAACTGGGGGTAGGAAGGCTTGTGGGAACGGATGTAATTCACGGTCGCATCGGTATCGAGCCCGAGCGCGTCCAGCATCATCTGGTCGTAGCCCTTGCCGCAGGCGGGGTAATCATCGTGCAACTTGCCGACGGCATCGAGGGAGACCTTCTGCCAGAAACGGGGCATGTGGAGAACGCCAAGGGGACCGGCGGTGCCGGAACTGATGGTGGGGACGATTTTGCTCATGGGGAATGCAGTGTTTTGGGTTTTGTCTGAGGGTTGAAAAAGGGTTCAAGGATGCGCGTGCCGTCCCGGGAAGGTCAACTCCGCGATCCCCGATTTGTCGAGACCGCCGAGGCCCTCGCGGGTCATCCGCGCGAATTGGGCTTGGGTCGCTTCATTCAGCGGAAGTTGCAAGCCCTTGGCCTTCGCGAGATCGAGCGCGATCCCCGAGTCCTTGGCCGCGTGCTCCGCCGAGAACCAGCAATCGTGCTCCCGGGCCACCATGTCCGCGCCATCGGTCTCGAGGACACGTGAATTCGCGCCGGTTTGGGAAAAGACCTCGCGGATCATCGTCAAATCATGGCCCAAGGCCGCCGCCAATCCGAGTCCCTCCGCCAAGCCCGCGGTGTTGATGTTCATCACCATGTTGACCAGCGCCTTCACTTCGGCGGCACGACCCGGCCCACCTTCGATGAACCGCATGCTGAGGCTCAAATCCTTGAGCAGAGCCTGGCAGTCGTCAAACGCGGACCGGTCCCCGGCCACCATCAGGTAGAGCTGACCGTTCCGCGCGTGACTGATGCTCGATGCCATGCTCGCCTCCAACGTCCGGGCCCCGGCAGCCGCGGCGGCGGCGCTCACTTCCCGGTGGATTTCCGGGGATAGCGTGGCGCAGTTGATGAAAATCCGGCCCGCGGCCCCGTCCAACAAACTTCCGGCCCCGGTGAGAAAGATGGAGCGCATCGCGGCATCGTTGGTCACCACCGTGAGAATCACATCGGCCATGGCCGTGACCTCCGAGAGGTTCGCCGGTGCGGCGCACCCCAGTTCGGCGGCAAGTTCTCCGGCGGCTTGCGCCTGCACGTCATGAACGGCGACCACCGGGTGCCCCGTCTCCTTGAGGCGGCGCGCCATGTTCGCTCCCATCCGGCCGACCCCAACCACTGCCACGCGTTTCTTCATCCCTTCCACCCTAGCGAAATCGTGGGATGTTCAACCGGGAAATCACGGAACCGGATTCCCCGCCGCCGCAAGAAACACGGATTCCCAGCGCCGCAGGCAATCCGAGGCCCGCAAATCCCCCTCTTCGGGCGCCCAGTCGGCAAAGGTCTTGTCCAAGGCCGCGGAGTAAGGCCCCTTCTTGATTTCCACGATGACGGTGTCCGGGGCCAGACAGACCATGCCGTGCCACTGGCCGGGCTCAAGGTCGATCAACGACACCGGTCCACCTTCCAGATCATGGGCACCGAGGACTTCGCCGTCCGGAGCAAACAGCAAAACCCCGAGGCGTCCCCGCAGCACCTGGACCAATTCGCTCTGGCCCGGGCCCGGATGGACATGCGGCCGCACGTAGGTGCCCGGCTGGAAGAAGTTGAGCATCCGCTGCACCGGCGCGTCCTGCGTCCGGTGCAAGGGCAGGATGATCCGCCGCCGCGGACTGAGGCGCGACGCGGCACAACCCTCCTCGAGGATGGTTTCGGTGAGCCGGAACACCGGCCCCGTGACATTGGAAAAGGCAAGCATCATGGCCCCTCCAGCCTCCCACGCTCCGCCCCGCCCTGCAACCTGGAGTGTAGCCCGCACTCAAGACAGGATTCCCTTGGCAACCGTCCCCGAAACATCGGTGAGCCGGAAGTCGCGGCCCGCGTAACGATAGGTCAGCTTCTCGTGGTCGAGGCCGAGGAGGTGGAGGATGGTGGCGTGGAGATCGTGGACGTGCAGTTTGTCTTGCGCGGCGAAGTAACCGTAGTCGTCGGTGGCTCCATAGGCGAACCCCGGTTTCACCCCCCCGCCGGCCATCCACATGGTGAATCCGTGCGGGTTGTGGTCGCGCCCGTCGCTGCCCTGCGCCGTCGGCGTCCGCCCGAATTCACCGCCCCACAAGACGAGGGTGTCCTCGAGGAGACCGCGCGACTTCAAGTCGGTGAGGAAACCGTAGATCGGCTGGTCCACCTCCGCCGCGTTCTTGGTGTGGCCGCGGTAGAGGTTGCCGTGCTGATCCCATTGGACCTCACCGTCGCTATGGGTGACCTGAACGAAGCGCACGCCCCGCTCGAGGAAACGGCGCGCCATGAGGCACTGGCGGCCGAAGTTTTCGGTGACCGGATCATCGATGCCGTAGAGGCGCTTGGTGGCGGCGCTTTCGTTTTCGATGGACTGGGCCTCGGGCATGACCGCCTGCATGCGGTAAGCGAGTTCGTAGGCGGCAATGCGCCCTTCCAAGGCCTGATCGGCGCCGCTGGCCTCGAGATGACGCCGATTCAAAGACTGGATCAGGTCGAGGTGACGCCGCTGCCGGGACAGGTCGAGCTCCGGATTGCGGATGTGCTTCACGGCCACCTCGGAGGCGCGGGTGCTGGCGGTCCCCAACGGGGTTCCCTGGCAAAACGCCGGCAGGAAGGCCGCGCCCCAATTGTTGACCCCGCCGTGGGCCAAGGTCGGGCAGATCGTGAGGAAGGCCGGGAGGTTTTCGTTTTCGCTGCCCAACCCGTAAACCACCCAGGAGCCGAGGCTCGGGCGGACCTGGGTATCGCTGCCGGTGCTCAACTTGAGCAACGCGCCGCCGTGCGCCGGATTGGTCCCGTGGACCGACCGGAGGACGCACAGATCGTCCGCGCACCGCGCCACCTTGGGGAACAATTCGCTGACCGGGAGGCCGCTTTCCCCGTGTTGGCGGAACTTCCAGGGGGATTTCAGGAGATTGCCCTGCTTGGCGAAGGTGACGCGGGGGGGCGCGAAGGGAAACGGTTTGCCATGGTCCCGGTCGAGCAGCGGCTTGGGATCGAAGGTATCGACATGGGAGGGACCGCCCTTCATGAAGAGGAAGACCACCCGTTTGGCGCGCGGGGCGTGGTTGGCGCGCGAACCCGCCTGCGCTTCGCTGCCGAGCATGGCGCTCAGGGCCAGATGCCCGAAGCCCACGGCGCTCGACTTGAGGAAATGACGTCGATCCTTCATGCCTTACGGTAGGTAAACGAATTCGTTGGAGGCGAGAATCGCCTGGCAAAGCAGCGGCCAGGCGTCCGATTCCCCCGCCTCGCGAACCCAGCGGAGGGCTTCGGTCCGCTCCGTGGCGGTGGCCGGGCGCGAGAAGGCGCGGCGATAGATCCAATCGATCCGGGCCTCGGGGGATTCGCCGGCGGCCAACGAGGCGGCCGCCATGGCCCGGGAAGCATCGAGCACCAGCGGCGAGTTTAGCAGGTAAAGGCATTGGGGAGCGACCACGGTGGAGTTGCGGCTCCCGGTGGGCATCGTCGGATCGGGGTAATCGAACTGGGCGAGCACATCGGCCACATGGTTGCGGATGACGGGCAAATAAGCGGAGCGGCGGCGATCCTCGTAGTGGGTGTGGTCCTTGGAGGTGTGGTTGAAGACCATCTGGCGGTTGCGCAAGGGCAGGGTTTTCCCTCCCAGCGTGTCATCGAGACGCCCGGCGACGAAAAGCACCGCATCCCGGATCTGTTCGGCCTCGAGCCGTTGGCGCTGAAACTTCCAGTGGAGCCGGTTCTCCGGATCCAGCAGCGGCGCTTCCCCGGGTTGCGGATGCACCGTGGCCATTTGATAGGCGCTCGAGGTCAACAAGAGCCGATGCATGGCCTTCACGTCCCAACCGGACTCGATGAAACGGCGGGCCAGCCAATCCAGCAACTCCGGATGGGAGGGCGCCTCGCCCTTGACCCCGAAATTGTCGGTGGTGGCCACCAGTCCGGTCCCGAAGTGCCAACGCCAGATCCGGTTGACGATGACCCGGGCGGTAAGCGGATGATCCGGCCGGACAAGCCATTCGGCCAGCTCCAACCGGCCGCTGCGGTCCGGCTTCCACGACGGATCTCCGGAGGAAGCACGCATCACGGCGGGGACCGCCCGCGGCACCACCGGTCCATGGGCCAGATGATTGCCCCGGATGTGAATCGGCATTTCAGCCACCACCTTGGCGGCCTCCCCGACCCCCATCGCGGCCGGGGCGTCGTAGGCCGCGCTCTCCAATTGCCGGACCTCCTCCTCGAGACGCGCCAATTCCCGGACGGTATCGGGATCGAACGCCTTGAACGGCTCCGTCGGCAGGGCGAGCAGCCCCTCCGAATCGTGGAGGACGACCCGCGCCGCCTCCAATTTCGGATCCGCCAGTTTCGTGGCCTTCGGATCCGTTTTTTTGGCCGCCTGCCAGGCCGACTCCGCCTCCGCGAAAAGCGGGGCGAAATGGCGGCGGATGCCCTCGCGATCGCCCTTGGCGGCCAGATCATGCCAGGGACCGAGCACCGGGTCATCGGGATGATAGGAAAGATGCAACCGGCACTGCAGCAGAATCCAAGGGTGCAATCCCTTCTCCGCGCAGAGCGGTTCCGCCTGGGCCAAGCTGGCTTCCGCCGCCATCGAGGAAGCGGCCACCAGATATTCCACCACATTGGCGCGCGCCGCGGACTGGAGGCCATTCACCGCCTTGGATTTGAACGCGCCGTGGGCGGCCCGGGCCTTGGCGATACGCTCGTCGTCCGCCTTGGCTTTCGCCAGTTCCTCCTTGGTGGCCAGCGAGTGCTCATACCAGTGCTTGATGACTCCGGTCTTGGAGGGCGCGAAGTTTTCGCTGCTCCGGAAAATGGCCGCCATCCCGTAGTAATCCCGCTGGGTGATCGGATCGAACTTGTGGTCGTGGCATCGCGCGCATCCCAGGGTCAGCCCGACGAAGGCCTTTCCGAGGGTGTCCAACTGCTCGTCGATCACATCCATCCGGAGCTTCTCCTCGTCCGGTTCGGCCAAAACCCGGGCCCCGAGGGCGAGAAACCCGGTCGCCGTCCGCTGCCCGGCGGTCGCGCCCGGAAGGAGATCGCCCGCCACCTGCTCGACGAGGAAACGGTCGAAGGGCTTCCCGGCATTGAAGCTGTCGATCACATAATCGCGATAGCGCCAGGCATGCCCGAACCCGAGATTCTCATCGAGCCCGTTGGAGTCCGCGTATCGCACCACGTCCAGCCAATGCCTCCCCCAGCGAACCCCGTATTGGGGCGAGGCCAGAAGGCGGTCGATCACCCGTTCCCACGCATCCGGCGCGGCATCGGCGAGAAACCGGTCGACTTCCCCGAGCTCCGGGGGTAGACCGGTGAGGTCAAAGGTCAGACGACGCAGCAGTGATGCCTTGTCCGCCCGGGGCGCGGGCGACAATCCTTTGGCCTCCAGCACCGAAAGGATAAAGGCATCGACCGGGTTGGCGATCCACCGGGGATCCTTCACGGTTGGAACCGGGGGCGAATCGATGGGCTGGAACGACCAGAAAGCGCGGCCCTCTTCCTCGCTCATTCCACGCACCAGTTCCACTTTCGCGCCGCCGTCCCGGGGATCGGGGGCTCCGAGCCGAACCCATGTTTCCAGAGCACGCACCTCCCGGTCCGCCAACCGGTTGTCCGGTGGCATCTGCATCTCCCGGTTGTGGTAGCGCACCGCCTCGATCAAGAGGCTTTTCTCAGGGTCACCGGGCGTGATCACCCTTCCGGTGTCACCTCCGGCCCTCCATCCCTCGCGGCTGTCGAGGGCCAGGCCGCCCTTGCGTTTTCCCGTTGAGGCGTGGCATTCGAGGCAATGCTCGACCAATACCGGCCGGATTTCCCTCTCGAAGAACTCGACCCCCTTCGGATCGGGAGCCGCATCCGAAGGGAAGCCGATGGCGGCCATCCCCAAAAGGAAGCATGCCATTCGTCCAACTGACCCGAAGGCGGGGGATGAGCTGAGAACCTGCACGGTTTTGTCACGGTCGCGGAACCCCGTGGCTTTCAGGCATTCCCGCCAAACTCCGATCTTCGCTGGTGCTTCGGTGGGAATGTTGGCTACAATGCCGCATGAATTCATCCATGAACCGGATCATCACCCGGGCGCTCACCTGCTGCGCCCTCCTCTCCCATGCCACTGCCGACGAGGCCAAGCCTCTGTTCAACGGAACCGATCTCTCCGGATGGAAGGGCCTGACCGACTTTTGGAGCGTCAAGGACGGTTGCATCACCGGGCAAACCACCAACGATCACAAGGTCCTCGAGAACACGTTCCTCATCTACGAAGCCGAGGAATTCGCCGACTTCGAACTCACCCTGAAATACAAGATCACGGACTTCAACGGAGCCTCCGAAGCGTTCGGAAATTCCGGCATCCAATACCGCAGCCGCATCGTCAAACCCGAGTATTTCGTGGTCAGCGGCTATCAGGCGGACTTTGAATGCGGCAAGACCTACAGCGGAATTCTTTATGAGGAAAAGGGGCGCGGCATTCTCGCCAAGCGCGGCCAGAAGGTGGTGATCCGCGACGGCGAAAACCCGAAAAAGCCGAAAATCGAGGTCGTCGGTGAGGTTGGCAAGAGCGACGCCATCCAAGCCGCGATCCATCCGGCCGGGTGGAACGACTACAAGATCGTGGCCAAGGGTGGACACCTGCAACATTTCATCAACGGAGTGCCGACCGTGGACGTGACCGACGAAACCGCAAGCGGCGCGAAGAAGGGGCTGATCGCCCTGCAACTGCACAGCGGCCCCACCGGGATGACCGTGCAGTTCAAGGACCTCCTGATCCGGAAACTCTGAAGAAGCCCGGGAACCCGGCCGCCTGACCGCGCGGTGCGAGACTCCCCGGCCCAACCCGGGGGCTCGTCCCGCGTCATTTGCGCTTGATGAACCCGGACACGAACAGAAGGATCACCGCACCGATCAGGGCGATGACTAGCTGCTTCAGGTCCAGTTCCAAGGTCGGCAGACTGAAGGTGACCGCCTTCGAGAGCAGGTGCTTGTAGGCAAAGCTCCCGAGGATGGCGCCGAAGATCCCGACGACAATGTTCCGAACCCGCCCCGCTCCCTTTTCCCCAGGAAACAGGCCGATGATGAGTCCGGCAGCGACGCCCACGACCAGTAAATCGAGAAGATCTTTCATCCTGACATCCAATCAGGAAACGCTGCAAAGGAAAAGAAAGAATCTCCGAGGACGGGCGGGCCTCAAAAGAAATGCCGCCGCCTCAATGGGCGCCATGGTGTTCGTCCTCGAAGCCCATGTCGACCTCCCGGACCCGCTTGGTGTCACGCACGGCTTCGACCGCCCCGCGCAGGGCCTCGACAAATTCCGACGGTTTGTTGAGCCAGCTCAAGTGGACTTCCGGTGAGGACTTGTCCGAACTGAAGATGGAGACCCGGCCCTTGCCCACCATCCGCTGGTTGAACGGCTCCTGGAGGGACCAGTCCTTCACCCGATAAAGCTCCACATCCTCATTCTCCTTGGAAAACACGCCGGTGCGGATCCGCAGACGCTGTTTGGTGAGGGTGATCCGGTGGCTCTTGGTCGCCAGCCATTGCCAGAACGCAAACGGGATGGGAACGACCAGCAGACAGGCCAGCCACCACCCAAAATTCTTCCATTGCGAGGGGCTGCCCTCCCACAAAATCACTTCGTCGCCCTTGGTCGGTTCGTTGGTTGCCATAACGGCCGTATCATGACACCTTTCCCGCTTTCTGCCAACGAACTCTTTTTCCGCCTTGGATCTCAGGGCATCACGGTAGCGCCCGCGCGCTCCCTGGCAATGGAACCGACCGCCTGCCGGAGCCGGGCCACCGCCAGATTGTAGGTGTGCAAGGACTGGACCTCCTCCAATTGGGCCCGGGTGAGTTCGAGACGGGACTGCAGGATTTCCAACTGGGTCAACGCCCCCGCTTCAAACCGGTTTTGTGCCAGGCGCAAGGCCTCTTGCGCCTGCTTCACCACCAACTGGGACGTCTCGAGGATCTGCGAGGCCTCGTCGTAATCGAAAAAGGCCTGACGGACCTGTCCCTCGATGTCGAGACGCTGCTGATCCTCCCTCGCCTCGATTTGCCGGAGTCGCGCGTTCGCTTGTTCCACCTGCCCCCGCGTCCTCCCCAAATCCAACAACGGGACCATGACGCGGACACCTCCAGTGCTCCCATTGATAAGGTCGGAGGCGTTTCCACTGAAGCGCAGACTCTGGGCCCCGTAGGTGCCGAAGAGTTCGATCCTCGGACGGTGGGCGGCCTCGGCCACCCGGACCGCCGACTTCGCAGCCTGGATTTCCGACGCCAACTCCTTCAACTCGGGGCGCTTGGTGAGCCCCTCCAGCAACAGGTCGCCCAAGGTTTCGTTGACCCGCGGGTTGGGCCAGGAACGGGTCAGCTTCACCCCGTCCGCGTCGCCGCCTTCCGGGTAAGCGAGGCCGGTGGTCCGTCGCAACCGGTCGATCGCGAGGCGGTATTCATTGCGCGCCCGGATCAGCGGTGGCTTGGCGTTGGCGAGAGCCACTTCGGCTTGGAGCACATCGAACTGGGGCCTCGTGCCCGCTTCGAAGCCGGCTTTCGCGGTCCGCAACTGCCCATCCAGGACCTGCACGGCTTCCTGCTGCACCTCGATCCTCTCCCGGGCCAACAAACCGTCGAAATAATGCCGGCAAGCCTCCAGAAGCACATCGTCAATCACCACCCGCATCCGCGACTCGGCAGCCGCCACCCGGGCCGCGGCGGAGGCATTGGTCGCCAGCCGGGCCCCGCCGTTGTAAAGCACATGGCTGATCTGAACGTCGAGATTCCATCCCTGCTGATCCGCCACCACGATGTTGCCGAACCCTTCGATCCGTCCCCGACCCCTCGCATCGTAGCTGCTCACCCCGTCGAGCCGGGGTAACAGCTCGGCTTTGGCCACGGTCAAAACCCCTTCCCTCTCCCGGATCCCGGCCCGGGCCTCGCTGATGCGGGGACTGTGCCGCACCGCGAGGAGCATGGCGGTATCGAGGTCCAATTCCCGCGGAAACGCATCCCCGCCAACCGCGCCTGAAGCCGCCACGAGGGTGGCGAGAATGGCCGGAAGGCCGGGACGGAAAAGCCGGCTATGGAACGGGAGGCGCATGGGAAAATCCTGCTTCAACGTTGAATCGGGTTGCGGCGCAGCCCAGCAATCAGTGTATAAAAAACCGGAATGACGACAAGGGTGAGGATCGTGCTGGTCACCATCCCCCCCACTGCCACCACCCCGAGAGGCCGACGCGCTTCCCCGGCCTCGCCGAAGCCCATCGCGATCGGGAGAATCCCGGCGATGGTCGCCAGACTGGTCATCAGGATCGGGCGCAGCCGGATCAGACCGGCCCGGTGCATCGCGGTTTTGGCATCCGCCCCGCGCGCCATCTCCTGGTTCGCGAATTCGACCAAAAGGATCGAGTTCTTGGTGACGAGCCCGATCAGGAGGACCAAACCGACCTGACTGAAGATGTTCATGTTCATCGAAGCGATCCTCGGCACGAAACGGGACAGCACCTTGGCAAACTCGGGCGGATTCGGAACATAGTGGGTCAACGCATAAAGCCCCGACCCGAAGTGATTGACCCACGAAAGCAGATAGAGCAGACCGAACGCCCCCAACATCGCCAGCGGCAGGGCCAGCATCACCGTGAACGGGTGCACGAAGCTCTCGAATTGGGCTCCGAGCACCATGTAAACCACCAATATAGCCAGAATCATGAAGAAGTAGACGTCGCCGCTCGACTCCCGCAGATCCCTCGCCTCCCCCCTCCACTGATGACCAAACCCACTTTGGGGCATCGACCGCAGGATCGCCTCCGCCTTTTCCACCGCCGTCCCCAGCGGCACTCCGACCGGCGTGCCCTGGATGGTGGTGGAACGTTGGCGGTTGAACCGCTCGATCCGGTTCGGCCCCGCGCCAGACTCCAGCCGGATCACGTTGCTCAACTGCACCAAATCACCCGACCCGCTGCGCACGAAAATGCGCTCCAGGCCCGCGGGGGTGAGACGCTCGTCCCGTTCCAGCTGCACGATCACATCATAGCGTTTCCCATCCCGTTTCAGAGCGCTCAGGTCCTGGCCGCCAAACAGGATCTGCAGGGTCCGGGAAATATCCGCCACCGAAACGCCGAGAACCCCGGCCCGGTCGCGATCGATGCTGACGCGCAATTCGGGTTTGGTCAGTTCAAAGGTGGAACGCACGTTGGCGAGAAATCCCCCCTGCCGCAACCGGTTCATCAATTCATTGGTGTAGGCGGAAAGTTCCGTGAGATCCCCGTGACTCACCACCAACTCGAACGGCTGGCTGAAGCCGAGGTCGACCGCTTTCGGCATGAGCGGAATCGCCAGGGCCCCCTCGACATTCGAGATGAACTTGAATCCCAGTCCATCCGGCCCTCCGACAATGTCCCGATGATGCGGACGATGCCCGTCAGCCAAACGCACGAACATGAATCCCAGGGTTGGGTCACCGGGACCGTTGAAAGGAAGCGCCACCGCGGAAAAATAACTCTCAATCGCCTCCGTCTCCCCGGCAATCCGCTCCATCTGGCGCACCATCCGGTCGGTGTAGTCAGGCGTGGAACCCTCCGGAGTGATCGCCATCGCGATGAACCGGCCTTTGTCCTCTTCCGGCAGGAACTCCTGCTCCAGATTCTGGAAGAAATAGTAGGAGAGCCCGAGCGAGCCGAGCGCGACCAAAACCACCCAGAAGCGGTGGTTCAAAGACCAGCTCAGGATGCGGTCGTAACGGGCGGTCAGGCGATCCAACCGGTCTTCGAAAAAGCGGAACAGCCAAAAACGTTTCTCCTCTTTCCCGTGGCGGTGCAGCAAGCGCGCCGCGGCCATCGGCGTGAGGGTCAGGGCGACGAACGCCGAGCACACCACCGAAGCGGCCAGCGCCACCGCGAACTCCACGAGCAACCGTCCGGTGATCCCGCCCACGAACGCCAAGGGCAAAAAGACCGCCACGAGGGACAAGGTAATGGTGATGACCGCGAAGCCGATCTCCCGCATCGTTTTGATGCTCGCCTCAAACGGACTGTCCCCTTCTTCGATATGCCGGTAGATGTTCTCCAGCACCACGATCGCGTCGTCCACCACGATGCCGATGGCCAGAACCAGGGCGAGCAGGGTGAAGATGTTGATCGAGAAACCAAGAGCGTAGAGAACCCCGAAGGTTGCGATCACCGAGACGGGAATGGCGAGGCTGGGAATGAAGGTGGACCGGACGTCGCGCAAGAAAATGAAAATGGTCAGGACCACGAGGACAAAAGCCATACCCAGCGTCTCGAAAACCTCGAACACCGCCTTTTCGACATAGATTGATTCATCGTAGGGGAAAGCGAACTCAATGCCCGCCGGGAGGCTCGCCGCAATTTCCTCCATGCGGCGCTTGACCCCTTTGGCCACGTCGAGCGTGTTCGCCCGGCTCTGTCTGACGATCCCCAGACCGATGGCCGGTTTGCCGTTGAACCGCGCCACGGAGCGCTCGTTCTCCACCCCTTCCGCTGCCCTCCCGATATCCCGAAGGCGGACGACGGAGGTGCCCGACTGCCGAATCACGAGCCGCTCGAAATCCTCCACGGTCTTGAGTTGGCCGCGTGTTTGGATGGTAAGCTCCCGATCCACGCTCTGCACCCGGCCACTGGGCAACTCCACGTTCTGCTCCCGCAGGGCCCGTTCCACGTCGAGCACGGTCACGGAGAGGGCCGCCATCTTCAAGGGCTCCAACCAGAGCCGCATGGCGAACTTTTTCTCTCCGCCCAGGATGACCGAACTGACTCCCGGCACGGTTTGCAAACGATCTTTGACCAATCGGTCGGCGATTCCGGTGAGCTCCTCGGTGCTGAACCTCTCACTGAAAAAGGAAACCCAGATGATCGGCTGCGCACTCGCCTCCTGCTTCGCCACCACCGGCTCCTCAATGTCCGGAGGCAGTTCCCCGCGAACCCGGGCCACCCGGTCGCGCACATCCTGCGCCGCCACGTTCTGGTCGGTCCCGGCCATGAACTCCACCGTGATGGCGCTGGCATCCTCCCGGCTCTCGCTCACCAACTGCTTGATGTTCTCCGCGCTGCTGATCGCATCCTCCAACCGCTCGGTGACCTCGGTCTCCACGATCTCCGCGCTGGCTCCGGGATAGACCGTGAGGACGTTCACGATGGTGGGATCGACATCCGGAAGCTCGCGCACCGGCAGCCGCAACAGACCGAGAATGCCGAAAACCACGAGGGCGGCACTCATCATGATGGTCAGGACCGGTCGCCGGACGCAAAGTTCGAAAAACGAGTTCAACGGGCGGGCTGTGGTTCGGGGAACTCAGGGGCCGGCCGGAGACGCCGGCGGCTTCGGGGTGGGCGGAATTCCGTATTTCTCCGACTCCGGCGCGACCAGCACGATCGTACCCGGGGCCATTTTCTGGTAGCCCTCCACGACCACCCGCTCCCCTTCCTTCAGCCCCCCGGCAATCTCCGCTTTCGCGCCCAGGCGGAGCCCCACAGACACCGGGCGGAACTCGGCCTTGCCCTCCGCATTCATCACCACGACGGACGCCTCGTCCCCTTGGTAGGTGATCGCCGGCTCCGGGATGGTGAGGACGTTCTGCCGGAGACGAAAAACCAGGGTCAGGGTGCCATACATCCCCGGTTTGAGCAGCCCCTCCTCGTTCGGGAGCATCGCCTTGACCAGAGCGGTCCGGTTCCGCTCGTCCAAACGGGGGGAGATGTAGTCGACCGTCCCCTCGAACTTCCGTTCCGGGAAGGCCACGGTTTCAATCTCCACCTTCTGCTTTTTTGCCACATGGCTGACGTAGCGCTCGGGCACGCTGAACTCCACCTCCAAGGGACGGGTCTGGACCAACCAGACCAACTTTTGCCCCCGCGAAACAATCTGCCCCGGGCTCAAGTCATGCTCGGCGATGACGCCATCGAACGGTGCGCTGATGACGGCGTCCGCACGCTGTTCCCGGGTCATCCGGACCGCGGCATCCGCGCTGCGTTGCTGAAAAAGCAGCCGATCCGCCTCCTGCTCCGTGATCGTCTTTTTTTCCAACAACTCACGCCCCCGGCGCAGTTCCGCGGTCGCAAGCTCCAGACGCGCCTCGGCCTCGTCCAAGCCGGTCGTCAGTTTGGCGTCGTCCAACAACAGCAAAACCTGCCCCTTTTTGACCGGCTCCCCCTCGCTGAACTTGATCGCGATGATGGACGAATCGATCTCACTGACGATCTCCACCTCCTCCGCCGCCTTCAAACTCCCGACGAGACGGACACTCTCCTCCAAAGCTCCAAGGACGACCGGGGCCACCACCGCCTGCACCGGAAAATCCATCCCCCCCCTGCCGGGGGCAACCGGCTTGCCGCAGGACGCGACCAGGAGCGCGAAGCACACCGGGAAGCCGCAAGGAAGATGACGCGAGGAAAGCATTCTCTGTTGGCATCCGGGGGCACACACCGCGGACGTGCCTCTCCTTACGATGCAAAGGCAGGCCCCGCCACCGGCTTTTCCAGAGGAAAAGCGATTGCCGGGATCAAGCGGTAAAAGTCTCGGAGGCGACCGCCGCCGTGTAATCCCGGTTCAACCGTCCGATGAAGTCGACACTGATTTCCTTGGGACAAACCGCCTCGCACTCATACTGGTTGGTGCACCCGCCGAATCCCTCGGCGTCCATTTGCTGAACCATGCGAATGGTGCGCTCGTTCTTCTCCGGTTTCCCTTGAGGGAGGAGGTTCAGATGGCTCACCTTCGCTGCCACGAAGAGCATGGCCGAGGCGTTCTTGCAGGCGGCCACGCAGGCGCCGCAACCGATGCAGGTGGCTGCGTGGAAGGCGTGATCCGCGTCGTCCTTGGGAACCAAAATCGAGTTCGCCTCCACCGCGGAACCGGTGCGCACCGAAATGAACCCGCCCTTCTGCTGGATACGGTCGAAGGCCGAACGATCCACCACGAGGTCTTTGACCACCGGAAAGGCCCTCGCCCGGAAAGGCTCGATGTAAATCGTTTCCCCGTCCCGGAAACTCCGCATGTGCAACTGGCAGGAGGTCGTCGCCTTTTCCGGCCCATGGGGCACCCCGTTGATGACCAGGGAACAGGACCCGCAGATCCCCTCGCGACAATCGTGATCGAACGCGATCGGCTCTTCTCCTTTGGAAATGAGCCCCTCGTTGACGATATCGAGCATCTCGAGAAACGATGCTGTGGTCGGAATTCCCTCCGCCGGATACGTCACCAGACGGCCTTCAGAACTCCGGTCGCGTTGGCGCCAGACTTTGAGCGTGAGGTTCAGCTTGGATTCCATGGCTCTTTGTGAATGGGATTATTTGTAGCTGCGGACGGAAAGTTTGACATTCTCGAAATTGAGCGGTTCCCGATGCAACCGGGGTTGCGCGTTTTCACCGGCGTGCTCCCAGGCCGCCACGTAGGCGAATTGTTCGTCGTTCCGCAGGGCCTCCCCGTCGGGCGTCTGGTATTCAGTGCGGAAATGTCCGCCGCATGACTCCTCCCGCTGCAGCGCATCGAGGCACATGGTTTCGCCGAACTCGATGAAGTCCGCCACCCGCCCGGCCTTTTCCAACTCGGGGTTGACCTGATCCGCGCCGCCCGGGATCCGCACATTCTCCCAAAATTCCGCCCGGATCTCCGGCAGACGCTTCAGCGCCTCCTGTAGACCAGCCCGGTCGCGCGCCATGCCGCACTTGTTCCAAATGAGCAACCCGAGCTCCTTGTGGAAACTGTCCACGGAGCGTTTGCCATTGACCTTGAGCATCCGGTTGACCCTCTCCCGCACGTCGTTCTCCGCCGCCGCGAAGGCCTCGTGGGTCTCCTTTACCTTCCCGGGAACCTGGGGAGCCAGGTAGTTGGGCAACGTGGAGGGAATCACGAAATAGCCGTCGGCCAAGCCCTGCATCAGAGCGGAAGCCCCGAGCCGGTTCGCCCCGTGGTCCGAGAAATTCGCCTCCCCAAGCACGTGCAACCCAGGGACCGACGCCATGAGGTTGTAATCCACCCACAAACCGCCCATCGTGTAGTGCACCGCCGGGTAGATCCGCATCGGGGTCTTGTAAGGATTCTCCCCGGTGATCCGGGAATACATGTCGAACAAGTTGCCATATCGGGCCCGGATCGTGTCCTCGCTGAAATCGCGGATCGCCTCGGCGAAATCGAGGTAGACTCCTTCCCGGTGACTTCCCACCATCGGGCCCACCCCGCGGCCATCGTCACAAGCCTCCTTCGCGGCGCGGGAGGAGATGTCCCTCGGTGCCAGGTTGCCGAAACTGGGGTATTTCCGCTCCAGGAAGTAGTCACGATCTTCCTCAGGAATCGAGTTCGGGTCCTTGTGGCAATCGGCGGCTTTCTTCGGCACCCAGACCCGGCCGTCGTTCCGCAAGGATTCCGACATCAGGGTCAGCTTGGATTGGTAGTCGCCACTCCGCGGGATGCAGGTCGGGTGAATCTGCGTGTAGCAGGGGTTGGCAAACCAAGCACCGCGCTTATGGGCCCGCCAGGTGGCGGTCACGTTGCACCCCATGGCGTTGGTCGAGAGGTAAAACACGTTCCCGTAACCGCCGGTGCAGAGGAGCACGGCATCCCCAGCGTGCCGCTCGATTTTCCCGGTGGTCAAATCCCGGGTGATGATTCCTTTGGCATGCCCGTCCACCAAGACCAAGTCCAGCATCTCGGTCCGAGGATACATCTTCACCGCCCCCGCGGCGATCTGCTTGTTCAGGGCCGAATACGCACCGAGCAGCAACTGCTGACCGGTCTGACCGGCGGCGTAGAAAGTCCGGGAAACCTGCGCCCCGCCGAAGGAGCGGTTGTCCAGCAACCCTCCATATTCCCGGGCGAAAGGCACCCCTTGGGCGACACATTGGTCGATGATGTTGACGCTGACTTCGGCAAGCCGGTAGACATTGGCCTCGCGCGAACGGAAGTCGCCCCCTTTGATGGTGTCGTAAAAGAGACGGTAAACGCTGTCGCCGTCGTTCTGGTAGTTCTTCGCCGCATTGATCCCGCCCTGGGCCGCAATGGAGTGGGCGCGCCGCGGGCTGTCCTGGTAGCAGAAACATTTCACCTTGTAACCAAGCTCTGAGAGGGTCGCGGCTGCCGAGGCCCCGGCGAGACCGGAACCAACCACGAGCACGGTGTAGCGCCGCTTGTTCTTCGGGTTGATCAGGGCGGACTGGAACTTGTGGTTCGTCCATTTGTCCTGGATCGGACCGGAGGGAACCTTGGAGTCGGGAAGCGAGCTCATGTCGGGATACCGGGCTTTGCGGGGTTCAATGGAGGATGGGTTTGATCACACCAGCAAGGACGCTGATCGGGATGGAGACGTTCCCCACGAAAATGACGAGAGCATAGGCCCCGCCGAGAATTTTCAACAGGGACGCGGTGCGGGCGCTCCTCAATCCGAGGGTTTGGAACACGCTGGCGAACCCATGGCTCAAGTGCGTGCAGAGCAGGGCCATCGAAAGGATGTAAAAACCGCTGACCGGCAAACTGGAGAATCCCACGACCACCTTGTGGTAAACGTCCGGCACCGTATGCCCGTGAAGATCATACTGGAGATTGTCGTAGCCTGGGTCAACCACGTGGACCGTGAAGTGGAGCAGGTGGTAGACGACGAAGGAAAGGATCACCAGCCCGCTCAAAATCATCGAGCGGGAAGCGGGAGACGCCTGCACGGTCGATGGCTTGGCGTAGGCCTTGGGACGCGCCTTGCGATTGTCCCGCGCGAGGGAGATTGTCAGCGCCACGTGAACCACGAAAGCAACGAGGAGCCCGGCCCGGGCGATCCAGACAAGACTGCCATGCAACGCCGTGTGCAGCTCGTGCGCGTAGGCGTTCAGCTCCTCGGGACCCCGGTAGATCAGCAGATTCCCCGCGAGGTGGCCGGCCAGAAAGAGCAGGAGGGCAAGGCCGGTCACGGCTACCAGCAACTTTTTGCCGACGGATGAGCCGAACGAGGAACAAACGACTTGGGCGAGGGACTTCATGGGCGAGCGGTTCCTTACCCATTACGACAGCAGATTGCAAGAAGGAGCGCGGCGGACGCGGCTTTTCTTTCCGCGAACCTCACAATCCCTTGTCTTTGACCCGCAAGCCTTCCAGAGAAACATCGAACACCGACCGCGGCACGCCCGCGTCGCGCTCCACCCCGGAAAAGCTGGTCCGCATCTCGGAGCCGTCTTTCAAATCCAATACAAATGCCTGCGTGGCGTAGGATTTCGCATCGATCTCGAACCGGATCGCCCTCACTCCGCGCGCCGCTCCCGGGTCCAGCGGCTCCAGCCCAACCCGCAGCACGTTGCCGCTCCGCTCGACCGACAGCACCCGGAACTCACGCTGAAAGGCCTCCCAGTCCCGGGGAAAACTCATCTGCAGGTAGGCCGTCAAACGATTTGTCTCGCTCTCCCCCGCCTTCACCTCGGCCTTCCCCTTCTCCAGATCGATGACCGTGAATTTGTCGGCGCTTTGGATCGCCACACTGCGCACCGGATCGCCGATGTCCCATCGGAACTGATTGGGGGCCCGATACCAGAACCGGCCCGGGGCCACCAGCGTCTTCCGCAGAACCTTGAGCTTGCGCTCCTGGGTGAAGGTTCCGGTGAGCGACTTCAATTCCCCCTGCGCCTCGATCCAAGGCTTCAGGGCACCCACATCCGCCGCAAACCCGCTCGGGCCCAAGGTTGACGCGAAGAAAAGTGTGATGGAAAGAAGCCGCCGGCAGTTCATGGAATGAGCCCAAGTTCACCTGGGACCACTCGGACTGGCAAGGAATTCATGGCAAAAATGGAGAGCACAGAAAAACGCGGCTTCCGCGTCTCCGCTGCAAGAGTCGTCATCTGGAGCGTTCTCGCCTGCCTGGTTGTCCTTGGATGCACCCGGATCCGCCTCGACGTCAATCCCTTGCGCATCCTCCCCCAATCCTTACCCGAGGTCCAGGGACTGAGCGCCTTCCTTGAACGATTCTCCCGGCCGGACGAACTGATCCTCGCCGTGGACGGCCCGGACCCCGCGACCGTCGAGAAGGCCACGCTCTCGCTCGCCGCTTGGTTTCGCGAGCGGCCCGCCCTGGCGGGAGCGGTGATCGATCGGCCGCCGGGAGAGGATGACCCGGAAGCCATGTCCGCCCTGATGGCGCATCTTCTCATCAACCAGCCGCCGGATCGTTTCAAGGCATTGGCCGACGATCTGGCTCCCGGGCGTTCCAAGGCGCGGATCGAGGAGACGATTGAAAAGATGACCTACGACCTCTCTCCGGCCGTCGCCCTCCTCGGGGCTTACGACCCATTCGGCCTGGTGGAGGCTGCCTTTGGATCCGGGGAAGCCGCGGGTGGAGGTCTCACCGGAGGGGCCAAGTTCGGTTCCGATGACGGGAAACTGAGGCTCGTTTACCTCTGGGCTCCCCGGCCGCTGGCCCGGGAAGACTATCGCGAATTGATCCGTTGGACCTCGGAAATCCGTGCCTCGGTGGACGAATGGCGCCGCCAAGGCACTAGCCCTGCCGCCATCCGCGTGCGCCTGACCGGGGAACCAGCCATCATGGCCGAGGTTTCCGGGGGGATGCAGCGCGATTTGATGGGCTCCGGCCTGTCCACCTCCCTGCTGGTCTCCCTCATTTTCTGGGCCGTTTACCGACGGATCACTCCGCTCCTCGCCATCCTTGCCATGCTCGCCCTCGTCACCGTGACAACGTTCGGCCTGAGCGGCCTCGCCGTCGGCGAGTTGAACGCGATGAACGTCGGTTTCGGAGCCATATTGATTGGGCTGACGGTCGATTACGCCATCCTCATCTACCAGCAGAGTTTGATCACTCCAGGAGATCCCAAGGCGATTCGCGCCGGAACGCTCACCGGCATCGCGGGTGCCGCCTTGACCACCTCCGCCTGCTTCGCCGCGCTCCACGCCGGAAGCCAGCCCAGCTTGGCGGATCTCGGCTCCATCGTGGCCATCGGGACCACGCTCGCTGCTGTCCTGATGCTCCGGCTTTTCGTCCCGTGGAGCGCCCGACTCTCCCCCGCCCCCACCCCGCCGACGCCTCCTCCGGCCTGGCTATTCCTCCGGCCGTCCACGGCCCCCGGCATGGCCATTCTCGTCGCATTGGCCGTGCCGGGGGCCGTTGCGGCCCTCGTTTGCAAGGGATGGCCGGCGGTCGACGCGAGCGATCGGGCCACCCGGCCACGTGTCAGCGAGGGCTACGAAGCGCTGGACGACCTGCAACGCGCGCTCACCGGCCGGCAATCCGCCGCCAGTCTCGTGGTAACGGCCCCGAGCACGTCGCAACTCCGCGAGCGTCTCGAGAAACTGCGCGAACCGCTCGGCCAAGCTCTCGGCGAAGGAAAGATAAGCTCTTTCTTTCTGCCCACGCCCTTTGTTCCGGTGTCGTCTTTCCAAGCGGAGAACACGTCGGGACCTTCCGCCCAATTGCTCCGCGACCGGGATCGGCTCAAAACGGAACTCCTCGATGCAGGGTTCGAGCCTTCCGCTGCCATGCTTCTGGACCATACTTTGGACCGGCTGGATGCCGGGGCCCCGGGGGCTCCGATCCCGGATGGAGCCCGCTGGCTGTTGCAGCGGCTCGTGCGCGAGGAGCAGGACGGTTCCGCATGGGCCTCCGTGCCGATCGATCCGCAGCCCGATGCAAACCTCTCCGCGGTGCTGGGCAACGGCGTCTATCTGGCGGATTGGCTGGCGACGACCCGCGCCATGCGGGCGCGGCTACCTTCAGAATTCGGGAAAATTTTTGTGATTCTTTTGGTCCTGTCAGGCTTGATCCTTCTCTGGACCTTCCGCCGGGGCGAGGAGCTTTTCTGGACCGCGTTGAGTCTGGCGCTTTCTTCACTCATCACATTGGGTGGAATGAGTCTCGCGGGTTGGTCATGGAATTTCGTCAATGCGGCGGCCCTCTTGATCTGTCTCGGGGCGGGAGCGGACTACAGCATCCACATGCTTCTCGCCATCAGGCAGGGCCGGACGGTCGCCGATGCCCTTGCCGATACCGGTCGGGCCATCCTGGTCTGCGCGCTTACGACCGTGGCTGGATTCACCTCGCTCGGCTTCGCCAGCCATCTCGGCCTCGCCAGCCTCGGCCAGGTCTGCGCGCTTTCCCTCGGCGCGAACTGCCTCGTGGCCACCTTCCTCCTTCCGTATCTCTGGCGGTTTGTCCACCGCCCGAAACTTTCCGCCTCATGACAAACGCGATTTTCAGCCCGATCGAATCGGTCATCGCCGACATCGCCGCCGGCCGGATGGTCATTGTCACCGACGACGAGGACCGGGAAAACGAAGGAGACCTCGTGGCCGCTGCCTCTCTGATCACTCCCGAAACGGTGAATTTCATGGCGACCCATGGCCGGGGCCTCATCTGCGCACCGATCTCCGAGGAACGTGCGCGGAACTTGTCGCTCACGCCCATGGTTCCGCGCAATGAGGAAGCCTTCGGCACGCACTTCACGGTCTCCGTGGACGCCGCCCGGGGCATCACCACCGGCATTAGCGCCCATGACCGCGCCCGAACCCTCCGGTTGCTCGCGGATCCCGCCACCCAACCCTCGGACCTGGTGCAACCCGGTCACATTTTTCCGCTCCAGGGCAAGGCCGGCGGAGTGCTCCGTCGCGCCGGTCACACCGAAGCGGCGCTCGATTTGGCGCGACTCGCCGGTCTCGAGCCGGCCGGTGTCATCTGCGAGATCCTCAGTGGCGACGGCACCATGGCGCGCTTGCCCGAGCTGATTGAAGTGGCCCGACGCCACCAACTCAAGATTTGCACCATCGCAGCCTTGATCGAGTGGCGGCAAACCCGGGAACGACTCATTGAGTTCGAAGAAGAGCGTTCCGTGCAGACCCCGGCCGGCCCCTTTCGGCTCCGCATTTACCGCAGCACGGTCAATGGAAACTACCACTTTGCCCTCGTGTTGGGCTCGGTGGATTCCAATGCGCCCACGCTCGTGAGGGTCCACCGCGAGGACCTCTTGGAGGATCTCTTCGGGCCCTCCTCCACCGGGCGACCCGGGTCGAACCTACAGTGCGCCCTCCACCAGATTTCCCGCCAGGGCGCGGGGGTCCTCATTTACATGAAACGGGATTCCCCGGATGCCTCCGTCCGCGAACACCTCGCCGGGACGCTTCGGCCGACCATGGATTTGCGAGACTACGGGATCGGCGCCCAAATCCTGCACGACCTCGGCGTCCGCGAGATTCGCCTCATTTCCAACCATCCCCGCAAAGTCATCGGCCTCGAGGGACACGGTCTCCGCATTGTCGAGGTGGTTGAGCTAGGCTGAAGACGTTCGCTCTACTTGCCGGGGAATCGGCAGTGATTTTTTTCTGGATGTTCTTCGGGCCGCCGTGATATAACCCGTCGAGGTCGGGCTGAGGCCCCGTTTCGCATCATGATTACCCGCGAGATTTCCTACGGAGCTTTTTTGCTAATCGCTCTTTCCTTCTCCTCCAGCCCCGGTTTTGCCCAGACCGCGACCACCGGACCCGGGGCGGTGATGGAGATCAACGTGACCGCCAACGGCTACACCTACATTGGGCTTCCCGTCTGCAAGAACGTGGTCTACAGGGGAAGAGTATCTTCGGTCTCCGGCTCCTCCATTTCATTTCCGGGCACCCCCTTCACCTCGGGCGCGTTCGCCACGACCTCTATCGCCACCGAACAGGTTCCCCAGTTTTATATCGAACTCCTCTCGGGCGTTGAGATTGGCAGCATGATTTCCATCCTCTCCAACACATCGTCCTCCCTCACCTTGGCGGAAAACGTCGCGTCTTTCGTTGCTCAGAACGAGATCGTCCAGATCCGGCCGATGCACACTCTCAACTCCCTTTTCCCGGCGGGTGCTCCTCTCCGCGGCGGCACATCCCAGACCAGCGCCGACGAGGTCATTGTCTATGACGCCGCCCAACAAAGATCGTTCTCCCACTTCTTCTCCACCTCGACAAACAATTGGATGCGCGGCACCGTCGACAACGGCAAACGTTCCATCCTGCCGAACCAGTCGATTTACATCTACCGCAAGACCGTCGCGACCAAGGTCCGCATCCCGGGCGTTGTCAAGACAGGGGTCACAGGGATCGATATCCTGCCCGGGAACAACTTGGTCCCGAATCCCTATCCGGTCTCGTTCACACTGCAACAAGCCAACCTGGTGACCGGAAGCGTTTCGACCGGATTGTTGGGAGGAACCTCCGCCTCCACGGCGGATCAAGTCACGATCTACGGGCCCGGCCTCGCGCCCCGGACATATTTTTACCACAGCGGCTCCGCCGAGTGGAGGGCCGGGACCACGCCATCAAACAACGTGGTGATTCCCGTCGGCGCTTCCCTCTTGATCAATCGTCGGTCCCCGTCCCCCGCATTCACTTGGTTGAAGACGCAGCCATTCTGATCCAGGTGGAGCGCTTCGGTTCATGTCAGGGACGGATGTTCAGGTTGAACGGCGCGAAGAGCATCACGTCGTCAATCATGACCTGGCAGTAGAGCCTGACAAATCCAGGTTTAGGCGGGTAAAGGAGGAATTCGAGGGAAGGTCCTCCACGTAACGCTTGATCCAAGACTTCGCCTCCCAGCGGATGAAGGTGCAGCACGGTTTCGTAATCCTCGTGAAACCCTACCAAGTGAGCGAACGCATTCATCACAGGTTGCAAACGGGTGACCGGCTCACCATCCGCCGAGTTGATGGTCACCCGCATCCGCTTAGGCTCGCCCACTTTCGGGCCGGGAAAGTTCCCGCCGTTCAATTCAAGGACGAAGCGATATCCAGCGAGAGATGAGACAAACCGGTTGTCAGTGTCCGTCGGGTGTTCGGCGGGTCCTCCCGGGAGATCCGTGTGCGGCAGCTCCTGAATCCCCGTTGCGGCCGGTATGATATCCGCCCAAATCCGGTAGGGTCCGGGTTTCCGCGGCTTGAACTGGAATCGATACTCGCCCGGGCGGTCCGTGAGTTTCGGATGCTCGTGATGATAATCCCCCAGCCCAGGCTCCTCGATCAAAAGATGGATATACTCCGTGTGCATCTCGATCAGGTCGGCATAGCCCACCGGATGCCCCGCTCCGTTCCGCAGCCTGACCGTGACCTCCATGGGGCTCCCAACAATCATCGTCCCGGCATTCGCCACCTCAAGCTGGACGGTGGGCGCCCCGGGCTTGGTGTAGATGAAACTGTAAGGCAGCCGACGTTTGAGAAGATCCATGCCGCACTTCGCGCAGCCCGCCTTCCTGTCAGGACTCACATGATCGGCATGCATCGGGCAAACGAAGACATCTGCGGCTATGATTTCCGGTGCGAAACGACGGCCGATCCCATCGAGCATCATTCGCAGACTGCCCAGCGCGGCCCTCACGCCCCCAGAATCCGCTTCCTGCGCGGATCGGGCCACGGCGTTCACCGAACCCAGCGCCCGGGAGACCTCGTCTTGGACCGGCTCATTGCCTTCCGAAGCGGTTGCGCTTCGCGCCAGTAGTCGCAATGCCGGGCTACAAAACGAAATCTGCACCGGAATTTCCTCAAGACGTCCCTCCTGCAGGAGAATATCCACGTTGGCTGTGGAGAGGCGGATCAGATTCCATGCTTCAGGGGCCGACTGTGGCTCCAGATAACGGGGTGGAACATTCACGTCCGCGAACGCGGCGGCGAGCGATGGAACGAGCAAAAGCCGGAGCCAGAAAAGAGGCGAGGGGCACATGTGAGGATGGCGTGATCGTGGAGAAGCCGAAAATACGCGATTTCCTGAGTTCGAATCAAAACAAATGGTTGATGTCCCCACCCATTTCATGGCATTTTATGGGAAGGTTGGACTGCCCTCCCCCTTGGCCGACCGAGCATCGCTGCCTCTCTGCAGGTCGGCGGAGCTGTATTCTGTTTGGTCGAATCCCCTTTATACCTCGTATGGGCTCCCTCACAAACCGTTCTCTTTCGGTCGTCCAGCTCCTTGGGACCATTATCCCGGCTGTTTTTCTCCCCGGCCCGGCAGACGCCGCGGTGGATAATGGGCTGACCCAGACCATCTGGCGCATTCAGTTTGGTGTCTCCAGTGGGCAACTCTATCTCAACGGCCTGCCCTCGTCAGGGCTGAATCCGACCTGGACAGCACTTGACGACGACGCCGACGGCACCAGCAACGGCGAGGAACTCGCGGCCGGGACGAGTCCGTTCGACTCTTCGAAATCGCTCAATCTATCCAATGTGACCAGCGCGGGAGGCTCGACCAGCTTGGCTTTCCCGACCCAACGGGGCAAGATCTATCGGATCGAGTCCAACACCTCGTTGGTGGCACCTGCCGGTTGGATCCTGCAAAGCGGAGCGAGTCCGGCCCAGGTTCTGGGCGATGGTCAACCGGCCACGATCACGGTGCCGTTCGCCCCAAACACATTTTACCGGGTGAGAGTGGAGGACATCGATCGGGACAACGATGAATTGTGCGATTGGGTCGAGCATGTCCTCGGACTCAATCCCCTTGCCGCCCAGACTTCTCCGCCGCTCGATGACAAGGCTTACGTCATCCAACAACTCGGCGCACCGGACGAGGTGCAGATCACAGCCACCAAGCCCTTTGCATCGGAGGACGGCCCTGAGTCCGGTCGTCTGACCGTCACGCGCCGGAAGGTGCTTTTCCCCTTGTTCGTGGACCTGACTTATTCCGGGACCGCACAGCCCACGGTCGACTACCCTGCCCTTCCCGGGGTGATTTCTTTCGCGGCCGGAGTTTCAACGGTGAATCTCAACGTAAACCCTGCCACGGGTGACGGAGTTGAGGGTAGTGAATCCGTCACGGCCACGATCATGCCCAGTGTCGATTACACCGTGGTCTCTCCCGGCACCGCCACGGTGATCATCAAGGACTCCACCGCCCCCTCCGGAACAGGCCTTCTGGCGAGGTATTACGACCACGCCAACTCAAGCTACGCCCACGCCGCCAATTTCGGCGACGCGGCCACTTATGTCTACACCCGGGACGCATCGACCACGAGTGGAACCATTGCCGTCACGCCCACCGGCGTCAGCCTTGCCGGCCTGTCCACCGGCCATTCGGTCAAACTTTCCTTCACTTCTGGCGGTCTCAACAGCACGCTTTACAACGACCTGAACTACACGGTCAGTTCCCGCACCGGCACCACCTTCACGGTATCGATCTCCTCTTCGAGCGCCTTGCCTGTGAGCGGCAGCGGTGCTTGCAACTACAGCATCCAATCCTTTCCGCACCCTGCCGTCATCGAGAGGGTCGACCCGGTGGTCAACTTCGATTGGATGGGCGGCACCGCCAACGGGAACGTCATCACTCCGGGGAATTTGCCCGACAATTACTCCAGCATTTGGGAAGGTTTTCTACACCCGGCGACCGCCGGCGTCTACCAATTCCAACTCGACGCTGATGACAAGGCGCGGATCCTGTTGGACATCGATCGGAACGGGACCTTCGACCTACCGTCGGAGCAGATCGTGGAACACGGTTGGGATGGACCAGCCACCGTGGGGACCTTCAAGCAGAGTGCCGGGATTACCCTGTCAGTTCCCGCTTCCGCCTCTGCGCGATACCGGATCCGGGTGGAACATGTGGAGACCAGCGGCGAGGCTCGGTGCCGGGTCCAATGGCGGCTCGGATCCTCCGGCTATGGAACCATTCCTCAGGCCGAGGTTTTCTCCCATACGATGCCGATGTCGGCGAATTACACCTACACGAGAAACGAGGACCTCACCTCCGGTTCCATCGTGGTCAGCCTGACCGGTCATACGATCACAGTCGGCGAGCAGGTTCCGCTCTACTTCTCCTCCGGTAACCTGTTTACCCCGCCCTCGAACTATCACGGCACCTACACCGTGACGGCGGTGACTAGTTCCACATTCACCGTAAACTTGAGTGGGGCCGGCTTGCCAGCATCCGGAACCGGGGCCGGTTTCGTCGGGAACCGGCCGACCTCCACGACGACCGGTTGGTTGAACCAGGTCTTTGCGAACACGACATTCGCGAGCCCGCCCGGCCGGGTGGGCATCGATGGCACCGGAGCCACCACCAGCAATTCCGGTCTTTACGGAACCGGAACGCCGGATGCGACCAAGGTTGCGCCCGATCTTTTCTCCGTCCGCTGGAGCGGTCAGGTCCAACCCCAGTTCAGCGAGGAATACACCTTTGCAGTCCTCTGTGATGACGGGGCGACCCTTCGGATCAACGGTCAGGTGCAGCCCCTGTTGACGGCTCCCTCCACCAGCTTGGGAGGCAGCACCTATGCCTACGATCAAAACGGGGAAACCTTGGTTAATTACTCGGGCCTCGCGGTGCGGAGCGGCAGTTTTCTTGTCGGGGAGACGGTGCGGCTGGATCCCACCTCAGGTAATCTGACCCACGGGAACGACAGCACCTACACCTATGACGGTGCCACCGGTCTGGCCACAATCAACTACAGCAACCTGGCCAACGTGACTCCCGGAAGCATCGCGGTCGGGGACACCGTCGAGCTGGACCCAACCACGGGACCGCTTGGTCCCTTGGCGAATTCCGCCTATGTGGTCACGGCGTCCACTTCTGCCACCGTGACCGTGAATTTCGGCACCGGCGTCTATCCCTCCGGCTCCGGCAATATCAACCTATCCGATACCCGAAACCTGGTGATCAGTTCCCTTCAGGTGACCGGCAACGGAACCTACAACTACAATTCGACCACCGGGCTCGCGGTGATTGATTACGCGGCGATCACGGCGCTGGCGCCGGGTAGCATCACCGAGGGCAGCCTCGTCCGGCTGGATCCCACCAGCGGGAACCTTAGTCCCGTGGCATTGGGGCTCTATTCGGTCACGGCGGTTAGTCCCACGACCATCACGGTGAATTTTGGCACCGGCACTTATGCATCCGGCACGGGTTCCGTGCTCATGGCCGTTCCGGTCGGAGGATCCGTCCCTTCAACCGCCAGCAACGCCTTCATGGTCAATTTTGGCGCCAATCGATACGGCCCCGCTTCATCGGGCAGCCTCAATGTGGAGGTCGTGAACAAAGCCCTCAAGGACTGGTCATCGATGGGCAACGAGCGCTACGTGCGGATCCAGATGGTCGGGGGAGTGCGCTATGATATCCAGCTGGATTACTGGGAGAGCGGTGGTTATGCACGGTGCCTGCTCTATTGGTTTAGCCCGAGCCAGCCCCGGCAGATCATTCCGTCCTCCCGCTTGTATCCATCAGGCAGCCCGGCGTCCCCTCCGAACCATCTCACCTCCGCCGAAGCGGAGGCACTTGTCGGTGGTCCTGTGCAAATCCCCGTGGGCGTGAGCAATGGCGCTTCCGTTTCACTCTCGGGCGGCCCTTCTTGGTTATCGGTGACCAATGGGGTGATTACAGGCACCCCTCCGGCGGGATCGGCAGGGAATTACCAGGTCCTCGTCACCATCAGCAATCCGGTGGGCACAAGCACGTCTCTGGTCAACCTTCGGGTTCAGGATACGGGCTCCGCGATTGCCCGGGAAACTTGGACCGGTATACCCGGAACCAGTGTTGCTTCGATTCCATTCCAATCGACGCCGGGCAGCACCTCCACCCTCACCTCCCTCGAAACACCGACCGGCTCGGGCGACAACTATGGTGTGCGGATCCGGGGCTATCTTACCGCCCCACTTTCAGGGAACTATTATTTCTGGATCTCCGGAGCGGATACCGCCGAGCTGTGGATCTCGAACGACCACGACCCGGTCAACGCCATCAAGCGTGCCTGGGTCACCAATGGAACGGCTCCGAAGGCATGGCAGGCCGAGCCCGCCCAGAAATCTCCCTGGCTCGCCCTCAAGGCTGGTCAGCGATACTACATCGAGATCTTGCAGAAGGCCTCAGTTGGCCCCAACGACAGCTTGGCCGTCGGTTGGTTGCGCCCCGGTGAGACCGGTGACGTTCCAAGCGGCGTCGTGCCAGGCTATGTGCTTTCTCCCTACATCCCACCGGCCCCGGGCTCCACTCCGGGCACCTTGTATGTGGCGACGATGCTCTCACAGAATGGAGCTGTTACCAAAGGCGTTGGTTCCTCGACCCTTCGACTGAGTCAGGATGAGAAGTCCGCGGTGATGACCTACAGTTACCGCAACCTCACCGGTCCGATCACGTCCCAGCATATCCACACGGATCCCTATCTCAACCACCCCTCCACCATCATCTACGACATCGACACCCCATCCACCCCCGGGGACGGCGTGCAAGTGGACGGGAGTTACAAGTGGACCATCACCCCGGTCGGAACTCTCTCCCAGGCTGACATCGTGGAGATCATCAAACAGGGCAAAGCCTACGTCAATCTGCATACCGCGATGTATCCCGCCGGGGAAATCCGGGGGAATTACACCCTGGCCTCCGGATCCCGCACGTTCACGCCACCACCAGCGCCGCCCCAATGGGTGAATGACAGCAACACCAACGACGGGGCCGCGCGGTTCCTTGCCCAGGCGGCTTTCGGTGCCAGCGCCGCCGACATTGCCGCGCTCAAGGCGATGCCTGGCTACGAGGCATGGATCGACGATCAGTTCACCAAGCCCGCCACCCTGCAACTGCCGGAGGTCATGGACCGGGAAATGTCCGACGCCATCGGCGGCTCCCAATTCGACGAAAGCCTGACCTTCAACGCCTGGTGGCGCAATTCCGTCACCGCTCCGGATCAGTTGCGCCAAAAGGTCGCGTTCGCCCTCAGTCAGATCCACGTCGTTTCCGCACAGGGACCGCTCGACAACCGCGCTGACGCGCTTTCCCATTTTTACGATCGGCTTGCCACGAATGCCTTCGGGAACTTCCGGGACATCCTCGTGGATACCACGCTTACCCCCGCCATGGGTCGTTACCTTGATATGTTGCGGAACGACAAGCCCGACGTCTCCGTGGGCAGGATTCCGAACGAGAATTACGCTCGGGAGATTATGCAGCTTTTTTCCATCGGCTTGTTCCGCATGTGGCCGGACGGGACGCTGGTCTTGAATTCAAACGATTCGCCGATCGATACCTACACACAGGAAGAGATCGTCGGATTCGCTCATGTCTTCACCGGATGGGACTATGGCTATGACGGTCCGTTCCGGACTTCGTTGGGTTCGGCGACCAACTGGTCTCGATTGATGCGGGAGGTTCCGGCCCGCCATTTCACGGGGCCGAAGCGGGTTCTGAACAATGAGGTCTTGCCAGGCCTGCCCAAGCTCGGTGGGCAGCCGCTGGATCCCTTCGCCACCCACACCAGCGTGCAATTCAGTGATCCGGCTTATCAGAACCTTCCCGCTCAGGAACTGAGCGCGGCGCACGACCAACTCTTCAATCATCCGAACGTCGGCCCCTTCATCTGCCGGCAACTCATCCAGAGAATGGTCACGAGCCATCCCTCGCGGGATTATCTCTATCGCGTCGTGCAAAAGTTCAATGACAACGGCAGTGGAGTCCGGGGTGACATGAAGAGCGTGATCAAGGCGATCCTGCTGGACTACGAGGCCCGCAGTGCCGCGGAGAGCGCCAAACCGGCCTTCGGAAAACAACGGGAACCGCTTCAGCGGGTTGCGAACGTGGCCCGCGCTTTCCGAAGGGATACGGGAACCGGCACCTTCAATCAGGCCAACTCCCATGTCATCGCCGTCTCCATGCCCAACCAGTTCGCCGGCGGAAACACCGTCTTTCTCGAGTTTCCGAGGGCGGGGGCCTTCAGTCCGGGGGATGTGACGCCGACTTCGGAGGCTTACACCGTCCTCAGCACGCCGGCCCCGACCCCCTCCCTTTTCCATGTCAACGCGAAGGGTTGGACCGGGATCAGCACGACAAACGGAACCACCAATGCGGGCTTTTCCGGCACGTATTCGCAGGTGGCGGGTTCATCGTCGATCACCGTGACGATCAGCGGGCATTGGCTCGGGGTGAACCAGAAGGCGTTCCTCGACTTTGGCGCGGTCACCACCGGCACCGCACTGGCGGACGGCGTTTACACGACCTTGACCAGCACCAGCACCGGGAGCGGGGATACGGGCGGGACCACCTTCACCATCGCTGCTCCCAACACCACCGCCCGGTCCGGCTATGTCCGCATGGTCAGGTTCCAGGGATCCTACACGGTCTCAAACTCCGGTCTTGCCTCACCCCAGGACAAGAGAATTACCTTGGACACCACGTCCGGGGGGATTGCCGATCACCATCTGGTGACTGGCAACCGCGTCTTCCTGAACTTCACCTTGGGCAATCCGCAACCCACGGATGGCGAGTTCGTCGTCGAGTCGGTCCCCGATGCCAATACCTTCACCGTGCTCACCTCCGCGGCGCTCGCCACCGGCGGTGGAGCCAACGGGGCCGACAACGGCATCTGGATGTTCCCGCTGGTGAATCAACCGCTCACGCGAAGCGGGAATGTGAACGGTCTTCCGAGCACCTTCCTCATGGGGAACACCACGGGAGATCTTGAGCAGTCTCCCCTCAATTCACCGACGGTCTTCAACTTCTTCCACCCCGACTACAAGTTCCCCGGCTCGATCGCCGCCCAAGGGATCACCACCCCGGAGTTTGAAATCACCGCGGAAACCACCGCGATCCGCCAGGCGAATTTCCTTTTCAACGGGGTCTTCAATCCGGGCAACACGAGCGGCTTGAGCAGTTTCAGATCGGGGACCAATGCCTTGGTGCTCGACCTGAGTCCTTGGATGGGCCCGGCCAGCGACGTCGGCTTGGGGGCGGGCGTGGCTCCCTTGGAGTTTTGGACCAGCGATGCCAACCTCGGTGCGCTCATCGATCGCCTCAACACTCTGTTGTTGGCCGGTCAACTGACTTCGCAATCCAAGGCGATCATCCAACGCTTCCTCCAGCACCGGACGCTCTCCGGGATCACCGCCGGGAATCCGTGCACCATCACGGCTCCCAGCCACGGTTGGAACACCGGGGATGTCGTGACGATCTCGGGTGTCACCGGCGGTTCGTTCTCCCCTGCCATCAATGGGTCCTACACCATCACGGTGACCGGTCCCAGCACCTTCAGGATTCCGGTGAATTGCATCAGCACCACCGGTCTCAATGTCAGCGCCGGTCTCGCCACCGTGGTGCCCTACACCAACTCGGCTCCCTCCGAAACAAACCGCCGCGACCGGCTCCGAGCCGTTCTCCATCTGATCTTGACCAGCCCGGACTTTACCATTCAACGGTGACACCCATGAACACCACTCCGTCCCCCAATATCATCACGCGTCGCGGCTTCGCCAGACGCATCGGTTCGGGTCTTGCAGCCACCGCGGTCAGCAATGCACTGATCGACCTGCGCCTCATCCAGTCCGCCATGGCGGCGCCCAGCGGACCGGCTCCCACGGATTACCGGGCCCTCGTCTGCCTTTTCCTCGCCGGAGGGAATGACTCCAACAACTGGATCGTGCCGACCGACACCGCATCGTTCGACGCCTACACCAACATTCGCGGCAACCTCGCCCTCCCGCAATCCTCGCTCCATACCTTGCGGACCGGTGCCGGCTCCTCCGATTCACCCTATCAGGACGCGGATGGCCACACCTACGGGTTTCATCCCAATTGCGGGGAGTTGCAGACACTCTTCGGCGAGAAGAAGCTGTCCGTTGTTCTGAATGTCGGCACGCTGGTCAAGCCCATCAACCGGGCCGAGTATCTTTCCTCTATTTCCAATACCAAACCGCCCCAGCTGTTTTCGCACAGTGATCAGGTCACCCAGTGGCAGACCTCCATCCCCGATCAGCCGCCGTCCACCGGTTGGGGCGGGCGGGTCGCGGATCTCCTCAACGCATGGGCCAATCCCGCGGGAAACATCTCCATGTCGGTCTCCCTTAACGGCGCGAACACGCTAGAGGTAGGCAATCTGGTGTCCCAGTATCATGTCGCCACCAACGGCGCGGTGACCCTGACCGGCAACCTCATGACCGGTAGCTCCGCGAGGGCGCGCGCCCTTCGCGATATCCTCGGGGTTCCTCACGGCAATTTACAGAGAAAGGCTTACGCCGAGGTGCTGGAGCGAGCCATCTACACTGGGGACCTGCTCAACAATGCCATCTCCGCCACCGCCCTCGACTCCTTCTGGACGGTGCCGTTCCCCAACACCACGCTCGGGAACCAGTTGAAGATGATTGCCCGGCTCATCCATGCACGCGGGCCGTCAGGATTCAACATGCAGCGGCAGATCTTTTTCTGCTCGGTCGGCGGCTATGATACCCACACCGCCCAAGTCACCCTTTCGCCCTCCCTGAACACCACCACCGGAACCCACGCCACCCTCCTCAATGAGGTGAGCGAATGCATGTTTGCCTTCCAACGGGCGATGGAGCAAATCGGGACTTCCAACAGCGTGACTACCTTCACCGCAAGCGACTTCTCCCGCACCTTTCCCACCAACAGCCAGGGGAGCGATCACGGTTGGGGCGCTCACCACGTCGTCATGGGCGGCGCCGTCAAAGGGGGAAACTTTTACGGCCGTCTCCCGGTCTTCACCATCAACGGTCCCGACGACACCGGCACTGGTCGGTGGATCCCCACCCTGTCTGTCGATCAACATTCTGCCACCCTGGCGAAGTGGTTCGGAGTCCCGTCCTCGGATATGAGCACCGTCTTCCCCAACCTCAGCCGGTTCCCGACCCCGGATCTGGGCTTCATGGCGTGAAGAAGTTCTCCCGCGCCCTGGTCCTCCTTTCCTCCGCTTTCGCGGCCCTCGCCCTGCTCATCCTCCTCGAGCGGCTGAGCCGCCCCCCCCGGCCCGCGTTGGGTGCCGGTCGGGCGCTTCCTGCTGCCGCCGTCCCTCGGATGGAGGCTCCCCATTCCAGCCCGGGCCGGAGTCCGCTTCCCCCGCAGCCCACGCCGATCACTTCCTCCGTCGTTCCTGGCATGCCGATCCAGCGCACCATATCTCCCCCGGTTATTTCGGTGCAGCCTCCCCCGCCCCCCGTTGCGGGGAGTTCAGCGCCCCCTCCATCCCCAGGCGGCGATCCGCTGGCCGAACAGGCCCGGAAGGATGCCGACTCTGTCCGTCTGATGCTCCGTGACTTCCGCACCCGGGTCGGAGGCAATCCAGTCGGGACCAACGCCGAGATTATGAAAGCGGTGATGGGCGGGAATCCGTTCCAGGCAAGATTCGGTCCGCCGCCCGGCCAATCCATCAGCCCGGACGGCGAACTCCTCGACCGTTGGGGCCGACCCTATTTCTTTCATGCCTTGTCGGAAAACAGCATGGAAATCCGTTCCGCCGGAGCCGACGGCATTCTTTGGAACAGCGATGATGTGATCGCACGATAACGGATCGGATTTCGGGGACCAATACGGGCGGGCTGAAAGTTTCGGGTGTCCCCCCCGGTGTCGTCTTTGTCATGCGGTTGCCGATCTGCATCCCCCCCCTCGTTTTTGCCCGGGTCATCGGGCTGGTTCTGCTGCTTTCTGGTGGGGCCCGGGCCTTCGGGGAAACTTTGTCCTTTGAGAAGGACATCCGGCCCATTCTCAAGGCGCAGTGCTTTCATTGTCATGGCGAGGAGGGGGAAAAGCGGGGCCAGCTGGATGTGCGCTTGCGCCGCTTCCTCGTCCAAGGAGGCAAGTCCGGGCCCGCCATCGTGCCCGGTGATCCGGCAGGCAGCCATCTGCTGGAGATGATCGAGAGCGGGGAAATGCCGAAGGAGAAACCGCGGTTGCCGGAGCGCGAGATCGAGACCATCCGGCGTTGGATCGCCGCGGGCGCGCCGACTGCCCGCCCCGAGCCGGAGAAGATCGGTTCCGAGGCGTCGTTCACTGAAGAGGAACGGAAATGGTGGTCACTGCAGCCGATCGTGCGGCGGGATCCTCCAGCGACTTCCGGCGAACCGCACCCGATCGATGCCTTCCTTGGCGCGAGACTGCGGGAGATGAATCTCTCGTTCGCTGAGAGCGCCACGCCCGAGGTTCTCATCCGCCGGGTCACCTTTGATCTGACCGGGCTGCCGCCCTCCCCGGAAGAGATCGCGGCCTACACCGCCGCCCATGCCAAGGATCCCACGATCGCGTGGAACTCGTTGCTCGACCGGTTGCTCGCCTCCCCCGCCTACGGAGAAACCTGGGCCCGTCACTGGCTCGATGTGGCGGGCTACGCCGATTCCGATGGTTTCACCGAGGCAGATACGGAGCGGCCGCACGCCCACCGATACCGGGATTACGTGATCCAGGCCTTGAACGAGGACAAACCCTTTGATGTTTTCATTCGGGAGCAGCTCGCCGGGGACGAGATCGCGGCGATGGAACGGCTGCATCCGGATTCCCCCGGCGCCGGTCGGGAGCGTTATGCCACCCTCCTGGCCGCCACCGGCTTTCTCCGGATGGGGCCGGACGGGACCGCCACCAAGAACGACGTCGGCACTCGCAATGCCTGCATCAGCGCGACGGTCAAGATCGTGGGGACGGCCCTCTACGGGCTCACCATTGGCTGCGCGGAGTGCCATGACCATCGGTATGACCCGATCACCCAGGCGGACTATTACCGATTGCGCGCCGTGTTCGAGCCCGGGTTCGATCCGTCCGCCTGGCGCGTTCCCAACGCGCGACTGGTTTCCTTGCAGACCACGGCAGCCAAAGCGGAGTCGGCCAAGATTGAGACCGAGGCGCGAAAACTCGACGAAGCGCGCACGGTCAAACAGAACGAATTCATCGCCGAAGTCCTCGGGAAGGAACTGGAAAAGCGCCCCGCGGAAATTCGAGCGACGCTGCGCACCGCCTTCGAAACGCCCGCAGCCAAGCGCACCGCGGCGCAGACCGCCTTGCTCAAGGCCCATCCCACCATCGAGAAACTCAGCGGCGGATCCCTATATCTTTACGACACCACCTACCGGACCAAGCACGCTGACACGCTGAAGAAGATGGCGGACGAGGCGGCGGCGGTGCGCGCGCGCAAGCCTCGCGAAGACTTCGTCCACGCTTTCACGGAGGTGGCGCGCGATCCCGGGGCGATGCCGGTGACCAAGGTCTTCCATCGGGGAGATCCGGAGTCGCCCAAAGAAGCGGTCCGCCCCGGAGATCTCTCCGTGCTGGCTTCTTTCCGCGTGACCGGGATTCCGGAGGACGATCCCGCGCTATCCTCTTCGGGCCGCCGTCTCGCGCTGGCCCGGGCATTGACCGACGGCAGCCATCCCCTGCTCGCCCGGGTTCTCGTCAACCGCGTGTGGATGCATCATTTCGGGAAGGGCATCGTCACTTCACCCGGTGATTTCGGTCGGCTCGGAGCGGCGCCGAGTCACCCGGAGTTGCTCGATTGGCTGGCGGCCCGCTTCGTTGATCAAGGCTGGAGCCTCAAGGATCTGCATCGCCTGATCCTGACCTCGAAGGCTTGGAGGCAAAGCTCCAACGGAAGCGACCGGGCCGCTTCCGTCGATCCGGACAACCGGTGGCTCAGCCACCAGAACGTGCGCCGCCTCGGAGCCGAGACCATCCGGGACTCGCTGCTCGCCGTGTCCGGCAAGCTCAACCGCAAGATGGGCGGGCCTCCGGTCCCGGTCATGTTCACCGAAGAGGGGCAGGTGGTGATCGGGGTTGATACCACCGACACCGCGGGGCGCCAGACCGGAAAGTTCATCCCGCTCAACGGAGAGGAATTCCGCCGGAGCGTCTACATCCAGGTGCGCCGCAGCCGCCAGCTGGACATGTTCGCAACGTTCGACGCCCCTAGCATGACGGAGGCCAACTGCGAGGTCCGCCCGCTCACCACCGTGAGTCCGCAGAGCCTGCTCCTGATGAATCATCTGGAGATGCGGGAGCACGCCCGGCACTTCGCCGAGCGGTTGCGCGCGGACGCCGCAGCGGACCCGGAGAAATGCATCCTTGCGGCCTGGCGGCTCGCCTATGGTCGTCCGCCTTCCCCGGCTGAGTCGGCCCGGGCCCGGGAGTTCCTTGTGGCCCAGACCGCCTTTTACCGGTCGAACCCTGCCACACTGGAACGGGTCAGCGGTCCCCAGGACAAGGAGCCGGCACCGGCCGAGACGCTCGGCCTGACCGCCCTCTGCCACGCCGTGATGAGCGCCAACGAATTCCTCTACCTCGACTGAAATCCGTGATCAGCCGCCGCCATTTTCTCAGCGCCAATTACGGTTTGGGATCGATCGCCCTGGCCACGTTGCTCAACGAGCAAGGCCTCCTCGCCAGTCCGGCGCGCTTGGGGCAAGCGTCGAGCCATGACATGACTCCGAAGCCGGCTCACGGCTTCGGTAAGGCCAAGGCAATGATCTCCCTCTTCATGCAGGGAGGGCCGAGCCACATCGATCTCTTCGATCCGAAACCCGCCCTCTACAAATACGACGGCAAGGATTTCCCCGGGGAAGTGAAGTATGACGACGCGGCGGGTGCCAGTCGTGAAGTCATGGCCCCGCTTTGGAAGTACGCGAAGCACGGGAGGTGCGGCATGGACATCAGCGAGCTGTTGCCCGGCTTGGCGTCGATTGCCGATGAGGTTACCTTGATCCGCTCGATGCGGACCGGGGTCAACAACCACGGGCAATCGATCTACGCCCTGCTCAATGGAACGGCGGTGGGCGGAAGACCGACGCTGGGGAGTTGGATCACCTACGGTCTCGGGAGTGAGAGCAGCAACCTCCCCGCCTACGTGGCCCTCACCGATCCCCGGGGCCTGCCAGTTCTCGGAGTGGACAACTTCTCCAACGGCTGGCTCCCTTCGCTCTACCAGGGAACCGTCATCCGGCCCAAGGAACCGAGGATTCTCAACCTGGAACCGCCGCTCTCCCTGCAAGGCGACGCCCAACGCCGCTATCTCGACTTCGTCGGGGCGATGAATCGTGACCACCGCGAGCAGCGTCCGGGGGAGAGCGACCTCGACGCCCGGATCCAGAGTTTTGAACTGGCCGCCAGAATGCAGACCGCCGCCAAGGAAGCCCTGGATCTCAGCGGAGAGTCCGAGTCCACCAAGAAGCTTTACGGGTTGGATCGGAAAGAGACCGCGGAGTTCGGGGCTCGCTGTCTTTTGGCCCGTCGCTTGGTGGAACGGGGGGTCCGTTTCGTCAATCTCTTCACCGGGAACCAGACCTGGGATCATCACGGTGCCATTGCCTCCGGCCTGCCCGCCGCCTGCCAATACGTGGACCGCGGAGCCACCGCTTTGGTGATCGATCTGAAGCAGCGCGGTCTTCTGGACTCCACCATCGTCCACTGGGGTGGTGAGATGGGACGCCTTCCCGTCATCCAGAACCGTGCCGGCGGCAAGACGGACCGCCAGAAGGTGGGCCGGGATCATAATACCTACGGGTTCGGCATGTGGGTCGCTGGGGGCGGGTTCAAGGCCGGGCACATCCACGGCGCAACCGATGACTTCGGTCACCATGCCGTCGAGCAGGTCGTCAACCACTACGACTTCCACAGCACCGTCCTCCACCTCTTCGGGCTCGATCCGAAGCGTCTCACCTTCAAGCGCAACGGCACGGATCAACGGCTCGTCGAAAAATCCGAGGCCCGCGTGGTCAGCGAAATTCTGGCTTAGTCAGTTCGATTTTCCGAAGAAAGATGCGAACCTACCCCAGTCGCTTTTTTGGAATGCCCGCCAATCCCCAAGATCAAGTTCGTTTCCGACCGATGAACCAGGTTTTTCTCTGTTGGTGCCTCTTGGCCATGAGTCTGCAGGCGGCTCCGCGGCCCCGTTCCTTCACCGGGGAGGAACTTGCGTGGTGGGCCATCCAACCCGTCGGGCAGCCGGTGCCGCCCTCCATCGCGCACGCTTGGGTTCGCAATGAGGTCGACCGCTTCGTGCTCGAACGTTTGCAACGGGCCGGTCTCGAGCCGTCCCCCGAGGCGGACCGCGTGGAACTGCTGCGGCGGGCCAGTTATGATCTCCTCGGCTTGCCACCCACCGCGGAACAGGTCCGGGCTTTTCTGAGCGACGACCGTCCGGACGCTTGGGAGCGGGTCGTCGATCAGTTTCTTTCGAGCCCCCAATACGGTGAGCGCTGGGCACAGCATTGGCTCGACGTGGTTCGTTGGGCGGAGAGCGATGGCTACCGGCAGGACGCATGGCGGGCGAATGCTTGGCCCTACCGGGACTACGTGATCGACAGCTTCAACCGGGACAAGCCGTATGACCGCTTCGTCCAAGAGCAGTTGGCGGGCGACGAAATCGATCGGGAGGACCCGGATGTTCTGGTGGGCACCGGGTTTCTCCGCAATGGGATCTACGAATACAACCAGCGCGACGCCCGTTTCCAGTGGGACCTGATTCTCAATGAGTTGACCCATGTCACCTCCGAAGCCTTCCTCGGTCTGGGGCTCGGCTGCGCGCAATGTCACGACCACAAGTTTGATCCGCTCCTGCAGAAGGATTACTTCGCTCTGCAGGCTTTTCTCGCGCCGGTGAGCTGGCGTTTCGACATCCCCAGCGCCACTCTGGAGCAGCGCAAGGCGCACGACGAAGCCCTCGCCAAGTGGGAGGCGGCCACGGCGGAGATCCGGGCGGGAATCGACGCCATCCTCGAACCGCGGATCCTCAAGGCGCAGGACCAGAACCGCAAGATGTTCCCCGAGGACATCCAAGCTATGGTCGCCAAGCCGCGGGACCAGCGCTCCCCCTTGGAGCAGCAGCTGGTCGAGTTGGTGAAGATCCAAACCCGTTACGAGCGGGAACGCTTCGACGAAAAAGGGATCAAGGGGGAAGCGGCGGAACAGCTCAAGTCCCTGCGGACGAAGTTGGCGGCCTTCGACTCCCTGAAGCCCAAGCCATTGCCCATGGCCTTTGTCGCAACCGATGTCGGTCCGGAGGCACCGGAGGTGTTTCTCAGGGACCGCCGGGGGGCCACCGCAATTCCACCCGGCTTCCCCACGATCCTCAATCTTCCCGCGCCGGTCCTCACCCGGCCGGACGGGGGAACCACCGGGCGGCGGCTGGCGCTGGCGGGTTGGATCACCCGCGCGGACAATCCCCTTTCCACCCGCGTCATGACCAACCGGATCTGGCATCATCATTTCGGGACCGGCTTGGTCGCGACGCCCAATGATTTTGGCAAACTCGGCGAGACCCCTTCCCATCCGGAACTGCTGGATTGGTTGACCGCTCGTTTCGTCCAAGGCGGTTGGAGAATGAAGCCGCTTCATCGGCTGATCCTGACTTCCGCCACCTACCGGCAGACGGCCCGCCGCGAGCCCGGCGCCCTCGAGGCGCGCACCGATCCGTCGAACCGCCTGCTTTGGCGATTTCCACCGCGCCGGCTCGACGCCGAGCAGATCCGGGACACGATGCTGGCCGCGAGCGGCGAATTACTCCCCGGCGGGCTAAAAGGATCGGTCGAGGGCTCGACCCCGCGTCGGAGCATTTACGTGCGCAAGTTGCGGAATTCTCCCGACCCGGTCCTTGGGGTCTTCGATGCGCCGAACGGATTCGGATCCAGCCCCACCCGGCCGACAACGACGACGCCCTTGCAATCCCTCCTCTTGACCAACGGGGAATGGCCCCTGCAGCGGGCCAGCGCCATGGGAGCGTCCTTGATTCAGGCTGGTTCGGGGGATCATGCTGCCGCCATCCGCCGCGCCTATTTGGATTTGTTTTCCCGCGAGCCAACCCGGGCGGAGACCGCCTTGGCCAGGAGTTTTCTGTCGCGGGAGGAGTCATTGGCCAAAGGTTCCGTGAGCAACGAGGACCCGTATCCGGTGGAGACCGGGGTGCGGCCCGTGGCCGAGCGGTTCGGTGGTCCGGGGTTGACGGGTGCCGGTCTGGGCTCCCACGCACTCTGGCTTCAGCCCGGCAGCCGGTTCGAGCGGCTCGAGGCTTCGCTTGCCGACCTCGGAGATCACTTCACGGTGGAGGCCATCGTGGAACTCGATCACGCGCATCCCGACGGCACCGTGAGCACCCTCGTCTCCCGGTGGAACGGAAGTCCCCTCTCTCCCGGCTGGACCCTCGGAGTCACCGGAGCCAAGTCCCGTTATCTTCCCGGGAGCCTGATCGTCCAGATCACCGGTCAAGATGATCAGGGCAACACGGTGCATGAAGTCGTGCCCTCCGGGATCGCCGTTCCGCCAGACAAACCGGTGTATCTCGCCGTGGAATTCCGCACTCCCGGGAGTTCACCGGGAGCTCCGGCTCCGAACGGAACCATCGTTTTCCATGTCCGCGATCTCTCGGATCCCTCTTCCGTCACGGCATCGAAGATCGTCGCGCATCCGGTCGTTTCCCCTCCACACACCGCTTCCACCCGGTTTGTCGTCGGCGGGCGGGACCAGACCGGGCATCTTTGGGACGGCCAAGTGGCCCGGCTGCGGATCAGCGATGG